>NZ_CP024923.1:3107500-3707500 GCF_002796605.1 Sphingomonas psychrotolerans
GATCATGTCCCGATTCCGAAGAGAGCGACCTTGGCCATGTTCCGGATTTTGCTGTAGCCTGAACGCCGCATGGGGGCAAAGTCACTATCCAGCGGCACGGCCGATTCGGAGCGTAGAATCGTCACGGTTCTGGCGGCCGATATTGCCAATTCGACGCAGCACATCGTCGATTGCGATCCCGAGGACGCGTTGCAACTGTTCGATCGCTGGTTCGAGCACTTCCGCGAGACGGTCGAGCGGGTAGGCGGCAAGCTGGTGAGCTATGAAGGCGATGGCGGCATCGCGGTATTCGGCTGGCCAACCCCTTTCGAGGATCACGCCGACCGCGCCTGTGCCGCAGCATGGGATCTTCAGGCCACCGCCGCGAGCCGGACCGGACCCGGCGGCAAACCGATCCGGTTCCGCGTCGGCATCCATTCGGGGCTGGCGGCGCTGCGCCGCGTCGATCGCGATGGACGCCCGTATCTGAACACGGTCGGCGCGACGGTGAACATCGCAGCAAAGCTGCAGCAGGCAGCCCCCGGTGGCGGCATCCTGATCAGCGCGCAGACCGCGAAGCTGTGCCGCATGCGGCTGACCTTGACTCCGGGGGAGCCGAGCGAGGCGCTCCGCGCCATCGACGCCCTGCCGTGGAAGCTGGACGCGCGCCCGGAGAGCGACACGGCAACGGAGATCGCCCAACGCTATCGTTCGCCGATCGTCGGCCGTCATGCCGAGGTCGCCCTGCTCGCCGCGGCCCTGCCGCGCGCCGGGCGTCCGAGCCGGTCGATCGCACTGATCGGCGAACCGGGGGTCGGCAAGAGCCGGCTGGCATTCGCCGCGGTGGCGGACGCCGTCGCACTTGGCGTCCGGCACCTCATCTTTTTCGGCGATGCGCAAAAGCGGACTACGCCCTTTGCCGCCGCCCGCGGCCTGATCGAAGGGCTTCTCGACCGCACCCGACCGGGACCGCAGCAGAGCCTGCGCGACCTGCTCGCCGGGCCGCGACTGGACGAAGACGATATCCGCGCGCTCGAAATCGCTCTCGCCGCGCCGCAGCCGCGCACGCGGCGGCGGTCCGCGACGCTGACCCAGAATCAACTCGCCCGAGCCTTTGTGAACGGCTTTTGCGCGCTCGCCCTCGACCGCCCGACGATCCTGCTGATCGAGGATCTGCATCAGGTCGACACCGAAAGCCGGCTGTTCCTGCGGCTCCTCGCCGAGAGGCAGACCGAACAGCCTTTCCTCCTCCTGCTGACCGGCCGGCCCGAATCACGCGCCGAGGCATGCGCCATCGCGAGCATGGCCGTTTCGATCGATCCGCTGCCGGCTGCCGACATGGCGAGCCTCGGGCGCCAGCTCGGCGCGGGCCGCGACATGGAGGCGATGCTGGAGCGCTTCGTCGCGCGCGCGGACGGCATTCCCTTCGTCCTCGAAGAACTGGTCCGCTCGGTCGAGAATGGCGAGACGCCCGCGCTTTCGACACTGCCGCCGACCGTCGAATCGGCGATCCACGCCCGGCTCGAGCGGCTCCCGTCGGGCGGCAAGGCGCTGGCGCAGGCATTGAGCTTACTCGGCGAGAATGTCGACATCGGGTTCGCAGCCGCAGTGATGGGCATCGGGGAGGAGGCACTGCACGACGATCTCGCCGCGCTCGAACGCTTCGCCTTCATCCACCCTTTGTCGCAGCATGCGACTCATCTGCGCCACCAGATCATCGCCGAAGCCTGCGCCAACACGATCGGGCGCGACCGGCGCCGGCAAATCCACGGCGCCGCGGTCGCCGCGATATTGTCGCGCCATCCGGGTCTGAACGGACGGCATCAGCAGCTCGCCTTCCACGCCGAGGGCGCCGGCGACGACATGGCGGCGCTCGGCTATCTCTGGGAGGCCGGGCTCGAGGCGCGACGCAGCTCGGCGGCGGCGTCGCTCAACCTTATCTTCGACCGGGCACTGCAGGTGATCGGCCGTCTCGGCGCGGCGGCCGACGAGAAATATATGGATTTCGTGCTGATGGCCTTCGCCTCGATGGTGCAGCTCGGCGAATTCGACAAGGTCAACCTCCATCTGCCCCGCGTGATGGAACTGGTGCGCCGGTTCGACCGGCCGGCGCTGACCTGCAGCACGCTTTCGCAGCTGGGCATGCTCTGCTGGTTCGAGGGGCGGTACGCGGAAGGACTGCGGGCCACCGAAGAGGGAATCGCCATCGCGCGTGCGCTGGAATCGCCAGCTTTGATCTTCTCCAACCAGATCATGCAATCCAACATCCTGCACGGCATGGGCGACGTACACCGGGCGATCACCGAGCAGCGCGCGCTCTGCGTCATGTTGACCGGCGCGCTGGAAACGGCGCGGCTGGGCGCTGCCGGCATTCCCAGCGCGACGGCATTGGCGTTCATGAGCTGGTTCCTGGTCGATGTCGGGCAGCTCGACGAAGGGCTGGCGTTCGCCGAACGGGGTCTCGCCATCGCGGTGCGCGCGCAAGACCCCTATTCGGAGGCATTGGCGCGCAACGCATTGGGGCGAAACCTTCTGCTCCTCGGTCGCAACGCCGAGGCCGCCACTTGCCTGGCGATCGCCCGCGGGATCAGCGAGCGCAACGGCTATGACGCCATCCGCCCCAATCTGGCGGGCCGCGCGGCCGCGGCCTTGTCCCGGATCGGCCGTGCGCGCGAAGGGCTGGAGATCGTCGAGGAATGTCTGCGGCTCGGGCTGCATCAGCGGACCGGGCAACTCGAGGTGTACAATCTCCACATCGGCCATGCCGAGGCGCTCTATCGCAGTGGCGACACCGTCGCAGGACTCGACAAGCTGGCCGAAGCGCTGGCGATCGCGCGGCGAACCGGCAGCCCGTGCCTGATCGTCGATGGCCTGGGCCTGCGCGCGCGGCTGCTTGCCGAAACCGTGCCCGCCGATCCGCGCATCGACGAAGATCTGGCGGAGCGCGACGCGATCTGCCGCCGCCACGGCCTGGTCGCCGCCCCCGCCTTCAACCGCCGCAAGGGCGTCAGGAAGCGAGTCGCGTGAAGCGCGCGAGCAGGCCGATGGTGACTCCTGCCAGCTTTTGCGGCTCGCCCGCGGAACCGGCCACCCGGCGCAGACCGGTGAGCCGGCTGCAGGCGCGGAGGCATTCCTGCAGGACCGGCATAGCGATACGGTCGCGGCCCCAGCAATCCTTGTTGCTGCCCGGCACGCCAAACAGCAGATAATCCTCGAGCCTGCGGGCCGGGCCTTCGCCGATGCCCGCCCCGGTGAGCGAGAAGCGGGTGGGATCGGTGAACGCGCGCGAATCGAGGTTCGCCGCGCCGACCAGCGCGGCGACGGTGTCGTTGCCGGCGATCCCGGCCGCCTTCGACCAATCGGTATCGACTTCGCAGTGGCGCATGCGGACCGGCAGATTGGGGTTGAGCCGCTCGGCCTCGTAGATCACGGCCGCGAGCGCCTTGTCATCGTGCCGGGGCAGTGCCGAGGGCGCGATCCGCATGTTCAGCAGGCTGGTCATGACCGAGGCGAAGGTCAGCGGGATCACTGCGAGAGTCGATCCGACGATCTCGATCAGGATCATCGAGACGTCCTGATAATAGAGGCTACGCCAATCGTCGCCTGCCGGGACATGTTTGTAGAGATCCCGTATCTCCGGCAGCGCTTCGTTCAGCACGAAAGCCTCGATCAAGCTCCGCGGCGCCGCACCGGGCCGGCCGCGCACTTCCGCGAGCCGCGCATCGATATGCGTCAGCATCTCCGAACCCGCCTGGCGCGACAGAGCTTGCAGGCTCTTTTGAGAGTGGAGGTTGCCGATCAGATCGACCACCAGCACCGCCGACCAGATCTGCATCGTGGTGAGGCCGGGATCGGCGGTCTGATCGCCCTTGAGCGCGGCCAGCCAGTCGGCGGGCAGATCCCCGACATGCTGCCGCGCGAACGGCAAAGCGAGGCCGAGCTCGGTCACCCATGACGGGCCGGGCAGGCCGAACAGATCGGTGACCACGCCGTAAGATGCCTGCGCGGCGACATCCGCGACAAGGTCTATCCGACGCGCATGCGCGGTGCGCCGCAGCGCGGCCTCGATCCGCATCTTCGCAATATTGCGAACGGCGGCATCGATCCCGCCCGACGGACCGAACTGCCCGGCAAGGCGGGTCCAGGCGCGTTCGAGGACGGGCTGCAACCGACGCCGCGCCGGACAGGTGGGCCCGGATTCGTCGGTGCCGACCAGCATGTCGCTGCCCCGGGTGATCCGCTGGCCGGCGTCGTGATAGGCCTTTACCGAGAATTCGACCGCGCCGTTCACCAGTTTGTCGCTCAGCACCCGCGTGACGTCGGCATGGCGGCCGACAAAGGCGACCATTTGACCGGTGCCCGGCGTGGCGACCCGGACGATGCGCTTCGGCGTGCCGAGCATGGTCTGGCCGTACAGTTTCAGACGGCTTTGGCTGTAGAGCGACGGGGTGGCCGCATCGCCCATGCTGTAGCCGTGATAGGGCAATTGTTCGGGCGGAACCGCGAAGGTCTCGCCCTCGGCGATCGCCTTCAGCGCGTCGATCCCGGGCAGGAAGAAATAGTCACCGCCTTTGGTGTGGACGAAGCGCGGCAATCCCGTGACCGGCGCCGCCGCACCGGCTTCGAAGAAGCGGTCGGCGACCGTGCCCGCATTCGCCCCGGTGAGCGGGCAGCGATCGAGCCCAACCTGGCCGAGGAATTCGCCGCCATTGAGCCAGTCGGCCTGGATCACTTCGAATTGCAGATCGATGCGCGCATTGGCGGCGATGAAGAGCATCCCGCGCTTTTCCCCGTCGCCGGCGGAGTTTTCCGGCAGCAACGGGCCGCCATAGCTGATCCCGCGGCGCAGGATGCGGTGCCGCCGGACGTCGTTGCGGCCGCCGATGTCGCGCGGATTGGCGCGGCGGACATGCGCGCCCAGCGGACACTTTCGACCGTCTGGATCGTCGGCGGCATAGCGGAAGTCGTTGAGAATCGCCTCTGCATCAGCGTCGACATCGGGCTGGTGGCCCGGCGAAGTGACGAGCGGCGCCCCGTTCTTCCATCGGCCGACGATCTGCGCGCCGAGCGCGTCCTGCGCCTGCGGGTCCCTGGGCCGCTGCCGCTCGAGGAACGCGCGAAATCCCTGCACATCCTGTTCGAGCTTGCGGAACACGAGGAAGGTCGATCCGCGGCGCAAGACCGGATGGACGGGTAATTCGTGCGTTTCGCCATCCTCGTCGGGCGCGTCGAGGAAGATCTCTCCCGGCGCCACCGGCGTCCAGCTCGACCGGCGCGACGCCGTGCCGCCCCCGGGGAGCGTATCGCCGAGGCCGAGATCGACGAAGGGCTGGCTGAGATTGTCGCGATAGCCGAAATGCTCGGTCCGGGGCGTCTGGCCAACCGCCCCGTCGAGCAAGGCGGCCTGATCGTCGTCATGCTGATGCGGGTCCTGGCCGAGCTCGATATGGACGATCTCGAGCCCGACCGGACGAAACAACAGGCCGATCAACTCGCGAAGCTGCTCCTTGTCGCCATCGGTCGCATCATTGAAGGCGCGGACTTCCGAGCGGAGCTGCTTCCAGAACGCCGGCGCCGTCGGCCAGGCATGGGTGCCGACCCCCCCGGTGAAATAGCCATGCACGCTGTTCAGGCCGAGCTCGCCTTCCCAATATTCGGGAGCGCTCGAACCGACATCCCCCAGCCGCCGCGCGCGCGCCGCCATGCCTTCCTTGAACGCGTCGGGAAACGAGGCGAGCGTGTCGGCGTCGAGCTGGAGCGCCGCGAGGCCGGCATAAGTGAAGGCGAAGTTGATCGGGATGCGATCCCCCTGCCCGCGATCCACCCCGAGCATCGCTTCGTCCGCTTCGCTGCGAATGGCGGGCGGCAGATCCCTGCTCGCCTCGATGGCCGGGGCGGCCACGCGGAGGAACTCGTAGAAGAGCAGCGCCGGTAAAGCGGGCCCGGTCGTCGCCCCGCTCGCGATGGTCTTGAAATTCTCGAGCGCGCGCTCGACCAGGCCGGCATAGCGCTCCTCGCTGCTGAAGGCACTCAGGACTTCGAGGAGGTTGGCCCCGGCTCGAGTGAACGACATCTCGAACAAGGGCGCGGCATCGGCTGCCGCGGCGGGGACGGCCATCATAGGGGCGGCCATCCCATCGCCGTCTGCCATGGCGGCGACGGCGAAGCTGGCTTCCAGCGCCTCGCCGAACTCCGCGAGCGTCGCCTTCATCGGCTCGGGATCCTTCGACACGAGCGCCGTGAGCCAGTTGCGGAACGCCCCGGCCGGAGCGGCGGCCGGCGGATCGACGAGGCCGGCATTCATCACGCCCGGCCACGACAAGTCGAGCTTCAGCATCTCGCCCGCGCTGAGCTGGTCGGGATCGGTCGATTCGCCGCCGCCCCGGAGCTGGAGGATCCGTTCGCGAGTCGCGGCGAGCTCGTCCTCGCGCATGATCCGGAAGAACAGGAACATCGCCCAGTTGCGCGTCCGCGGCCGGGCGCCCCCGGTCTTGGCGGCGCGGAGGAAATTGGCCTGTACGTTTTCGCGGGTCGCCGCGGCGTCCGGCTTTTGCGTCGGTCTGTCCATTCTAGCCCCCCTCGCCGCCGGCGGCCCGATAGACTCCGCCCGGGGACGGGAAATCGCGGGCATATTGCTGGTTCTCGCGCAGGAACTCGTCGAACAATTCGTCCATCGAGCGGACGCTCGGACCGAGCGGCGAGCGCACTCGCGCGACGAATGCGTCGAAACGGCGCTTGAACGCCTCGAGCTGCTTGAGCCGTGCGACCGACAGCTCGGCATAAGGCGCGTAGAACAGGTCGGTGTTGATCTGATAGCGGCGGATCCACTGCCAGAACTGCTCGAAGCGCCGCGTCCCCGGATAATCCTCGCAATTGCGGAAGACCCGGTCGAAATCGGAATTCAGGATCCGGGCGATGTCGCGCATATAGACTTTGAGGTCGCCGTCGAACTCGACCAGAGTCAGGATCCACGAGCGGAATTCGGGCGCGGGCGCGGGGCTGGTTTGCGGCACGGCCTCGCGGAAATCGTCGATCGCCTGGGGGATCTGGCGCGACAGCGCGCCGCCGGGGCGCAATGCCTGCTGATCCTCATACGGCAATCCGGCGACGTTTTCGGAATAGACGAGATATTGTTCGGGACGCAGGATGATCATCCGCCCGAAATGAATCGTCGGGACCTTGTCGAGCTCGGAAGGGAGGCCCTGTTGGACGCGCTGGGTGATGTTGGCGATCACGCCGCGTAGCGTCTCTTCCCAGGTCATGGTCTCGCCGGGGACGCAGCCTTTCCGGATCGGCGCGAGCACGGCGATCTCCGAGAGGTTGCCGACGCGTTTGGAGGTCGCCCATTGCAGGCGCGGTCGGCGAGTGGGCGGTGGAGCCGGCATGCTGCGTATCCTGTGGTATCTGGATAGACGTACGCGGCACAGGATGACTCACCACAAGGTCAGCGACGAGTCATAATCTCGGCAGAATTGTCCCGCCAAAGAACAACCGGAACTACCACCAACCGGGATCCCCGGCGGGATCGTGGAGGCTGGCCGCGACGACTTGCTCGAGGCCGGCGAGATCGAGGAATTCGAGACGCCGGCGGCCGGCGCGGATGATCTTCTGCTCGGCGAGCAGATTGAGTTCGCGGGTGACTGCCTCGCGGTGAGTGCCGATGCGGTTGGCCAGTTCGGCGTGCGTGGGGGCGTCCGCGTTGCCACCGTCGCGCGACCGGGCGAGCCGCAGCAGCTCGCAATGGAGGCGGGCGCGGACATTGAGCGCGCTCAGCTCGAACACGCGCTCGGTGAGGCCGCGGACCTGCGCGGTCAGCCGGCGAATCAGCCAATCGGCCGCCTCCGGATGATCGCGCACCGTCGCCCGGAACAGATCGGGCGGAATCGCCAGCAGCCGACCGTCGGTCGCGGCGACGATGCCGACCGAGCGCGCGGCCCCGTCGATCGCCGCGAGCTCGCCGAACATCTGGCCTTCCCCGAGTTCGCGCAAGGAGACTTCGCGGCCGTCGGCGGAATAGCGCACGACGTTGAAGCGGCCCTCCTGCACGATGAAGACGTCGCCCGAAACTTCGCTGCGCGCCACCACCGAACGACCCTTGCGCACCCGGATCGTGCCGGCGCGGGCAAGCAAATCGCGGCGCGCGTCGGCGCTTAATATCTCGAGCAGCCCCTGTCGCTCGCGCATCGCCTGTCCCCCGCACGAATAGACCGCAGCGCCGCCGACAAGGCAAGCGTGCGAAAAATCACAGAACCAGCGTGCGAAGCCCCACCGCGCCGATCGCAGCCCCCGGCTATCCCGGTGACCGAGAGCAATGGGGCCAATCGACGTGATCAAAGCCATTTTCTTCGATGCCAAGGACACGCTGGGCTATGTCGACCGCCCGGGTCACCTGGTGACCTACAAGCCGTCGACCGAGACTTTGCTCGAGACGGTGGGCGGCACGATCGGCTGCCGCATCGGGATCATCACCAACCTGCCGGGCAACGTCGACAGCGCCGCCGGCCTGAAGATGATCACCGATGCCAGGATCGCCCGCTTCCTCGACCCGGCCGGCTTCGTCACCAACCATGACGCCGGCGCCGACAAGCCCGCCCCGGAGATCTACCGCTTCGCCGCCGCGAAGCTGGGACTTGCGCCCGAGCAATGCATGTTCGTCGGCGAGAACTTCCTCGAGGTGCTCGGCGCGCGGGCGGCAGGCATGCAGGCCGAACTGAAGCCCTGCCCGCCGGGACGCGAATTCCTGACCAAGGACATCGCGGCGCGGCCGTCGACCGACAAGGACAGCGGGCGCCTCTCCGAACAGATCATGGAGGAGGATCACCTCATCGGCCGGCGGCTGGTGATGGCATCCGCGGCGATCTCGAAGAAGATCGCCGCCGGCGAGGCGCCGCCGCTGCGCGCGATGGGATTGCTGGTCTTCCTGCTCCACGAATTCATCGACCGTTATCATCACACGGTGGAGGAGCGGGTGCTGCTGCCGCTCGCTTTCGCCAACGGCTTTCCCCAGGCGGACGCCGCCTATGTCTATGCGGATCACGACGCGGGGCGGAAGCTGTTCGCGACGATGCGCGACACGCTGGAGCGGATCCGGGCCGGTGACACCGCGGCGATCCCGCTGTTCCGCGAGGCGCTGGACGCATTCGTCGTCCTCTACCGCGAACATGCGCGCCGCGAGAATGACGAGACGCTGCCGGGAATCGGCGCGCATCTGAACGGCCATTCGGACGCATTGCTGGTCGAGCTGATGGAGCGGTTCGGCCCCGGCGACCTCGGCCCGTGGCTCATGCTGATCGCCGATCTCGAACAGGAACTTCAAGCATCAACCGGAGGAAACGGCATGCCCGACATCAAGACCGTGGCCGTGATGGCCTATCATCGTTGCGGCGAGCAGGACACGCTCGTCCCCTATGAGATCCTGAAGCACGCCGCGATGGTGCTTGCCGAACAGGGCAAGCAACTCCGGGTCCGGCTGCTGCGCGTCGCCGCAAGCGACCCCGAAGTGGTCGAGATGCAGATGGGCACCCGCGTCTTCACCGACGGCGCAGTCGAGCCGGAGGACATGTTCGACCTGTTGTTCGTGCCCGGCGGGCTGGGCAGCGGCGAGGCGAGCAAGGACGAAAGGCTGCGGGCGATCGTGCGCAAGCACCACGATGCCGGCAAGGTCGTCGCGACCAACTGCTCGGGCATCTCGATCCTGCACCGCGCCGAGATCCTGGGCGACACCCCGGTCACTTCCGCCGCCACCGTCGCACGTCGGCTCAAGGAAGAGGGCGCCAACCTCCTCCAGCCGCGGACGATGTGGGCCGGGCAGGCCGACGGCAAGATCTGGACTTCCGCGGGGGGAAGCGGCGTCCATGGCAGCACCATCGCGATGATCGCCAATTATTTCGGCCGCGAGGTCGGCCAGTATCTCGGCATGGGCTGGGATACCTATCCGGCGCTCGGCGAACAGATCTTCGAGGAGCGCGGTCCGCAATATCTGAGCTTCCCTGCACTGGAAGCGGGGATCCAGGACGCGCTCGAGGACATGCTGCTGCCGCGCCGCGCGCCAGCGATGGCGAGCTGACCGCCATGGCCTGGGATCTCGAATTCCGCCTTCCCGAGACGCGGTTCTTCACCGATGCGGAACGAGCGCAGATCGCGACGTTGTTTCGCGCGATCCAGCCCCGCGACGCGGCGCGCGGGATCCCCGGTGCCGACGATTGCGATGCCGCCGAGTTTCTCGACCGGCTGCTCGAGATGCCGGTCGGCGGCCCGGTGAAGCTGCACGAGGATCTGGCGCTGTGGCAGGCGAGCTATCGCGGCTGGCTGGCCGCGCTCGATGCCGCGGCCACGGCGCTGTTCGGCACCCCGCTGGCCCGGCTGGGCATCGAGGATACGACAAGCCTGCTCGACCAGCTCGAGCGCGGCGAACTCGCCGGCGCGGGCAACGCGAAGAACCAGAAGCGGCTGTTCGACACGCTGTGGCGCCACTGCCTGCAGGGGTGCTGGTCCGACCCGCGATGGGCCGGAAACCGCGACCGGATCATGTGGCGCTGGCTCGGCTATCTCGGCGACGCCGAGCGGCTCGACCTCGTTTGAACGGAGGGGACGAAATGCCCACCATCGACAAGCCCGACGTCCTGATCGTCGGCAGCGGCGCCGGCGGATCGACCGCCGCCCGTGCGCTCACCCAGCGCGGGTTCAGCGTGCTCGTGCTCGAGCGCGGTGGCCCGAGCAACGCCGAGGATTTCATCCCGCTCGACGAGCTGCATTTCCTCGATCACAAGGCGCTGGTCCCGTCGAAGCGCGACGATCCGATGCTGTACATCGACACGTCCAGGCCGGACGCCGAGCCCGACCACAGGGAGCGCTGGTGGATCAGCAACATGGTCGGTGGCGCGACCAATCAATGGGAAGCCAATCTTCCGCGCTACACGCAGGAAGATTTCTCGGTCACCCAATATCTGCGCGACATCCCCGGCGATGTCAGCATGATCGACTGGCCGTGGACCTACCAGCAGTTCCAGCCCTATTTCGAACGCGCCGAATGGGATTGGGGAGTCTCCGGCCAGGCGCGGCAATCGCCCGCACAGGAGCCGATGCGCGCCGGATATGATTATCCGATGCCGCCGATCCGCGAGCACGGGTCCTCTCCCTTTCTCCGCTTCATGTTCAACAAGGCGGGGATGTTTCCCTATCGCAGCCCCAGGGGGATTAATTCGCGGACCAGCGACAGCCGGCCGGGCTGCCCGTTCTGCGGCTTCTGCCAGGGCTTTGGCTGCGCATCGAACTGCCGATCGGGGGCGGCGGACACGGTGCTGCGCAAGGCATTGTCATCCGGGCTTTGCGAGCTGCGCACCGGCCATAATGTGCTGCGCCTCCTCCATCAGCCGGCGCCGGGCAGCGAGCGCGGCCACCGCGTCACCGGCGTCGAATATGTCACCGAGCCGGGCGGCGTTGCGAAGACGATCACCGCCCCGATCGTGATCGTATCGATCCAGGCGATCGAATCGGCGCGGCTCTATCTGCTGTCGGGCTTGCCCAATCCCAACGGGCTCGCCGGGCGGTATCTGACCTATCACACCAAGGGCGATCTCGAATTCACTTTCCCCAACCAGCCGGTCTGGGGATCGATGGACCCCACCTATCCCTATCAGCCGAGCACGTCGCTCGGCAGCCTCCAGCTGCGCGATCTCTACGTGATCAACGACAGCAACTCGCCGCTCAGCAAAGGCGGCAAGTTCTCGATCTACGATCCGATCACGATCAACCCGCCGCTCAAGGCGCTGTACCGCACCGGCATGCCCGGAAAAAGCGCGCCGCTCTGGGGCAAGCATCTGCAGGAGCGGCTGATCGAGCTGCGCGAGAATGGCGGCGTCTCCTTCTCGTTCACCGGCGAGACGATGTCGAAATACGACAATCGCGTCGAGCTGGCCGACGGGCTGGGCGGCCGCCCGCTCAAGACCGATCCCTATGGCCAGCCAGTCGCGCTGACTTATTACCAGCATCACCCCTACGACGTGGCGCTCAGTGCCTATGCGCTGGACCGGGTGGCCAACATCGTCGGCAATGCCGGCGGCGAGCTTCGCGTCCGCAGCCCCCAGACGGTCGCCAATCCCGGCTATGGGCACAATCACGGATCGCTCCGCGCGGGAACAGATCGCGGCGCATCGGTGCTCGACGCCAATTGCCAGGCGCATGAGGTGGAGGGCCTGTACGTCATCGACGCGGCGTTCATGCCGACGGCGGGGGCGAGCAACCCCTCGCTGACGATGATCGCCAACGCCTATCGCGTGTGCGACGGCATCCCCAAACCGGGTCCGCGAACCCATGCCGCCGCGGCGACGATGGCGGAGGTTTGAGATGAGCACCGCTCAACTCTATCACGTCGTCGTCTATCGGCTGGCGGACGGCCTCAATCCGGAAAAGTGCGCGCAGATGGAGGCGCTGTTCGCGCGCTGCCGAGACGAGATCCCGGAAATTCTCGATATAGAATTCGGGCACAATGTCAGCGTTTCGCGGTTCGCCCGCGGCTGGGAATACGGCGCCGTGATGACCATGGCCGGGCCGGCGGAGCGGGATCGCTTCCTCACCCACCCGACGCACCTCCAGTTGTCCGCCGCAGCCGCCGACGGTTTTTACCGCGAGGTGGTGGTGTTCGACCTGCCGATCGCCGGCACCGATGCCGGGGAGACGGCATGATGGTAATGCTGCGATCCTATCTGGAGACTTATCTGGGGGGCTGGCGGGACGATCTCGATCCGCAATGGCGCGCGCTGTTCGCCGGAGTCGAGCCCGATTTCGAGGCGATCCTGCCCGAGCTGGTCTACGATCCGGAGCACCCGGTCATCCCGCCGCTCCGCTCGAAGCCGCTCCCCGGGGCGCCGGCAGGCGCGCATATCTTCCGTGCATTCGACGGCGTTGCGCCCGACGCCGTCCGGGTCGTGCTGATCGGACAGGATCCCTATCCGCGGGTGGCGCGCGCGACGGGCCGCGCGTTCGAGGACGGCGCGCTCGGTGACTGGCAGGGCGAGGTTGCAGTGAGCCTGCAGCGGCTGGTGCAATCGGCGGTCTCATTGCGCTACAGCCGACCCGAACTGGCGCGGTCGCCGGGCGACTGGGCGGCGGTGCAGGCCGCGGCCGCCGCCGGCGAGATCGCGCTCGAACCGCCCGGTGCGTGGTTCGACCGGCTTCAAGCCGGGGGCGTGCTGTTCGTCAATGCCGGCTGGACGCTGACGCGGTTCGTGTCGGGCGGCGGCGAGGAACAGAAATGCCATATCGCGATGTGGCGGCCGCTGATGCGTCGGCTGCTCCACGGCCTGGCCGAGCGACCCGGCCGGCCGACGGTGTTCCTGCTGCTCGGCAATTTCGCGAGAGACTTGTTCCGGGAAAGCGGCGTCGAGGCGCGGGGCGCCGCGGGCGGATATGTCGACCGGATCCGCACCGTCACGCACCCGCATCCCAATAGAGTCGGGCCGTCCGGCTATCTGGCACGAGGCAATCCACTCGAAGGCGTGAACGCGGCGCTTGCCGGGCTCGGCGCGCCGGCAGTGGCGTGGTGAGGAATATGACGCAATGAGGATCATCGCATCGGGCGGCAACCGCCTCCACGCTCCGGCCAACAGCCTCGCGGCATTGATCAGCGGCTATACCGGCGGGGCGGACGCGCTGCTGATCGGCGTGCGGCAGACCGCGGACGGCGTGCTAGTCCCCGCGGGGGACGACCGGGTTCCGGGGAGCGAGGTCCTGATCTCGGCGAGCAGCTTCGCCGCGCTGCAGGCATATGACTTTTCGGCGGGCTGGCTGCCCCGACGGACCGAGGCGAGCTTCCATTATTGCGATCCGGCGGTTTCGGGCCGGCGGCTCAAGCTGCCGCGGCTCGACGACGTGATCGACGCATTGCCGCGCGACGTGACGCTGCTGATCGACGCCGGGGCTTTCGCGGAGGCGGCGGTTGCGCTGCTCGAAAGCCGCGGGCGGATCGAGACGGCGATGCTGGTGAGCGATTCGCCTGCCGCGCTCGCCGCGGCGAGGCCCGGGCTTCGTACTGCTTTATGGGCGACCGACGGCATGGTCGCGGCCAGCGATGTGGATTTGCTGATCGTGCCGGTCGGGGCACTGCGCGACGGCGGGGGATGGAGCCAGGCCGGCATCGCGCTGCGCGAGCGCAAATTGGCCGGGGAATGGCCGATGGGACTCTGCGCGGTATTGGACGACGCCGGCACCGATCCCGCGACGCTCGACGCGCTGGCACAGACCGCCTGGCTATGGGGCGTGTGCACCGGATCGACCTTCGACATGGAGCGGCTGCGGCCGGGTTACGTCCATAGCCAATCGGATTTCGCCGGGACCGAGATCGATCGCCGCCAGTTCGCATTGGGCTATGCCAAGGCGAACCGCTTCGCCAACGTCCATTGCGACGACGGCGTCCATCTCGAGATCGCGGATTATGCCGGGCCGATGCCGGGCGGCGGCGGATCCCCGACCGAGCGGCGGATCACGCGTCTCGAATGGGATTTGATCAACGTCGCGAAGGAATGGCCGTTTTACTCGGGCGGCGGGCTGGGGACGGTGCGCGGCATCGGCGACGATTTCGCGGCGGAGGTGGCGTATCGCGTGGCGCGGGTCGGCCAGGCGACGACGCTCGAAATGGCCGTCACCAATGTCGATCCGGGGGCGCATCGCGCCGCGCCGCCGCAGAGCTTCCGCGACAAGGACAGCTTTTACGATCCGCACGGCGCGCCGCCTTATGTCGGCGTCGAGCATGACGAGGATGACGGGTTCCGCATCAACTGGAACCTCGGATGCGAATATGACAACAACCAATATGGCCGGCCGGTGTCGGAAGGGCGCACCCCGCATGGCGGACGGCTGCGGCTCGAGCGCCGCGGCGCCTTCCACGCCGCCTATTTTCGCGATCCGGTCGACGCTGACGACAATCCGCTGGCGCCGCGCGACTGGGTCTGCGTCGGCGTGGTCGCCAACGAGAGCCTGAACCGCACCGTCTATCTGCGCTGCGTCGGCAAACGCTGGCGCCAGGAGAAGGAATCGGACCCGTCACAGCACGAGCCGATCCTGCCCAACCATTTCGTGTTCCGCGATCTGCGGATCACCTGTTTCCCGCCAGCCAGCCGAGGGTAGATCATGCCGCAACCGCAACGCCGCGATCCCGCACGCGAGATCATCGACTTCGGCGCCGACTCCGAGGATTTCAGCCCGTTCCCGGTCGAACAGACGCCGTTCCTCGATCTCGGCCTGCCATGGCCGGCCGACGCGCGCCCCGAACCCGAGCCGTGGGCGCCGGGAAACACGCCGCTGCCCGGCGACGCCTTGCCCGAGGCCGACGTGCTGGTGGTCACCTGGACCGTGGCCGAGCACGAGGCGCTCGCCGACGTGCTGACACCGGGCTTCGGCCGCAACAGCTGGGCACGCTATGCCCGCGGCTTCGAGGAGCATTATGTGCCGCGCATCCGCAAGGGCGCGCCGTCGCTCAAGGTCGGGCGGCTCGGCTCCTATTTCCGCACCAGCATCGCCGGGCGCAGGATCCTGTGCTTCAAGTCCGAGCTGCACCTCAACCAGGACGGCATCCGCACCGCCGACGGCAAGGCGACCTTGCCGGTGCGCGAACTGTTCGACCAGATGATCGACGAGGTCAAACCGTCGCTGGTGATCACTGTCGGGACCGCAGGCGCGACCTTCCCGCCGGGTGCCACCACCACGGTGAGCGGAATGGACTGCCCGGCGCACGAATTGGGCGACGTGATCATCACGCGCGGCGCGAAGTTCCGCCTGAGCCAGGAATTCGCCAACGAGGCGTTCGCCGATGCTGCCTATCGCTGCGCCAGCCTGACCATCCCGACCGAAAGGCTGGCAGCGGCGCGCGCGCTGCTGGCGCGCCACGCCGGTAAGCTGGTCGAGCCCGCTTTCGCCCCGCCGCACACCAAATACGCCTGGCCGCAGGGCAATCCGCTGCCGGGATTCGCCAACGCCCCCGATTTCAAGATCGACGGAATCGACTTCCCCGCATTCCACCCGATCCTGACCACCGACTTCTTCGAATTCGGGACCTCGACCAATCGATTGTGGGAGCAGGGCTGCGGAGTCGAGATGGGCGATGCGGTGCTCGGCCTCGTCGTCGAGACGCGCAAGGCGGCGGGCAAGTCCGCGCCGGACTGGCTGGTCATCCGCAATGCCTCCGATCCGCAGATCAACGGACGGCTGCCCGACCGGCGCGCGCCCGGCATCCCGCCCGAGCTGCGCCGCGGCCTCGACATGCAGGCGCATTGGGCGGTCTGGTATTACGAGACCTATGGCTATTGGACGAGCGTCAACAGCGCGATCGCGGTCTGGGCGATGGTCGCCTGACATGCCGCCGCCGCCCACCCGCACGCTGCCGGTAGAAGTCGAGCTCGCGCTCGAGGTGATGCCCTGCCAGGCGATGCGGCGCACGTATGACGGCGTCGGCGGCCCGCACCCTTGCGCGCATTTCGGCGAATGGGGCGCCTTTCACAGTTATGATTATCGCGAAAGCGGCGCGCCACCGGCGCCGGGTATCGTCCAGAACAGCATCTATGCCGGCAAGCGGCCGCTGGTCCCCGAGATATTGAGCGGATGCCGCAAGGCGCCGATCCTCGCGGTGGGCATCAATCCCAATCTGCCGGGGTGGACCAACGGCTCGCGCAACGCCGTCCACCCCTATTTCGAAGACACTCTGCAATACGCCCATCATTTCCGCTGGCGCGCGACCGAGAAGCTGCGGATCCCGATGGCCGATTTCGACGCATTGCTCGGCGGCCGCGAGGACGGGCCATACGAGACGCGCGGCCTGACCCGCCGGGGCGACGCCATCCCGGTCGAGCCGGCACCGGTCACCATGTATCACGGCTATCAGTCGCTGCTCGACGCGCTCGCCGAACGGATGGGATGGGCCGACCACCAGCTCGCCGTCGGCGAGGACGTGGCCTATGCCAATATGGTGGCCTGCGGATCGGCACGCTGGACCACCCGCCCGGTTCCCGGCAACCCGCCGATGCCGGTGATGGGCGAGGCCGGCGCGCGCGGCATCGTCAAGGAATGCTTCCACGACCGCCGCTATTTCCTGCGCCAGATGCTGCAGACCTTGCCGCGCGTCGTCATCATATTCAGCCAGACCACCGCCGACGCCTTCGTCGTCGCGATGCGCGATCATTTCACCAAAGGCGATCCGCGCCCCGGCGAACCGATCGCAAATCTGCTGAAGCGCGAGATCCGCCTCAGCTTCGGGCACACCGAAGACGGCGAGGAACTCGACGCGCGCATCGTCTTCTCGCCCCACGCCTCCGCGCGGCAGGACGAATTCGCGCAAGCGCGCGACGCCATCGTCGATCATCTCGCCGCCGAGGTCACCGCCGGGCGGCTGGCGCTCAACCCGGAGACCGGCCATCTGGCCCGCCCCCGCGGCGGCTGCCTGTTTTGCGACAACGCGCTCTATCGGATCGGGGACTGCGCCTATCGCGGCGAATTGCAGCCGCTCGCCGGCGCCGGCGTCGGCGTCGGCGCGATGGCGGACGCCCCCTCCGGGCTGTCCGCCGAGCGTGCCGAACATCAGCGGCTGCTCGCCGCCTTCACCAGGGAACCCGACGCGATGCCCGACGAAACCCCGATCCAGCTATTCGACGATGCGGCGCCCAGTGCGCCGAGGCTGGCCCTGCGCGGCAAGATCGTGCCGATGTCGGGTCCCCCGATCGAGCGGGGGACCGTCTACCTCCACCAAGGATCGATCATCGACGTGCGCGAAGAAGGTGCGGCGCCGCCCGAAGGGTTCGAAACGGTGGCGGCAGTCGACACCGGCGGGGTGATCTATCCGGGCCTCGCCGACCTCCACAACCATCTCGCCTACAATATACTCAGCCTGTGGTGGCCGACGCCCAAATCGAGCAATCGATCGCAATGGCTGCGCAAGCCGGGCTACAAACGCGCGGTCGGGCTGCCGATGGAAGTCATCGCCGGCCGCCAGGACCTGATCAAGGCGCTGATCCGCTACGTCGAAGTCAAGCTGCTGCTCGGCGGGGTCACTTCGGGTCAGGGGATGAAGAGCAAGTACAAGAGCAGCGACAAATTATATCCCGGCCTCGTCCGTAATTTCGAGGCATCCGACGATGTCGATCTGACGTCCATCGGCCACGCCATCATCGACCTCAAGGACCGGCCCGAGGACATCGCGAAATTCCGCGTCTCGCTGTCGCGCGGGCGCAAATTCTTCTTCCATTTGTCCGAGGGCGTCGACGCGAACGCACATGGCCAATTCGAGCTGCTGGCGAACAACGGTTTGATCCAGCCGGCCCTGGTCGGTGTCCACAGTCTCGGCCTGAACGCTGCCGATTATGCCGCGCTCGCCGCTGCCGGCGCCGCGGTCGTCTGGTCGCCGTTCAGCAATTCGGTGCTGTACGGCCAGACGCTCGATGTCGCGGCGTTGACCGGCTCGGGCGCCCGGTTCGCGCTCGGCAGCGACTGGACACCTTCGGGCAGCCGCAACATCCTTCAGGAAATCAAGGTCGCGTCGCTGACGGCCGCTGCACAGGGCACGCCGCTGCCGGCCCAACAGCTCGTACGGGCAGTGACTTCGGACGCGATGGCGATCGCCGGCTGGGGCGACCGGCTGGGGCAGATCCGCCCCGGTTATTATGCCGATCTGACCATTCTCGACGAAGTGGATCCCGATCCGTATGCGAACCTGCTTCGCGCCAACGAATCGCATGTCCGCATGGTGATCATCGCCGGGCATCCGCGCTATGGCGATCGCGGGTTGATGGCCGCCACCGGATTCGACGGGCCGAGGACCGAGCCGATCACCGTCGGCGGGCGCGATCGGCTGCTCAATCTCGAGCATCCCTCCTCGCCGCTCAACCATATCGGCTTCGCGGCGGCGCGGGACGCGCTGGCGGCGGCGCTCGCCGATCTGCCGGCAGCGCGCGACGCGACCGTGTTCGAACCCTTTGACGACGGTGCCGCGCTGGAGCTCGACCTCGACCTCCAGCCGCCCGAACCGGAATGGGGCGAGATCGGGGAGCTGGCCGACGTCACCTTGCCCGATTCGGTGCCGTTCGATGCGGCCACCGTGATCGACGACCCCGCTTATTGGACGACGATCGATTCGATTCCCCACCTGCCGGATTTCCTGAAAGGCCCGAACGGCCTGCGGCGCTTCTACACATAGGAGGTTGTGATGCAGCTCACTGCTTTGCCGATGACCGACGACGAACGGCAGATCGCCCAGGCGATATTGGGCGACGATGTCCTCGAGAACGGCCCCTATCTCACCGCCGAGGCAGACGAATCGGCGATGGATGCGCTGCATGCGGCCAATATCCTGTTCACTGCCGAGCCGGCGCAGGAGGCAGATGTCGCAGCGGCCGAAGAGGCGTCCGGGGCCGCAGCGGATATCGGCGCGGACAGGGATGCGGAGCATGGCGGCGTAATGATGGAGAGCTTCGGCGACGGGCCGGGAGCAGCCGCCGCTGCCGCGGTCGAGGAAAGCGCCGAAAGCCTTTGGGTTGCGACGGTGCAGGGTTCGCTCACTGCCGATCGCCAGGCGTGGTTCGAGGACCAGGGCCTCGCGCTGGGTCGCCGGATCGGGAAGACGCGCTTCGTCGTTTCCGCCGATCGGAACACCGTGGAAACGGCCGAGCGGGAGGCAGACTGGCTGCGCATCGGCTCCTATGGGCTGCGCGAGACGGTGGGCCGGCGCCTGGCCAGCGCAGTCGAAGTCACGCTGTCGGGGGGCAGCCTGTTCAAAAGCGCCGATGCGCCCGAAGGCCTGGCTGATATGCCGGGGGCGGGCGGGCCGGCACTCTACGATGTTCGCTGCACCGATACCGCGCGGCTCGCCTCGCTCGCGGCGCAGCTCGAGCTCGATCCGCGGGTGGACCGGGTCGAGTGCGGCAGCGACCGGCTGCGCTATCATGTGAGCGACGGGGACGAGGCCGAGGCCGCATTGCTCGCCGACATGGGGCGGGACGGGACGGTCGAGCTGGTCGAGCGTTATGTGCCGCCGGAACCAATGCTGAGCTATGCCCGGGCGGCGCTGGTCGGCAGCAAGACGCCGCTCGCCGCGCCGCTGCCGTGGCTCGGCACCGGCGAGACGATCGGCATCGCCGATTCGGGTATCGACGCCGATCATCCCGATTTCACCGGGCGGGTGACCGTCGTGCTTCGCGAGCAACCGCTCTCGCCGCGCGACCCGAAGGGGCACGGCACGCACGTCGCGTCGATCGCGGCGGGAAGCGGCGCGACGAGCCAGGGATTGCTCGCCGGGGCCGCCCCCGCGGCGCATTTGTTCGTCCAGAGCATCGCCGACGACCGACTGGTCTATCGCTTCGGGGTCGGGCTGACCGACATGCTCGCAGAGGCCTATGCCGCCGATGTGCGGATCCAGAACTATTCGTGGGGCGCCTATGTCGAGGGCCGCTACACGCTCGACACGCTCGACGTGGACGCGTTCGTCTATGGCCATCCCGATCTGCTGGTGGTCATCGCCGGCGGCAATGACGGCGCGCAGGACATGGACGACCCGGCCGGCCGGAACCGGCTGGGATCGCTCGCCTCGCCCGCCGGAGCCAAGAATGCGCTGACCGTGGGCGCCTGCTGCTCGCCCCGCCCCGACGGGCCTTACGCCGACAAAAGATGGAGGGACTATGACGGGCGGCGCCCACCAGAGCGTCCGGCGATGGCCGATCTGAAGCTGACCGGCGACCCCGATGTCGTCGCCGCATTGTCGTCCCGCGGGCCTTCCGACGACGGACGGGTCAAGCCCGACCTGGTCGCCCCGGGCGTCGGCATTCTCGCCGCGAAGAGCCATGATTCGGACGCGCCGATCCATCCCTGGCCGGCCGATCCGAACGCCTATCAATATATGTCGGGGACCAGCATGGCCGCGCCGCTGGTCGCGGGAGCGGCGGCAGTGGTGCGGGAATATTACCGCAAAGAGCGGCTGCACGTGCCGTCGGCCGCCTTGCTCAAGGCGACGCTCATCAACGGCACCGAATGGATCGACCAGGCCACCTTCACCGACGACAAGATCGGAAAGCCCAATTTCCACCAGGGCTATGGCCGGCTGAACCTCGCCCGGGCGATTCCGCTGGATGCCGGCGCCGGGTTCACGCTGATGTTCGACGATGTCGACAATGCCGCGCCGGGGGCGCTGCTTGCCGGCAACACGCAACGCGCGACCTTCATCCGGCGGATCCGCCTGACCCGGCCGGGGCCGCTTTCGGTCACCATGACGTGGACCGATCCGCCCGCGCGCTACATCCAGCACAATCTCGATCTGGTGCTGATCGCGCCGGACGGCACCAAGACCGTCGGCAATGACGGCCTCAACCGGCTGCCCTTCGACCGATTCGACCGGGCCAACAATGTCGAGCAGGCCCGCATCGCTGAGGCCGCCGCCGGCGACTGGACGATCAGCATCGTCGCCCAGAACACTTTCCGTGGTCCGCAAGGCTTTGCGCTGGCGGTGACATTGCCGGGCTGATCCCGTTATCGCAGGCGGCAGCACTCCCGGCGTCTCGACGGACGCTGACGAGGGGGCGGCCGGGCCCGATTGCCCGCGCGTACCGGGTGGCCTTGCTCGCAAGTCGGGCGCTGGCGGAGATCCAGGCACCGGCACCAATGGGCGGGTGGCATCTGCCAGCCGCGCGCTCGCGGGACTTCGCGGCTCAGCGGAGACGCGCATGCGCCGACGAGCTACACCGCTCCTGCGATCAACCGTCCTGTCCGTATTACCTTCTCCGTGACCCTCGAGCTTTCCCATAAGCGAAACCGCCGCCGAGCCTCGACCCGGCGGCGGTGCGACCCGGGGTTTTCCCTCGGGGGTTCAGTGAGGCCTAGAACTTCCCGATCAGGTTCACGAAGAAGCCGCGCTCGTCGTAGCTGAGGTCGGTGAGATCGTCGGAATAGTCGGTGAAGTTGTAACCGACTCCGAGCTTCACATGATCTCCCATGTGCCGATAGACACCGACCAGCGCGCCAAGCCGGGAATCGCCAGCCTCGCGGCTCGAGAGCTGGCGCGCTTCGGCGAGCAGGTCCCATTTGCCGATCACGCGATAGTCCGCGCGCACTGCCCAGAAAGTCGCGTGGCTGTCGAACCACGGCGCGTTGGCATCGCGTGACGTGCGAAGCTGGCCGACGCGATAGGCAAATTTGCCGCCGAGCGCGAGGCGGGGGGTGAGTTGGTACGTGCCGTCGATCGCGGCGATGTGGCTGCGCTGCGCATAATCGAGGTTCAAGCCGAGCTGGTCGACCTGCGCCGGCGAAGGTTCGTCGGCGAGATAGGTATATTTGGCCAGCAGGTTGAACCGGTCGTCCTCGGTCGGGCGATAGGCCGCCGCGGCGACCAGTTCGTAATAATCGGCGTCGAGCGAGTTGTCGCTGCCGAGCCCGCCGTCCGAGAGCGACACATTGGCCTTGGCGAAGAGCCGCAGCGCATCGGTTGCGCGGAAGGTGACCTGGTTGCGCGTCGCCCAGCTGGTGCGGTCGCCATAGCTTTCGCTGCCGTCGGTGCGGTACTCGATCGCCGTCGACCAGCGGAGCCGCTTGCCGCCATAGTCCGCCGTGCCGCCGACGACTTCGCGATCGATCCGCCCGCCCAGTGCGTCCGCGAGCGAACCCGTCTCGTAGCGCAGGCCAAAGGTCCAGCCGGGGATCGGCGTGAAATCGGCGCCATAGGCCTGGGTGAAGCCGGTTGGACCGCTGCCATGCTCATAGCGCCCTTCGGCGAAGACATTGGTGCTGCTGCCGAACCGCCGCCGGGCGCCGGCGGTGACGCGGCCGAGCCGGCCGGTGGTGAAGGCGTCGGGATTTTCCGCCGCCAGCGCATAGGCCAGATAGAGCGAACCGCGTTCGCCGGTGGCGTAGTTGGCCTTGACGTTGGCGCCCGTCCCGAGATCTCCGTCGGAGACCTCTCCTGCGAGCGTGAGACGGCTTGTCGGCTGCAGTTCGCCGGCCACGCCGACACGGTCATTCTCGAGGCGTCCGCCGTCGCGATCGACTGTCTTCTGCCCGAACACCGACAGCGCCCAGGGCAAGCCGCTTTTCGCCTTTGCCTCGCCCTGTGCCGCCTGTGCCGGCGCCGGGGTGTGGCGATAGCCGATGCTCGCCGCGACATCGGTCCGCGAGCCCTGGAAGCCGGGCGCGGCGGGATAGGGGGTATAAGCGGTGGCCTGGCCCTCCTGCTTGTCCGAGCGCACACCGACGCTGCCGAACACGCCGTTGGTGGTCTGGTGAGTCACGCCCGCCTCGATCGCCTTGCGGTCGGTCACCCGGCCGTCGGTGATGTCGGCCTTCGCCTTGAAGCGGGTGCCACCGGCGATCGCGATGTCGGCGCTGCCGCCATATTGATCGAGGCTTTCGCCGAAATTGACTTCGCCGGGGCCGGAGAAGCCGGCTTCGCGGCTCCGCCAATACGCCGCGATGCGCCCCTCGCCGCCGCCGAACACTTCGGCCATATCCGCCGCGCCTTCCACCATCAGCGCGTCGGACTTGCGAGGCGCGCTGGTCAGCTGGGTGAAGTCATAGCCACCGGTGGATGAGAAGGACGCGCCGGTGCCCGCCCCATCCGACTGGGCGAACTCGCCGCGCAGATAGGTGCCCGGCTTGTACCGCAACAGCAAATCGGCGCCGTACAGATCCTGTTGCGCCTGATCCTGCCCCTGATGATAACCGGTCACGCCAACGCGCAGGATATCGCCGATCCATTGCTGGGCGCGCCCGCCGATGGTCAGCGCGTCGGGACGGGTGAGACCCGGGACATATTCATAGGTTGCGACGAGCCAGACCGGATTACCGGCAAGCGAGGCGTCGCGGACGAACATGCTGGTGTCGGCAGTGATCGGCAGCGCCTCGCGCAGCAGCACACGGCCCTGGATGTAATTCGCTTCATAGTCCCGGCCCGGCACCAGCTCCCGACGTTCGAGCACGAGACCGGAATCGCGATCGCGAACCTCGACGAAGAGCCGCTCCGATCCCTGGGCGAGGTCCCGATTGCGGAAGTAATAGACCGAGCCGCCGGTGGAGGCGAAGTCCTCGCGCGCACCGATCGTGCCCGGGTCGGCGGCAAAGCCGGTGACTTCCGTCTTGCGCTCGCCGAAGCTCGTCATCGCCGACGGCCGGAAGCCGAAATTAGCGCCGTACAGGCCGCGCTGGTAGCGGATCAGCTCGGTTCCGGGGAGCGTGGTCTGGAAATTGCCCCACATCGCGATGATGTTCGGGCTCTCGACCCGGGCATAGAAGCGGCCATAGGTCGGCGCATCCTCGACTGTCGTCGAATCGTCGCCATAAACCGGATAGTGCAGGTCCGGATCGAGCCGGCGCAGGAACGAGCGCGAATCCTTCTTGAGGAATCCGTCGAACAGATCGGACAGCGGATGCTCGCCGGTGTCCGCCGAGGCAGTCAGGCGCCACGTCTGCGAAAGCTGGCCCTTATAATAGAAGGCCATCCGCCCATCGACAAAGTCCTTGCGCGGATCGGCAGTGTCGGTGCCCTGCAGATCGAGCTTGGCAGCATCGAAGCTGCGATGGCCGGCGGTAAGATCGACGATGCCGACGAAGAACTGATCGTCCTTCGGCAGATTGAGCTCGCGGCTGTGCTCGCGGGCCTCACCATTCACCGGCTCGACCCGCACCTGCACCGACCTGGTTTCGGCCGGCACGATCTGTTGGGTGACGAAGTGCAGCTGGCGATCGATCGGCACCGGCGACCCGAACACGAGCACCCGGGTACCCTGCTGCTCAACCACGCCGCTGACGGTCACCTCGCTGCCGGTCACCGGAATGTTGGCGGTGGTGCGCTGGTTCTCGAACACGGGACCTTGCCGGGTGTCACGCAGCCCATCGGGCCGGGCCGCGGACACGGACAGCGCCTGTGGTGCCGTTTCGTCGAATCGCCCCTTCGCGTCGTAGACTCGCAGGACGACGCGCAGCTGCGTTCCGGCAGGTGCTTCCGCCTTCCAGCTTGCCGGAGACCCGAAGGTCACCGGAACCACGGTCAGCGGCGTGCCTTCGACACTGTCGCCCGCTCCGAAGACGCGGAGCTCGGCCCGCGTGATGAACGCCGTATAGTTGGCGAGCAGGTGGAACTGCATCACGTCTCCGGGAGCGACCACCGGTGCAGACGGGACGACGCTCAGCATCGGCCTCGCTTCGAGCGTGGTCACCTGGACGTCGATCCGATCGCCGGCGAGTGCCACATCCGACTGACGCTGAACATCGGCAGCGGTGGCGCCGTCGCCCTGCCCGTCGACGGTGACGCGGAACGCACCCTGGGCGGACCCGCGCTCAAGATTGGGCGCCACGCCACGCGTATCCTCGCCGCTATCGTCGACCAACGGGCCACAGGGCCGTTCGGGCGAACCACAATGGTCCAAAGGCTCCGCTGTCTGGGCCAGCGCCGTACCGAGCGCGAGATTGGAGATGCCGACGGCGAGCGTAGCGGCGGTGCGGAGGGTCAGGCGGTTCATTGCACGTCTCCCTTCGCGGTGTCGCTGCGGAGACTGGTCTCCTCCTCGATAATCAGCCGGTACCGGCCATCCTTCTCTCGCCACTTCTCCTCGATCATCCTGCGAAGCGCAGCGGCGCGCCGGCGGATCAGCGATGCGTCTTCTCCCGAGGCGCCATAAGCGAGCCGCAGGACGGAGGGCTTCTCCGCGAGGGTCGCGATGAGCGCGTCGACCTTCGGCAGGAAGGAAGGCGCCACCTTGTCTCCCTCAAAGACCTCGGCGTTGATGTCGACGCGCACGACCCGTCCGAGCGCGGCGCCGAAGTTCAGCTTGGCGAACTTGCCGCGAGTGAGGCGCACCGTCTCCGGATTGACCGTCGTCATCCGATAGCCCGTCGGAAGCGTGCGGGTGTCGAGCTTCAGGATGAAGTTCGATCCGCGGTCCTCGTTGGGGATCATCGGGCAGGTGACGTGGTAGCGCCCCTCGACGTCGGTGGTGATGAGCAGGCCGTTGACCGTTGCAAGTCGCACCCCGGGCAAGCCGGGTTCCCCTTCGTCCTGCGTGCCGTTCATGTTGCGATCGTCGAAGACCTTGCCGAGGATGTCGGTGCAGTCGAAGTCGGGATCGGGAATGATCCGCACCGCTGCATCGGCCACGTTCGAGACCGTCGCCCCGACGAGCGCATTGACCGCGAACGCCCGGTTGACGTGCTCGCCCTCGCCGACACCCGCGCCGACGGTCAGCACCAGCTTGAGCGTCTTCTCCTCGCCCGCCGTGAAGCTCTGTCCGGGCCAGCTGAGCAGGCGCCCTGCCTGCAGCGGCGCGACCGGCTTGCCGTCGATCGTCGCGCTGCCCTCGCGGTAGCGGAAGCCCGCCGGCGTCCGATCCGTGATGGTGATGCCGGTGATCGCGCCGGCAAGGGTGTTCCGGGCGGTGATCGTGTAGGGCACGAGACCGCCGCGGCTGACATTCACCATCGGCGTCGTCTTGGTGACGACGATGGCGCCTTCGAGGATCGGGTCGATCGGCAAATTGTTGTTCAGGACATTCGCCGACGTGCCCGGGGTGAGCGTGAAGCTCAGATAATAAGCCGTCGTCTGGCCGCCGGTGGTGCAGGCCGCCAGCGCCGAGGTCGGCGGTGCCCCGTCATAGCTCGAGACCAGCAGCGGATCCGGGGTCGAGCCGACGACGAGCGGTCCGGCACAAGGCGGGATGATGCTCGACGGCTGGATCGGATTATAGCTGCCGTTCGGCGGCGTGACGGCGAGGCTGTAGGTGCCTGCCGGTGCGCCGGGGAGCAGCAGATATTGATACATGCCGTCCTCGCCGGTGACCTGCGACACGTTCGTCGTGCCGCCGAGCAGATGCACCGCAGGATCGAACCCTGCCGGGCCGGTGATGCGGACAGTGGCGCCGGGCACCACCACGCGGCGAACCGAATCGTAGACCACGCCCGAGGGGTCGAGCGGCAGCGACTGCTGCTGCACGTCGGCGCCAGGAGTGAGCTTGAGCTGCGAGAGGGTGCCGTCCTCGGTGCGCGCGCCTGCCGGGTTCGATGGCGAGACCACGCCCTCGGTGATCGCCGCACCGGTCTCATTCGGCCGCGCGCTGCCGTAGATCGCGTTGTTCGCCGGATTGCGGAACAGCACCTGATAGCCGGCCCCCGGCGCGACACCGGTGAAGGCGTAGGCTCCGTCGGCGCCCGTGCGGGTGGTGCCGATCAGCGCGTCGCCGAGGCGGAGCTCGACGATCCAGTCGGCATAGACCGGCTCGCCGGTATCCAGCGCACGATCGTGATCGCGATCGAGCCAGACCCGCCCGGCGATGCGGGCGCCCGCGCCCCGCTCGCTGAAAAGGTAACCCGTCGCATCCTGCGCCGCGCCGAGCGCAACGGCGCTGATCGTATCGCCTGCGGCACTGCCGCCGGCATTGCCCGGAGTATCGACACCATCGTCATATCCCGCGGGCTGCGTCTCGACGACATTGTAGGTGCCGCCCGGAACGCCGGTGAACAGATAGCTCCCGTTGTCCCCCGAAACAGTGGTCAGGGTGACGGCGTTGCCGCGGGCATCGCTACCGGTCAGCGTCACGGTGACCCCCGGGATCGCCGGCTCGTCCGCGTCGCGCCTGCCATTGCTGTTGGTGTCGTTGTACACGCTGCCCGCCAGCGAACCGACGCGCTCGCCGAAGTTGATCGGCGTCACCGGGGCGCCCACGCCGACGGTCAGCGTCGCGCGGTTGGCGCGGTGCTCCTCCGCGTCGCCATAGCCGAGCGGCTGCTGCTCGACGACGACATAGTCGCCGGCCTCGATATCGGTGAACTCGTAGCGCCCGTCCGGACCGGTGTTCGCCGTCTTGACGACCGTACCGTCCGGCCTCTGCAGTTCGACGACCACCCCGGGGATTCCGGGCTCGCCGCTATCCTGAATGCCGTTCAGATTGGTGTCGACATAGACGAGCCCACCTTGGGCCTGCCCCTGTTCGCCGAACAGATATCCGGTCGCGTCGGTGCCGGTCGGCAGGGTGATCGCAGAGATGTTGTCGTTCGCCACCACTCCGGCAGCGGTGCCGGCACTATCCTTGCCGTCACCAAAGCCGACCGGCTGCGTCTCGACGACCGCATAGGTACCGGCGAGCAAGTCATCGAAGCGGTAGGCGCCGCTCGCATCGGTGGTCAGCGTGCGATCGACAGGGTCTCCTCCGGCGGTGGTGCCGGTCAGGCGCAGGGTGACGCCTTCGAGCCCGCGCTCGCCCGCATCCCGCACACCGTCATTGTTCGAATCTACGAAGACCGAACCTGCGAGACTGGAGACCGTGTCGCCGAAGTCGATCGTCTGGTTGGCGCCGGCGGTTACGTTGATCGCGCGGCTGTCCGGAGTCGACGAGCCATAGCCGTCCGGCTGGGTCTCCTCGACGGTGTAGCTGCCGGCAGGCAGGTTCTCGAAGCGATAGCTGCCGTCCGGACCCGTGGTGGTAGTCGCCACGACCGCGCCGCCCTGGCGCAGCGTGATCGTCACACCCGGAATGGCGGGCTCGTTGCCGGCGTCCGACCCGTCGCGCTCCGGATCCTTGAAGACTCGGCCGGAGATCGTAATTGCGCGTTCGCCGAAGTCATAGCCGCTGCCGGCGGTGCCGTTGCCGAGCGTCACATTGGCAATGCGGTTTTCCGCCGCGCCGCTGCCGAAGCTCGCATTGTTGACGCTGCCGCCTGGCAAACCGGCGCTTTCGCGACCATCCGCATAGGCACTCGGCTGGCTCTCAGTGACCGTGTAGCTCCCGGCAGGCAGATCATCGAAACGATAGCTTCCGTCGCTGGCGGTCGTGGCCGTGCAGCCCAGTGCCGGATCGAGCGCGGCACGTGCCGCGCAGATGTCCTGGCCGGCGGCCGTTGTGCCCGAAAGGGTGACGATGACACCGGCAAGTGCGGTTTCGCCAGGCTGGCGGACACCGTCATCATTCGCGTCGATATAGGTGGCGCCGGCAAGCGAGCCCGCACGTTCCCCAAAGGCATTGTTGATGCCGAGCTCGCCTGCCCCGAGCACGATACCGGTGATCGCGTCGTTTCCAGCGGTTCCGCGCACGCTGCCATTGACCTGGCCTGCGGCGTCGGTGCCGTCGGCATAGGACGAAAGCGGGGCGTTGGTCTGCGCCTGCTCGGTGAGCGCATAGCCAGCTGCCGACGAGCCCGGCACGTTGAGGAGCAGGTAGTTGCCCGTGGCGTCGGTCGTCGCGGCGCAGGTGATCAAGGTGCAGACGTCCTGACCGCCAGCGGTCGCGCCCGACAAGGTGATGGTGACGCCGGCAATGCCGACCTCCCCCGGATCCCGAGTGCCATTGCCGTTGCGGTCGAGATAGACATAGCCGCCAAGCCCGCGACCGGTGGCGCCGAAGTCGTAGCGCGTCGCGGTGGTGCCCGCGGTGATTACCACACCGGTAACGTTGGTGTTCGCCAGGCCGGGAGCGGGCGTATTGGCTCCGCTCACTCCACCAGAGCTGCCTCCGGCACTGCCGATGAATGCGCCACTGTGCTCGAGCCCCGGGGGCGGCGTTTCGGTAACGGTATAGGTACCCGGCCGCAGCACGCGACACGCGGGATCCGCAGTGCCGGACGCAGGGAAGCTGTAGGCGCCGGTCGCGTCGGTCGTGATCGAACAGTCGACCGGCTGCCCCACATCATTGGTGCCGGTCAGCCGGACCAGTGCGCCGGCAAGGCCGCTATTCTCGCCGGCATCGCGGGTGGCGTTGCCGTTGGGATCGAGGAACACGATGCCCGAAAGCGTCGAGGTCGGGATCTCGCCGAAATTGCGTCCGGTCAACGCCTGCCCCGGAGCAAGCGCGCCGACTGCGATGGCTTCGGGCGCAGTGCGACCCGCCGAGCCGGGAACGATGCTGCCCGCGCCATTGGTGTCGAGGCCATCGGACAGGCCGCTGGGCTGGACGAGCTGGGTCACGGTATAGCCGGTCGCGTCCGACGGGGCGAGGCCGGTGAACTGATAGTGCCCGTTTGCATCCACCGTGGTGGTCAGATCGACCGCGGTGCCGGCATAATCGTTGCCCGTCAGACGGATCTGTGGCGTCGACGCGAACTCGCCGGGGCCGACGCCGGTTTCGCCGCCGTCGATCACGCCATTGTTGTTGGCGTCACGCCAGACGATGCCCTCGATCGAGCCCGCACGAGTCTCCTGGAACAGGTAGCCCGTTGCGGCCGTGCTCGCCGGCAGAACGATTGCGGTGATACTGTTGGTCGCAGTTCCGCTACCGAAGGCCGCGTTGTTCACGGTACCGCCGACACTCCCCGCCGTTTCGCGGAAGTCGAGCAGCCCGGCAGGCTGGGTCTCGACGATCTGGTAGGTGCCAGCGGGCAGACGGTCGAACAGGAAGTTGCCGCTTGCATCGGTGGTCAGGGTGCGCGGCGCGACCGGGCTGCCCCATGCGTCAGTGCCGCTCAGCACCATGGTAACGCCGCTCAGGCCTTCACCGGCCTGGATCGCGTTATCAAGGTTGGCGTCGTCGAACACCGAACCGGCGATCGAGGACTGCGCGATCTGGACCGCTGCCGTCTTGCTGTTGTTGGTCGGAACCGCGTCGCGCGCCAGCTCCTGGCCGCCGCTGTCGAGCCCCGGCGCAATCGAGGCGGTATTCACCTGATCGGCCAGCAGCGCGCCGGCATAAGGATAGGCGGCACGAGCGCGCAGGCGGATTGTGACCTGGCTCCCATCGGGCGGGAAGCTTCCGTCGAGGGTGCAGAGAATGGAGGACGTGCCGGTGCAGGCGATACCGCTGACGCTCGCCGCACCCGACGCGGTTGCCGTCGGGACAGCGCCGGTGAGTTCGAAGCCGGTGGGCAGCGTGTCGGTGACGCGCACCTGGTTGATCGGCGAGATGCCGTTGTTGCGGATGACGATCGCATATTCGACCGGTTCGTTGATGCTCGCCGGAGAGGGGGTGACGCGCGTCTTGGCGACGACCTCCAGATCCGCCGAGGGCAGGACGGTAGTCGTCTGGACCGCCTTATTGTTGGCGAGCTGGCTGTCGGCCTGATTGACCGTCACATTGTCCTGCTCGAGCGCAGTGACCTGCGCTTCGTCGGTGAAGGTCAGCGGTCCCGTCGGCGCGGGCCCGCCCGGCGTGAAGCGCAGACGAAAGATCACCTGGTTCAGCGCATCGAGATAATTCCCTGCCGTGGAGCCGGCGTGGAGACGGCATTCGACATTGGCGCCGTTCTGGATGCAGGAGGGTGCGGGTGGCGTGTAGAGCGTCAGCCCACCGGTCGCGCCGACCGGATTTACGCTGAACCCGGCGAGCGCCATCGTGTAGCCGGCGGGCGGCTGCGGGATGTCGATGATGACGACGTTGGTGGCGCGCGAGGGGCCGAAGTTCGAGACTCGCAGATCGTAGAGGAGTTCCTCGCCGAAGCGCAGCGGATCGAATTCGGGTCCTGGCTCTTGCTTGGTGATCGCGAGGTCGTAACCGGGCGCCGACACGTTGTGCGTGACCTGGCCGCTGTTGTTGCCGGCATCGCTCTCGTCGGTGTCGGTTGCGACGCTCGCCACATTGGTATGGCTGATCGGGAAGCCCGACGTGGCGCCGCCGAAGGGAAAGCGCGCCCGCACCGGCTGCGAGACCTGGAACGCCTGCCCGCGGGTGAACTGCCCCATGTCGCAGCTGATCGCCCCGGTCGCATCGTCCTTGGTGCAGCTGCTGCCGCCCTTGGTTGTCGACGGATTACCGACCAGCTCGAAGCGGGTCGGATCGATGGTGTCGCTGACGACCACGTTCGCTGCCGGGTTGGCGCCATTGTTGCGCACGCTGATCGTGTAGGTGGAGACCACGCCCACCCGCGCCGGGTTCGGAGACACAGACTTCTGGGTGACCTGCATATCGGCCAGCGGGACGACGGTGTACTGGGCCTGCGAGCTGTTGTTGGTGTTGTCGCTGTCGATCGTATCCGACGAGGTGATGTTCGCGGTGTTGGTGAACGCCCCGCTGTTCACGGGCCGATCGATGCGCACGATCGCCGTCTCGGTTGCGCCGGCAGCCAGATTGGTGAGCGTCCAGCTGATCTGACCGCTCGAAGCCGTGTAGGCAGTGTTGCCGCTCGACGCGCTGATCTGGCCGAAACCAGTGACAAAGCCGGGGGCGTTGAGCGCATTGGGCAGGGCGTCGGTGACCGTCACCGTGCCCGCCGGGGCGCTGCCGATGTTGCTGGCGCGGAGGCGAATGTAGAAGCTCGCTGCCGTCGACGGAATCGTCAGCGCCGGCGTCTGCGACCACGGTCCGGCAGGATTGAGCGAGACTTCCTTCACGACGGTCAGATCGGTCGTGACCGTCGTGGCGCGCACGCCGGCACCATTGCAGTCGTTCGCCGTATTGGTGTCAGACGGCGTCGCCAGCGACCCTCCGGTCGCGCCGGAGCAAGCGGTGTTGTTGAGGTTAGCGTTGGCCGTCAGGCTCGCGCGGGTGACCAGCGCCAGCCCGATCGTCTGGTTGAGCGCGAGCGTTCCCGTGCCCGTCGTTTCGCACGTGATGACATTGCCGGCCTGCGCGCAGTTCCAGGCGGCGTTCGATGAGACGAAGGTCTCGTCGGCCGAAACCGTGTCCGTGATACGGATCGGCGTGCCCGGCGCGTAGCTCAGCGCCGAAGGGCCATTGTTCCGCACCGTTATCGTGCTGGTCATGTCACCGCCGGCGGCGACGGGATTGGGCGTCTTGCTCTTGCTGAGACTGAGATCGGCCGTGGGCGGCACGATCCGGAAAGGCGCCGAGGCCGTATTGTTGGCGACGTTTGGATCGGCGAAGCCGGCTGGAAGATTGATGGTAGCGCTGTTGGTCTGATTGCCGGCAGTCACGCTGTCCGCGGTCACGGGAATCGCGAACGCACGGCTGGCACCGCTGGCGAGCACGCCGCCGGCACAGGTCACCGCCTGACCGCTTCTGGTGCAGCCCCCCGGCAATGTTCCGATCGTGAAGTTCGCTGCGATCGTGTCGGAAATCGTCGCTCCGGTGACCGATTGCGGGCCATCGTTGAAGATCGTCAGATTTATGGTCGCGGTTGAGCCTTCGACGATCGTCGCCGGCATTGTCTTGGAAGCCCGCAGGTCGCTACCCTCGACAATGGTCGTGACGACCGGCGTCGCCGCGTTGTTCGTGAGGTTCGGGTCGAGCACCAGAGGATTGGTCAGCGCGGAAAAGGCGTTGTTCGTAATCGTGCCGCTCGACTGACGGATGACGCGGCCGGTGACGGTGATCGCCGGCAGGGCGCCGGTGGTCGCCGCGCCATTATAGTTGCAGGTGACCGTCTCGCCGCTGTTCGAACAGCTCCAGTTGGTGCCTCCCGCCGACTGGTACTGAAAATCCGAGGCAGGCGGCAGATTGTCGGTCAGGCGGATGGCCGACGTCGTGTCCGGCCCCGCGTTCGTGACGACAATCTGGTATGAGATCAGGCCGCCTGCGGCGATGGTGTTGCCTGGGAGTCCATCATCCTTGGCTACGGAGAGGTCGGCACCGGTCTGCACGGCGGGCGTCACGGTGAGCGCGTTGTTCGCGGGGTTATTATCGCCCGCGGTGGCGCTCGAGATCGTGGCGGTAGTGTTGGCGGACCCGGTCGCAATCGCCGTCGCGCTATAGGCGAAGGTTCGGTCTCCGACCGCAAGCGAGGTGAGATTGCACGTGAGCGTCTGCGCCCCGACTGCGCCGGTCAGCGAACAGAAGGACGGAAAGTCGCCGGGATCGACCCGAAAGCGACTCGAAATGGCGATCGTCACCACCGCGTCGGACACGGCGCCGGGCCCGTTATTGGTGACGCGCACATTAAACTGCGTCTCGGCGCCGTTCGGAACTGGATCCGGAAGCCAGCTGTAGCCGGACACCTGCAGGTCTGCAGCAATCGCGGGCAAAGGCGCCAGCAAAGCAAGCACCAGCAGAATGCGCCGCAGCACGGACCAGCTGCCAAGAGCAGCGGAATTACGCTTTTTCACACGATCCCCCGTTCGGCTCGGATGAGACGGACGCGGACCGGATGGCCTGATCCGGGTTAACTATCTACAACTAACACCTTGATGTTACATCATTTTACAAAATTGCGGGAGCGAGACGAGGTGACCGCGCATTAGTACGGTCCGAATCGTCGATGCAGTTCGTAACAAGGTGTAACGGCACCCGCCGCGAGATTCCGGGCCGACAGCGCGCAACTCTATTGCCCATTTTGTTGCAGGGGCGCGCGGGCGGGGCGAAAGTTCGCTTTCGAGAGGTGCGAGAGCCGCTCTGGACGACAACGATTGGGCGCTTAGCTGCCCAGCTTAGCGAACCGGGTATTCGAGAGTTGGGTGCGCTGACGGTTGCGCCTCAGCCGAACACGATGCAGCATCATCACGCTCTGCTGCTCGGGTGTTTTCGCCGGCACGAGCCGCATCTTCGGCCTTGTCACTGACGCAGCCGTACGAACTGCACATTGCGGGCGCCATTCGCCCAAGCGGCAAAGCTATCGATCTGGCCGTTACCTTTTCGCGAAAAAACGAACGTGGTCGTCCCTCGCAGGCGGGTGGTGAAGCCATCGGCGAAGCTCGGCATCAACTGCCATTCGACCGCAAAGGGCTGACGCATAACCAACGAACCTCCCTGTCGCACCACGGCGATCCGCGTATCCAGTTCCGCATTGTAGTACATGCCGACATAGGCAGCGAGCGTATCGCCGTCCGTCCTGGCGGGCGCGACCGCGACGAAGCGCTGGCGCGTCGCAGCGTGCGCAAGCATAAGTTCGACCGGTCGTCCTTTGGCCGTTGTGAACTGCACGCGGTCACCGTCCTCGCGCGCAAAATGCCCGCCATCGACGGGGATGAGCATCTGGGTCGCCCCTTGCCGCAACGTAAGCAGGTTATTGACCACTTTCGTCTCGACCAATTCACCGGTCACCGGATTTCGAAAAAGACCCTGGTATTGCGGCAGGTCCGAACGCTCCCCTTTTTGCGGCGGGCCGGCAGACCGGGATACGGGACCGGCGGCGCCTTCGGTGTAGCCAATGGTATCAAGCGCCTTTCCGGCGATGTTTTCGCCAATAGCCACCGGGTCGATGCTACCATTGTTGCATAGTATGGCGACCGAGATGCCCTTGTCGGGGTAACGGCCGAGCCAGGTCTTGTAGCCTCCTGTCGAACCGCTGTGCGAAATCAGGCGCAATCCGTGGGCGCGGGTCACCTCCACACCAAGGCCGTATTCGAGCTCGACTCCGCTCTGCAACTTGCCTGGCGCTTGCAAAGCCGCGACCAGCGCCGCGCCGCCCGGAAGCGCGGACGGATCGTCGAGAAACGCGTTCCAGCGCAGCAAATCGCCGATCGTGGTGAGCAGGCCACCATTCCCGTAGACATTTGTGAAGGGCATGTTGGCGAGGAAGCCATCGCCGGTCGCCGCGTAGGCCATCGCCCGCCCCGGCACGATCGTACGAAAATCCTCGCGCCAGCGACTTTGACTCATCCCGAGCGGCTGGAAGAGGCGCCGGTTGGTGAAACGCTGCAGACTCGTGCCGCTGACCCGTTCGATGATCATCGCCGCCAAGGCATAGTTGGTGTTGGTGTAGAGGAATTCAGCCCCCGGTGTGTAGTTCAGGCCCCTCTGACGTGAGGCCAGATCCAGGATCGTTCCCTGGCTGTGCACCTGGTTCCCGGGGGGATTGCCGCTCAGTGCCAGCAGGCTCCACTGCTCCCGCAGGCCGCTGGTGTGGGTGAGGAGATGCCGGATCGTGATCGGAGTCCCGTAGTCCGGCATCTCCGGCAAGTAGCGTCTGATATCATCGTCGAGCGCCAGCTTGCCGTCCTGAACCAGCAGCAGCATCGCGGCAGCGGTGAACTGCTTGGCGAGCGAGCCGGTCTCGAAAACACTGTCCGCCGTGATTGGCACCGGATGTTCGAGGTCGGCCAGGCCAAAGGTTCGCGTCAGGGGTGCCGCGCCGGCGATCTTTACGCCCGCCGCACAGCCGGGTCCTGTTGGAGCGATCGACGCAAAGGCGGCATCGAGATCGATTACAGGCCGAGCTTGTTGCGTCGCGGCGGATGGGAGGTTCCTATTCTCTGCAGCGGCACCGGCAGCGAGGCACGACAGGGCCGCGACGGTAACGAAACGCATTGGACGCATTGAACTCTCCGATGAACTCGGGGCCGCTCAAGTCCAGTTCCAGCGGCAAACCAATAGCGGATCGGTGAACGCCCTGTGAGAGCGGTGAACATCCGCCGAGAGCGGTGAATCAGAAGTTCTCTACGCGGCCACCACCGCCACAGGGAGAGGAACGTCCAGGGCCTCGCGCAGGGCGGGCTGGCGGGAGCGGCTGACTGGCACGGGCGCCCCCTCGCTCAGGTGCAGCCACCAGCGGTCGCCGTCGCGCTCGAGCCGCTGCACCTGGGCGAGGTTGGCGATCACCGACCGGTGAACGCGCAGGAAGCTCGCCGGCAACTGGGTCGCAAGGCTGTCGAGGCGAGCGGCGTGCAGAAGGCTGCGCCCGCCGACCAACCGCAGCTCGACATAATCGTCGGCCCCCATCACAGCCAGGATCTCCGCGGTCGGCACCAACTCCACGCCTCGCGCGGAGGCCACGGTCAGGCGGTCGGGCCGACTGACGGCGCGGGTCAGGGCGGCCTCGCGGCCGCGGTCATCGCGGCCCAGCCGCACGACCTCGACCATCAGCACCGGCAGCACCAGGCCGGCGGCGAGCAGGAAGTAAGAGAGGTCAGCCAGCCACCGGGGGAACGCGAGGGCCAGCGCGAGGAACAGCGCCAGCCAGGCCAAGCTCGGCCGCGCGCCGGGGATACGCCGACGCACGCCCGCCGCGGCCGGCACGGCGGCGAGCGCCACCCCCAGGATCAGCGCCCAGACCGTCTTCGCGTCGAAGCCTGGAAGCAGCGCCGTGGCTGCGACCACGCCCAGGGCCAAGCCGACCATCAAACCGCGGGCCTTGGGCAGGAACCGGGCGGCGACATAGGTCACCAGCAGAATCGCGAAGGTGGCCGCCAGCACCCAGATGGTGCTCAATCGCCAAGCATGCAGGGGATAGGAATAATCGAACAGCGTCCGAAGGCTCTCGACGATTGCCTGCAGAGACGCGACTCCGGCCATGGCGGCGAGGGCCAGACTGGACCCCGTGCGACGCATGGCGTGGATGACGCCGAAACCGAAGGCCGCCGCCAGCAGGGCACCGGCCGCCACGAAGGTGACGGCCAGCGGCGCGATCCGCCCCGGATAAGGGTAGGGCCCGATCTCTATGGCGCTCATCGGGCGAGCGAAACGTAGGCCGCCATGGAAGGATGACAGGTGCAGCACCAGCATGTTCCCGTCGGGCCGCCAGACGACCTCGCGGATCGGAAAGATCGCCTGGTAGCGCCCGGGAACCTCGGCCCGCGCTGAGGCGCCGGGGTGGCCGTTGACGCCCAGGCGCTGGCCGTTGAGCCAAGCCTCGGACGAGGCGACGCCCGCCATGTAGAGGACGCGCGGCCGGGCATCGGTGGGGGGGCTGACGGCGGACCGGATCCAGAGTTCGCGGCCTTGAGGGTCCACGAAATCCTGGATCGGGTGGCAGTCGCTCAGCACCGGACCGGCCGGACCGACCGCACCGTGACACGCTTGCCACGGCATGTCCTCGGCCCGGACCGGCGTTGCGAGGCCCAACAGGAGGACGGAGAGGAGCAGGATTCGCCACATACGGCTCTCTCTAGGGCGCGGTTCGCCGAGATGCACCGCCGTTCGCCGATGACCCGACGCCATTGACCGAAGCGGGCTGGCGGCCGGCGGCGCGGACGGCTCAGCAGTCGGCATGATCCACACATTGCTCAATCGCCGCGCCGTGCTCGCCGCCGCCCTCGCCTTTCCTGTCCTGCCGCTCGCCCGGGCCTCCGCTCAGATGGCATCTCCGTCGCAAGCTGGTCCTTTCCGCTTCAAGGGCTGGCGCGGCGAGGAGACCGACGCCGAGCGGGGCTTCTTCGAGGTCCCGGAGGATCGCCGCGATCCCGGCTCGCGGAAAATCCGGCTGGGCTATGTCCGGTTCGCCTCGACGGCGGCCAGACCGGGGCCTCCGATCGTCTATTTGGCCGGAGGACCGGGCGGCGAGGCGACGGGCGCGGCGACCGGACCGCGCTTTCCGATCTTCATGGCCCTGCGCGCGGTGGCCGACGTCATCGCGTTCGACCAGCGGGGCACGGGTCTGTCCAACGCCATCCCGGAGCGAGCCGCCCCGACGCGCCAGCCACCGGTCTTCACCCAGGCCGGGCTGACCTCCTGGTTCCGCTCCGAACTCCAGAGCGCCTGGGCTGACTGGACGAAGGCCGGCGTGGCCATGTCCGGCTACAACACCGAACAGAGCGCCGACGACATCGAGGACCTGCGACGTCAGCTGGGCGCGGAAAAGATCGACCTCTGGGGCACCAGCTACGGCTCGCACCTGGCGCTCAGCGTGCTCAAACGGCACGGCGGCAGGGTGAACCGCGTGGCCCTCTCAAGCCTGGAGGGCCAGGACCAGACGGTGAAGCGGCCGGCGCGGATCGACGCCTATCTGCGCCACGTGGACGCCCTGCTCGCCACCGACCCCGCCACCCGCGCGACGGTGCCGGACCTGTTGGCCCTGATGCGCCGCGTACACACCAGGCTGGAGGCGCAGCCGGTCGTGACGGCGGTCACGCTGAAGGGCGCGCCAGCCGAGATCAGAATGGGCGGCTTCGGCGTCCAGATGCTGGCGGGTGGGCTGATCGCCAATCCCGATACTCTGGCCATGCTGCCGGGCCTGTACCTGGCGCTGGAGACCGGGCGAACCGGAGTGCTGACGCCGTTCCTGGGCGATGTGGCCGGCCTGCTGAGGCTGAGGGGTATGCCCGAGGCCATGGATATGGCGTCCGGGATCTCGCCACGCCGGCTGGCCCTGGTGCGACGCGAGGCGCGGAGCGCGGTGTTGGGCGAGACGCTGAACTTCCCGATGCCGCAGCTGCTGGGCGCTGTTCCAGGCGTCGACCTGGGCGAGCACTTCCGGGCGCCGATCCGCATCGATCATCCTGCACTGCTGGTCGCCGGATCGCTGGACGGTCGCACCCCGCTGGCCGAGCAGGACGAAGTGGCAACCCAGTTTCGGCGCAAGTCCCGGGTGATCGTGGAGAACGCCGGCCACAATGTCTTCGAGTCCCATCCCGACGTGCAGGCCCTGCTGGTGCGGTTCTTCCGCGGCGAGGCCGTGGCCGACACCCGGCTGGCCCTGCCGCCGCCGAAGTTCCGGGTGACGTGATCGGGCGGGCAGCGACGAGGTGAACGAAGCGCCGCCTTCAGGGGGCACGCGGAGGCGGGTGAAAGGCTGCAAGTGGGGCGCCGACCAGCGGACTACGCCAAGAACCGTCCAGCCGCTCATGGCCGCTTGCTATCCGGCAACTTTCAGCAACGGCAGCAGCGAAAGCGTCATTCACGAAATGGGCGCGAATGGCTGCCAACCACCGCTAGTCGCCGTTGGCATCGACCATGAAGACCAAGGTCTTGCCCCGCGACGCCGGATCCCATCCTGCCAATAACGCAGCCCGCACCCCTCTCGCGGCAATCGCGTCGTTGATGTGGGATCGCCCTTTCGGCAGTCCTTTCAGAAGACGCTTCGGCGTGGGAAATTCCAGCACGGCCTCGCGCGGCATATCTTTTTGACGCAACGAGACCGTCATGCCCTTCCAGCCATCGGCAGAGGACTGCTGGGGCTCACTCTGAAGCTCCCAGTCATATTCGAAACCGTCGATTTCGACAGTGCCGCCAAGGCCGCGCGTATGAAGCATGTCATGACTTAGCATGCCAGCGACGGCACTTCACCCATCTCACTGGTGGCGCGGGGTCTTCTCGATCCCTCATTCGCCTTGGTCATCTCGGCCAGTTTCCTGAGATGCGTGCGAAAGTGCCGTTCGAACCGCTTATCGTCATAGGTGCCCGCCGCCTGCCAGCCGCGACGCCTCGAAACGGCGCTCAAGCCATTTGTAGACCAGGTCGCCGTCCCACGGTTCGACCGATTGGTCATCGCTCTTTCCCAATCGATTCGCAGCTAAGGCCGGCGTTATGAACTTGCCAATGTGATGCCGCCGTTCGCATCGCTATAGGCTGAACGAAATCAAGGCAGTTAGATCGACATATGGCCCGCAAGCGTTCGAAACACGATCCCTATGACCACCTCCCGCAAGAAGACGAGGCTCCAGCAGCGCCAGTGCTCTGCTGGCTCTGTGGTCGGCCGACCGGCAAGACCATCGTCTGGCATCATCCCGTGCCCAAGAGCCGGGGCGGCCGCGATGTCGTGCCGATGCATTCGATCTGCCAGCAGACGCTGGTCGCCAATTTCACCAATTCCGAACTACAACGTCATGGGATGGAGGTGGCGGGCCTGCTCGATAATCCGAATGTGCGCAAATTCGTAGATTGGGTGGCGAACAAGGATCCGGAGTTCACCGCGACAATTGCGAAGAAGCAACGCTGATCGAGCTGCACGCGGACACGGGATGCTCTGCGCGATGATGGGGAGGGCCGTGAAATGGGCCGGGTGCGGCCTGGCGGCTTTCGACACCAAGCCGCGATAGACGACATTTTCACTGAGGGGCTCCGTTCGCCAGCTCCGCCACATCTGCATCCGCCCCAAATGCAAAATGCTCCATTCCCGTCAGATCGTTGAGCGAACGGGTCGGATGATCAGCGTGTTAACGTCCACATCCGCCGGCTGCTCCACCGCGTAAGCAATGGCGCGCGCGATGGCGTCCGGGGTAAGCGCGATGGCGCGGAAATCGACCATCGCCTGCGCGGCGACCGGATCGGTGATCGTGTGTGCCAGTTCCGATTCCACCACACCCGGCGCGATGATGGTGACGCGAATGTCGTCATGCTCCATGCGCAGCGCCTCCGAGATCGCGCGCACCGCATATTTGGTCGCGCTGTAGACGCCGCAGGTCGGCCACACGGCATAGCCGCCGATTGAGGAGATGTTGACGAATTGGCCGCTGCCCTGGCCCTTGAAGCGAGGGAGCGCTGCGGCGATGCCGTGAAGGACGCCGCGGATGTTGACGTCGATCATCCGGTCCCACTCGTCGACCTTCAGACTGTCGAAGCGCGACAGCGGCATCAGGCCCGCATTGTTGACCAGCACATCGACCCGGCCATAATCTGCCTCCGTCGCGGCGATGAACGCCTCGAAATCAGCGCGGTCTGTGACGTCGAGCGACCGGAAGGCGACCGTGCCTCCCGCCGCGTTCAGTTCCTCCGTCAGCGCGGCGAGCCGGTCGGTGCGGCGTGCGCCCAGCATCAGCTTTGCGCCGCGCGCCGCCAGCAACCGCGCCGTGCCTTCGCCGATGCCGCTACTGGCGCCGGTAATCGCGATGACCTTGTCCTCGATAGCCACGATAGTCACTCCTGTTCAGGCGGACCGAACCTTCGATCCGATGTCCGTAGATGGCGCTATCTGGTCGGGAGGCGGTAGAATGGTCGTCCTAAATGGTTGCACGATATTCCAGATTGCGGGTGGCGAGCTGGATCGGTTGCTATCGGCCCTGTAGGGTGGTTGTTCCAATCTGAGGAAGAGAAGCGCAGATGGCGCATCAGGAACTAGCGGAGCAGATTGCCCGATATGCCGAGCGCGACGGCATCATCGACACGCCCATCGCTCGACTGGCGCTGGTCCGCTCGGGCCAGAGTGGCGAGCCGGTGCACATGGTGCAGCGCCCGGCGCTGTGCATCATCGCGCAGGGAGGCAAGCGCGTGCTGCTGGGCGATGCGGTGATCGACTATGGCCCTGCAAGCTATCTTGTCGCCTCGCTTGACCTGCCGATCACCGGCGCTGTGACGCAGGCGAGCGCGGACGCCCCTTATCTCTGCTTCTGCCTCTATCTCGACCCCGCCCTGCTGTCGGAGATCGCGCTAACCCTGCCACCCGTGTCGGCGGGTGCGGAGGATAGCGCCGGAATGAGGCTACACCCAATGACGCCTGAACTGATCGACGCGGCGACGCGGCTGACGGCGCTGCTCGGCGATCCGGCGAACGCGCCGCTGCTCGCACCGCTGATCGAGCGGGAGTTGCTGGTGCGGCTGATGACCGGGCCGGGCGGAGGCGTGCTGCGCGCGATCGCCAACGGCGAAAGCCGCACCGGCCAGATTGCCCAAGCGATCGCTTGGCTCAAAGCCCATTTCCGCGAGCCGTTCAGCGGGCCGCCCCTTGCCGCCCTTGCCGGCATGAGCCTGTCGAGCTTCCACGACCATTTCCGCCGCGCCACCGCCATGACCCCGCTGCAATACCAGAAGCAGTTGCGGTTGCAGGAAGCGCGGGCGCTGATGCTCGCCGACCGGCTCGACGCGGCAGAGGCGGGCTTCCGCGTCGGTTATGACAGCCCCTCCCAGTTCAGCCGCGAATATCGTCGCCTCTTCGGCGCCCCGCCCGTACGCGACATCGGGCGGTTAAGGACGACGCCGCAGATGGCGATTGCGGTTTGAGGGGAGGGGCGTATCTCGATTCTATGCGTTCCCGCCGTTCGCTTGCGACTTCTCGACCGGCAGGTTCTATCAGAAACTGACGTTCCCGGTTGCCGATTAGAACGACCGGCTCTCGTCGGGAGCTGCTGTCGGAAGCTTCCTAGTACAGACGGCAGCTATGGCGTGTCCGCTGCCTGAAAGCTGCTGTTCCGCAATCGGCCCAGCTCCAGCCGTTCGGCTCCCCGTAGGGGTCACCATCGTCAAGACCGAAACGTGAGAATTCTGCGCTTCTTGGCGATGCGCCGCAAAAGGTGTCCACATTTCGTCCCACACAAATCCTCGGCTTTGATGAGCTGCAGTGGAGCGCAGTGAGCGATCTGCACCCTGCCCTAAACCGCAACCGAGTCTCTCAAGTTGGCCGGTCCGGGCTAGGTGGCCGGCGACGAAAGCCGACGTCTTCACATGAATGCGTAGAGCGCTGTTCTCCGAAGGCAGAGGCCACTGGTTCGAATCCAGTCGGGTGCGCCATATTTTCAATAGCTTAGATGCCTTCGTCGATGGTCGTACGGAAAACGTACGAAAAACATCGTCGGACGAAATCATGCGTATTGGGACAATCTTTCTCGCGCGCCGCGGGTGAGGAAGCCTCGATTCGCTCCGCGATGCGCCGATGGCGCGCCAAGACAGAGCGGATGGTCGACTCCACGCGCCTTTCGTCGCGCTGATCAAAGTCTTGTTGTGAGCCGACAGCCGACTAGCAGCTTTAAGATGGATGCGCGCAATAGCTGCCGCTCCCGGCCGGCCGCCGTCAGCGGCGGCTAACGCCCAAGAGCGGACGTTATTCACACGTGACGTCCGACCCCCTGAGCCCCCGGTAACGATATGCGACACCCCAACCGTCTGTTGTCTCGTTCGATCGCTCGAAGCGAGCGCGGCAAGTCTCTCCCGCGTAGCGGAACGTGTTGTGGCCCGTCCCCGCGGCTGTCTTCGGCAGCTCAACTTTCTATCCATTCCGGTCTGGCAGGGGCGATCCGTCGCAAACTTCGATCAGCGCTTGGCAAACATTCGCATCGTGAGTTTCCGCAGCAGCTGCGGCCGCATATTTTGTCGGCAATCTCGCGTGTTCTTGAGCCGCTGCAGCGCAAGGCCAGAGTAAGAGGCAGATGATGAGCCGTCGATCATGTGACAATCCTATCGAGGCGAGATCGGCACGGCTATGCCGGTTCGCGACTAGGTTGAGACTCGTTTGATCCACTCGGTGACGGTGGCGACGAGAGCGATGGCCGCGACGTGGGCACATTGCCGTCACCAACGCCACGCCTCCAAAGAAGTTTACCCACTCTGGTTCGGTTAGGGTCTTTGTTCTGTCATCGAACCTCGCTATGCAGTGCCGAGCAATCGCCGAATCAGACAGTAAGTTGAGCGCTGAACTTCCGCCTTTGATACTGAGCATGCTGGAGCTGCACCAGCTCGATCAATCTTGATGTTGGCGTTTGATCTATTCCTGAATGTAGGAGGGCTCATATGAAACGCTATACTCTCGGCATTGTCGCCTCGCTGTCGGCCTCGCTATTCATGACCGGCCCTGCCATGGCGCAGTACTCTAATTACGCCGAATGCACCGAGTACTATTCAGCACACTTCTATCAACAGCTCGCCGACTGCGCTTCCCGAGGTTGGGGCGATGCGTGGCTTCGAGAACTGTGTGAGTACGCAGCGGGCCAGGAGCGTGATCAGAATATGAACTATTGCTCGAACGCGTATCCCGAAAACGTTTCTCATCTGACAGTTCCGGCATCGCGGTGGACGCGCAGCGAATTCGCGCTGGCGTTCCGGGAATCTAACTACAGTGAGTTGCTGGCTCGCACGGCAGCGGCCAAGAAAGAAGATGAGTGGGGCGTACGTCGTTCCTAGCCTGCCGACGTTGTTCGCATCACCGATCGTTCACCGCGCCGGAGACGTCCGCTTCCGGGCGGAATTCACAAGCATAAGCAGAAGGGCGGCACGCTCGCGATCCAGGGCCGGCTCCACTACACTCGGGGGTGAGAGCGCGACGGCATCGAGCGCTTCGGCTGCGAAGTCATCGCCTGGAAGGTTCACTTCTGCTGAAGCGGCCGCAGGGTGGCGCTACCGCGCCGCCCAACGCCCCAGAGCGAATCTAGATCGGCTGGCCTGATCATGGGCAGCTGTGTCCGCATCCGGAGGATTATGTGACCAAGCAAGCGCTGTGATCAATTGATGGGTGTCGTGGAACCGCTCGGGAATTCCACGCCCGCAAACTCGGGATATGCTTCACGCAGGACGAGTACTTGCTCAGCCTCGCCTATGCGGACGAGGTACCAAATGCCGTTGTCCTGGAAAGCGAGAGTCGACGACTTACTCAGGAGCCGGCCGGTGCCGGGCACTTCCACGACGGTTTCCGTCGGAATCAACATGTAGTTCCTGCTCTTGTTCGGCGTGGCCCCTGCCGTCCCATTACTCAAGACCATCCGGAACGATACAATCTTCACGTGCTTCATCGCCTCGGCGACCTGTTGCCTGAACGACGGCTTCACATCGGCTGGTGACAAGCCAAATTTCTTCGCGATCACGCCGAGCAAACGCGGAGGAACGAAGTCAAGGCTATCGCCCGTCCGACCCTCCCGCATCATCTTGTCGAATGCGCCGATTCTATTTTCGATGGCTGCGCGGTCGGTTTGTGTGATGCCCTGCGCCGCAACGGGGCTCGGGGCCACGCCGGCCAGTGCCAGGAGGAAGCATATAGCTAATCGAACCATGAACATTCCTTTCTGGGCGATCTCACGCCGATTGAAACTCGACATCGTATGTGGCCGTGGTCTTTTGCCGCGCCTCCCTGCTGCCAAGGAAGCCGATCTACGGCGACGCGGCCGGCCAAGACCGACATTGGGTGGAATGCAGCCCGACTGCTTGTAGCCCGGAAAGAGTCGAACATCTGCCCGCTGACAGCAGGCAGCAATCTGATCGGCACGCTCGCCTACTAGAAACGGACGCCCAGCGCGGCCATCACGTTACGTGGGGCTGCCATGAAACAGTCGCCCCGCGCAAGGCACGAGGCGAACGCGCGTTCGTTCAGCAGGTTGGTCGCGTTGATGGCGAGGCGCCACTTGTCCCATGTGATTTCCGCCAGCGCATCGACCGTCGTACGTGACGGGGTGACGATCGTGTACAGCGTGCCGGGTACGATCGCGGGGTTGAGGGCATAGGGGTCGAGCGGGCCGGTCGACTTGCTCTCGCCGCTGTACACCACGCCCGCGCCGAGTCGCAGCAGCGGCCCGCTGGTGTCGCCGAAGGTCTTGGTCGACCAGAACGACGCGGTGTGGCGCGGCATATAGTCGAGGCTGGTGTTCACCTCGGAATCGAGCTGGCTGTAACCATAGTTGAGCAGCAGCTCGAAGTTGCCCGGCAGGACGTGGCTCGCCTCGAACTCGACGCCCTTGGTGGTCAGCTCGCCGGACTGGGTCGTGACGTTGTTGGCCAGATAGAGGACGCGGTTACTTTCCTTGATATGAAAACCGGTCACGGTGACCAGCGTTTGGGGGCCGGGCTGCCACTTCACCCCGGCCTCATATTGCGTGCCCATCTGCGGCTTGAAGGGATCGGTCGGGACGCCGCCTGGCCCGGTGAGCCGGCCGGCGATGGGCAGGAAGCTTTCGGTATAGCTGAAGAAGGGCGAGAAGCCTGCGCCGAGCTCGCCGATGATCCCGGCGCGGAAGGTGGTGGCATTGTCCGTCTGGTCCGAGGAGTTGCTCACACGATCGCGGCGCGCGCCCAGGATCACTGAGACGCGGTCGAAAAAGCGAATCTGGTCCTGCACATAGACACCGAGTTGCTTCTGCGATTCATAGGCGAACGGACCGCTCGGGTCATAGGTCTGCAGCGAATCGTAATCGATGTCGTAAAGGTCGACCGTCTCCAGCGCAGCGGTCGCGTAACGCTTGCCAACCTTGTTCCAGCTATAGTCGAGACCGGCCAGCAGCGTGTGCTCGATGTTCGCGCCGGTGTTGAACTTGAGCTGGACGTTGTTGTCGGTCGAGAAGACGTTCATCCGCGCATCGCTCGCGTCAGCATAGAGGCCGATCGTGCGGCCATCGGCGCCATAGACTGCGAACGGGTTGGTCGGGTTGGTATAGCTGTCGGCGTAATGGGTGAAATATTCGAGGTCGCTGTCGATGTACCGCGCCTTCAGGCTGACGCGGATATTGTCGGAGAAGCGATGGACAAGCGACCCGCCGCCCTGCAGCGAGCGCCCGGCGTAGCGGTCCCAGCCTGCCTTGCCCACGAAGGTATAGGGGTCGAGCTGCCCGCCCTGATTGTCGGGGTTGGGCGCGAAAGTGCCGACGATGGGCAGGAATTGCGAGGTCGAGCCGGTCTCGTCCTTCTGGTACAGGCCGGTCAGGATGAGGTCGGTATCGGGCGTGGGCTGCCAGCGGATCGATGGCGCGAACATCACGCGATCATCTGGAACATGATCGACATAGGTGTCGGCGTCGCGCACGCGGCCGACCGCACGGATCGCCAGCGTGTCGCTCAGCGCGACGTTGACGTCGCCTAACGCTTCCTTGCGGTCATAGCTGCCATAGACGAGGTTCAACTCGCCGCCGGTGCGGAACTCCGGCGTCTTGGAGACGAGGTTGACGAGCCCGCCGATTGAGCCTTGGCCGAACAGCACCGATGCCGGGCCGCGCACGATCTCGACGCGGGAGAAATTATAGGGATCGGAGGTGATGCTGGCATAATAGGAAAAGATGTCGCGCATGCCGTCGCGAAACTGGAGCGCATTGATGCCGCGCACATTGAAGCCGTCGACTCGCGTATCGCGGCCATAGGGATTGGCGAGGACGCCAGCGGCGTATTTCACCGTGTCGCTGATGTTGATCGCACCCTGCGACAGATATTGTTCCGACGGGATAATGGTGAGCGGCTGCGGCAGCTCGATCAGCGGGGTTTCCGTCTTCGTGCCGGCGTTCGTGCCGATCACCACGATTTCATTCTCCGGCGACACCGGCTCCGCATCTTGAGCCCAGGCAGCGGAGCTCGCCAGCACGCTTGCCAGACCGGCCGCAACAATCAACTTCCCCATTTTCCGCCCTTCGTCTCATGCCTGTTCGATTTGCGGCGCTCCTATATAATTGCGACAGATTATCAATAGCATTATTCTTGCCAACACCGCCCGGCGCATTTATCCGTTCCGCATGTCTCACCTTACGGATACGAAACCGATCCAGGCTCAACACCGATGGGCGCGAATCCTGCTCGCCGGGCCGGGCGCGATCGTCGTGACGCTAACGTTGCTCGCCGGCATGCCGCTGTGGCTGCCGGGCGGCGCGGCGGGCATCGACAACCTGGCGTTCCCGCTGGTCCTGGCCCCGCTGATCTGGGCGACGCTGTTCTTTCACGCCTGCCTGGACCGCAGGATCACGCGTGTCGCGCTAGTCTCCGCGGCGCTGTTTCTCGTCCATGGCGGCATGGTCGCTTCGCGCTTCATGGCCGCCGCGCCCGCGGCTGCGCCCGCCTTGGGGGATGCCCGATGATCCACCTGAAAAAGGACGAGACCAAGGCGATGGTCGCGGTGCACGGCTGGTCCGGCATCCTGCTCGGCCTGCTGCTATATGCCGTGGTGCTGACGGGCGCTGCCGCGGTCTTCGCGCACGAGATCGGCGCATGGTCGGGCGGGCATCTTGCCACGCGCTCGTCGTTCGAGCAGCCGATCGATGCTACGATGCGCCGCCTCACCGCACAGACCCCGCCGCAATATCGCGAGGCGGTCAACCTGTTCGAGATCGGCGATCATGGCCTCGGCGTGTTCTTTCACCGCCACGAGGTCGATGCGCAGGGCGTCCCGACCGAGAACGGCATCTATTATCAGCTCGACAATAGCGGCCGCACCCTTGCGACCGTGACCGGTTCCGTCGACGATGTCTTCGGCCCTCGCAACGACGACGCGCTCAGCTCCTTCCTGGTCGATACCCATGTCAGGCTGCACGTTCCCAATCCCTGGGGCCTGCTGCTAACCGGAATCCTCGGCCTCGCCATGCTCGTCGCGGCGATCTCGGGCCTGTTGATCCACCGCCATCTGTTCAAGGACATCTTCACCTTGCGACGCCGCGCCAGCCCGGCGCTGGTCAATCGCGACAAGCATAGCGTCGCGGGCACGTGGAGCCTGCCGTTCGCGTTCGTCCTGGCGTTCACCGGCAGCTTCTTCTCGTTCTATGGCACGATCGGCGTCCCGGTCGTCGCGATGGCGGCGTTCGGCGGCGACGTCGAGGCACTGACCAAGGCCGTCTTCGGCAATCCAGGCACGCCCGATCCGCGCCCGGCCGCCATGGGCAATCTCGATCGGGTCGCCGCCGATGCGATCCACCGCACGGGCGAGGTGCCGGCTTTCATCGCGATCGAGAAGTTCGGGCGGGCCGATGCGGAGATCACCAGCTATCATAATCCCAGGGAAGGCGACCTCGAGCCGGTAGCGCTGCTCTACAAGGGCGCGACCGCGGAGTTCGTACGCGCCAAGCCGCAGGTCGGCGCGCAGCCCTCCGCGGGCGGTACGCTGGTCGGAATCATGGGACCGCTGCACTTCGGCAATTTCGCCGGTATGCTATCGAAGGCGATCTGGTTCGGGCTCGGCTTCGCCATGTGCTATGTGACCTATACCGGCATGCGGCTCTGGGTGGTTCGGCGCAGGAACGATGCGCGGTCGCTCGCCTGGCTGGAGCGGACGGTGACCGTCGTCGGCTTCGGCCTCCCGTTCGGCCTCGTCGCTTCCGCCGCCGCATTCCTGGTCACCTCGCCGCTCGGCTCGGCCGTGTACTGGACGACTACCGCGTTCCTTATCGCATCCGGCGCGGCGATTCTCGCGGGGATCTTCGTTCCCGGCAATGACCGGCTGGCATTGGTGCTGAAGGCGGCGACGGGCGGCACCATGCTCCTGCTGCCGCTGCTTCGCCTGTTCTCAGCAGGCGGCCCGGACTGGGCAGAGGCGGTTTCAGCGGGCCAGCCGGTCATTGCTGCGCTCGACCTCGCGTTCATGAGCGGCGGCGCATGGCTGTTCCGCGACTGCTGGAGGACGTGGCCACGTGCAGCGCGAGGATCCGGGCCGATCCTGGGCGCGGTCGAGGCATGACGATCTATCTCGCGCTGGGTGCGCTCTTCCTCTCGGCGATTCCGGTCATTTTGCTCTGCGTTGGCGATCCGAAGCGGCGGCGCGCCGCCGGCGAACGTGGCGGGGCCGCCAGCCGGCCACGCTCGATGTTCGTCATCATGGCGTGTATTCCCGGCTTCGCCTGTGCGCTGCTCGGCGATAGTGCCGCTTTCATGTTGTGGCTGGGTGGGACCGCACTGCTTGGCTGGGCTGCGGCAGCCAGTTTTGTCGCGCGAAGCCAGGATCGAACCTATTAGCTAGAGGCGGCTAGCTTACCGCGAACTTGGCTGCCATTCCACTCGCGACCCAACTCTGGTGGTTTGGAAGCGCGTTTCGCGCGGCCAGACCTGCTTCAAGGCTGGCTCCAGCTGCTCGGCCATGTCGCGCTGGCGGTTCAGATTGTGCGTCTTGGGGCTATAGAGCGTGCGCACCAGGAACAGGCGGTGATAGAAGCGCTCGACCGCCTGATGCAGTTGAAACGCAGCCTCCTTAGGCCGCTCAATGCTCCGATAGTAGGACGCGCCTTTGGCAAACGCGACAGCACTTTCGAACCATTCTTCGTAATAGTCGCGAGTCTCCTGCAGCGCCTGTTCGGGCGACAGCGGCTGCGGCTCGACAAACGGGAAACCCACCTCGTCGAACAGCACGATCCCCTCGCGCAGAATGTCCATGAAGAAGTAGCGCCCGAGCCGCAGCTTCTCGTTCACGTCGTCGATGTCGTGATAGATCAGGCTGACCGGCGTGCGCAGGACCTGTCCTGCGGAGAGCTCCTCAAGCAGCTGCGTCTCGGCCTTCTCCCAATACTCGGCAACGTCGGTGAACTCCTCGCGATTGACGACGACGAGCAGGTCATAATCGGAAAAGTAGCGCCCCACCGGATCCTCAACCCAATCGCCCCGCGCGTAGCTTTCGAACAGGATGATCTTGAGGATCTGCCCGCCGCGCGTCTTGGCTGCGTGCGCCGCGCGGTGGCGAAGGCGAAGCCGCCTCGCAGCACATCGACCACATGCGCCAGTTCGCGGCGCTTGCCCTCAGGCAGGTGATCGAGGCTCGTCTTCATAGTCTCAGACTCGCGCTTCATGCGCGAAAAGCCAAGGGGATAAGTGAACGCGGCGGGCTCGATGCCCGCCGCGTTCACGCCGGCTGCGCCGCGGCCGGGAGCAGCGCAGCCGGCGCTGTCTGGTACCACTATTTGCCGCTCCGCCCGCTCAGCGCGAGCAACACGTTCGCAACGCTGCCCTCCACTTCCTCGACGCTGCAGCCGTGCCGCTCGGCCGCCTCGGCATAACTGAGATCGTCGAACCGAACCGACCCGAAGATCGCACGGTCTCGCTCAGATAGCGCACGGAAGACGCGACGCATCCGCCGCATTTCAACCCAGCGGATCATGCCACCGCCTCCCCGTCGGAGACGAAGCCGAGCAGATAATCCGCTGCCTTGGTCGCTGCGCTGGCTGCCCGGAAGATCGCCTTCTCATCCGCGCGGAGCACGGCAAGCCAGCTGCCGATATAATCCGCGTGGCGAACCGTCGGACGGATCGACAGGGACGCGCAGGTGAACGCACTCGCCATCTCGGCAACCAGTTCCTCGCGCGCATAGGCAGCACTACCAAAGGCGCCCGACTGATCGCGATCGAGCCGCGAGCGGTGACCGGTCCAGTGTCCCAACTCGTGCAGCGCGGTGCGATACCAGTTGATCTTCGAATGAAACGCCAGCTGCGGCGGCACAAGGCTGCACCCAAGGCAGCCGCCCCTGCTTCAGCTCGGCAATCACGCGGGAAGTCACCTCGGCATAGAGGCTCGCGCGGTTCTCGGTCTTCGTCATCTCTCCTCACTCCCTCAAACCACCGCAACCGGCGCCGGAATGGCGGGGGTGGGCGGCAGGAGCGGACCGGCAGTCCCGCCGACAGAGGCGGGCCGCACCCGCAGGGCCGAAACGGAGAGAAGGAGCTGCGCGCAGCGCAGCTTGCGGCACGCCGCGGCGGGACTAGAGGGAGCGACGCCCACCCCCCGCCAGATCGAGTGCCGGAGGCAAAACGCCGCCGCGGCACGCGGCGACCGCAGCCCTTCAGCGCGCAGCGCTGCCCAGCTCCAGCGGGCCTGCACAAAAGCCGCTCTCTCGAATCCGGCCGGCCGGCGCGGCGGCGTGCGCGCGCGCCCGTGGGCCAGCCGCCGCCGTGCCCTCCGGACGGATCGAGCGTGCGACGCGGCACAAGTACGCTGCGGCCTCTGGCGTCTCCGCAGGAGCGCGCCAGTGTGCGCTCATTTGATCCCCGCGTTCCGCTTCCCGGCGCCAGCCGGCCGCGTCAGCGATCGTCATCCGGATGGACCGACGCCGCAGAGCGACTCGGCGGCGCGCAGCGGCGTAGAGCGCGGTCACGCCGCAGGTGTGAGACGCCATGAGACTCCCGAACCTGGAACTGGATCTTGCCGCCGGTTTCTATTTCTTCGCCATGATACGCTGGCCCGATCGCCCCTCTTGCGCCCGGCGCCTCAACCCGATCCTGCTTCAACCAGACCAAGGCAGCGCGAACAGGATCAGACCATGTCCGACACTCCCGACCGCTTTCTCCGCCTCCAGGCCGTGCTCAGCCGCACCGGCCTAAGCCGCACCACCATGTACAGGATGATACGGAACGGCGCGTTCCCGAAGAACGTACAGCTCAGCACCCGCTGCGTCGGCTGGCGCGAATCCGCGGTCGAGGCATGGATGCGTGGCCCGATGCTTCATCGCACCAGGGCTAACCGATAGGCACTCCCAGCCGCCTCACAGCAGATCGATCTGCCCGACGCGCTGCCGGATCGCGACACCGATCGGCTCTACCAGCGCCGCCGGCGCACCCGTCGGCATAGCAGCGACCGCAGCCTCGAACGCCGGCTCTGCGGTCACGCGCAGCTCGTGCAAAATCTCGCGCGTGGATTCCTCGTCATAGCCCGCGCGGACCGCGGTCTGCAGGAAGTGACGCGGCGCAATCTCATCGAGCCGATATCGGCGCCGGTCGCCGATCGCCATCGCAAGACGCATCTGCCGACGGTTCACCTGATGCGCGGCAAGGCTCGGCTCCGCTGACAGCACATCGTAGATGGGGGTCGCCGCGAAACGCCCGCCGGGCGACAGGAAGATGCTGAAATTCTTCGCATGCCCGTCGGTGGCGCCGAGCAGCCAGAAGGCGATGAGCGTCTTCATCAGCGCGCGGCGGTCGATATCCGGCCGGTCACTGGCGGCCAGCACCTTCATGATCTCGGCGACGCCCGGTCCGCCATGATCCTCGTACTTGCGCGTCGGCGGCACGGACAGCGCCTGGCACAAATCCTCCTGCGGACGTCGAAGCAGGCGCCCGTCACGCGCCCACAGCCGGTCAAACCGCTCGACGATCAACACCGGCCGCTCTCCAAAAGTCGCCACGCGGGTTTGAGCGACGTCCATGCCGAGGGCGCCAAGGAAGGTCAGGCAGAGATGCTCGTTCTCGACGCTGTTCGAGAGATCGATCCCGTTGGGAAGCTCGCCGATCTGCGGCTTGAAGATGTGCGTTGTGGCTGTCGTGCCGTGTGGCTTGTTCCAGCGGTCTTCCCACCAGAGCAACGCGGTCTTCTCCTGGGCGCCGGCAATCGAGATACGAAACGCATCGTCGCGCTCCAGACCCAGCGGCGCCCTGCCGAGGTTGCGCAGCATCGCAGCGACGTCGTCGTCTTCGAGGGGTTCGGCTTCGACAGTGCCGGCAGGCGAGGCCTCTTCGTCTTCGGGCAGGAACTGAAGTGCGCCAACGCAATCCCTCCCGACAGCCGCCAGCAAACTATAGACATCGGCACCTTCGGCGCCGACCCGGCCGGCGACACGGCGACGGATGTCGTCATTGTCCGGGAGAAGGTTGTCGAACACTGCCGTGACCGCACCGCCGGTATAGCGGCGCGTATCGAGCGGCAGCGAAAGCGAGACCGGCGACACATATTCCCAGTCGAGCCATTCCTGCGCGTAGCGGAAGTCGATGGCGCCGTTGGCCGCACGGGATAGCCATCCGACCTGTCTGCCGTTCAGAAGCACCCGAAGGGTCGAGGACCGGCGCGCCATCTAAAAGATCTCGTCAAGCGCGGGCGCTGACCGGCTGCGCTCCGACAGCCGCAGTTCCAGCTTCAGATAGGTCAGTATCGTGAACAGAGTTTCGAGAGTACCTGCCTCGCCGTTCTCCAGGCTCGAGATCGTCGCCTGACGCAGGTTCGTTCGTGCCCCAAGCTCCTTTTGGGTAAGTCCCGCCGCGCGTCGAGCGCTTCGCAATGCGGCACCGAGGCTTTGAGAGGATCTGATGATGGAAACCATTTTGGAACGACCTATACGTTTTTCCGCATGACATCTCTGTATACGGAAAAGCGCATAGCGCAAGAATATACGGAAAAACGCATACTCCTAAGAGATACGTTTTTCCGTATCTTCTATGCCCCGGCAGGCGACCTCTTAGGCAGAGTGTGACGATGATGACGGAGCAACGCCATATAGGAACACGCTTGAGGGCCGGCCCGAGCTTTGCGATCTCGAATATCGGCCCTAGATGCGCCTGGCAGAACATCCCGACCAATCGCCGCGATCGCGGGACAGCAATTGCCCTTCCGCAGGTCGTTGGAAGCGTTGCCACACCAGCATAATCGCGGCCCCGACCGGGAGCTCAGGGGGCCATTCGCATCGAAGACGACATGAAGCTATGTGCTCCCGCAGCCTCCGTGCAGCCGATCACCCGCCCAGATATGGTACTTCCCACGCGATGCCGAACTGGCTGAGCAACGATGTCGAGACAGGCGGCCAAGCTGCGTTGAGAATCATCGCTCGCCCCGAGGACAATTCGAGGCACCTCCTCCATTGGGATTTTGTCGCATGCGAGAAGGTACCAGCCTGCGATGTCTATCGGGCAAGCTGACGCCTCAGGCCTGATCCACACGCATTCGTCTTGCAGGCCTCAAAGCCCGTGTATGGCCAGTCGTGCTCAAAGATGCCGGTATAAAGATTCCAGTATTCACCTCCGGGTACGCAGTGAACGAGTATTTAACCCAAAGCGAAAATAAATTACCCCCCGTCATTGTACTGTCGAAAAAAGTGGGAATAATCCCGTGCGACGGTTGTTTGCGTTTGGAGTAAGCGTGAGGCCTGAATCACTGCCTTGTTCGAGCGATTCAGGCCATCGTGCCTCAGAAACATGCTGCCCGGCGGTTTTGTTTGTGCCAGGCGTGTCACGATCTTCTATGGCCTCGGTTGAAGAGGGCGATCAGACCACGCTGCTGTGGAAGACCTCTCGATGCAGCTGAAGCCTTTTATGGTCCTGCTGGCACTCGCTCCTGCGAGCTGCGGCGCTGACACCGTGCCAAACGATCCGGCGCTGCGCGAAGCACGACATGCGGTCCGCAATGCAGATTCGGGGGCAGAGCAATCCGGCGAGCAAAGCGAGCGCAGGACCGTGCGGGACAGAAGCGACGATGGAGGACGCGTCCGGCTGGAGCGCGCAGAGAGACTACAATTTTCTTCCGCGACTCGAATCAGCGTGGCGACGGACTTTTCGGTCGACATGGTTGCGCCGCTGCACCTGGCGGAGGGCAGTGAGCGGGCCTATGCGAATCGCGTCTCCGATGCCTGCGTGGCTATGCTTCGCGCCACTGGCAAACCGTCGTCGATCGTCGCCTCGCCGGGACAGATTGCGGACGATGGCAACAACGTGGTGATCCGCCTGACTATCACGCCGAACGGCAAAGGAACACCGTACCGCGTCAGCCTGACGGCATCGCAGTCCGGCGCCCGCTGGTCTGCCAGCATCGAACGTGCCAGCTATCGCCATGTAGCCGGCAATATCCCGATCCGGCCCGACGGCACCACTCCCGACAACCGGCAATATTGGGATGCGGCGCGCGACACCGACACGCTGGCAAAGCGCCTGTGCAACCATCTTCTGACCCGAGGTGCAAATGCCGACGCCGGATGACATCAATCCGGCGACCGCGTTCGCCAGCTATTCCGCCTTCGGCAACAACATAGCTACACCTTCTACAAGGCTCTTCCGCCGGCCTGCACATGCGTCGTTCAACGGCCTGCACAGCTCGGGGAGTGCTCCCCGGTGAGCGGCCTCCCAGTCATAGTTTGCAGAATAGCTGAGCGAGGCGTGGAAACCAAACTGAACTTGGCCCGACAGGGAAAGCGACCGAGAAAACAGGGAGGAACTATTGACGGATGATATCTGTCTGACGCGGGGAGGCGCTGCTCCTTGCGCTATCGAGCGACACTGCGCCGGTCCGGCGTCTCGGATCGGCTTGCGCGCGGGGCTACGTACGACTTGCCTAGTTTGGACGATCTCTCTGGCGCTCTGTTCGTGTGGACCAGGTCACGCCGTCTCGGCATCTCCCTGCTCGCTTGATGTCGACGCTTTGAATCTAGACGACATCTCCGGTTTCAAGAAGTCAATCCTAGCCGCCATCCCGGTTGGCGCCAACATGACGTGCGTGCGTAAAGTCTTGCCCTCGAAAAGATTTAAGCTTTACTATTCGCAGAATCAAAACGGAATTGTTACGGAGGTATATCGCGAACGTGGCGCAAGGCCGAGCAATTCCGCGATGCTTAACTACGATACTCGGCAAATTACTATCGAGTTAACTTCCGGCATTGTCACCAAAAGGACTGCTATCTGATGCCCGAGATTCGTATTGAAGGTAAGCGGATCGCCGAAGCAAGCGGCGATCTCTTCGGGCATGCTTATCTCGTGTATGTCGAGGATGACGGCACGGAACGTGCAATCAGGGCCGGCCCGGACCAAGACACGAGCACCTGGGTCAATGGGATATTCGGCAACATCACCGGCTCGGTCGATGTTCCCTTGAGTGAAACGTTAGATGCCAGGCCCATTCAAGATCGTGCCCTGTATGGGAGCACCGTCATAGACTTGCATGGCCGCGATCCGGCGGAAGTTTGGGCACAGATGGTACAACATGCGCGCCAGATCCATGACGCGCACTTCCCATACGATCTCGTCACGTTTGCTGGCACTGGTCATGACTCTAACAGTAATTCCTTCGTTGCTTCTGTACTATACAATGTCGGAATTGACTTCGATAGTTTTTCGCCCGTGCTTCCGCAATATGCCTACCCCGGTAACAGTAATTTACTAAAGGCTAACTACACCGTCAACATCACCAATACCATACAAGGGGCAATTGGGCGCGGCAACGGTTTCGATGGTCACGACATTATTGTCGGCAGCGAGACCAATGACGTGATAGTTGGAGGGCGCGGAAACGATGTCCTAGTCGGCTCGAAAGGCGACGATATCATTGTCGGGGGCGGCTTCGCGAGTGTCGCACACCCGGACAACAATCTCAATGTAAACAACTCTCCGCTCAAAGACTATGACGTCGTTCACTATCAGATCGCAAACATTGCCGGCGTTCAGATTGCTCCGGACCGTGGTGTATCACTCGAAATTGGCGAGTTCGATAATGCCTTCACCAACCTGGAGGGCGACACGCGAACCCAGGTTGTCGTCGTAGATGACGGATTTGGCGGGCGCGACCGGATCGTCGGCGTCGAGATGATTCATCTGACTGACAAGTCGGACAAGCTCAAGATTACCGATTTGGGAGACTTTGGGTCCGGGAACGGGTCGCCTCTCCGGAATCTGACGATCGATTTCGGCTCTGCGGGCGAACCATCCTACGGAGATGACACGATAGACCTTTCGCAAGCGGGGAAGACGATCACCGGCCTCTTCGGGGGCACTATCAAATATGGCGTTCGCGTGGACCTGCGGAACACGGACAGCCAGACAATCCAGTATCTGAGCAACAGCGCCTTGACGACGGCGACCGGATTCTTCGGTGGCCTGTTTGGCCGATCCGAAGTCATGCTCACCGCCGCAAACGCGAATAGCGTAACGGGTACGCAATTTGATGACGTGCTGATTGCGAACGGGGGCGGTCGCGATGCGGGTGAGGGCTATTCCGCCCTCTATGGCGGCGGCGGCAACGACTTGCTGGTCGGGGGCGGCTGGGAGTCGCACCTCTATGGCGGCGCGGGCGAGGACCGATTTGAGTTACGCGCCAGCACCCATGTCGAGGACGGCGAAACGCACGACACTGCGAGCTATGGCGGCATCCCGCTGTACGGTGGCGTCAAGCAATGGTGGATGGAGGGCCATACCGCTTACTGGTCGCCTTTCTCCTCGTTGCTGACGGCTTTCCCGGTGATCGGCAACTCGGTGCTGATGACCGCCGCCTTCTTCATCGACGTCGCAACGATGAAGTTCGCCCGCTACCAGCTCGACTCCGAAGGCAATCTGCTCGTCGACCTCTGGGGCCAGACCGCGCCCGGCGTGATCCACGACTATCATGTCGACCTCGACAGCGGGGTCGGCACAGCCGGAATCACGGTGTTCGAGGCAGGGGTCGGAGACGGCTCGGGCGCGTCGCTGGGACGCATCGGCAAGTTCGTCAATCTGGCGCTCAAGGCTGGCTTCGGGATCGGGCTGAACGGGTTCGATCCGCTGGTGCTCGACCTCGACGGTGACGGCTTCGAGCTCACGACAGAGGGGAACAGCAAGGCCTTTTTCGAATTCGACGCCGACGGGTTTGGCGAACGGACGGGCTGGGTCCGCGGCGAGGACGGGCTGCTCGCGCTGGATCGCAACGGCAATGGCACGATCGACAACGTCACCGAATTGTTTGGCAACCGGACGATGTCGGGCTTCGCCGCGCTCGCGCTTTTCGACGCCAATGCCGACGGCCGGATCGACTCCGCCGACGCAGTCTTTAGCAGCCTGCGCGTGTGGCAGGACCTGGACCAGGACGGTGTCTCGGATGCCGGCGAGCTCAAGTCGCTCGCGGAGCTCGGCATCATCTCGATCTCGCTTGCCAGCACCGCGCCGGCCGAACCGACGGCGATCGGCGGCAATGCGATTGCCGCCACCGGCAGCTATACGCGCGCTGACGGCAGCACGCGCGGCATCGCCGACGTCGCGCTGCAGATCAACGAGACCGCGACGCGGTGGCTCGGCGACAGCCACGTTAGCGCGGCGGCGGAAGTGCTTCCGCAGCTCAAGGGCTTTGGCGGGCTCAAGGACCTCCGCGTGGCAATGACCGGACATGCCGGGCTCGAGGCCCGCGTCGCCGACTTCGTCGCGCTCGCCACCAACGATCTCCACGTCTTGAAGGCAGGCGCCGAGGCCATCCTGTACGACTGGGCTGGCGTCGACGGCGTCGCCGCGGATGCCATCGGCACCAACGGCTTCGATGCGCGCAAGCTCGCCTTTCTCGAGCAGTATAGCGGCTACACGCTAATGCCGCGCGACGCCGGTGGTGTGGTGCAGACCGGCAATCTGGCCGAGATAGAAGCGCTTTGGACCGACCAGGTGACGCGGCTCACCTTGCGCCTGATCGTGCAGGGCCCGATGGCCGACGCCTTTGACGGGATCAGCTACCGTGCTGATCTCGACCTGCTGGTCGCCGACACGCCGACCGCTTTGGCTGACCTCTATTCAGGGCTGCTGGCGGACCTGCCGGCCGACCCCGCACAGGCGCTTGCCGAGTGGCAGGGCTGGGCGCCTTTGCTCGGTGCGATGGCGGACGGCATGCGGCGCACCGATGCGAATTTGGTACGCGCGGACTTCATTACGGCGCAGCTGCTGCGCGCGATCGACGAGGCGGCACCAACGCTCGACTTTGCCGCGCTAGCGGGTGCACTGGGCCTCGACAATCTCAGGGTCGGGACCGATGCGAACGACACGCTGTCGCGCGGCACCGCCTCTGATACCGCGATCTACGTCGGCAACGGCGGCGACGACACGCTGATCGGCGGTGGCGGCCAGGACGTCTATATCTTCGGCGCCCAGATCGGCCACACCGTCATTCAGGATATCGAGGCGCAGCCGGCCGGAGACCGGATCCGCTTCGCCTTCCTCAACCCAGACGACGTCAAGCTCACGCGCGACGGCAACGACCTGCTGATCACCGTTACGGCCACCGGCGAGACGGTACGCGTGACCGGCCAGTTCGCCCCGGTCGTGCCGCTGTCTTCGGACGTACTGCTCAGCACCAACAAGGGTGTCGAGGAAATCCAGTTTGCTGACGGAACCGTGTTCGAGACGCCGGAGATCATGAGCGCGGTTGGAACCGGCACCGACGGCGACGATCAGATGATCGGGACGATGCATTCGGACGTGCTGCTGGGTGGGCTCGGCGACGATCGCCTCGAGGGTGGCGACGACGCCGATCTCTACGTGATCAACGGCGGCGAAGGCCACGACGTCATCCACGACGTGCAGTCGACGGTGCTGCTCCGAGCCGCAGACGTGGTGGTGTTCGGCGACGGCATCGCACCTGACGGACTCGTCTTCGCGCGCGCGGGCTCGGGCGGCGACGATTTGCTGGTGACGATTGGCACCGGCGGCCAGTCGCTGCTCGTGGAGGGCCAGTTCGGCTATTCGTCGCTCGGCTACAACGACAGACTGGCGCTCAACAGCCGTATCGAGGTGTTTACCTTCCGCGATTTGGGCGACGCCTGGTCGAACAAAGACATTCAACAGCTGCTGATCAGCCAGGCGACGACCGCAGGCAATGACGAGACCCGCGGGTTCGGCGACGACGATATCTTTGGGGCAAGCACGGGCAATGACGTGCTGATCGGGATGGACGGCGCCGATACGTATGGCTGGGGAGCAGGTGCTGGCAACGACATTATTCGCGAGCACGCGCGCTATATCGACATCAGTGTCGGGCTGGGCGGCATCAGCCTCACCGTTCGCGCCGATGTCGTGCGATTCGACCCGTCGATCGATCCGAGCACGCTGGTGTTCGCGCGCAATTACGACACCGATGATCTAGTGATCACCAATGTCACAACGGGCGAGACGCTGACCGTCGACGGCCAGTTCAACAGTTTCCAGACCGGCGTGCTCGGCGCCCAATGGTTCGACCGGGTCGAGTGGTTCGCCTTTTCCGACAATTCGGCCTATTCCTGGCAGGATATCGAGGCGATCGTGACCACCGGGTCGGCGGCGAACGACCGGCTCCGCGGCGACATCCTCGCGGATACCATGGTCGGCGGCAAAGGCGACGACCTGCTTTCGGGCGGCGGCGGTGGCGACAGCTATGTCTTCAAGGCCGGCGACGGCCACGACACGGTGTTCGACGACAACCAGACGCTGATCGGGGACGGCTTCCTGACCGTGGATCAGACGATCGACAACATTCAGTTCGGGCCGGCCATCGACGCGGACGACATCGTGTTCACCCGCGCCGGGTCGGCGATCACACTGACGGTCGGCACTACCGGCGATGCAGTAACGCTCCAAGGCCAGGACGATTATATCCAGACCGGGGTGTTCGGCGCGATCCCGACCAGCCGCATCGAGGAAGTCCGCTTCGGCGACGGCACGATCTGGAATTGGCAGGAGCTCAACCGCCGGATGATCGCTGCACAGACGACCACTGGCAACGACGTGACCGAAGGGTTCACGCTTTCCGACCGGTTCGAGGCAAGCGCCGGCGACGATATCCTGCGCGGCGGCGAAAGCGGCGACACCTATGTGTTCGGCATCGGATCGGGGCATGACCGCATCGAGGAGAGCGTCAGCAACGTGCTGTACGGCGACGAGGACATCGTCGCATTCGCGCCGACGGTGCTGCCGGCGGACGTGCTGCTGTCGCGCGATGGCAACGATCTGATCCTGACGCTCGCGGGTTCGGGCGACACGCTGACCGTTGCTGGCCAATTCGCCTATTCGGCCTGGTTCACCTGGCACGATGTGGAGCTGTTCCGCTTCGCCAACGGAGTCGAATGGACGGCGACCGACGTTCAGGTCCGCCTACTCACGCCGACCTCTGGAAACGATCATCTCATCGGGTTCGACAGCGCGGACATTCTGGACGGCGGCGCAGGCGACGACGTGCTCGAAGGAAGCAATGGCGGCGACGCCTATCTTTTCGGGCGCGGCTCGGGGCACGACACGATCATCGAGACCGTCACCAACACCAATCTGGGCGACGGCGACAGCCTGGTCTTCGGAGTGGGAGTACTTCCCCAAGACGTCGCCTATGCGCGCGACGGCGACGACCTGATCGTCACGATCGTTGATACAGGCGATTCAGTGCGGATCGCAGGCCAGTTCAGTTTCGGCAACTGGTTCGCGTGGAACGACATCGAGAGCTTCGTGTTTGACAACGGCACCACCGTATCGGACCTCCAGATCGCTGCGCGGCTGCTCGGCGGCACGCCCGGCGACGATCACCTGATCGGCACCTTCCGCTCCGACACCCTGGACGGCGGCGCCGGCGACGACATTCTCGAAGGGGGTGACGGCGCTGACATCTATGTCTTCGGCCGCGGCTATGGCCAGGACGAGATCCGCGAGTCGCTCACTACCGCCAATCTTTCCGAGGACGACGAACTGCGCTTCGGCGCGGGGATAACGCTGGAGGACCTCGGCTTCGTCCGGTCGGGCAACGATCTGCTGATCACGATCCTCGACACCGGCGACACGCTCCAGATCACTGGCCAGTTCAACTATGGCAGCTGGTTCACCTGGCAGGATGTCGACCGCTTCCGGTTCGCCGACGGAACGACGCTCATCCGCCAGGAAATCCAGCAGGTCGTTCTCGAGGCGCAGAAGACTGCGGGCGACGACCATCTGTTCGGGTTCATGACCGGCGACACGCTCGATGGCGGCGCCGGCAACGACATTCTCGAAGGCGGCGATGGCGGTGACACCTATTTGTTCGGCCGCGGCTATGGCCATGACGAGGTCCGCGAGACGCTGACCGACGGCAATCTCGGCGAGGAGGATACGGTCCGCTTCGGCGCCGATATCGCCTGGAGCGACCTCGTCTTCGCCCGCAACGGCGACGCGCTGACGATCACCATCGCCGGGACCGCCGACAGCCTGACAATCGGCGGCGAATGGTCGACAATCACCGACACGAGCACGACCACCTGGTGGGACGTGGAGAATTTCGCCCTCGCCGACGGTACGATCAAGACCAAGGATGATGTCCAGCTCGAATTGCTCCGCGCGACCGGTGGCGACGATCATCTCGTCGGCTTCTATACCAACGACTTTCTCGACGGCGGGCTCGGGGACGACCTGCTGGAGGGCGGCCGCGGCGCGGACACCTATATCCATGACATCGGCGACGGTGACGATGTCATCTCTGACTATGTCAATTATTGGGGAAGCGGCGGCGACCGGCTGATCTTCGGTGCGGGGATCGGCCCCGCCGACGTCTCGGTCCAGCGCTCGACCATAAATGCCGACGACATGGTCCTGGTCGTCCAGAACGGCGCGAGCAGCGTCACGCTCACCCACCAGATCAGCGGCGGCCGCGAATGGACGCTCGATTTCGTCGAGTTCGCTGACGGCACGGTGTGGACCGCCGATACGCTCGCCAATCTGATGACCAGCGGGGCCAGCACGCCGGGCGACGACGTCGTCGATGGCACTTCGCTCGCCGATCAATTGTCGGGCGGCGGCGGCAACGATTTGCTGCGCGGCAATGGCGGTAACGACACGATAGACGGCGGCGCGGGCAACGACCGGCTCGAAGGCGGCGACGGCGACGACATTTATACCTACGCGGTGGGCGGCGGCGGCGACACGATCAGCGAATACACCTATTATTGGGGCAGCTATAACGTCCTGACTCTCGGCGCCGGTCTCGACGGGTCGCAGATCAGTTGGTCGCGATCGGCTGTGGACGGCAACGACATCGTAGTGTCCTTCGCCGGTGGCGGCTCGATCACGCTCGACAACCAGCTGTACGGCGGGCGCGAGTGGGGTATCGACCTGATCCGCTTCGCTGACGGCGTCGAATGGGACGCGAGCCAGATCAATGCCCGCTTCTTCGCCTCGCTCACCACTGCGGGCGACGACGTGCTGGAGGGGAGCGGACGCGATGATCCGCTGGCGGGCGGCGCGGGCAACGACGTGCTGCGCGGCAATGGCGGCAACGACACGCTCGACGGGGGCGGCGGCGACGACCGACTCGAGGGCGGCGACGGTGACGACAGTTACTTCTACGCCGCCGACAGCAGCGACGATATCATCAGCGAATACGCTTACTATTGGGGCAGCTGGAATACACTCCAGCTCGGCGCCGGGATCGCCCAAACCGACGTCTCCTTCAGCAGGTCGAGCGTCGACGGAAACGACGTGGTCCTCAGCTTTGCCGGCGGCGGCTCGATCACGCTCGACAACCAGCTTTATGGTGGCCGGGAATGGGGCATTGATGTGCTCCGCTTCGCTGACGGCACCGAATGGGACACCGCCGCGATCGATGCCAGGTTCTTCGCGAGCCAGACCAGCGCCGGCGACGACGTGATCGACGGCAGCGGCCGGGACGACAATCTGTTCGGCGCGGCCGGCAACGATACTCTGCGCGGCTCCGGCGGAAACGACCGGCTCGACGGCGGCATCGGCGACGACTGGCTCGAAGGCGGCGATGGCGACGATGCCTATGTCTACGCCGCCGGTGGGGGAAACGACGCGGTCAGCGAATATACCTATTATTGGGGCAGCTACAACGAAGTGCAGCTGGGCGCCGGGCTCACGGCTGCCGAAGTCAGCTTCTCGCGCTCCGCGGACGGAAGCGACATGACCCTCACCTTCACCCAGGCCGGCGGCTCGCTTACGCTCGACAACCAGTTTTACGGCGGCCGCGAATGGGGCGTCGACCTCGTCAAGTTTGCCGACGGGACTCAGTGGGATGCCGCCACCCTGAACGCGGCCTATTTCGCCGGGCAGGGAACGAGCGCCGACGAGACGATCAACGGCAGTGGCCTCGGCGAGACGATCGACGGCCGCGGCGGCAACGATCTGCTGCAAGGCTTCCAGGGCAATGACTGGCTGATCGGCGGGGTTGGCGACGACCGGCTGGTAGGTGCCGAAGGCGATGACGTCTTCGTCTACGACCCCGGCGACGGGAATGACGTGATCAACGACTATGTCGGCTGGTACGGCAGCTTCGACCGCCTGATCTTCGGCGCCGGCATCGCCGCGAGCGACCTGATCGCGTCCCGCGTGACCTCCGATGGCAGCCATTTGCGGCTGACCTTCAAGAACGCCCAAGGCTCGATCCTGATCGAGAACCAGACCTGGGGCGACGCCGGCATCGAGCGGTTCGAATTCGCCGACGGCACCATCCTGGACGAGGCTGGGATGAACGCACTGCTGCGCGGCACCACCAACGGCAACGACACAATCGAGGCCCCTGCGGGCGGCGCCGAGATTTGGGCGCTTGAAGGAGAAGATTCGCTGACCGGCTCCTCGGCGGCGGACTCACTCCACGGCCAAGCTGGCAACGATATCCTCGCGGGCGGCCTCGGAGACGACTTGCTTGAGGGCGGGGCAGGTGACGACACGCTCTATGGCGGCGCAGTCGCCGCGGGCGGCCTCGTCGCGGTGGGAGCGAACTTGGTGGTGAACGGCAGCTTCGAGCAATCGGGCACCGTGACTGGAAGCGGCAGCTGGGGAATGGCGAATGCGACGTTGCCGGGCTGGTCGCGGGCCAACAGCCAGCCGTTCGAGCAGGCCAATGCCGGGAACGGCGTGGCGCCCACCGAGGGCAGTTATTGGCTCGACATGGACTCGGCGGGAGGCAGCGGCAGCAACATGGACGTGAGTCAGAGCTTCACCGGTTTAGACGGGGGACAGGTTCTTCGTCTGCAGTTCGATCACGCCAATCGGGCAGGATCGAGCGGCGGGCTCGAAGTTTACTGGAACGGGGTTCTGGCCGCGACTTATGGTGCCGAGATCGGCAATGCGATGGTTGCGCGCCAGTTTGATCTCGTAGCTACCGCGGGTACGAACAGCCTGCGCTTCGTCGGTACCGGGTCGACGGACAATGCCGGGGCATCCTTGGACAATGTGCGACTGTTCGCGACCCAGGTCACCGGCGAGGACGGAGGTTTAGACGTAGCCGGCTTTGCAGGGATATCGTCAGAATATGCGATTAGCGACCTCGGCAACTACACGTTCGAGGTGCGCGATCTCGTCGGTGGGCGCGACGGGACCGACATCCTGCAGAATATCGATTGGCTCCGCTTCGCTAATGGCGATTTCGACCCGACACTTCTCGCGCAGGGCACAGCATCGGAATTCACATCGAGTGGCGGCGCGGAAGGTGGAGCGAATGTCCCGATCTGGTGGGAGAATTGGCAAGCAGGCGGGATCCACACGGCGCCTCGCATAGACGATTTCCACTTGGTTTGAGCGCCGTCGGATGCGCCGCGTCCCTGCCGGAAACCGACGAGGGCGCGACGTCACTCGGAGGTACAAACCAATATTGGCGTCCAAACTCGCCGGCGACGCCGCTCACTAGGGAGCTCGCGTGGAGCGCTGCGGACTTGGTGCTGCTGCCACCTCGAGTATCGGGGCCTCAAGCGGCGTCCTTTTCGTTCCTCCGAGTTAGGGCCTCAGCACGCAAACGATCGAGCTCGTCAGACCACGCCTGCATCATTCGGACCCTTTCGTCCCAATAGTCGCCGCGTGAGTAAATTCGACGCACGGCGTTGGAGTCCACATGAGCTAACTGTCGCTCGATGGCATCCGGCGTCCAGCGCCCGGATTCGTTGAGCAAAGTGCTCGCCATTGCGCGAAATCCGTGTGTGGTCATGCGGCCGCCGCCGTATCCCAGGCGCTGCAAAGCCAAGTTTAGTGTGTTCTCGCACATGGGACGGTCACGCTTGCCCTGGCAGGGGAACAGGTGCCGATGCTTGCCGCTAACCGGCTTGATTTCTTCGATGATCGCCAACGCCTGCTTTGACAGTGGCACATAGTGAGGGCGACGCATCTTCATCTTGTCAGCGGGAATCGCCCACACCCGCTCACCAAAGTCGAACTCGCCCCATTCAGCATGACGCAGTTCGCCGGGTCGGACAAAAAGGTGAGGCGCTAGCCTTAGTGCGACGTGTGTCACGCGGTATCCGTCAAAGCCGTCGATTGCGCACATCAAGTCACCGACCTCCGCCGGTTTTGTAATCGCTGCGAGATGCTTCACCTTCGGGGTGATGAGCGCGCCGCGTAGGTCAGCGCATACGTCGCGTTCAGCGCGGGCGATCGCTACAGCGTATCGAAAGATACTTCCGCAAGTGCCCCGCAAGCGGCGCGCCGTCTCATAATGTCCTTTGGCTTCGATGCCGCGCAGCACCTCGTAGACCTCATGCGCCGAAATCCGATTGATCGGGCGGAAGCCAAGCTCGGGATAGGCAAAGTCGAGGAGCCACTTCTGCTTCTGCAGAGTGATCTTCGCGAGCCCCTCGCGCTCGCACTTGCCGTGCCACTCTTCCGCGCCACCCGGAGGTGATCTGCTCGGCCATCCTCGCAGCGAACGCCTCTTCCTTCGCTACGGAGACAGGATTCTGCCCTCAGCGAGAATCTTGCGGACCGAATCTCGCTTCTCGCGCGCGTCTGCGAGGCCGACGTCGGGATAAACACCAAGCGCCATGGTGTGCTGCTTGCCTCCCCACCGATAGGCCAGGCGCCAATAGCGCTGCCCTGATGGTTGTATGAAGAGATAGAGGCCGCCTGAATCGCTGACCTTATACGGCCGCTCTTTGCCCTTGGCGGAGCGGACTTCCAGTGCCGTGAGAGCCATGTTGGTATCTCCCGTGTTGGTACCCGGAAAGTACCAACGATCGTGCCAACATCGGACTGGGATGCAATGGCACGCCGCGGGCCTTCCGGACCCAGTTTATGGCAGAAAACCGTGGTTTTTTCAAGTTTTGGGAGAGGTTTTGGTACCCCCTGAAAGGGGGTACCTGGTGCCAGAAGAGAACTCGATAATTCTAAATAAGCATTTAAATAAATATCAGAAAGTCAAAATAGAAATTCTAACAAGACCCAAATTATGACCCGACTTGTTTGTACGTGACTGGATGGAGTCCCAGATAATCTACATTTCATGCTAAATCGTGTCAACTATTCTCATTCAGTACCTATGATAAGGAACCACAACGCCAGCTTGAAATCTGGCTTAGCCAGTCCATGTCCGGAGTACGGGCCTCCGTTGTAACTCCGAAACTCGAAAACCGCGAACCACGCCAACCTGTAACTCGACAAACCGAAACCCGAGGGGCCCCCAACAACGACGATCGCGCAAGCGGTCGCTTGCTGAGGTTTGCGGTTATGAGCAGGTGGATGTGGCAGGCTACGGCTTCGGTTGTTCGAGATCTTATAAAATCAGGTCACACCAAGGCAGGGGCGGCTCTGTACGCTCTCGCGTTGGTCTGCTCGTTGGCAGCCATCGTCACGATGGCGTTAGCCGGAGGCAAGGCAGTGACCAGCACGATCGAGGCAGCCAAGGGCCAGCCTGAGCATAAGGGCGGTGTTTCGATTGCGCCGCACTAAGACTGGTCGCCTCCCGTGTGTCGTCGATCGTGAAAGCTATCGGCGGCTCACGGCCCAGGAGCAGCTTTCGGTGCGACCTGCCGGTCTGGAATGCGCCCCAATTTCGGTCGTTCGAGCGTCGATGCTGCTTCCGAAAGCGGCCGAAAATCAACCGGCCTGCGCAATTACCGTTGATCGGCGGATTCGTCCTCACGTGCGAAATTAGCCACCTCTCCCGACCAGCAGGCCTGGATCCAACACCACTCCGTCTTCGCTGGCAGGTCGCTGATAATTGTGACCGCCAAAGGCGAAGGTGAAGTTAAGTTGTTTGTCAGCCTTCTTTTTTGGCCCCTTCGGCGGCCGAAGCAAAGCGGCTGGAGCCGGTACGGGGAGGCGCGGACGACGACCTTCGAAGAGTTCTCGCATCGGGGCGAGTTGCAGTTTGTGGAATTCGCCATGAACCGTGCGGACTACGCCAGCCGAAAGTGCGGCATTCACCGCGTCCTTACTCGGATCTGCAAGTGAAACGAGAACGCCCATATCCGCGCCTTGTTGATCCACCACGGCGCGCAGTTCTCGTACCGCATCCACGCCGACCGTCTTGCCCCCCTTCACTGACACGATAATACGGCCAACACCTCGCGGTCCGTTCAAGAACAGTATTTCACCGTCGACACCCCCGTCCGGCCCCTTCTTGCGATCACGGTAGCGCTGCGCGCCAATGATGTCGCAGGCCCACCACTGAAATTGATATTTGTTGCGCTCGGCCAACGCCACAGCGTCGGCATAGTCTTGGGGACGACCATCGATCTCTATCCGCAGATCAGCAAAGGACGCAGAAAGCCTCTCGCTGATAAGCTTGACCGCATAATTCGTTACGTCAATTCCGACCCATCCTCGACCGAGTTTTTCGGCGGCGTGGACTGTAGTGCCGCAACCGCAGAATGGATCGAGGACCAGATCGCCGGGGATGCTCGATGCCTCAAGTATGCGCTCCAGCAAGGCAAGAGGCTTCTGTGTCGGATAGCCCAGACGCTCCTTTGCGGTCTGGTTGAGGCGGTCGATATCGATCCACACATCGCCAACTGTGACTAGCCTTGCCGCCGGGTCGAACGCCTCTTCTGCCTTACGTCGAGGAAAACCACCATTTGAAGGCCAGTGAATGAGACCCTGGAAGTCGAGGCGATCACGCTCGGCTTCGCTTTGGCCCCAATGGCGACCAAAGCGAGATGGGTCGAACCCACGCCATTCGCGGCCACTCTCGCCCTCGAGTGTCCGGCCTGGGCCAGTTAACTCGTACGTCTGATACTTGCGACCGTCAGGTCCGGTGATTAGAGTATGAGGCACTCGATTTGGATCGCCTGCGCCTTTCTGAGCTTCAAAGTGGAATCTATCGGTCTTGGTATAGAAAAGCAGAATGTCATGGAGAGCTGGCCATTTGCCCGTGGTTCCACGCGCGTTAGTACGCTTCCAGACTATTTCGCTCTTAAAGGCCGAAGGTCCGAAAATGGCATCTAGCATCATCTTTAGGTAGTGGCTCGCAGCCGGATCACAGTGAAGGTAGAGGCTACCAGTAGATTTCAATACACGGTGCAACTCGATGAGGCGCACGGTCATCATAACCAGGTAGGCCATGACGTCGCTTTCCTGCATCCAATGCCGAAGCGAACCGATAAGGCGAGCAGGCGCGCCACCGTGGGCGACGATGTCCCGAAAGGCTTGCTCTGCAGCTAGTCCCCATCTCCACGTATCTTCGAAAGCTAACGCCTGCGCGGAGGCAGCATTTCCGTCAGGAGAGCGAAAGAGAAGATTGTAATCGCTCTTCGAGTTGAAGGGTGGATCAAGATAGATAAGGTCGACGGATTCATCCACCACGTGCTGGCGTAATATGTCGAGATTGTCGCCAAAAAACAGCTTCCGCAAACTAGCCTCCCCCGTAGCCAGAACAGGTAGGTATATCAGACGTATTGGAGAAATGGGTTAACGACAGCAGCCACAATGGAGCCTCGTTGTCCAATGTTGTCTCGCTAGTGCCGCTGGATGGGAGTCGCGACAGCTTTGCGCCCCAAAATCGGTCATTGCCCGCAAACTTGAATGCCTCCGAAAGCCGCCTCTCAGCAGCACTGTTGGTGATGTATTGAGGGCGGTTGCCCATTGCCCGTTGGGGAGCGACGCCGGAATAAACCGTCGTGAAATGCTCACGCCTGAATGTGCCACCGCATCGATAACGATACGGCGCAGGTCAGAGCTTGCTCGCCGACTGTCTGCGCGTTCCATCGATCACCTCGATCGGCGACACTTTTTGTCCCGCCAACATGGCATCGTTGCGCACCGCAATCAGCCGTTCATGCTTCCGGCCCATCTGACCTACATCGAGCACGACATAATAGCCGGCAGCCGCCTCCTCGGCCTCCCGATAGCGTTCGAGCTGCTTCGAGTAGCCAGCGACGACCTTGGTGTTGGTCGAGAGTTTGATTTCGACGAGGACACGTCCGGAAAACCCGGTCGAGAGCTTGAAATCGACAGGGCCATTGCCGGTATCGGCCTCGGGCGTGAGGTCGATATTGTTCGCTTTGCAATAGGCATAGGCGATCGCGAAAAAGAGGCGCTGCGCTGATTTTTCCGGTCGTGGCTTGCCCTGATAGTAGAGTTCCTCCGACAGACGGCGGTCTTCAATCAGGAAGCGAAACTGGGCAATGATGTCTTCGACGACCGCGCAGACGCCGGCGGCATCTGGCGACCGCAGCGGCGAGATCGACCGTGGTTCGCTGGCGGCGATCTCCTCGGCGATGCGGCGCCAGACGAGCTCGCCGAACGGATCGCCCGCCATATCATAGGGCTTCGGGTTGGCCCCCCGCAGCATCTCGAGCACGGTCTCGAACGCACTCGTGCCTGACATGGCCCAGCGCTTGAGCTCGTCCTTGTCCTTGAGCGTCTTTGCCTGCCAGAGCGCAGCGACATGATCGTTCACTCGCGAGCGCAGCTCGGCATTGTGCGAGGCGGCGGTACTGATATCGGCCCAGTCTTTGGCGATCGGCAGGGCACGCAGGACGTCCGCCGGCACAAGGATGATCGGGCCATTGCCGCGGATGAACGGGTTGGGGGGCAGCTTCGCGGAATAGCTTTTGCCATTCTTCAAACGGATCATGTGGACCTGGACCGGCACGTCGAGCGTGGCGAGGACGCGAGCATTGAACGCCAGCAGATCCTCGAAGATCACGTTTGTGGTCATGTCGCTGATGCGGTCCGGACCGAAGCCCTCCTCGAACAGTGCCAAGGCGGCGAAGAGGTCAGGGTCGCTGACGCCGAGCGCTACGATGTCGCGGGCGGTTTCTATCAAGCTCGCGGTCGCCTGCGGCCCCGATCCGCTCCCGGCGACCGAGGTGGTGCCATAGCCAAGGCAGGTGCCGTTGATCTCTGGAAAGGACAGGAGGCGCTCGGCATTCCGCCAGGCCACGTCGCCCTTCCCCTTGGCCGCGGCGAGCAATTTGATCGCCATGGAGAAATGCCTCTCATACGAAGCGCGCGCGCCCTCGCGGATCTCGGCATGGCTGCTGTGCTCGAGGAGCATCGGATCGATGAACAATGCGGTGTCGACATTGAGGGTCGGATCGAGCACGCCGGCCGCGGCAAGCCGCGCCGGATCGATGCCGAAATGCCGGGAGAACCGGATTGCCGATGTAATCTTGCTCAGATCCGCGCCTCCCCCGCTGGCGTCGCTTCCCGCCGCGATGCCACAGTATAGGAGATTGGTTCATCTTGCCCGGTCACAAGTAGCGCTCGTGAATTGTCTTGCGATCGCCCCTCCGCGATGATGAATTGATGCGATGCACCGTCCGATCCGCCGTAACCGCCAAGCGCCGCTGAACGTCTGCTGGCAATGCATCGGCGAAGATATCGTCAGCGCCGAGATTCGAGCCGAGCAACCGCGGCGCACCTGCAGCTATTGCCGAATACGCAGGGCGGCGATCCGCCTCGACGATCTCGCCCGCCGGGTCGATCCGGTGTTCCAGAACATCGTGGGTGAGGCCGAGGCCGGGTTCGTGGTGCGCGATGGCAATCCCGACTGGGCGCCGAATGGCGAATACCCCAGCCAAATCATGACCGAGATCCTCGAGGCCGACACCGACGAGATCGGCCGCGACCTCGTCTCCGCCCTCGCCGAACGCCACCGCTTCCACGTCAACGATGGCGGGTTCGACTATTATGATGACACATCGGACGTCTACACGATCCTCGACGCCGAGGATGACTGGTTCGGGCGCGGGTGGGAGAGCTTCTGCGATGAGCTGAAGCATCAGCGGCGCTTCTTCCTTGATCAAAGCGCGCATGTGCTCGACGAGATCTTCGGCCCGATCCTGCGAGAAGAATGGCCGCCGGGCAGCGCGATAAGCACGATCGGCCCCGACACCCACCACACGCACATCTTCCGCGCCCGGGACGCCAATGAGCGCGGCGAGCAGGAGAAGATCTACCGCCAGCGCCGCCGCCGGCTCGGCGCCCCACCACCCGGCGTTGCTGGGTCAGGACGGATGAATGCTGCGGGGATCAGCGTGTTCTACGGCTCGTTCGACCGGGACACCTGCGTCGCTGAACTGCGCACCCCGGTGGGCGGGTTCGCGATCGTCGGCCGGTTCGAGATCCTGAGACCGTTGCGCGTGCTCGACCTGACCCGGCTCGAAGCCGATCCCGAGCGGATGAGCTATTTCGACGAGCATTACGCCCAGCGCATGGCCTATTCGGCATTCATGCGCGGCTTCCATGCCGAGGTCAGGCGCGCGGTCATCCCGGGACGGGAGACACTCGACTACCTGCCGACCCAGGTCATCGCCGAATATCTCTGGTCGCGCGCCGAGCCGGGCATCGACGGCATCGTGTTCGGCTCGGCGCAGATCACCGATTCCGCCAATAACGTCGTGCTATTCCCGAACGCCGCCTCCGTCGAGGGCGCAGACGAGGAGACCGAGCGCAAAATCCGCTATTTCCACCACCGCCCGGCGCGCAGCGACGAGGATGCCGACGAAGAAGATCAGCAAGACCGGGATTGGATCACCTTTGAGCCGCAGGCCGGCGCCGATGTTGATGCGCCAGCAAATGACCCTAATAACGACGACAACTGGCTCGCGGGGCTGCTCGAACCCGTAGACCGGGTGCCCGACCTCGGCCCAGCGCTCCGGCTTGGCGATCATGAAGTGTCGCGCATCCGCGTCGATGGCATTCGCTACGTCACTCACCCAATCCAGGTCGAGTTCGACGAATGGGAAGATCACGGGTTGTTTTGATCGATGAGCGTCTCTCGCGGCATTTTTGCGAGGATCGCCGGGCGTGATGTAATTATGCACAACCTGAACACCTGCGGCATCGTTCGTCAACGCGATGTCGGCATCCTCATTTCTGCGCCTAAACCGGCCAGGTAGGGAGCGGCCTAGCAGCGGTCACCAGGGAAGCGACCGGTAAAATGCTTCGATCCGCGCATAGCGCTCATCGAATGGAGGCAAGCTCGCGAGCTCGAGCTTGAGCGTGCCCCAGTCTGCCTCCGCACGCCGGCGCACTTCGGGATCGGCCAGCGATCCCACCGTCGGCGTAATCCCGCGCGTTCCACATTTCTCGACTAGCGTCTCGTGAATCCGCTCCAGATCGTGCTTCTGCAGGGGATGATCGTCGAGGAGGAAGGCGATGTCGTAAACGTCCTGCCGACGATAGCGATCGCGGCCGGGTTGCTGCAGGAGCGCCCGCAGCTTCTCGGCAATTATCTCATGGAGCGTGAAGGCGCGTACCGCGGCGCCCGCGTTTGCGAGGTTGAGCTCCTGGAACTGATAAACCTGGTCGCGGAAGCTGATCTCGACATCAACCACGCGGGTCGCCTGGCCGGCTTCGAGCTGGGCCTGCTCACGGCCGCCCCGAACGGCCGAGCCGATCCGGACCAGCAGCGCGGGGAAGTCCATATTCTCGAAATTCTGTGGGCGCGGCCGCTTTATGACCCGTTGGACGCGGCAAATCAGATCCAGATATCCGAGCTGGATCGCAACCCGCGGCAATTGCGCATTGAGCTCCTGCACCAACATCTTGTCATAGTCGGCCGGGCCCACCGACGCGCTGAAATCGACGTCGCCGGTCACCCGCTCGCTCTTGAAGGCCAGCGCCATGAGCGCACCGCCCTTGAGAACGAGCGTCGTCGCGAGGCTAGGAGTGAGGCCGATCGTCGCCAGCACGATCTCGGTTACCTGGCGGTTACGGTACAGAACGGGGTTCGCACGGGCCGCCTCCACCCAAGCGCGGATGTCGACGTCGACGATCTCCGCCGGGCCGCCGGGTTCGAGACCCTCAAGCATTTATCGAGATCATCCAGCGCTCCGAGAAGATGGGGGCATAGAGCCCATCGGGATCGAGTTTGCGGGAGCCTCCACGCTGCGCGAAGGCCTCCCATTTCTGGATCCGCTCGTCCTCGATGCCGAGCCGCTCGTTGAAGATGTACCCTGCGCGCACCTTAGCGATCTTGCTGTCGAGACTATCGACCCCGGCGATGATCGCATCGCTCCAGTTGAGCGCCTGAGCATCCCATACATCGAGCACATGGCGTATCCCGCCACACAATGCGGGCGCGTCCAGCATGTCGGCGAAGGTCCGTCCAATATCGGTGATGCGCGTTCGCTCCCCGCTGAGCGTCGTCGGCGTTGCGGGGTGGCTGGTCTCGTGGACGATCACGGGGCGGCGGCGCACCTTGTCCTTGAAGCCGAAGCGTACGAGCGTCGGAGCGTCAATGTGATCCCCCTCGAGGCGATCGGCGGCGAGCCGCTCGTCTCGCAACTCGTTCCAGATCCGGCGCGTGGGGGTCGAGAGATGCAGTGCCTCCGGGCTGCGATCCGTCAGGCCGTAGCGCTCCATGGCGGATAGATGCGAGACATAGCAGAAGGGGTCGGCGATCGAAGCGACCTCTTCGGCCGAGCCCGCTCGCGTCGATTGGACCACCCGCCACATGCCGAGGCGAAAATCGGCGTCAGGGGCGATTGCCTGCCGGGCTCTCAGCCGGCGCTGGGCGTTGCGCATGCGGTCGTGGTCCCAGGCAGCGGGTAAGCGCGACAGGGGTACGCCGTCCCAGCTGCGTTCCGCATAAATCCGTGCACCGAGCCGATAGAACTCGTAATCGGTAATGACTGGCATATCCGATTCGATCAGCGCCAGTTCGAGAGCGTCGTTCAGGTTCATACGACAGCACACCCTATACGTCCTTAGGACGTATAGGGTGTGCTGTACGATGTCAACGCGCTTGCCGCCGGCCGATCGTTCCAAAGATCCAGAGTCAGTTGACCAGAAGCCTGTCCGGGATGTATACGTCCTAAGGACGTATACATCCCGGACTGGTTCCAAACGCCCGCCGAGCAAACGACGCTGCCCGGTTCTCCCACGCTTGGGGAGAAGCGTATGCTGCCGCTGCGAGCCTGATGAACACGAGCAAATTGGTAGCACATCAGCCCTCTGCGCGATCTTCATCGTCGTACGGCTGGTCAAACCCGGCTTCATCCCCAGCTGCGCCAACCCCGCTGCCGCTTTGCGTATCGCCGGTGTCCGCGAGCAGGTCGCGTAGCAGCTCGAGCTTTGCGAGCAGCTCGTCGAAGGTGACAATCCGGACATCCTTCAACTGGCTCCGGAACAGTTCGAAGCCCGCGCGCTTGTCGCGGTTTTCCGGCGTACGGCCGGCGACCACGACGCAGTCGACCGCATGCGCTTCGATGGCGGCATAGTCCGAATTGTCCTTGAGCAGTGGCAACGTCTTGATGAACTTGGCGCGCTGGTCGAGCACCTGGGTGATGGCGCCCGACAATTTTCCGTGCGGCGGCCATACCTCGCCACGATAGAGAGGCCCGACCAGCTCGGTATCGGGCCGCTTGATCTCGACCAGCGCGGCGTTCTGGGTTCGATCGTTCTTGTAGAGAAAATCGGCGAACTTCTGGCCATTGCCGCCAAAGCGGATGCCGCCCACCGGCGTGCCGCTCGCGACAAGGACGACCGGATACCCGAACACCATCGACAGGATGAAGGGATTAGCATCGAACAGCGTTTGCCAGCGCGGCTCGGAAGCGTTCTCGGCCATCAGGTCCCGAAAACGCGCGATCAGCGCCTCGAGGCTGACCAGCTGGATGTCGCGTTGCAGGGCGGCGAATTCGAGCGGATCCTTTTGCGCCAGCACCTTGGCATTGGCTGCTGCAGCCCGGGCCACGCCGATACGGTCCTTGCCCCTGAGAGCGGTACCTGCCAGCTGCGGGCCGCCCAGCAGCTTGTGAATGGTGCCCGCCTGATAGGGCCGGCCCTGCAAGGGAAAGCGCGTCGCGTCGAGCGCGTGGAGCAGCATATCGTTGGCGGCGATCGTCCGCTCGATCCGGCTCTCGTTCTGGTAATTGCGTGCGACCCGCCCGAAGTGCAGCCGCAGATCCTCATAGTCGCCGGAATTGAGGTGGAAGATATCGCCCTCAATCCGCGTCGCGTCCGGACCGATCGCCAGATGGGCAATTCCGTCGATATCCCGAATGACATTGAGCAACGGCGCGATCAGGGTGGTGACACCGAGGCCATAGGCAGGATCGCGGATGAACATGGGCGGCAGGCGCTCGTCGAGAAAGGCGATCGCCTCCTCGCGGGTCTCGGGCGGGGTATAGGGCTCGGTCAGCGCGAAGCTTATCGACTTGAGCGGCGCGTACTTGCCGGTGAGAAAGCGTTCCGTCGGTCGCGTGTAGGTCGGGTAGGTGATCAGTTCGTCTTCGCCGATATGCACTTCGAACAGCAGGCGGTTCGGCAACTTTTCAGAGGGCTTCAGCTCCGGATTCGCGATCCGGCTGATCACCCTGCTCATCTGCAGCGTATAGGCCATGCCGATACTGGTAGCATCCAGCAGCAAGTCGAAATCGGTTGCTGCCATGAGAACTCTCCAGTCTTGCGCGCGAGATCGGCATCGGCGCTACGTGGTCGCGCGTGGGACCTGCCGCGATGCAGGAACGCGATACGCGAACGGCTCTAGCATTTCTCTTCCGGAACGATCCAGTCGTGCAGTGACCACGCTCCCCTGCTCGGGACCTGCTGAACACATGAGGCCGATGGTCTGCGGGCGAGAAGCGCGCCCGCCGCCTCTGCGAAGCGGAGAGGCTTCGCTCGTGCGTGTCCGCGTGACGTTGGCGACCGGGTAGGCGGGAACTGGCCAAAAGTCGCGCACGCCACCTCGTCGATGCCTGCTTGCGCCCTCCATGTTGAAGCATGCCGAGCCAGCACCGGCGCATCCGCCGCCTCACCCGACGATCTCCGCTTTCCAGGCACGCCTCCCCGAAAGGCGCCCAGCACCAACGGTCCCTTTCGTCAGTCGACGAACACGCGCAAAGCGGGAGTGCTCGAGGTGCGAGGTCGTACGGTCCGGCGCCGCCCGTCGCGTGCGCTCAGAAAATCGAAGGCCCGCCCCGCCCCCGCCCGATCGTCCAGCTGATGCCGTCGCCGCGCAGGATTCCGGACACCGGCTTGCCGATATGCCGCTCGAGCCCCGGCCGCCATCGCACGAGCGTGAAATCGTGCACGCACTCGATCAGCGCGAAGCGCCCGCTGACCAGATCGACGCGCCGCCAGCAGGTCATGCCGATAGCGCGTCGCGCTCTCCGATCCCTCGGCAAGACCCAGCGCGATCAGCCACTGTCGCCGGCGTTGCTGCGCCTCACGCACCTCGCCGCCAAACCCTGCCTCGCGCAGCGGCAGAGGTTCGGCTGCGACCAGCCCGCGATCAAGCCAGGTCGCCGCGTCCGCCTCGACCAACCGCGACAGCGGTTGCGGGGACAGGATCTCGACCGCAACGGGCCGGCCCCGCACCAGCTTCGCTTCATACGCCGCAGCCCGGTCAAGATGGTCGCCGAAGATGGTCCATTGCCCGAGGGCTCGCGGGTGAGGTTCGAACCGAGCCGGCGCATCGCCTCGAGTCTGCGGACATGGGTCTCGGCGAACGCTTCGGTCGCGCTGGGATCGTGGCGCAGATGGGCGTCGATATCGTAGCGTCCGCCATCGGCCGCCGCGACCGCAGCGATCGTCCGATCAATCTCCCGCACCTCGGCCCGCAGCGCCTCGATGCGCACGACTGCGCCCTCGGGCATGAAATCGAGGACCGCCCCCTTTCCCACGTCGACAAAGTGGCTGCGACCGTCGATCCCGTCGACGATCAGGTAATGGCGATCGGCATGCTCGTCGGCGAGACCGCGTGCCATCACCCTTCCCACCAGCGGCCGTGCCTCGACGGCAGAATCGTAGATGACCTGATCGGCCGGCGCGCGCTCCAGCCGGCGACGCGTGAATTCGCGCTGCATCGTGCGGACGATGTCACCGCGTTCGCCCAGCCGCCGTAGCGTGTCGTCGAAGCCGGATGCCAGCCGCCAGTTTATACAGCTCGCCTTGAGGACGACACGGCGCGATCGATAGGCGGCGTGAGTACCGTGACTGGCAAGGACGCGACCGACCCGGCGCCGCGGCCGATCCTGCTGCCGCTGAAGGCCTTGCTGCGGCCGCCGAACGGCATCGCGCCGCCGCCCGCCAGATTGGCCGCCGCGAGCACGCGCCCGAGATATTTCCGCGGGCGTTTGCCGCCGGTGCTGCGCATGCGCCCGAGCCGCGGCTCGAACTCTTCTTCGTCGGCCATGATGGCAGTCAGCTATGGGTTTCGAACCAGCATGGCGCGCTTGGCCGGCGCTGAAAACCGTGCCGCCGAACCCCGCGAAATTCCGCGGTTTCCGGCAAAAACGACACTGTCGCTCGAAGACCAGTGCCAAATTTTTTTCCAAAAAACGATGTGCAGACAACTACTTGCGGCACCACCGGTGCCGCAGCTTTATCTTGCCTTACGCCGAGGCCCCTCAAATTCCCGCCTTTTGAACGCGATCAGCCCGAAATGGTGCAATCATCAACGGTTTCGAAAGCGTGCGATGCGACCATGTCATAATGCAGCGCAGCTCATCAGCCAGACGTGCACCCGCGCGGCGCCGCCATACTCCGAAGCGTCAGGAAAGCCGTGGCAGTTTCCGGCGAACAGTGGTCTCACTCTCGCTGATTACGGGCGCCGCGACGTGGCTCCTCGCACCCGATCTTAAGTCGCTTTGGGCGCAATCGACACTGTCCCCGGAGGCGCTGAAAGCGAGAGAGACAGCGGTTTTCTACGCGAGATGCGACGAAGCGCGGGCTGCAGGCGTGGCGCCGATGCGCCGTGGCGAACCCGGCTATCGCGAAGATTTGGATGGCGATAGTGACGGCCTCGCCTGCGAACCATATCGGTAGCCGTGCCGCCCGATTGGCAGATGCTGCGCGACCAATCGCGTGCGCGCCTAGACGCCGCGCAGAGCGCGATCGATCGCGAATAGCGTTGCGTTTTGAAGAGACGCGGCGACCAACTGCAGGTTGGAATTACTCGCTGACGGCTGTTCGCAACTCCGTCAGACGCTCCTCGCAGAGTGCTGCAACGATGTCGCGGAGACGGGCGATGGATGCGGCGAGCGCCTGCAAATCCTCGGCGGAAATCGCGTAGCTCGCCGAGTAACGCGCCTCGACATACGCGCGCTTCAGACGCTCAAATCGAGCTCGATCCAGCTTCGTATCGCGAGGCCATGCCTCAACCAAACGCGGGTCCTTGTCCTCCGCCAGTGACCGGAGGAATTTGATGTTATGAGAGCGCGGGAAGTATAGCGTCCGCACCAGAAGGAAGCAGATATAGTACCGCTCGCTGGCTTGGTGCAGCTCGAAGGCGGCCTCGTTGTTCCAACCCTTTTCGGTGTGGCTGACGCCTGTAGCGAGATAGCGTCCAGCGCTTTCAAACCAGTGGTCATAATACTCCCGCGCCATCCAATACGCATCTGACGCGCTGAGCGGCATCGGCGTAGCGAGCGGGTGGCAGGGCAACTCGTAAAGCGCGACGCCATCACGGGCGATGTCGGTCCAGAAATACTCGCCGCGCTTGAGCGCCTGATTCACCTCGTCGAGCGAATGGACGATGATGTTGACCGGCCGCGCGATGCCGAGGTCGCGGGCGATCCGATCTTCGGCGACGTACCAATAATCGGCGATGTCGGTCAGGTCCTCGTGGCTGACGACGATCAGCAAATCGAAATCGGACTGATAGCCGTTCTCGGGCTCATCGACCCAATCGTCGCGAGCATAACTGCCGAACAGGATGATCTTGTAGACCTTGCCGTCGCGCTTGTGCGGCTTGGTCGCGGTCGCAATCGCCTTGTCGAATTCTTCCAGCAGAATGTCACGCACACGCGCCAGTTCGCTCTGTTGCCGCTCGGGGAGATGATCCAACTCGTTCTTCATGAGAAGCACTCGTAACCGGCGTTGCGAGAAGCGCAAAACCTCGCCGGGCCAGAGCCCGGCGAGCAAGGATCAGCGGCGCGCCATCAGCGTCTCGACGAGGTGTTCAGGCGGCGGTCGATGCTCGCCAAAGCCTTCGCCATGTGCCGCTCGACTTCCCACACCGCGAGCCCGGTACGCTCGGAGATCTCGATATAGCTCATGTCATCGAGCCGGGCGGCGAGGAAGATTTCGCGCCGCAGCCGGGGCAGTTTCCGGACCGCCCGTTCAATCCGCTGCAAGGTCACGGGGTCAGGATCATCGGTCATGATGTCCTCCAAGGTTCAGGAAAATCCGGCGGCGCGGTGGCCGCCGGACGTGCGCTCACGCGGCCTGTTGGAGCGGCTGCGGCTCGACCTGCGGGGCAACGAGCACACGCAGGTCGGCGACCTTGGCGGCTCGGCTGACGGTGCCGACACCACAGCGCGCGGTGTAGGCGGAAGGCGGAAACGCCATCCATTTCGGCACCCAGCTCTCGACCTTGGCACGGCCATTCTCACCAGTCAGGCAATCACGGACGATCTTGCGCTTCACCTTGCCGGTCGCGCCTTCGTTGGCGACGGCGACCTCATCGCCGGCCACATCGGCCAGCACATGGCCAAGCACCTCGCGGTCTTTGATCAGATCGAGCAGCGCGTCATCGGCCTGCCAGATTTTGGCCATGTCGGTGCCGAGCAGAGGTCCCAGCACCTCGACCAGCACGCTTCCAGCCTCCAGCGTCTCGGCCATGACGATAGCGAGAATATCGAGCAGCGCGGGGTCGGGAAGGTCGAGCAACTGGGTCAGCAGGCCCGCCAAACCCTGCTCGCCGTCATAGCCGCAGGTCACGGTCGGGGTCTCGGGATCGAAGCCGAGCAGCGCCAGCACCGCCCGCCGCTTCTCGTCGAATCGCGCTTCGGACGCGCAGCTTTCGACGCTCTCCGCGATGGCATCGCTCGTCGCGCGTTGGTCCTCGATGCGGACATTCCAGAGCGGCGAACCGGCAATGGCATGCGCGACCATCACCCGCAACGCGAGCGACGGCTGATCGGCCAAATCGGCGCGCACGGCCGCGTGCCGGTGCAGATCGACATAGTTCTGGATCGGCGCGCTGATCTCAGGTCGAACCGGTTTCTCGTCTTGGCTGACCTCGCCTTTGGCGCGCCTCTGCGCCTCATGACGTGAGATATAGCCCTCGTGAACGGTCACCTCGCCTCGCGCGCTGACCGCGAGGAACACCTTGCCGCCCTTGCGCTTGGGGCAACGCTCATGCTCCCAGCTGCGGAAGGTTTCGCCAGCTGGAAGCACGACCACCTCGCGCCATCCGACCTCTCGATACCCGTCGGCCTTGGCCTCGATGGCGGGCGTCTGCGCCGCCCAGAAGCTGGCGGTGTCGGCGAAATAGCGCTCCTCGCCGAACAGATCCGAGACGATCTCACCAGCATAATTGGCCATGTCGAACAGCGCCGCGCTGACGGGTATCGACGCGCCGCCGAACAGCCATGCCTTGAGCTGAGGCCCGGTCGGGCAATAGGTCTCGGGATCGTCGAGCAACGCCAGCCAGTCGCGCTGCCGCGCCTTGGAGGCAAGGGTCAGATGCCGCACGGTCGCGACATCCACATCACCCCTGCGGTAGAGCCCACGGATGCGTGGCAGCAGATTGCCCAACGCCAGCGTGCGCTTCACCTGTAGCTCGGTCAGTCCGAAGGTCAGCGCGATATCCTCGGACGAGCGCCCCTCGCGGACCAGCCGCGTGAAGCTCTCCCACAGATTTACTTCATCGGGGTCGAGCCGCGCGACGTTCTCGATCAGTGAGGCCTCCAGCGCCGCCGCGTCGTCGCCCGCCGCCATGACGGCACAGGGCAGCGAGTCTTCCCCGCCGCTCTCCTCCGCAACCGTCAATGCTGCATGATAGCGCCGCTTGCCCGCAACGATCTCGAACCGCCCGTCACCCTCAGCTGGCCGTACGATCAACGGCACCAGCACCCCCCGCGCCCGAATCGACGGCAGGATATGCGACAGGTCCGGCTTGCCCCTGGCCCGCATGTTGGCAGCCGAGATGCAAAGATTAGCGAGTGCGATATGCCTGAGTTCCATCTTCCTTCTCCTCAAACCACCGCAACCGGCGCCGGAATGGCGGGGTGGGCGGCAGGAGCGGACCGGCAGTCCCGCCGGCAGAGGCGGGCCGCACCCGCAAGGGCCGGAACGGAGAGGAGGACTTGGGCGAAGCCCAAGTTGCGGCACGCCGCGGCGGGACTAGAGGGCAGCGACGCCCACCCCGCCTTTCAGGTGCCGGAGGCAACGCCGCCGCGCCCGCGCGGCGACCGCAGTCACCAGCGCGCAGCGCTGCCGAGCTTCAACGAAGCTCCCCAAAAGCTGCGCTCTCGAAGCCGGCCGGCCGTCGTGGCGGCGTGCGCGCGGACCTGTGCGCCAGCCGCCGCCGCGCCTTCCGGCCGGATCGAGTGTGCCACGCGGAAGCGACAGGCTCGCGACCCCTGGCGGCTTCGCAAGAAGCGCCAGTGTACGCTCAACTGGTCCCCGCGTTCCATTTGCCGGCATCCCCCAGAACGTCAGATCAGCGCCCGGTGCGCCGGCTGGAACGAGTCCGCTGTGTGGCTGAAGAGTCCCGTGTTCTACAGCGTGGGGGAAGACGCAAAGGCAGGCCTGCAGAATGAATGTTGATAGCGGTGGTCGATCAGCTGTCCTATTATCCTGGTGGCTCAACGCCACGTGAGTCCCGGACGCCGGAACTTTGCTTAAGGCGCCGCAAGTGTCCTTGCCTCAAGTTGGCGCCGGGACCACGTTTTTGAGATCGGGCCATGACAGATCTTCGCCTTTGGGTCGGGCTTGACCTCGGCTCCTATCGATCCTCGATCTGCGTGCTTAACGCTGTCGGCGAGGTTCAGCGGGAGGCGCTGGCAGAGACAACGCTTGAAGCCATACAGAGCGTCTTGAGCGATTTCCCTAAGGAAGCGATCTCTTTGATAGGGGTTGAGGCTGGCTCCGGCCACAACCTCGTCAGAAAACTCAGAGCCGCGCAATATCCGGTGGCGATCTTCGAAGCGCGAGCCGCAAGCAAGATACTCGCTCTCAATCGAAACAAGACCGATCGGAACGACGCAAAAGGACTCGCTGAAATCGCCCGTTTGGCTAGGGACGCGGTTCCGCGAGTGCATCTAAAAGGTGTCGAGTGCCAGCGTTTGCGCGCGCAGCTTGCCCTACGACAGCAACTCGTCCGGCAAAGAGTGGCCATTGAAGGCGCGCTGCGCTCGATGTTCGAACAACATGGCGGCAAGTTCGGTTCGATCCGCTCCGATATAGGCTTCCGAACGGCTGTGAGTCGGGAGCTGGAACGGGTCGAGAGTGAAGAAAATCTGGATCTCAGTGTAGACGTCGAGCCCCTTGCAGCGCTCGGCGAGGCCACGAGACACTACCTCACTTCATTGAACGCGAAATTCCGCACCCTTGCGAGCGAGCATCCCGTCTGCAGCAATTTCATCACCATTCCCGGCGTCGGACCGATCTGCGCACTTTCGTTCTATTCATTGATCGAGGACCCTCACAGGTTCGGCAGTGCCGCCGATGTCGGAGCGTATCTTGGCCTCACTCCCCGTATTCATTCATCAGGCACGATGTCCAAGCGGTGTGGAATCTCGAGAATGGGTAATCGCATGACGCGATCGCATCTCGTGATGGCCGCGCGAGTCATCCTCGGTCTATCGCACCAAGAGACAGCGCTGCGGTCTTGGGGTCGGACTCTCGTTGCTCGCATCGGGCATCGGCGAGCGCAGGTAGCGGTGGCGAGGAAGCTTGCGATATTGATGCTAAGTATGTGGCGAAGCGGGCAGCCGTTCAGCTCGTCTCCCGCGCCCGCCCCAGAGTCGTCATGCGGTTCCATGCGTTGAGCCCCGCATGGCGAGACGGACCCGGACTTCGAGGAGTGGCTTGTCATCAGCCGACTGCTGCGAAGCTGAAGCCGGGTCCGTCAGTTCAAGGCGAGGTCGTTCCCCCGACGCTCGGTGAGCAGCTGCTTATACCCGCCACGTCCGAGCAAGCGTGACTGTGCGATCAGGCGCCGCACTCGCAGCCGCATTGAATCGGAGGGGCCGCGCCATTCCTCTCGCGCTCGCGCTTCGCCGTAAAGTGACTTCGCGATTTCTAGCTGGGACGCGCCGGCCGATAGAGCGTCGAATACGCGAAGGAGCGTTATGAGCCGTTCCCGCTTGAGCACATCGGAGCAGGAAGCATTGGGAAGTTTCGTACCGGCGCAGAGTCGGAGGAAAGTTCGAAGGCTGGCGAGTTCATGTCGTGCGCGCTTGATGCCGTGAAGCCTATATTGATATGCTCGAGGCTCTCGCACTGAGAAATCTCCACGCACGTCAAGCCGAAGGTGGTGGCGCCCGTCAGACAGGACCACGTGATGGACTTCGGCGCCATCTGCGCAAGAGAGTCGAAGGCCTAGGGTATTGAGCGATATCCCTTCGGGATCCTCCGGGGACGTTGGGTACGCTACGACCTCTAGCGTTCGCGGATCAAGATCCGAAGACCAGATGATCGTTGCTCGATCGGCGGAGATCGCGGGATCTTCCGCGAAAGTGAAGGCCCCAGTCTAGCGCACTCATATCCCACAAGCCGGTATCAGCTCGCTTGGCGGCGTGCCAAGCAAGATAGCCCGCGTCCCGACGGTGGAATTCCCACATAATTCCGGCGTGCCCCATTCCGGCCAGGTAGGCGTAACTGTCGGCTGCTGCTTGCCAATCGAATGGCTCCACCTCGATTGCTCCTGATAGCGTTTCGCGAGAGCCGGTTGGTAAGGTCTTCGCCGCGCTTCGGTATTCCGCAAAAGGGTAGCTTGTTTCATGCAGAGAGTTCGGCATGATATGGCCCAATATTGAATGTCGAAATGATCCTCGCGGGAGCAAACGGCATGTGCGCTGCACTGGCGCTGGAAAGCGCAGTTCGAGAGATTCAGGCATCTGGAAGTGAAGATCACCTTACGGCGATCCTCAGGGATCTGACGCACTGCCTTGGGTTTGATTATTTCGCGCTCACCCAGCACTCGACAGGTCCCACGGGCGAGGCGGTACGGCTGCACAGCTATCCCGCGGATTGGGTCGAACATTACGACCAATATGCGCTCGCTGGCGCCGACCCTATTCGCCGGGCGAGCCGCCTTGGCTGCCATGCATTTTACTGGTCTGAACTTTCAAATATGATGTGCCTTACCGACGATGAGAACGAAACACTGCGCCTTGGGAGGGCGGCTGGTCTAATCGACGGGGTCACCATTCCGGCGAACGTCCCCGGAGAGCCCGCAGGTTCGTGCTCTTTTGCGAAGTCAAATGGAGCCACAATCGATCACGGTCGGCTTGCTGAGCTTCAACTGCTTGGGCTCTTTGCCTTCGATCGAGCACGAAGGCTTGGGACAGGTCAGGTGGAACGCGCCGGCGGTCCACGCCATCTGACAGATCGTCAACGCGATTGCGTTTTGTGGGTGGCGAGAGGGAAAACGGACTGGGAGATTGGAAAGATTTTGGGGGTCTGCGAGGAGACTGTCGCTCAGCATCTCAAGCAGGCTCGAGAGCGTTTTGAAGTTTCCAAGCGCACCTCGCTCGTTGTCGAGGCGATTCTCCGGGGCGAAATCTCTCCCGGAGAGATCCAAGACCCCTGACGATCAGATTTGCGCGCCTTCCCGCCGGATCGAGCGCGCAACCTAGATACCAAGGCTCGCAACTCATGGCCGCTTCGCAGCGGTCCGCCAGTGCGCGCCCAGCTGATCCCCGCGTTCCGTCCGCCGGCCTCGCCGGCGCATGCGTCAGGCGATCGTCATCCGCACGGACCGGGACGCCGCAGAGCGACTCGGCGGCGCGGCAGCGGCGTAGAGCGCGGTCACGCCGCAGGAGTGAGACGCCCTGAAACCCAACAGACCGAATTCGCACCCGGACCACGTGACGCAATACGCCATAGGTGGCCAGACAGGGCCGAAGCGCGCCCCTAAGCTCGGTTCCCGGACGCGTGCCCTGACCTCATTCTGCCAAAGCCGCGTCATCGCGGCGCACCAGATGCAAGGTGATAGCAATGCAGACCGACGCCCCCGACCGGATCCTCCGCATCAAAACCGTACTCCAGCGCACGGGTCTCAGCCGGGCGACCATGTACCGCAAGATGCAGCAGGGAAGCTTTCCCAGGCAGATCAAGATCAGCACACGCTGCGCCGGCTGGCGCGAATCCGCGATCAATGCCTGGCTGCACAATCCGATGTTCTATTCAGCGGAGGAGGGCGTCTGAACCCGTCGCGCGACACCAACGCGAACGGCGCTGGATCCTGTGCGACTAGGACAGCCGTTCGATAAACTCCGGCGGGACATGCTCGGTTAGCCAAACCTGATTGCTGGTCAGGAAGAATGCATGCCCGTCCTGTTCGAGCGCCGTGGCGCGGATCGCCAGGATCACTGGCGCGCCACGCCGCGCACCCACCTTGGTCGCGGTTTCCACATCGGGTGACAGATGGACATGGTGGCGGCGCATCGGTTTGAGCCCCTCCGCCAGGATCGCCGGGAGGACGCTCGCAACCGTGCCGTGATAGAGCAGGTCCGGCGGAGATGTGCGGGGCCAATCCAGCTCCACTGTCACCGAATGCCCTTGCCGCGCGCGAATCCTGGCGGCGTCGCTCGAAAGCTCGAAGCGCTGCTTGTCGCTCTCATCGACGATCCGAAGCAGGTCCTGCCAATCGCAGGCCATGCCGTTGTGGACGAGTGCCGCGAGCACCGGGTCGACATCGGTCCAACCCTGGGCATCGAGCGTCAGACCGGCGGCCTCGGGCTTGTGGCCTAGCCAAAGCGACAGCGTTTTGGAGAGGCGTATGTCGTTGGCCATCGTCTGGTTCCTTGGCCGGCGGGGTTGCCTTCAGGCAATCGTCACATCGGCCCCCGTCCATTCCTCGGCTGCCACCGTGTCGATCTGGCGCGCAACGCCAAGAGTGAGCTCATCAACACAGCTTTCCGCGCCAATGCGCGTAATGCACGGTGTGAAAAACCGGCCCTTTCTCTGAAGGCGAACTAGGTAGTCCAGTCCCGGCCGATCAGCCCTCCCTTTCCCCGTCATTCTAATCTCAATCTATTTCTTCGGGCAACTCCCCTTGATCAATCCATCGAAATCGAGTCTCCCATAGCGTGGGAAGATCTTCAAGAGCGCAATCAGTTGCTACAGAGAGCATATCCCTAGACTTCCCGTATATTTGGAAATTCGAAATATACCACTGCCGCCTCTCCTCGCCTCCATCCTGCAGTCGGACGACAAATATCCTTTCATTGAAAAACTCAAAATATATCGTGCCGGTAAGATTGACGTTAACCATCTGTCCATAATACGGCGCTATAGCTATTCTTTTCTCCTCAGCCAGCTCAGTAAAATACTGTCTAATTATCCGATAAAATTCATTTGGCGTTAGAGATTCGGGCAAAATATTCTACTCCGGCACGAGGTTGGTGTTGGGAGTATTGATTTGTATGTCCACGCGCAATTGGCTGCCGCCGAACATTCCGGGATGACTCAAATTGGTTTGACCATTGACGCCGCCTGCCGCTTCTGCGGCTCCAATCTTATTTAGCGCTTTTTCATATGCTCCCGACGAGAGGACCATGGCTTGATCCCTGGGATTAAGTTGAGACATTGTTGCGTTCAGTCCGGTGCGCACATCGTTAGCGGTGATTGGTCTGGAGCTAACTAAAGGAGTCGATGCCGTTCTTGATCCGCTTTTATCCATCGGAAGACCGCCCGTGGTCAAAGCTTTTCCTTGGATCTGTACTGTGACGTTATATACATCTCGCCGCCGAGTTTGCGTCGAAGCGGCCGCTTGCGGCGTCGATCGCGCATCCTCACCATGTCGCCGCATTTCAACGGGCCGAGGCGGTCCAAAAAGCGCCCCCGTCAGTAGAGTGGCGGTGGCGCTGGCCGCGGCTGCCAACTCGGGTACGAAAGGAATCAAACAGAGTGGACCACACATTCCCGTTGGGTCCCGAATATTCAAGGGATCGTTTGCGACGTAGGCGTACAGGTTAACCTGATCATCGTACCCGATTGGGTCGGTCTGCAGGAACCGCCCAAGGGTCGGCGAGTAGATCCGGGCCTTGTAGTGGTACATGCCGAGCTCGGGAATCCAAGCCTGGCCGGTGTACTGGAAGCGCCCGGCATTGGTGGCATTGGGAATACCGTATTCGTCATAGGCATTGACGTGCAGGACGTTGCCGGCGCTGTCGGTGACTGCCACGACCGAGCCTTGATGATCGGCGTAGAGATAGCGGGGTGAGGATACGCTTGCGCCCTCATACCAGACCTGCGGATCGTCGTCGCCGGCCCCGTGCACGTAGCGGCGCAGCACGCTTCCCGAGCTGTTATACTCCGCAACCAACTCGTCGCCATCGTAGAGGAACTGCGTGACCCCCGCACTGCCCCCGAAGGTCTGGAACAGCCGCCCGAGCGGGTCATAGACCAGGCTTGCGCCGGTCGACGCCGCCACGAGGCGGTTCTCGGCGTCATAGGTATAGCTGGTGCTGCCGCTGGCGGTCAGGTTGCCGTTGGAGTCATAGCCGAAGGAGACGCCGCCGGCCGAGTTGTACTGGTTGAGGCCGTTCACCGCGTAGCTGCGGTTCACCCCTACATAACCGGAAAACGCGTATGCATTGTTATCGCGCGTCCGGCTGACGATCTGGCTCGCAGGGTTGTAGCCCATGCCCACGGTCACGTTGTACCCGGCGCTGGTGAACGCATTGGCGATGGACGTCAGCCGCGAGATACCGTCGTATCCGTAGGTGGAAGGGTTCGCCCAGTTTCCGGTAACGTCATTCCAGCGCTTCATCGCCATGACGCGCCCCGAGGCATCATAGGGCGGGTAGAAAAGCGGCGAGGTGCTGTTGAGGTCTGCGTAACGGAGCCGCCCAAGTCCGTCCCGATGATGTCTGAAGTAGTTGCCATCGGGATGGGTGAGACGTGCGCGGGTTCCGTCGTCTTCGTAGGCACTGTCCAAGGTTCGACTGAAGCCACCCATGCTCGTCGTGCTGCTGCCCAGCCGGCCGAAGCCATCATACGCGTTGATCACGGCATCGGCGCCGCCCGGACTGTCGAACCGCGCCGAGGTCTGCAAGCCGCGCAGGTCGTAGCTGTAATAAACGTCGCGCGTGGCGCTCGCTGAAACGTTCGTACAGGCATAGCCGGAAACGCAGGCATCCGGCACGATCTTGCTGGTGAGCCTGTTCAGGGCGTCATAGCCATAGGCGAACGTCCGCCCATCGCGCTTCCTCAGGCTGGTACGGTTGCCGTTGGCGTCATAGCCATATTCCTCGCGGTCGTTGGTGTTGACCGTGCCCGCAGTGGCCAGCGCGGTGGCGGGCGTCGCGGAATTGAAGCCTGACGGAGAGGCTCCGTTCGACGGAAACTGCCACTGCACCTGACGGTCGAACCCGTCATGGACCAGTTGCGCCTTGTTGCCATTGGCGTCGACGACGAACGACTGTTTGCCGTTCGGCGTGTAGTCGTAGGTGACGTAGGCCTGCTCGAGGCTCGTTCCGACACCCTTGCGCACCTGCAACAGCTGCCCTGCTGCATCGTAGGCATTTCGCATGATGCGGTCGAACGGCGCTGCGCTCACGCTCTGCGAACAGGCGCTTGCCGGCAGCGACCCGAACACCGCCTGCTGCATGCGGACTGCAGTGCACTCGAGCCGTCCGGATGTATCGTAGCTGTATTGAGTGACCTGATAGACCGTGCCACCGGAGGACCCGCTCTCCTTCAGCTTCCGGCCCGCGGCATCGTAGGTCGTGTCGAGGGTTTGCTGGACCGTGAACCCCGTCCAGCTGGCCGGCGCCATCGTTTCGGGCTGCCAGGACGCCAGTTCGCCTTTCTCGACCTTCACCAGACGCCCTGCCGGATCGTAGCTGTTGCGCACCGCCAGATGGTGCAGCGGACCAGTCTCATCAGGATCGGGTGCGATCGTCCCGGTCACCCGGCGCTCGGCGTCATAACGCGTGGCACTGGTGAACGGCGAGGCCGAGGCCTGCGCCCAGACGGATTGTGGCCATAGCGCCGCCAGTGCGAGCGCGGATGCAATCAGATTACGCATGCGCGCTTCCTTCAGTAGCAACTGGTCAAACCGGCGCGCGGGCTGGTTGTCCAGATCTGGTTGCCTTCCTGGTCATATCCGGAGCAACTGCGGACGCTGCGGATTACGCCATCCGCGTCCTGCGCTGTCGTGAGAGTACCCCGCAGCAAGAGGTTGTTGCCTATGGCGCCCGTGGCGGGTCCATAGTCATAACCGACCACCACTTCGTCCGCAGCACCGCCAGCACAGGCGTTGCCTGTCGTAGCGGTGGCGCGGCAGCTCCGCTCCTCGGCGAGCAGCCAGACGGGTGTCGTGGCCTGCGAATAGCCACCGCCGCTGTTCCTGATCCAGGCATAGTATTGCGCGTAGGCGTAACGCTTCTGCGAGCGGATGCCGTTCACCGCCGGACCAGTCGCGGTCAGCACGCCCCCGTGATTGGGATCATAGGTAAAATCCGTGCGATTACCTGCCGGATCGATTACATATTCGGGCTTGCCGCAAGTCTTTGGATTGGCACAGCTCGCCGGGTAACCGATGACGGGTTCCAGCACGGGAAGGCTGGAGCCGGGCTTGGGGGTCCGCTTGTTGCCAAGCACATTACCCTGTTGATCCCGTACGGCCAGATCTTCGTTCCCTTCCGGGAATTTGACGAGGTCCAGTCCGAACGAGCTTATCCCGATCTTGAAGGGGCGCCCCAATTCGTCGGCGATGGTGGCCACGCTGCTGGACGGATCGACAAGCACATCCTTTGCGGTTCCGTAGTTCGTTGTGATGTGCGTATTCGAATCCAGTACCGTCCAATAGTTCGCGTCCCCGTTGTAGCTGTTGCACAGATACAGATTGTTGTTGGAAATCGCCTGCATGTTCGTTGCGTAGGCGTAAGTAATGGTCCTGCTGGCCGCATCGGTTTGCGAAATGACCGGGTCCCGCAACCTGGCTTGTGGCTGGATCGGATAGGAATTGGCCGGATCGTTGGGGCAGGCGAAATAGGTGTTCTGGATGGCGCAAACAGATTGCCCGGGAAGCTTGACACAGCCGAGCTTGTCAGCGCCCGTGTAGGTATAGGTGGTGGCTGCCCCGGCTTTCGTGGCCGACACCAGCAGATTTGCGGCGCTGTTGTAGCTCCCGGGGGTGTAGGCATAGGTCACGGTCTGCGCATTCGCCGGACAACTCGAAGTCGAATTGACGTAGACGCTTGCCATGTTCACAGCGCAGACGGTGGTATAGCCATTGAACAGGATCGCCCAGCCGCGATTGCTGATGACGCTCTTGATCCGGTTGTCCGACCCGTAGGTCCAATCCCAGCGCGTGCCATTCGGCATCGTCAGATTGGAGATGTATCCCCCTGCACCGGTCGTGAAGTTGACTACCGTCCCGTCCGAATCCGTGAAGGTATAATATCCGGCGCCGGTGGTCCCGTTGAATACGAGCGTGCTCGGCGTGCTGGTTGGGTAGTATGTGCCCACCGGCCCTCCCGTGGTGGTCACATTCGGCTTGTAGCGGCTGCCGCCCTCGAACGTGGCGGAGCGCCCGCCGATGGTTACGGTGTAAACATAAGGCTGACGGCCAGGGAGCGGAGGATCTTCGCCGGGCCCGGTTGGGATAGGTGCCGCGGTGACATATCCCTGCAGGCTATGCGTCCAGCCTCGTGCACCCATGAAGATATCCGAGGGCACATCGATCGCACTCATGTACGTCCGCGTGAGACTGAGCCCCTCGCCGCCACTTCCTCCGATCGCCAGGTCGCCATCGCTGTAGGAATAGGAGCCGCTCCGGTAATTCACCCCCTCTGGACTCGAGGTGCTGAGCGGCGGCGGCGGGGCGTATTGTGCGTACGCCGGACCGGCCAGGCTCGCCGAAAGCAGGAGGGCATACGCCAGGCACCGGCCATTTTTTGCAAAAATCATGGGCAAATTTCCGAAACTGAAGAACATTTGTCAGGCTCAGGCGGACTGTCGATCCCGCCCGCCCATTTCGCGGACGCTGCGCCAGGATTCTTTGCCCCCGGCAACCATGATCGCGGCACAATTGAACAAAAGCGGATGCATAGGCCTCCGGGAGACGGTGACTGTGATGCAGGTAGCAGCAGGTGCCAACAGTTTGCGCTGACCGGAACGCAGGATTGTCAATTGCCCGCGCTTGGTTCGCGAACTGTTTGCTGGTCGTTGGGTCTCGTCGCCGTTCCGCCTTGCGCCCCATCAGGTGCGGAAATGCTGGTCGGCTGTGTCGCACACGTGGGAAGGCCGCTTGTGTTCACCACATATTGAACACGGTTCCCTGCCTTGTCGAAGCAGGTGCCGGTCACGGTTCCGCTGTTCGGACCGCCGGTGTTGCTGGTGTGAGCCAGCCGACCAAGCGAGTCATATTCGTAAGCGGTGACTTCCTGGGTTGTCCCGGCAAGACTTCCGGAGGCAATCAACATGCCGGCTGCACCGCCGACCACGCACTTTCGTAAACTCACTCGCTGCCCCCCCGCTGTCCCCACGTGCCATCTGTGACCATGGCATTGATCGTGTCAACGCGCAGTTTCTTGCCCCCGTACTTTCCGGAAGCCGGCTTGCTGTTTCAAGTTCGCCGGAAGATCCGCCGGGCTCGAGCCCTCTCAACGCGGCACCGATTGTCTCGGGTTCTCGGGCGTCTCATCAAACGTGCAGATGTTCACCGAATGAAGGACTGCTTTCGCGTGCCGGGCATTCAAAAGCTGCCTGGCCGCTAACGGCCCACTTTCGGCCATTCAATTGTCGCACCGCCAGGCTCAGAACCGGACCGCCAGCGGCCGTTCACGACCTTGCGACAGCATCATGCCCACGAACGTTTCGCCGAAGCCACGTCGGTGACAGTGGCCCGTAGCGTGTCGAGATGGTCGCTCCACCACTGATGCATGGCGACGCGCTCCTCCCAATAGGCACCGCGATTATAGATGCCGCGCACAGCATCCTTGTCCGCATGGGCGAGCGAACGTTCGATTGCGTCGGCGCTCCACATGCCGCTTTCATTGAGAAGTGTAGACGCAGTCGTGCGAAGGCCGTGCGCTGTAACCTCTCCGGCGGCATAGCCGAGGCGACGAAACACCTGGTTGACGGTATTCTCGCTGAGTGGGCGGCGCGAGGTGTGAAATGCCGGGAAGACATATCCATCCGGCCCCGTCAGGGGATGAAGCTCCGCGAGATATGCCAGCACCTGTCGGGACAGCGGGACGGCATGCGGTCGCCGCATCTTCATGCGTTCGGCGGGGATGCGCCAAACCGCATTCTCCAGATCGAACTCGGGCCATAATGCCTGACGAAGCTCGCCAGGGCGGGCCATCACATGGGGCGATATCTGCACAGCCAGCCGGGTGATGTGGTGGCCGGTATAAGCGTCTACCGAGCGCAGCAACTCACCTACGCCCGCTGGATCGAGAATAGCGCCGTGGTGCGTCGTCTTAGGGGTTATTAGGGCGCCACGCAGAAACGCCGTAGGATCACTTTCCGCTCGCGCCGTGGCAATGGCATACCGAAATACACGCCCCGCAAACGACCGGCATCGCCGTGCGGTCTCGTACTTGCCCTTCGCTTCAATTCGTTTGAGAGCTGCCAGCACGTCAATCGGTTTGAGGTCTCCGATGGGCTGGCCCGCCAACGGGCTGAGCTGCTCGAGTAGCCAGTTGGCCTTGGCCGTCGTGGTATCGGCGCGGCCCTCGGCGACCATCTTTGCGATATACTCCTTGCCGATTTGGTCGAAGGTGTTCGCCGCGCTGTATGCCGCCAGCAGCTTTTCCCGCTTCCGTTCGAACAGAGGATCCAGGCCCTCACGGAGCTTCTGCCGTGCCTCATCTCGCTTCTGACGCGCCTCCGCCAGACCAATTTCAGGGTAACGGCCGAACGCAATGCGCTTGTCCTTGCCGAGGAAAGTGAACTTGAAGCGCCAGAGTTTCGACCCTGTTGGATGCACCTCGATGTAGAGGCCGCGCTCGTCCGCTTTTTTGTAGATGCGATCCCTCGGCTTGAGGGCGCGGATTTCCAGATCTTTCAAAGCCATATGCCAAACTCCCGATTCGATCGGTTCTGTTCGGATGGCGACCACTTTTATCCCTCGATATGGCCCCTCTGGCCACCAGATTTTCCGGGGCCATATCTGGCTCCGAAGGTGGCCCTTGTGGCCCTGAGATCGACTGAAACCTACTCGGACATTTTCGCACCGAACCGAGCAAAAGTGGCAGTTTTCTGCCGTTTTTGTCGATGGGGCGGGATGCCTTGAGATAGGTAAGTGGTGCCCAGAAGAGGACTCGAACCTCCACGCCCTTGCGAGCGCCAGCACCTGAAGCTGGTGCGTCTACCAATTCCGCCATCTGGGCACGGGGTAGGCGGCGCGCTCTATTGGAGGGTCGGGCGGCTGTCAACACCGCGTCGCCACCGCGAGCACGGCTCCGTCCATCGCCCGCACCGCTTGCCGTTTGCGTGGCCACGCGGCATGGGGGCGGCTCGCATGAGGCTCAAGAGGCAGGCATGAAAGACAGGCTGGTAACGCTGATCGGCGGCGGCGGGTTTCTGGGGCGCTATGTGGCCCAGGAGCTCTATCGCGCAGGTGCGCGCGTGCGAATCGCACAGAAGCGACCGCGGGACGCGTGGTTCCTCAAGCCATTGGGCGGCCTCGGCCAGACCCAGTTCGTCGCGGCCGATGTGACCCGGCCCGACACGATCGCGCGCGCGATCGAAGGATCGGATCTGGTGGTCAATCTCGCCGGCACCTTCGGCGGCGCGATGCAGAAGGTCCATGTCGACGGCGCCCGCAACATTGCCGAGGCGGCGCGGCGGAACGGCGTCCATGCGCTGGTCCATCTCTCCGCGCTGGGCGCCGATCTCGACTCGCCGGCGGCTTATGGCCGCTCCAAGGCGCAGGGCGAGCGCGCAGTGCGTGAAGCCTTTCCCAACGCGACGATCCTGCGCCCGGCAGTGGTGTTCGGCCGTGAGGATGCCTTTGTGAACCGATTCGCTGCGATGATCGCGGTCGCGCCCCTGGTGCCCGTTCTGCGCACCGGCGTGCGCTTCCAGCCGGTCTATGTCACCGACGTGGCAATGGCGGCGGTCAAGGCATTGTCCGATCCCGCCCGGCATGGCGGCCACATCTACGAGCTCGGCGGCCCCGACATAGTGACGATGGGCGCGCTCTATCGCTGGATCGCAGCCGCTATCGGACGCGACGCGCGGTTCATCGAGCTTCCCGATGCATTGGGTAGCCTCGTCGCGATGTTGGGCGCACTCCCGGGTGCGCCGATCACCAGCGATCAGTGGCGGATGCTCCAGCGGGACAATGTCGTCTCTGCCGGTGCCGAGGGCTTCGCGCAGCTCGGCATCGCGCCGACCCCGCTTGCCAGCGTGGCGCCGAGCTGGCTGGTGCGCTTTCGCCGACATGGCCGGTTCGCCCAGATCGGCGCGGCTGCCTGACGCGACTCCGCATGACCCAGCGCACCGGCCACGCGCCGGGGCGCGCGTGACCGAGAGGCCTTTTTGCCCATGACCGAATTTCTCGTCGCGATCCTGCTCGGCATCGTCGAAGGCGTCACCGAATTCCTCCCCGTCTCCTCCACCGGGCATCTGATCCTCGCGAGCGAGCTGATGGGCTACGACGCCGCACAATGGGCGGTGTTCAACATCGCGATCCAGCCAGGCGCGATCCTTGCCATCGTCGTGCTCTATTGGCGCACCTTTCTCGCGGTGTTCAAAGGGCTGCTCAAATGGGAGCCGGCATCAGTCGCGTTCGTCCGCAACCTGCTGATCGCCTTCTTCCCCGCCGTCGTGCTCGGGCTCGCTTTCGGCGACCAGATCGATGCGTTGCTCGAGAACGCCGTGGTCGTCGCGTGGGCATTGATCGTCGGTGGTGTTGCGATCCTCGTCGTCGAGCGGTTCGCGCGGACCGAGAATGTGTTGGGTATTTCGGGGGTGTCGACGGGGCAGTCGATCAAGATCGGGCTGGTCCAGTGCCTCGCGATGATCCCGGGCGTGAGCCGTTCGGGGGCGACCATCATGGGGGCGATGGCGCTGGGCGTCGACCGACGCACTGCCGCTGATTTCAGCTTCTTCCTCGCGCTGCCGACACTGACCGGCGCTACCGTGCTCCAGCTCTACAAGCACCGTGACGCGATCACCGCCGATGGCCTCGAGCTGATCGCCGTGGGATTCGTCGTGAGTTTCATCGTCGCGCTCGCAGTAGTGAAAGCGTTTCTGGCGATCGTGACGCGCCATGGTTTCGCGCCTTTCGCCTGGTACCGAATCGTGGCCGGTGCTGCCGCTCTGCTGTGGCTAGGTATGAGATAGGTCCAAAGCGGCCATAGTCAGGCGCAACAATCTTACGTTTCGCCTGTTAGCCCAGAATAAAGTGGCTTAATAGGTCAGTATTGCTGCTTTATTTATCCTGCTCCCTTGGATAGGGCGCGGGCATGGCAGACGATGCAATGCTCAAATTCGTAGCGCGCGGGCAGCAATATCCCGACAAGCGCGAGGCTGAACTCCGCGCGGAGGATTTTCGCGAGATTGCGGAACGCTATGCCGTGCCCGATGCCGAGGCACAGGCCGGGCGCTGCTCGCAATGCGGGGTGCCTTATTGTTCGGTGCATTGCCCGCTGCACAATCACATCCCCGATTGGCTGCGGTTGACTGCCGAAGGCCGGCTGCGCGAAGCATATGAACTCAGCAACGCCACTTCGACCATGCCGGAGATCTGCGGCCGCATCTGCCCGCAGGACCGGCTGTGCGAAGGCAATTGCGTGATCGAATTCTCCGGGCATGGCGCAGTGACGATCGGATCGGTCGAGAAGTTCATCACCGACAAGGCGTGGGACGAAGGTTGGGTCGAGCCGGTCCGGGTCGGCCCGGCGCGCGGCCAATCGGTCGGCGTGATCGGTGCGGGGCCGGCGGGGCTGAGCGCCGCCGAGTATCTTCGCGAGATGGGCTATGACGTCCATATCTATGATCGGCATGACCGCGCCGGCGGACTGCTGACCTATGGCATCCCGGGCTTCAAGCTCGAGAAGCACATCGTGATGCGGCGAGTCGCCCGGCTCGAAGAGGCGGGGATCGTCTTCCACACCAGCTTCGAAGTCGGCCGCGAGGCGACGCTCGATGAACTGCGCGCGCGGCACGACACGATCCTGATCGCCACCGGCGTGTACAAGGCGCGTGGAATCAAGGCGCCGGGGGTCGGCGCTTCGGGCGTGATCGAGGCGCTCGACTATCTTACCGCTTCCAACCGCAAGAGCTTCGGCGACACCGTCCCCGCGTTCGACGACGGCAGCCTCAACGCCGACGGCAAGCATGTCGTGGTAGTGGGCGGCGGCGACACGGCGATGGACTGCGTCCGCACTGCGATCCGCCAGGGCGCGGCGTCGGTGAAGTGCCTTTATCGCCGCGACCGCGCCAACATGCCGGGCTCGCAGCGCGAAGTCGCCAATGCCGAGGAGGAAGGCGTCGAGTTCGTCTGGCTCTCGGCGCCCGAGGCGTTCGATGGCGGCGACAAGGTGACCGGCGTGCGCGCGACGAAGATGCGGCTCGGCGCGCCCGACGCCTCGGGCCGCCGCGCGCCCGAAGTCGATCCGGGTGGAGCGTTCCAGCTGCCGGCAGACCTCGTGATCAAGGCGCTCGGCTTCGAGGCCGAAGATCTGCCCCGGCTGTTCGGCGCCGAGGCGCTGGGCGTCACCCGCTGGGGGACACTGCGCACCGACGGCAAATCGATGATGACCAGCATCGAAGGCGTGTTCGCGGCGGGCGACATCGTCCGCGGCGCCAGCCTGGTGGTGTGGGCGATCCGCGACGGCCGCGACGTCGCGGCGCATATGCATGCTTGGATGAAGGCGAAGGCCCTCAGCGAGAAGGTCGCGGCGTGAGCCTGTTCTCAGTCTTAGCCTTGATGATCGCAGGCCCCGCGCAGTCGGCGCCTACTGCGCCGCTCGCTACCCATTCAACGGCTTCGCCTAGAGAAATCGCGTTGACCACAATAGTTGAGGGCTTTTTTTATGAGCAGTTCTCGGCCCGGCTATTGGATGCGGCGCTAGCCGCGACGATTCACTCGGGTTTGCTGTCTACCCCTGAGGGCCAACAGCTGGAGAAGGTCTATCCGGGCATCGGCGATGCAATGGTTGCCGGCGCCACGCGCGAAATGGCTAAGGCACTTCCTGAACGGTTTGCCTCTGCCCGAATGGCGGCGCGCGCGCATTGGACGCAGTTCAGCGACGCCGATCTGACCGCATTCGCAGCCGTGCTGCGCCCAAGTGTGGCTGACATGGCGACCTTGCCGGCCGAGGTCCGCGTTGGGGAAACTGCCACCATGGCCATGCAGAGGACATTTCGGACCGGGCACGGAGCCGAAATTCAATCGCGGCTTTCCAAAAGGCTATCTGAGTTCTCGACTACGCCAGCCGGCCGGCGAATCGGCGGCCGCCTCGATGGCTTCCTGCGGGAAGTGGGGAATGCCAAGGCCGCCGCCACGACGGATCTGACCAAGCGCGCGCTCGCCGCCGCAGATCGGGCGGCCAACAACTATGTCATCGCCAGCGGGGAGAAAAGCTGGCTACCTTTTCCATCAGCAGGGATTGATAAATGACCCCTGAGCATCAGCGCCACGCCCGCGAGGGCATGCACCGCCGCGAGCTCGGAGGCGAAGCCTGCTATATCGGCATGGTTGCGGCGCCCGACCGCCAGGCGTTGCGCCGCGTTGCGAAGGGACTGTTGGCGGGAATCATCCTGGCGCCCGCATTGCCCCATGCGGTGCCGGCACGGGCCGCTCCGCAAGTGGTGGCAGCGGATCCGGCGCGACTGACGACTGCCGAAAAGGTGGTCGCCAAGCTCGTCCCGCAGGGGATTTACCTGCGCATCATGCGCGACGCCTTCCCGCAGATGATGGACGCGATGATTGCCCGGATGAGCGGGATGACCGCTGCCGATCTGGATGAGAAAGACAAGAGCGGCAAGACACTCGAGCAGCTCGCGGCGGAGAAGGATCCCGCTTTTCGCGAGCGCATGACCATCATGACGCGCGTGATGGGCGAGGAAATGGGCAAGGTGATGGACAAGCTCGAGCCGCGCGTCCGGGCGGCTGTCGGCAAGGCCTTTGCCCGGCGTTTCACGCTGCAGCAGCTGAGCGACATGGACGTGTTCTTCGCCACGCCGTCGGGCGCCGCGTTCGCGAAGGACTATCTGCTGACCTTCATGGATCCCGAGATGCTGCAGGAAATGTCCGCATCCATGCCCGAGATGATGCGCGCGATGCCCGAGATCATGAAGCGCGTCGAGAAAGAGACGGCGCACCTGCCGCCGCCGCCCAAGTCCGAGGGCGACACCGACACCGAGGTCGAGACCAAGCAATGACCAGTGAATCCGAACGCACCCGCCTTGCCAACGAAGGCATGTACCGCCCCGAGTTCGAAGGCGATGCCTGCGGCGTGGGCATGGTCGCCGCGACCGACGGCCAGCCGTCGCGCCGCGTCGTCCAGTCGGCGATCGATGCGCTGAAGGCAGTGTGGCACCGCGGCGCAGTCGATGCCGATGGCAAGACCGGCGATGGCGCGGGCCTGCATGTCGACTTGCCGGTGCGATTCTTCGACGACGCGATCGCCGCCGGCGGTCACCGCGTGATGCCGAATCGCCTCGCCGTCGGCATGATCTTCCTGCCGCGCACTGATCTGGGGGCGCAGGAGGCGTGCCGCACGATCGTCGAATCGGAGATCATCGAGGCCGGCTACACCATCTATGGTTGGCGTCAGGTGCCCGTCGACGTTCGGGTGATCGGGATGAAGGCACAGGCGACCCGCCCCGAGATCGAGCAGATCATGATCGCCGGGCCGCTGCCCGCCGAAGTCGACGCCGCCGAGTTCGAGAAGAACCTGTACCTCATCCGCCGCCGGATCGAGAAGCGCGTCATCGCCGCGCAGATCAGCGGCTTCTACATCTGCTCGCTGTCGACCCGCTCGATCATCTACAAGGGGCTGTTCCTCGCCGAGAGCCTCAGCGAATTCTATCCCGATCTCAAGGACGAGCGCTTCACCAGCCGCGTCGCGATCTTCCATCAGCGTTATTCGACCAACACCTTCCCGCAATGGTGGCTGGCGCAGCCGTTCCGCTGCCTCGCGCACAATGGCGAAATCAACACGATCCGCGGCAACAAGAACTGGATGCTCAGCCACGAAATCAAGATGGCGAGCCTCGCGTTCGGCGAGCAGAGCGAGGACATCAAGCCGGTGATTCCGGCGGGAGCTTCAGACACGGCCGCGCTCGACGCGGTGTTCGAGGCGATCTGCCGTTCGGGGCGCGACGCGCCGACCGCCAAATTGATGCTGGTGCCCGAGGCGTGGGACGACAACACCCCCGCCAGCCACCTCTCGATGTACAAATATCTGGCGAGCGTGATGGAGCCGTGGGACGGCCCCGCCGCGCTGGCGATGACCGACGGCCGCTGGGCGGTTGCCGGCGTCGACCGCAACGCACTGCGTCCGCTGCGCTATACCCAGACGTCTGATGGCCTTCTCATTGTCGGCTCCGAGACGGGCATGGTCCAGATTTCCGAATCCTCCATCCTCGCCAAGGGCCGGATGGGCCCGGGGCAGATGATCGCAGTCGATCTCGAAAACGGCGTGCTGTTCGACGACATGGCGATCAAGGACCGCATCGCCGGAGAGGCGAATTATGCCGCGATGATCGGCGAGTTCATCACGCTGAACGATCTGCCCGCAGCCGAGACCGGCGGTTATTACGACCGTGCCGAGCTGACCCGGCGGCAGGTCGCGGCAGGGCAGACGCTCGAGGACATGGAGCTGATCCTCGCGCCGATGGTCGAGACCGCCAAGGAAGCGATCGGCTCGATGGGCGACGATACCCCGCTGGCCGTGATTTCGGACAAGCCGCGGCTGATCAGCCAATTCTTCCGGCAGAACTTCAGCCAGGTGACCAACCCGCCGATCGATTCGCTGCGCGAACGCCAGGTGATGACGCTCAAGACGCGGTTCGGGAACCTCGCCAACATTCTCGACGTCGAGGGCAGCAAGAGTCCCGTGCTGGTGCTCGAGAGCCCCGTGCTGACCAATGCCGACTGGCATCGGCTACGCGCGCATTTCGGCGGCCAGTGCGCCGAGATCGACTGCACCTTCGAGACCGGAAGCGGCCCCGAGGGGCTGCGCGCCGCAATCACACGGATCCGCTACGAGGCCGAACAGGCGGTACGCGCCGGCTGCACCGAATTGTTTCTGACCGACGAGCATCTCGGCACCGACAAGGTGGCGATTGCCGGGGTGCTCGCCGCCGCCGCAGTGCACACCCACCTCGTTCGCCGCGGTTTGCGCTCTTACGCCAGCGTCAACGTCCGCACTGCCGAATGCCTCGACACGCATTATTATGCCGTGCTGATCGGCGTCGGCGCGACCACGGTGAACGCCTATCTCGCCGAAGCCTCGATCGCCGACCGCCAGGCACGCGGGCTGTTCGGCGATCTGAGTCTCGCCGAATGCCTCAAGCGGCACCGCAAGGCGATCGACGAAGGGCTGCTCAAGATCCTGTCGAAGATGGGGATCGCCGTAATCTCGTCGTACCGTGGCGGCTATAATTTCGAAGCGGTCGGGCTGAGCCGGGCGCTGGTGAACGATCTGTTCCCCGGCATGCCCGCCAAGATCTCGGGCGAAGGCTATGCCTCGCTCCACTTGAACGCGATGATGCGCCACGAAGCGGCGTTCGATCGCGCAGTCGCGTCGCTGCCGATCGGCGGCTTCTATCGCCAGCGCCACGGCGGCGAGACGCATGCCTATTCGGCGCAATTGATGCATCTGCTGCAGACGGCGGTCTCGACCGACAGCTATTCCTCGTATTTGCAATTCTCGCGCGGGGTGCGCGACATGCCGCCGGTCTATCTGCGCGACTTGCTCGAGTTCAATTTCCCCAACGAAGGCCTGCCGATCGACCAGGTCGAAGCGATCACCGAGATCCGCAAGCGCTTCGTGACGCCGGGCATGTCGCTTGGGGCGCTCAGCCCCGAAGCGCACGAGACGCTGGCGATCGCGATGAACCGGATCGGCGCCAAGGCCGTTTCGGGCGAGGGCGGGGAGGACCGGCTACGCTACACGCCGTACGAGAATGGCGACAATGCCAATTCGGTGATCAAGCAGATCGCCTCCGGACGGTTCGGCGTGACCGCGGAATATCTCGGCGCGTGCGACGAGATCGAGATCAAGGTGGCCCAGGGCGCCAAGCCCGGCGAGGGCGGCCAGCTGCCCGGCTTCAAGGTGACCGAGTTCATCGCCAAGCTGCGCCATGCGACGCCGGGGGTGACGCTGATCAGCCCGCCGCCGCACCACGACATCTATTCGATCGAGGATTTGGCCCAGCTCATCTACGACCTCAAGATGATCAATCCGCGCGCGCGGGTCTGCGTCAAACTGGTGTCCTCGGCGGGGATCGGCACGGTCGCGGCTGGCGTCGCCAAGGCGCATGCCGACGTGATCCTCGTCGCCGGCCATGTCGGCGGCACCGGCGCGAGCCCGCAGACTTCGGTCAAATATGCGGGCACGCCGTGGGAAATGGGGCTGACCGAAGTAAATCAGACACTCACCCTCAACGGGCTGCGCGGCCGGGTGACCCTGCGCACCGATGGCGGGCTCAAGACCGGGCGCGACATCGTCATCGCCGCGATCCTCGGCGCCGAGGAATTCGGCATCGGCACGCTCAGCCTCGTCGCGATGGGCTGCATCATGGTGCGGCAGTGCCATTCGAACACCTGCCCGGTCGGCGTCTGCACGCAGGACGAAAGGCTGCGCGCGAAGTTCGTCGGCACCCCGGAAAAGGTGATCAATCTGATGACCTTCATCGCCGAGGAAGTGCGCGAGATCCTTGCCAAGCTCGGCTTCAGCAGCCTCGACGAGATCATCGGGCGCACCGAATTGCTCCGCCAGGTCAGCCGCGGCGCCGAGCATCTCGACGATCTCGACTTGAACCCGATTCTCGCCAAAGTCGATGCCGACGATGCCAACCGGCGCTTCAGCCTGTCGACCTTCCGCAACGAAGTTCCCGACAGCCTCGACGCGCAGATGATCCGCGACGCGGCGGCGGTATTCTCGCGCGGCGAGAAGATGCAGCTCACCTATTCGGTGCGCAACACGCACCGCGCAGTGGGGACCCGGCTGTCGTCGGAGGTCACCCGCAAATTCGGCATGTCGACGCTCAACGACAATCATGTCCAGGTGCGGCTGCGCGGGTCCGCAGGCCAGTCGCTCGGCGCGTTCCTGTGCAAGGGCATCACGCTCGAAGTGTTCGGCGATGCCAACGACTATGTCGGCAAGGGATTGTCGGGCGGCGTCATCGTCGTCCGCCCAATGGTGAGTTCGCCGCTCGCGTCCCAGGACAATACGATCATCGGCAACACCGTGCTGTACGGCGCGACTTCCGGCCGGCTGTTCGCCGCGGGCCAGGCGGGTGAGCGCTTCGCGGTGCGCAATTCGGGTGCCGAAGTGGTGGTCGAGGGCTGCGGCGCCAACGGCTGCGAATATATGACCGGCGGCACCGCGGTGGTGCTCGGCAAGGTCGGCATGAACTTCGGCGCCGGGATGACCGGGGGCATGGCCTTCGTCTATGACGCTGATGCGAGCTTCGAAGGCCGCGCCAATCCCGAGAGCATCGTCTGGCAGCGACTGGCCTCGGCGCATTGGGAAGACAAGCTTCGCGGACTGGTTGAGGCGCATGCCGCGGCGACCGACAGCAAATGGTCGCAGGGAATCCTCGAGGATTGGGACCGCGCGGTCGGGCATTTCTGGCAAGTGGTGCCGAAGGAGATGCTCACCCGGCTGCCCCAGCCGCTCTCGGACGCGGTGGAGGCCGTCGCCGCCGAGTGACGTTCAGCCTGTGCTAAGGTGTTGGGAATGATATATAAGCGTTCCTGACGACTCGGGAGAATGTCATGCGTCTGGTCTCTACCGCCGCCCTTCTATGCGCAATCGCCCTTCCCGCCGCCGCGCAAACGCGGGGCGAGGCCGAAGCGGTGCGCCGGCTCAACGACCCGATGGTGCAGGAAGGCGTCGCAATGGCGATGAGCGCGCTGGCGGGGATCGTGCTCGATACCAAGGTAGGGCCGCTTGCCCGTTATGCCGATCCCGACGCGGACATCCGCCCGTCGGATACGCTGCGCGACGTCGAACGGCGCCGCGATCCGCATTTCGAAGCCAAGCTCCATGCGCGGACGCGCCGCGCGGTCGGCGCCGTCGGCGCAGTCACCAGTGATGCGCTGGCGATGAGTGCCGAGCTGGCGCGGACGGCAGACCGGCTTCGCGACGCGCTGGCGCCGCTGCAAGGCGCGATCGAGGCCTACTCGGAGGATAATTGACGCATCGGCTGGACGCGCCGCGCGTCCGCAGTAGATACGGGCTGCATGTGGCAGCTCCTTCAATTCCCGCTTTGTCCGTTTTCGCGCAAAGTCCGCCTGCTGCTCGGCGAAAAGGCAATCGGCTATGAGCCGGTGCGCGAATCGCCGTGGCTGCGGCGCGACGAGTTCCTCGACCTGAACCCGACCGGCCAGGTGCCGGTGATGGTCGACACCGAGCGTGGCGTCACACTGATCGATTCGACGGTGATCTGCGAATTCTTCGAGGAGACGGTCAGCAAGAACGCGATGATCAGCGGCACCGCCACCGATCGCGCCGAGATCCGCCGGCTGGTGATCTGGTTCGACGACCATTTCTACAGCGACATCACCGCACCCTTGCTCCACGAGCGCATGATCAAGCGTGTGGTGCACAAGGTGGCGCCCGACGCCAAGGCACTGCGCGAGGCGATGAAGGCCGCAGTCGCGCATCTCGATTATATCGACTATCTGCTCGATCACCGCACCTGGCTCGCCGGCCCGACGATGAGCCTGGCCGACCTCGCCGCCGCGGCGCAGATCTCGATCGCGGATTATCTCGGCGGGATCGACTGGAAGAGCCACGACCAAGCCAAGCGCTGGTATATCGGCATGAAGAGCCGGCCAAGCTTCCGCCCCTTACTCTCCGAGCGGATGGAAGGCATCGCGCCCCCGGCGGATTACGAGAAGCTGGATCTCTAGGTTGCGAACGACCGGGCCGACGAGCCGGTCGACATCGCTGTCGTTCGCCCGGGGATCCGCGCGATGGCCCCGCAGCGGCGCCCCTTTTGCTCATCAGTTGCTCGCAGGCCTACGAGGCGCCTCGACCTGGGCTACCCACGACGAGGACGAGACAATTCGGGCGGCGGCGACCTTGCGGACCGCATTCTCGAGCTGGCCGCGATTGCGATAGCCGCCGATCACCAGCACCCGCTTGCCTGGTCTCGACTGGACCGTGCGCGTCACGACCTCCGCCATCCCATCGTCCCACGCAGACTGCACTTTTACGAACGCAGGGCCGACGATTGCGGCACGGAGCGCGACATGGCTGTCGACCATGCGCGCGGTCGTCTCGTCCTGAGTCTGACTGGCGCGCCGCCAATAAGCGAGCAGCGCGGTTTCCAGCGCCTCGTCGAAGGCCGTCAGGGCAGTTGCACCTTGGGGATCGTTTCGGCCGAGCGCCGCGAAGGCAGCTCCCGCCGCCCCCGCGAGCTCCGCGAAGCGTGGTCCGCCGGGCTCCATTGCCACGGCCTCGACTCCGGCACTGTCGAGCCAGCGCCAGATCATCTGAGGATATTCCGGACGACCGGGAGTATCCGTGCGCCCGACCAGCTCGTCTGGACGCACTTCCAGCACAACGACATCGGGCCGAAATGCCTCGAGCAGGCGGCGTAGCTGGTCATAGTCGAAACTTTCTTCCCGTGCGTGCAGGCCGTGCAGGGCGCCGAGCACCAGCACTTCGTCGCCACGTGGCCTGGTTTGGGCATGCGCCGGAAGCATAGCGAGAAGGGCGGCGACGAACGCCAGCGGCTGAAGGGAGCGGGTCATGGGACAGGGTCTGCGGCAACCGCGCAACGCAGGCACGGCCAAATCGCCGAGCGGGATCGCCTTTGCGCCGACCGGGACAATCAGTCCAGCGCCGCCCACCCGGAGAGCGCCCGTCGATACCGGCGGCTAAGACGAACGGTGGCTCCACCGGCGAGTTCGAGAAGCGCATCGCCGCGCCCGAGGCGCCGAACCGCACGCACCCTGTCCAGTCGGACAATCGCGGTACGATGCACGCGCGCGAAATCGGTCGAGGGCAAAGCGGTCCCGAGCGCCGAGAGCGAACTGTCGACGAGAATCGTGCCCGCACCCGTATGGACCTCGACATAGTCCCCGGCCGTCGCAACCCATTCGATCGCCTCGAGAGGGACGTGCTGTCGGCGGCCGCCGGTACGCACCCAGAGTCCGTCGATTGCCGACGAAAGAGGCGCGTGCGCCGACTCCATTATGGGGGCCGCGGCCGAGCGCCGGCGATATTCGACGGCGATCGCCACGATGGCCGTATAAGCGAGCGCGCCCGTATCGAGATTGGCGGCAAGGACATAGGGGACCATCTCGCCCGGTGAGGCGAAACTCCGCCCATAAACAGGCCAGTAGAGGATGCTGAACAGCCCCACGTGAAACGCGAGCGCTACAGGCAGCCCTGATACCAGCATCGCAGCGCGGATGCCCCGCGAGCCGCCGGCGGCCAGAATCCGATGTGCCACAACAAGGAGCAAAGGGCCGAGCAGCGCCCAGGCGGAGTAGATCGCGGCGGTGTAGCCCAGCGCCGGTAAAAATGGCTGCGGACGCTGCTGTAGCGCAGCAAGGATCTGGTTCTGCAGCATGACGAGCGAAGTGAGCGCGACCCACGGTAGCACACCGATGAGAAGCAGGCCTCGCACCCGAAAGAGGGAAGGGGGAATCACCCAGACTGGCGCGCTGCCTTTCATGCAAGCTTCCCTACGCCACTCGTTAGCGCGCTGTCAGCCCAGGCTTCCTCTTGATCAAGAAGCCCGAACGCTCGCCCAAGCGCCGCCGATTTCCTCGAGACTCGCCGCGGCTTCGCGGAAGGGTTCGGGATCGGTACCGATGCTGGCCTGCAACACCTGTTGGCGCAGCCCGTGATAAAAGGTCGCGAGCGTGCGCGAGACTTCGCCGCCCTTTTCGAAATCGAGCCCCGCCTCGAGCGCGAACAGGATCGCCGTCGCACGCGCCACGCGCTCGCTTTTGATCGCGAACCGGCGGGTCTCGGCGGCACAGGCGGCGGCCCGAAGCGCGGCAACCCCCTCTTCGTAGAGCAGACCGACGAGCCGGTGTGAATCGGCACCGCTGGTGCGCCCGGCGAGATCGACCTGACGATAGGTGGCGGCGGGATTGGCGAGCGGGGTGGCGTAGCGCGTCATGACGTCAATCGCCGCCGTTCCATGCCTTGACCTGCTGCTCGAGGAAGCTCTGCGTCGACTTGTACGCGGCCACCTTGGCATCCATCGCGGCGAATTGCTGGGTCATGCGGCTGCGCAACTTCTCGGTCGCGGCGAGGACGTCTTCCTTCTCGTCGGCGACCTTGGTCTGCGCCTTTTCATAATTGGCCTGGCTGACGCCGAGGCCGGTGTCCTTGTTGGTCGCCTTGCTCGCGATCTCGGAGAGCGCCTTGGTGAGCCCGGCCCCTTGCGCGAAGATCGCCTCGACATTCCTCGGAAACGACGTGACGACATTTGCCAGCCGCGCCGTGTCGACGCTGAGCATGCCGTCGCGCTGGGTGGCGATGCCGATATCGGCGAGCGCCTTCGGCGTATCGGCCGCAGCGTCGGGCAACAAAGTCGCGAGCGTCATCCCCTTGAGCTGGCGGAGCAGGTCCTTGGCGGCGGGATCGCCGCGCAGCGGCCCGTCGACGGCATTGGTCGCCGCCTTCACCAGCTTGTAGACTGCATTATAGGTCTCGACGAAATTGGTGATCGTCTGGTTGATTTCGGTGGTCGGCGGCCTGGCACCGATCGCGACCCTGGTCCCGACCGCGGCCGAGACGAGATCGATGCGCACCCCTTCGATCAGCCCATAGACGCTGTTCGTCGCATAACGCGTCTCGACTCCGTCGAGCGCGAGAAGCGCGTCCTGCGCAATGCTGTTGACCTGCGAAGCAGTAGCGGTGCGGCCGATGTTGAGCTGGGCGAGATCGCCGGTGCCGGTGAGCTCGAAGGCCTGCGACGCGCCGCTCGCGCCCTTGACCACCAGCCGCGCGCCGCTGGCGTCGGTCATGATCGAGGCGGTGACGCCGGCATTGGCGGCGTTGATCGCCTTGGCCACGCCATCGAGCGTGTTGTGCGCCGCATCGACTGTGATCGTGATCGGCGCGGCCGGCCCGGGAGTGAAATCGGTCATCGCATTGCCCGCAACGGTCGCGCTGCCGAAGGTCAGGGTCAGCGTGCCGGTGCCGATCACACTGTCCTTGCCGCCAGCGAACGCGTTGGTGCTCGCGACCTGGCCCTGCGCGAGCTGGCGGACCTCCACCGAAGCGTTGAACCCGGTGAGGTCGGCGCCGGCCAGCCGGGTGACGGTGAGCACGTCGCTGCGCGCGCTGGTCGGCTGGGTGGCGAGCGTGCCGCCGCTGGTGAGCGCGGCGAGCGCCGACGCGAAATCGCTGATCGTGCTCTTGAGTTCGCCGACCTTGGAAATCTGCGTGGTGAGCGTCTCGCTCTTCGCAGTCAGCGCCTTGTTCTTGTTGGCGAAGCTCGCCTCGACGAGCCCGGTGACGAGCGCAGTGACGTCGACCCCCGAACCGGTTCCCAGCGTCTTCGCAATCGATTCGATGGCCATCGGTTTTCCCCTGTCCCGTTAAGCGGCAGCGCGGTGCCGCGCTTTAGGCCGGACGCTCGATTTTCTGGCCCTCTTCGTCGAACAAGGCGCCCGGCGGGACGGTGACCGACGGCAGGCTGCCGCCGGCGCGCTTGTTGATCCCGAAGACGAAGGCGAGGACGATCGCGATGGCGTGATAGAGATCGTCGCGAACCTCCTGCCCTTCACGGCTGGTGTAATAGACCGCGCGGGCGAGCTGCGGATATTCGAGCACCGGCACCGCGAATTCGGCGGCGAGCTCACGGATCGCCAGCGCGGTCTGGCCACGGCCCTTGGCCACCACCACCGGGACCTGATCCTTGCCTTGGTCATAGCGAAGCGCGACCGAGAAATGGGTCGGATTGGTGAGCACCACATGGGCGGTGGCGACGGTCTTGCGATAACCGCCCTTGAGGATCTCGCGCTGCCGTTGGCGCTGTTGCGCCTTGAGCTCGGGCGAGCCTTCGGATTCCTTATGCTCTTCCTTGACCTCCTGCTTGGTCATGCGGAGCTGACGGAAATGGCGGATCATCTGGATCGGCAAGTCCACGCCGGCGATGATCAGCAGCCCCGCCGCCATCACGAACATCAAGGCGAGAAACTGTCCGCCGAGCGAGCCGACCGCACCGTGAAGGTCCGACGACACGTGGCCGAGCGTGCTGCGGGTGATCGAGCGTAGCATCCACGCACCCATCGCACCGAGCAGCAGAACTTTGAGCAGCGATTTGCCGAGCTCTATCCAACCGGTGGGTCCGAACATTCGCTTGAGGCCCGACGCGGGATTGATCCGCGAAGCCTTGGGAGCGAACAATTTGTTGTTCCAGCCGATCGAGCCAAGCCCGGCCTGGCTGAGGATCGCGGCGATCACGCTGAGCGCGAACAGCCCGCCGAGCGACGGCGCGAGCTTCCATCCCGCCGATGCCAGCGGCCGCCACGGCTCGAAATGCTCGACATCGCCGCGTCCGAACGAGAAGCTCGCCGTCATCACTTCCTTGCACGCGCCGATCAGCGACGGGCCGAGGAACGCCATCCACACGCAGCCGATCAGGATCACCAATGCGGTGCCGAAATCCTTCGATTTGAGAAGTTGGCCTTCCTCTACCGCCTTGCGCTTGCGACGGGCTGTCGGGGCTTCCGTCTTTTCGCCGAAGCTCTCCGACATCAGCCGAGCACCAGCCGGGACGCGGCGTCCAGCGCCTCGCGGATGATGACGAGCAGATAGTCGCCCATCGCCGGGAGCGCGAGCAGGATCGCCACCACGCCGACTGCGAGGCTGGCAGGCAGGCCGACCGCGAACAGGTTGAGCGCAGGCGCGGCGCGGCTGAGCATGCCGACCACGACGTTGAGGCAGAGCAGCAGGAAGCCGACCGGAAGCGCGAGCAGCAGCCCGGCGAGGAAGACATAGCCGCCGAACAAGGCGATGCCGAGGAGCCGCTCGGGCGCGAGCCAGACGCCCGGCGGCATCGTCTCGTAGCTGCGCACCACGAGGTCGACGAGAACGAGGTGGCCGTCGACCGCGAGGAAGAGCAGAGTCAGCAACAGCGACAGGAACTGGCCAAGCGCGGGGGTCGAATGGCCGCTATTGGGGTCGACTGCGTTGGCGAAGCCCAGCCCCATAGACATACCGATGACTTCGCTGGCGACCATCGGCGCGGCGAAGGCGATCTGGAGGACGAACCCGAGCGCGAGGCCGACCAGCGCTTCGGCGGCGATTGCGAGCATCGTGGTGAGCGAGAAGATCTCGGCGGGCGGCGTGATGTGCGTGGTGTTGATCACCAGCACGCCGATCGCACCGGTGAGCGCGATGCGTGCAGGCAGCGGGATCGCGACGGCGCTGAACACGGGAGCCGCGATGAACGCCGCGCCGATCCGCACCATCGCGAACAGCAAGGTCCAGAGCTGCGGCTCGATCGCAAGGCCGAAGCCCATCACTGCCAGATTCCCCTTCCGCTTGCGGGAGGGGTTAGGGGAGGGGCTGGCCTAGAATACGCACGACGGGGAAGAGGGACAGCCCCTCCCCCGACCCCTCCCGCAAGCGGAAGGGGAGCGAAAACGGCCAGCACAGTCACTTCACCAGATCCGGGATGCGTTCGAAGATGCTCGTGGTGAAATCGCCGATCAGCCCGAGGATCATCCCGCCGAAGATCACGAGGCTCACCGCCACCACGATCAGCTTGGGGACGAAGCTGAGCGTCTGCTCCTGAATCGAGGTCGCCGCCTGGACCATGCCGAGGATCAGGCCGGACAACAGCGCCGGGATCAGGATCGGCGCCGAGGCGAGCGCGAGGATCCACATCGCCTCGCGTGCGACGGTGAGGAAATAATCGGCGTCCATGGATCAGGTCCCGAAGCTGGCGGCGAGGCTGCCCATGGTCAGCGCCCAACCGTCGACCAGCACGAACAGCAGCAGCTTGAACGGCAGCGAGATGATCGTCGGCGACATCATCATCATGCCGAGGCTCATCAACACGGTGGCTACGACGAGATCAATGACGATGAAGGGCAGGAAAATCAGGAAGCCGATCTGGAACGCGGTCTTCAATTCGCTGGTCACGAAGGCCGGGAGCAGCACCGAGAAGGGCACGTCGGCCGGCTTGGCATAAGGGCCGCTCTTGGCCATGTCTGCGAACATCTTCACGTCGCGGTTGCGGGTCTGCTTGATCATGAAGCCGTGGAGCGCCTCGCCGGTGCCGGCGATCATCTGGGTCGCGCTGATCTGGCCGGCTGCATAAGGCTGGATCGCAGTGGTGTTGGCCTGGTTGATCACCGGGGACATCACGAAGAAGCTCAGGAAGAGCGACAGGCCGATCAGCACCTGATTGGGCGGCGTCTGCTGGAGACCGAGCGCCTGGCGCAGCACCGACAGCACGATGATGATCCGGGTGAAGCTGGTCATCATCAGCAGGATGCCCGGCAGCACGGTGAGCAGGCCCATGATGATGAGGACCTGCAGCGACAGGCTGAGCGGTGCATTGCCGCCGCCGAGATCACCGAGCGCACGATCGACTGCGTCGCCTACCCCCGGTGTGGGGGCGGGTGCGGGCACGCCCTGCGCGAATGCAGGGGCGGCAAAGAGAATGAAGAACGCCAGCAGCCCGACGAACAGGGCCGCGCGCCCGCCGACCGAGCGGGGAGCCGAAAGCCGCGCGAGCATCAGCCTTGCGCCTTGTCGACCAGGGTGACGCCGCTACGGCTGACCGAAACGAGCAATTTCTGCCCTTCGAATTCGACCACCGCGAGGCGGAGGCCGGGCGCGAGCATCATCGTTTCCTTGACCTGGACCATTCGGGTGCCCTGGTTCTTCGGCAGCCGCGCCTCGAGCTTGCGCCACGCATAGAGGCAGCCGATCAGCAGCCCGCAAACCAGCGGCAGCAGGATCACCAGCTTGAGGATGTACGACCACATCATGCGCGCGCGGTCCGCTTCTCCGGGCTGACCAATTCGGTCATGCGGACGCCGAACTTCTCGCCGACGGTGACGACTTCGCCGCGGCCGATCAGCGTGCCGTTGACGAAGATGTCGAGCAATTCATTGGCGTCGCGGTCGAGTTCGATCACGCTTTCCTCGCCGAGCGCGAGCAACTCGCGCAGCGACAGCGAAGTCGAGCCGATTTCGACGGTCAGCTTGACGTCAACATCCTGGAGCAGCCGGAAATTGGCGGCCACCGAAGTATCGACGGGAAAACCCCCGGCCATGTCGTTCATCGGAAATCCTCTTCGCTGAGCTCGAGTTGGGTAAGCCGGACGGCGGCGCGGCCGTTGGCAGTGCCGACGAGGCCGGTACCGAGGCGGCGCGACGCCACCATCACCGGAACCTCGGGGCCGAAATCGATCGGGATCACGTCGCCCGGCTTGAGATCGAGCAGCAGGCCGAGCGGGACCACCGGCTCGGCGAGCACCGAGCGGACCGGGAATCGCACCCCCATCACTGCGCGGGTGAGACCGCTGCGCCATTCGGGCTCGACTTCCGCGGGGACGCCGTGAACCTTGACCGTCAACGCGGCACCATGCGGCTTGAGCGCGGCGACGGGGTAGAGGATGTCGACGAAAGCAGGCTTGCGCTCGCCCACGGCGATGCCGAAGCGCGTGACGATCACCGGATCATCGCCGGCAAGCTCGGGAAAAGCGGCGAGATTGGCGCCCTCGACCGCGCGAAAGGCGACGCGGGTGAGCGGCTCCCAGGCGGCTTCGAGCGGCGCGGCGAGCATCTTCGCGAGGCGGCCGACCAAAGTTTCGGCGGCGGGGGTGAATTCGATGGGGAGCGGGTGAGGCGCTTCGCCGTCTCCGCCGAAGAATGCGTCGAGCATCTCAAGCACCAGCTTCGCGTCGAGCGCCAGCTGGACCCGCGCCCGGGCATTGCCCATCGTCAGCGGCTGCCACGCAGTGAGGCAATGCCCACGCTCGGCGCGGTAATCGGCCCAGCGCTGCACCGCGAGCGGCTCGGCCCAGCAGCGCAGATCGGCGCGGAGGACCCCGTCGAACACCGGCTTGAGCGCCTTCGCCAGCCGCGCGCTCAGATGCTGCAGCGTGACGAGATCGCCGAACGGATTGAGGTTCGCGCTGCCCAAAGCCGGCGCGTGTTCCGCGCTGGCCCGGCGGCGCTCTCGCCGTTCGACGCTGCCGATGTCTGAAGGGGCGTTAACCATGCCCGTTCACTGAACAATGAAATTGGTAAAGTAGACGTTACTTACGCCTCCGAAACCTTCCTTTTCCTTCAGGACGGCGTTGACTGCCTTGGCGAGCCGGTCCTGGATGTGGCGCTTGCCCTCGGCGGTGAAAACCTCGTCCTCGCTGGTCTCGCCCAATGCCATCAGCACCTGCGAGCGGATCGCGATCTCATGGGTCTTGATGTTCTCGAGGACGCGCTCGTCATAGGGCGTGGAGACGGCGATGCCGACCTGGATGAAGTGGACGCTGTCCTGGAGATTGGAAGTGAACTCCTTCTCCATCGGATAATAGCTCGAGGCGTATTTGTCGCCGCCTTCCCCCTTGGGGGTGGGCTTGCCGTGGCCGCCCTCGGAGGCTCCGCCTTCCTCGCCATGACCGCCGCCCTCGCCCTTCAGCGCGGCGCGCTTCTCTTCACTCTTGGGCAGGAGCCGGGGTTCGTTCGAATCGGTCCCGGCGGGTTTCACGCTGAACCAGCCCGCCTGCATGCCGTACACTGCGGCGCCGCCGCCCGTGCCGAGCAGCACGATCGGAAGGCCGAGGATGATCATCAGCTTCTTGCTCTTGCCCTTCGCGGGCGCTGTTTGTGCGTCGGTCTTGTCGGCCATGATGGTCTCCGTTGCGCTCAGGCGATGCGGTCATCGTCGGCAGGGCCGACGGCGGACTCGGGATTGGCGGGGTGCGGCTTGAGCGATTGCGGCTGGGCGGGTTGCTCGCGGCTGTCGCGGTTGGCTCCCTGCCCGGCGGTGCCGCTCTCGAAGCTGGTCTGGCCGAGCTTGAGCCCGCGTGCTTCGGCAAGCTCGCCGAGCCGCGGCTGGGCGTCGGCGATCAGCTGGCGCGCGGCCTGGGTCTCGGTGGTGAAATGAACGTGGACGCGGTCGCCTTCGCAGCGGATCGACACCTCGACCTTGCCCAAAGCCTCAGGCGCGAGGCTGAGCCGCGTCTCGCGCACCGGCGCGGCGTCGCGCAGCGCCTCGATATGCTCGACCATCTTTCCCACCCATTCCTGACGGCGCGTGTCGAGCGCGGCCTGCTGGACGTCGACGGGCGCGGGCGCTGCTTGCGGCTGCGCGGCGTCGGCGGCCGGAGCAAGGATGGCAAGCGCCGCGGATTCCACCCCCGTTGCCGGGCGCAGAGGCGCGGATGCGGCGGGTGTACCAGCGGCGCTCGCACCCTCGATCGCCAAGGGGATCGGCGTCAGGAGCGGCGCGGCCACGGTGGGAGACCGAAGCGGCTGCATCGTCGGTGCCCGCTTCGAGGGACCCGGCGCACTCCGCACCTGTTCGGACGCCCTCTTTGCGGGCGGAATCGCGGCTTCGAGCGCGCGTACAGATGCTTCGTGAAGCACGAAGGGGAGTTGAGTGGCTAGCTCGACTACGGCCGGTGGCAGCGCGGCACCTTCGGCTCGCGGGACGGGCTGTGCGCCCGGCACGGTAGCAGCGACGGGTCTGGCCACGGTCGCGCTCGGGATCAAGGGTGCCGCATCCGCCGCGGTTTCGGCCGCGGGACAGGCGGGTTTGGGAGCTTTCGGACCAGCAATATCCGGCGCTTCCCCGGTCGGGATCGGTAGCGCCTCCGCGTGCTTCGGCGTGGCAAAGGCTGGGGTCGGCAAACGGGCGAGCACGGACTCCACCGTGGCCTCCGGGGCAACCGAAGCGGTCGGCGTCCCGACGTCTGCGTCGGCTTCGCCGAGCAGCGGCGCGGTGGAGCCGGGGAGCGCGACGGCTTCTGTAGCCGCCGGACCTTCCGGCTCGATCGCGACGGCCATAACGGCAGCTGCGACACCGGGTGGCGAAGGCACTGGCTCCGGAGTTGGTGCAATCGCGAACCATGCGAAAGCGATGTCGGCGCCGTCTTTGGGGGCGTCCTGCTCTTCGGCGCTGTCGCTATCGGCGGTGGTCGGCAGTTCCGGCAAATCCTTGCCGGCATCTGCAACCATTTGCCGCCCGGGAAGCAGCGCGTCGCCGTCGCCCTCCGCCACAGGCGCGTCAGCCCGCGGCAGCACCAGCGCGCCCAAAGCGAGCGCGAAGCTGCTGGCGGCTCCCGATGCGAGCAAGGCGGGACGAACCGGCCCGTGCGGCACAACAGGAAGGAGCGACGAAAGCTGGATCAAGTGCGAAACCCCGGGTGAAACTGGTCACCGCAGTTCAGCAAATATCGTGCCGTTTTCTCGCATTGGCCGGCAAAGCCTCGAGTTCGCGCAACACCTTGAGCGCCGCCTTGGCATCCTCGCGCTCGATCAGCTTCTCGATCGCACTCTGGTCGCGATGTGCCTCGCGCGTCGCGGCACGTGCCGTCTCCAGTCCCTGCCTGGCGACGACGACGCGGCGTTCGGCTGCGTGTGCGGATTGGTGGAGGCGATCACGATAATGCGCGGCCGCGATCAGCGAGGTCGCGAAAGTGGGCGCGGGCGCAGCGACGGGCGCGACATTGTCGGCCAGCGCGGCGATACGCTCGCGCAGCGTCTGCTCCTGATCGACCCTGGTGCGCGCATGCACTTCGGCGGCGCGGACCTGATCCAGCTGGAGCGTGCGCACGCGAAGCAGCCGCTCGAGCTTCTTCGCGGTCCTAGCCATCGCCGAACACGCCGGTCAGCTCGGCGACGGCATCGGGCAAGCTGACGATTTCGTCCGCGCTCTGGCGGATATACTCCATCACTGCGGGGTGGCAGGCGATCGCGGCGTCGATCTCGGAATCCGCGCCGGGGCGATAGGCGCCCATCAGCACGAGATCGCGATTTTCCTCATAGGTCGCGAGATGCCGGCGCAGCACGCGCGCGGCATGAAGGTGATCCTTGCCGGCAATGTCGGTCATCACCCGGCTGACCGAAGGGCCCAGATCGATCGCGGGATAGACCCCGCGTTCGGCGAGCGCCCGGCTGAGCACGATATGCCCGTCGAGGATCGAGCGGGCGCTGTCGACGACCGGATCGTTGCCGTCGTCGCCATCGGCGAGCACGGTGTAGATCGCAGTGATCGAGCCGCCCGACGACACGCAGGTGCCGGCGCGTTCGATCAGGCTGGGCAGCATCGCGATGGCGCTCGGCGGATAGCCGCGCGCGCTGGCCGGCTCGCCGAGCGCGAGGCCGATCTCGCGGCCGGCATGCGCAACGCGAGTCAGCGAATCCATGATCAGCAGGACCTTCTTGCCCTCGGCCCGGAAGCTCTCGGCGATCGCGGTAGCGCGCAATGCGCCGCGGATGCGGAGCACCGGCGAGTGATTGGCGGGGACCGCCACTACCACCGAGCGGGCGCGCGCGGCACCGAACACCTTGGTCTCGAGGAAATCGGCGACTTCGCGCGAGCGCTCGCCGATCAGCCCGACCACCACGACATCGGCTTGCGCCGCGCGGACGATCATGCCGAGCAGCACCGATTTGCCGATGCCCGAGCCGGCCATGATCCCGACGCGCTGGCCCTGGCCAATGGTGAGCAGCCCGTTGATCGCGCGGACGCCGACGTCGAGCGGCTGGAGCACCCTGCCGCGATCGAGCGGCGACTGGAGCTTGCCCGCGAGCGGCCATTTGCCCGCGCCCCGGATCGGACCGAGCCCGTCGATCGGCTTGCCGGCGCCGTCGACCACCCGGCCGAGCAATGCGGCACCGACTTCGGCTTCGCCGGGAGGACCGATGGGCCGGACGGGGGCATTGGGGAGCAAGGCGGCCGGGCCGCCGAGGTTCATCATCAAGGTTCGGCCAGCCCGAAAGCCGATCACTTCGGCCTCGACCCGGCTGGCGCCGTCGCCGATCGCACAGACCGTGCCGACGGGGAGCGCGAGGCCCACCGCCTCCATCAGCAGCCCGTCATAAGACGAAAGCCGCCCCGAGACCTTGGCGCGCGGCGCGAAGTCGCGGCAGCCCAGCCCGTCGAGATAGTCGTCGGTGAACTTGTTCAGCATGCCGGCGGGATCGGAACGCGATCGATCGCGTGCGCCAGCTGTTCGAGCCAGATTTCGGGGCCATCCTCGACGATCGTCGAAGCGCTTTCGATGACGAAGCTGCCGCGCGTGACGTGTGGATCGCCGACGGGGAAGATCGTCGTGGGCAGCTTGCCCTGGACGAGCGGGACATCGTCCGGGTGCAACCGCAACAGCGCCGATTCAGCGCCGTCGGCGAGCAGGTCGACCGCGGCGGTGATCCGCGCGGCGAGGATGTCGGGGGCGACTCCGGCATCGCCGATCATCCGCTGGACGAGATGGAGCACGGTCTGGCGGAGATGCCCGGCCATCCGCTCGCGATCGAAATGCGCGCCGGCGGCGAGCGCTGCGGACACTTGATCGAGCAACGCGGCCTCGCGGGCGCGGGCTTCCTCGACTTCGGCGAGCGCCGCGGCGCGGCCTTCGGCGAAGCCGGCCTCGCGCGCGGCGGCGATCGGATCGGTGAAGCTGACGGGGCTGGCGGGCGCCTCGGCCACGAACGGGTCCCAGCCTTCGGTGGGATTGGTGCCGGGATCGGCGGGCGAAAAATGACGTGGGGTTACCGGCGCCGGCTCCTCGAAGCCACGGCGGCCGATGCTGCCGATATCGGCGGCGGCAAATGCGGCACTCTCACCGAACGCGCGATGAAGCACATGCGCAGCCGCCTGCATGCGGCTGGTGAAGCCGGGAGCGAACTCAGACATAATCGTCGTCGCCGCCCTTGCCCGGCATCTGGAGCGTGCCGTCCTTCACGAGGCCGCGCGCGATGCCGATCATCACCTTTTGCGCTTCGAGCACGTCGGCGAGCTTCATCGGCCCGCGCGCCTCCATCTCGTCGCGAATGCCGTCCGCGGCGCGGCTCGACATGCACCCGAGGAAGCGATTGCGGACATCCTCCTCGACGCCCTTGAGCGATTTGGTGAGCGCGTCGGCGTCGACGCTGCGGATGAGGGTAGACAGGTTCTTGTCGTCGAGTTCGAGCAGATTGTCGAAGACGAACATCGCCTCCTCGATTGCCTTTGCGACTTCGCGGTCGATCTTGGCGAGCTTGGGCATCACGCGCTGCTCGGTGACTTTCCGGGCGCCCGACAGGATCTTGGCAGCCTCGCGCGTACCGCCGAGCTGGAGTCCGATCGATTTGCGGCCGCCGGCGGCACGACTGGCGAGCATCGTCTTCAGCGTCTCGATCGCCTCCGGGGGCACGGGTCCCAATTTGGCGACCCGGCGCAGGATCTGCGGCTGGACGTCCTGCGGCAAGTGATCGAACACCTGCGCGGCGACTTCCGAATCTAGCTGGACGAGCAATACTGCAGCGATCTGCGGATGCTCCTCGGCGATCATGGCGGCGATCTCCTCGGGTTCGAACCATTGCAATTGCTCGAGCCCGGCATTGGCCGCGGGCGGCATGATCCGCGCGAGCACGCCTTCGGCCCGTTCGCTGCCGAGCGCCCTCGTCATCATGCCGGCGATTTGCGGGCGGGGATCGAACACGACGCTGGAGCGGCCCCGCGCCTTGAACACGAAATCGTCGAGCACCTGGTCGACCTCGGCCTCGCTGACGTCCGCCACGGTGAACATCGCCTTGCCGAGATCGCGGACCTCGTCGGGATCGAGCTTCTGGAGGATCGCCGCGGCTTCCTCCTCGCCGACCAGCATCATCAGCACCGCGGCACGCTCGACGCCGTTGAAGCTGCGCAGCGCGTTCATGCCGCGTCCGCCTTGATCATGTCGCGGACCGCCAGCGCGGCCCGCGCCGGATTTTCGCGGGTGAAACCGCGGACCAGCCCGACGCGATCGTCATAGCTGTTGCCACGGTCCTCGAGCATGTCGATCGACACGCTGGGGACCGCTGCGGGAACGCCCTCGCCATTGGGATTGCCGATCGGCAGGCCGGGGCGCTGGGTGGCGTCATCGCGCTTCTTGAGCAGCGCCCTGGTGAGCGGGCGTACGCCAAGAAACAGGACAAGCAAGGCAATCACCAAAGCGGTGGTGTTGCGCGCGGCCATCGGCACCCATTCGGCCTCGTACCAGGCGGCCCCCGTCTTGCCGGCATCGGCGGCGGCGCTGAACTTGCGGCTGACCACGGTGACCTGGTCCTGCCGCTGGGCGTTATAGCCGACGGTGGCGCGGACCAGCTCGTTGATCTGGTTGATCTCGGCAATGCCGCGCGGCTTGCCCGGCTCCTCGCGCAACAGCACCGCGACCGACAGCCGGCGTACATTGCCGGGGGTGGCGCGCGTGACCGAGATTTCCTTGCCGGTCTCATAGGTGCGCGTGAAGCTGTCACTCTGCCTCGTCTGCGGCGGCGGCGCAGGCGCGGTCGGTGTCGCCGAAGCCGTGGCGCCGCCCGCATTGGGCGCCACCAGGGTGCTCGCCGGCGGCGGCGTGTTCGACAGCGTGCCAGGGATGCCGCCGGGCGCCTGGCCGTCCTTCGAGGTGCCGGTCCATGCGCCCTGCTCGGCGCGCATCACCTGACCCTGCTTGTCATAGCTTTCGCGGGTGGCCTGACTTTCGTCGAGATCGACATCGGCTTGCACCTCCGCCGTGAAATTGCCGACGCCGATCATCGGCGTGAGCAATTGCGCGAGTTGTTCGCGATATTTGTCCTCGACGCGGCGCTGGAAGTCGATGCGGGTGTCGCCGGCGCTGGCGCCGTCCTTGCCGCCCGATTTGGACAGAAGCGCGCCCATCTGGTCGACGATCGTCACTGCATCGGGCTGCATGCCCGGCACCGACGAGGCGACGAGATTGACGATTGCGCGGATCTGCGCGTCGGCCAGCGCACGGCCCGGCTGGAGCTTGAGGATGACGCTGGCCGAAGGCGCGGCGCGATCGCGGACAAAGGCCGAAGCCTCAGGCGTGGCGAGATGGACACGCGCCTCCGCAACCGCGTCGATCTCCTGGATCGAGCGGGCGAGCTCGGTCTCGCGTGCCTGGCGCATGCGCTCGCCTTCGACTGCGCGACTGACCCCCATCGGCAAATTGTCGAGGATCGCATAGCCGCCGGGCGCCGCCTTGGGCAGGCCTTCGCTGGCGAGCAGCATCCGCGCTTTGTGGTAATCGTCCTCGGCGACGGTGATCGATCCCGAGGCGTCGATGCTGTTCGCGATGCTCGCACCCTGGAGCGCGGACGAGATCGCCGCCTTGTCGGCGTCGCCCACATTGGCGAACAGGATGCGCTGCGGCGAGGTCGACACCATCGACCAGGCGAGAAAGCCGGCGAGGACCAGCCCGACGAGGAAGACGAACGGCAGGCTGCGTTTGACCGCAGGCTGGCCGAGCAGGCCGGTGAGTTGCTGGAGCGGGCCGCGGGCCGGGGTGCCGGCGGTGGTGGTGGGTGTGAGTGTGTTGCTCATCGGATCAGACCGGCATGCTCATGATGTCCTTGTAAGCGGACAGAAGTTTGTTGCGGACCTGTAGCGTCGCCTCGAAGCCGACCGAGGCCTGCTGACGGGCAAGCATCACCTTGGCGATGTCGATCGTCTCGCCGCGTTCATAGGCTTCGGAAAGCGCCCCGGCCTGGGCCTGCGCCTGATTGACCGACTTGAACGCGTCCTGAAACGTATCGGTGAAGCTCGCCGGCTTGCTTTCCTCAGGTGCGGTCGGCGCCGGCGCCTGCTGGGCGCGACTGAGCGCGGCGTTGCGCTCGAGGATCTGCGAGCGCAGCGCGAGAACACGGTCGACGCTCATCGGAGCAGTGACGGCGCTCATGCCGAGATCGCCTGGGCGATGTCTTCACCCTGTTCGCGCGCCTTGGCGAGACGATAGCGCAAGGTGCGCTCGGAGATGCCGAGCCGCCTGGCGGTCTCGATCCGGCTGCCGTTGCACTCGGCGAGTGTCTCGCGGATCGCCTGAAACTCGTGCATCTGGACGATGTTGCTGAGCGTTTCGGGGCGTTCCTGCCGCATCTCCGGCCGGCGATCGAAGATCAGATGCGTTGGCTCGATCACATCGCCCGGCGCGAGCAGCAACGCCCGCTGGATGACATTCTCGAGCTCGCGGACGTTGCCCGGCCAATCATGGTCGCCGAGAATCTCGACGGCCTCCGGGGTGATCCACGGCAGCGAATTGCGGGTGCCCGCGTGACGCAACACCATCGCAGCGGCGAGCGCGGCGATGTCGCCCGGGCGCTCGGCGAGCGCCTTGGTGGCGAGCGGGAAAACGGCGAGCCGGTAATAGAGATCGGCGCGGAACCGGCCGGCGGTGACTTCACCCTGCAAGTCGCGATTAGCGCAGGCGATGACGCGGACGTCGATCTTCTCCGGTACCGTGCCGCCAATCGGAACGACTTCGCGCTCCTGCAACACGCGGAGGATCTTGGCCTGGAGCCCGAGCGGCATCTCGGCGATCTCGTCGAGCAGCAAGGTCCCGCCATTGGCGGCGCGGAAGAAGCCCTGCCCCCCCGACGATGCGCCGGTGAACGAACCCTTCTGGTGGCCGAACAGCATCGCCTCGAGCATCGTCTCGGGCAGCGCGGCGCAGTTGATCGCGACGAACGGGCCGGCGCGGCGGGTCGAGCCCATGTGGATCGTCTTGGCGAGGACTTCCTTGCCGGTGCCGGTGGGGCCGTTGATCAGCACGGTGATGTCGGAAGCCGCGACCCGTTCGGCGAGCGCGAGCAAGGCGAGACTCTCGGGATCGGCGGCGACCGGCTCGTACGCCCCTCGTGCCATCGCGCTGGCAAAGCCGGCCCCGATCGCGGCGTCTTCATTGCCATAGGTCAGCCGCGCGGGATTGCCGTCGCGGAACGGGATCGCGGTGCATGCCCCCTCACCGAGGATCAGCGTGCGGGCTGCCGCTGGCGGGACTTCGCCGTCGGCGACGAGGAACAGATCCTGCGCGCCGGGCTTGCCGTCCTCGCACGACCCGATCGCGAAGCCTTGGGCGCGGAGCGCGGAGACCAAAGCGTATTTCTGCCGGAGAACCGCTGCCGAAGGAACGATCGAGCGCATGTGTGACCCCCTGTTGTGGAGGCTGTGTGGGGGAAGGTTGGTTAATTCGCCGTAAAACTACGTACGGACGCACTTCTGCGGTTCCGGCGCGTCTACGCGCGCGCGATGGACGATTTTTTGCTTAAGCCGGGAAATGCGCTGCCGTTCCTTGGCTTGGCGGCTCCGGGCTCCCGTTCAGGGGGGACGCGGGAAGCCGACGAGCATGGAGATGAACATGACTGTTATCGGAACCAACATCGCCTCGCTGCGTGCTTCGAACGCTTCGAATTCGGCGAACAAGCTGCTGGGCACCGCGATGGAGCGGCTGTCGACCGGCAAGCGCATCAACAACGCGAAGGACGACGCCGCCGGCCTCGCCATTGCCTCGACCATGACCGCTTCGATCCGCGGCATGAACCAGGCGATCCGCAACGCCAATGACGGCATCTCGCTGGCCCAGACCGCCGACGGCGCGCTGGACGAGGTGAGCAACATGCTGCAGCGCATCCGCGAGCTGGCGGTCCAGTCGGCCTCGGGCACCTACAGCACCACCGACCGCGCCAACCTCGACAAGGAAGCGACTGCGCTGACCACGCAGATCCAGTCGATCCTGACCAACACCAAGTTCAACGGCGTTGCAGTGTTCGACTATGCCGCGACCGACACGGCCAGCGACGACGTCAACATCCAGGTCGGCATCAACAGCGCCGACACGGTCGCGCTGACCAAGGCGTTCTTCGACAGCGACAATTTCGAAGCCGCCGATTTCAAGGTCGACAGCGTCGCCAATGCCGGCACTACCCTGACCAATGCCGACACCGCGCTGACCGCGGTCAACACCGCCCGCGCCACGCTCGGCGCGTCGCAGAGCCGGCTCGAATCGGTGGTCAACAATCTGACCACCAACGTCACCAACCTGTCGGACGCGCGCAGCCGCATCGAGGACGCCGATTTCTCGGCCGAGACGACTGCGCTCGCCAAGGCACAGATCCTGTCTCAGGCTTCGACGGCGATGCTCGCCCAAGCGAACCAGAGCCAGCAAACGGTTCTTTCGCTGCTCCGTTAAGCGCGTGCCGGTCGGGGTGTCACCCCCCTGACAGGCACCGCGGCCGGTCACCTCTCCCGTGTTGGAGAGTGCGCAAGAGGAACCCCGGTGGTCCACGCGACCGCCGGGGTTTTCCTTGCCTTCCGCCATCTGGTAGCGCTAACAGAAATGCGCTAGCCTCGCCTCAAACAAAATGGAGAGGCCGAAGGTGACGAGGAAGCTGAGGATCGCGCTTGCCCTGCTGGCGTCGAGTGCATGGGCGCCGCCGACGAGCGCGCAGACCGCCGCTCCAGACAAGCTCGGCGACCCTTCGGCTACCCCAGAGCAGCGCGCCCGCGACGTGATCGCGCGGATGACTCTCGACGAAAAGGCGCACCAGCTCGGCCATACTGCGCCCGCGATCCCGCGGCTGGGGGTGCCGCAGTATAATTGGTGGAACGAGGGCCTTCACGGCGTCGCTCGCGCCGGCATCGCCACCGTTTTTCCGCAGGCGATCGGAATGGCCGCATCGTGGGACGCGCCGCTGCTCCACCAGGTCGGCGATACGATCGCAACCGAATTCCGCGCCAAATATCTCGAACGGCGGCATCCCGATGGGGGCAGCGATTTCTATCGCGGGCTGACCGTCTGGTCGCCCAACATCAACATCTTCCGCGATCCGCGCTGGGGCCGCGGACAGGAGACCTATGGCGAGGACCCCTATTTGGCAGGCCGGCTGGGGATCGCCTTCATCACCGGGCTGCAGGGCAACGACTCGAAATTCCTGAAGACCGTGGCGACCTCGAAGCATTTCGCGGTGCATAGCGGCCCCGAGAGCAACCGCCACCGCGAGGACGTTCATCCGACCCCGCACGACCTTGAGGACACCTATCTGCCCGCGTTCCGCGCGACCGTGACCGAGGGCAGGGTCGAATCGATCATGTGCGTGTACAACGCCGTTAACGGCGTCCCCGGATGCGCCAGCAGCTTCCTGATGGAAGAACGACTCCGCAGGAACTGGGGCTTTAAGGGCTATGTCGTGTCCGATTGCGGCGCGGCGGCGAACATCTATCGTGAGGATGCGCTGCACTACACGAAGACAGCGGTCGAGGGCGTCGCGCTCGGGTTCAAAGCGGGCATGGACCTGATCTGCGGCGACTATCGCAACAACATGACCACCGAGCCCGAGAATATCGTCGCAGCGGTGAAGTCAGGGCAGCTGCCGGAGGCAGTGGTCGACCGATCGCTGCAGCGCCTGTTCGAGGCGCGGATCCGGCTGGGGCTGTTCGACCCGCAGCTTCCGTTCCCCGACATCACTGCCAGGGACTATGACACAGCCAAGCATCGCGCGCTCTCGCGGAAGATGGCCGAAGCGTCGATGGTGCTGCTCAAGAACCAAGGCGATTTGCTACCTATCAAGAGCGAGCCGAAGACGATCGCCGTGATCGGTCCCAACGCCGACAGCTTCGACGCGCTGGTCGGCAACTATTATGGCACCCCCTCGAAGCCGGTGACGGTGCTTGACGGCATCCGGGCGCGCTATCCTAGGGCGAAGATTCTTCATGTGCCCGGAACGGGGTTGATCGGGAGGGCCGAGATACCGGTGCCCGACGATGTGCTGTGCGTCGATGCCGGCTGCACCACGCGCGGGCTGAAGGTCGAGTTCTTCAACGGCACCAACCTCGAAGGCGCGGTTACCGAGACGAAGACCGTGCCGAATGCACGGTTCGAATGGCTCGGCGACCGCGAGACCTCGGCGCGCTGGACCGGCACGCTCGTCGCGCCCGAAACCGGCGACTATGGCTTCCGGTTCGCCAGCGAGAATGGTTACCGCGTCTGGGTGGGCGACAAGCTCGTGGTCGACGAATGGGGCGTCGGCGACGCGCCTTCGATCCTTTCGGGCAATATCCCCCTCGAAAAGGGCCGAAAATACCCGCTGCGGGTGGAGGGCTTTCAGCGCGGCCAGCGCAGCAACCAGCAGCTTTTGTGGAGCCCCGAGAGCGCCGGCGGCGAGCAGGCCATTGCCGCGGCAAAGCAAGCCGATCTCGTCGTCTTCGTCGGTGGGCTCTCGGCGCGGATCGAAGGCGAGGAGATGAAGGTCAAGGCGCGGGGCTTCGCCGGCGGCGACCGCACCAGCCTCGATTTGCCGGCGCCGCAGCAGCAATTGCTTGAACGCGTCAACGCCACCGGCAAGCCCTTGGTGCTCGTACTGATGAACGGCAGCGCGCTCGGAGTGAACTGGGCTGACGCCCACGTTCCCGCGATCGTCGAGGCCTGGTATCCGGGCGGCGAAGGCGGACATGCCGTTGCCGGGCTGCTCGCCGGCGACTTCAGTCCGGCGGGCCGGTTGCCGGTGACCTTCTACAAATCAGCCGGGCAGCTGCCGTCTTTCTCCGATTATCGCATGGCCGGGCGGACCTATCGTTATTTCACCGGCGAGCCGCTCTATCCGTTCGGACACGGGCTAAGCTACACGCGCTTCCGCTATCGGGCACCGAGGCTGAGCAATGCCCGGGTGGGCGCGGACGGGAAGGTCACTGTGTCGGTGGAGATCAGCAACACCGGCGCGCGCGACGGCGACGAGGTGGCGCAGCTTTATGTCTCGCATCCTGGAACCGCCGGCGCACCGGTCCGCGCGCTCGAGCGATTCGAGCGGGTGCGTTTGAAGAGAGGCGAGACGCGCCGCGTGGACTTCGAACTCGATGCACGGGCACTGAGCGTGGTGGATGCGGAGGGCGTGCGCCGGCTGGTGCCAGGTCGTGCCGATCTGTGGATCGGCGGGGGCCAGCCGGTGCGACGGCCGGGGCTGCCGGCGGCGGCGGGCGTCGCCGCGCAGATCGCGGTCACGGCAGGCGCGGTGCTGCCCAAATAGGCTCAACCCAGACGCCGCTGGAGCGCGCGCTTGAGGCGGGCGTGCGCTCCAGCCTTGATCTGGCACACCCGGGCGGCGCCGACGCCGAGCACCTGCCCGATCTCTTCGAGGTTGAGTTCCTCGACATAGTAAAGCTGGATGACCTGCGCCTCGCGGGTCGGCAGTTCGGAGATCGCGGCGATCAGCGCTCCGCGCTGGTCACCCTCGGCGAGCTGGTCGAACGCGTCGGGCTCCTCGGACATGAACCATGGCGATTCGTCCGAATACATGTCGTCGATCGAGTCGAAGCGCACTGCCTCGGCGTTGGCATATTCAGCGCGAAGCTTCTCGGGCGTCACGCCGAGCTTCTCGGCGACCAGCGCATCGCCCGGCGCGTGGCCGAGTTCGGCAGCGAGCGTGGATACCGTCTCCTGATAGGCTTTCCGCCGCCGCATGGCACCGCGCGTAAGGGTCGCCTGGCGGCGCAGTTCGTCGATCATCGCGCCACGCACGCGCGTGACGAGATATTGCTCGAACGTCACCTGACCGCGATCCTCGAAGCCACTCACGGCCTCGATCAACGCGACCATGCCGATCTGGATCAGATCCTCGACCTCGACGATCGAGCTCATCGAACCATGGACGTGCCACGCGATGCGGCGCACCAGCGGCAGATGTTTGCGGACCATCGCCTCAGCGTCGCGCTGCGGCGAGGGCATGCGGTCATAGGTCAGCGGCGCGGATGCCAGAGAAGCCATGTCTTTGAGGTTCCTGGAGGAAGTGGCGTTCATGCGGGCAGCGCCTCCGGCGCACCGATCACCGCGACGACTTCGACGGTCTTGTCCTCGGGCACTTCGAAGAAGCTCATCACCGGCGTGTCGGGAAGGATGGATTTGACCAGCTTGCGGATCGCAACGCGGATTGCCGGCTGCACGACGAGCGCGAACGGCTTGGCTTCCGCGATCAGCGGCGCGGCGGCGTACTGGAGCGCATCGGCGATGCGGCGACCGAGATCGGGCTCGATCGTGTGGCGTCGCGACGGGTCCGAACGCACCGCCTGGCCGAGCAAAGCTTCGAGCTGGCCTTCGAGCGTCATCACCCGCAGCGGCTCGCGCATCCCGCACAATCGCTGGATGATCAGCGGCCCGAGCTCGGGGCGGATCAGCTCGAGGAGCTCCTCGGCATCGAGGGTCTTCTGCGCGGCGACTGCGATCGCGGCGGCGATCCGGCGGAATTCCTTGAGCGGCACATTCTCCTGGAGCAGTCCGCGCAGCACCGTGGTGAGCGTGGTGAGCGGCACCGGCTGCGGGCTGAGCGACGCGACCAGCGACGCGGCGCGCTCCTTGAGCCCGTCGAGCAGCGACTGGACTTCGTCGGGGCCGAGCAGATCGGCGGCGTTCTGGATCAGCACGTGGTTGAGATGGGTGGCGACGACGGTGCCCGGATCGACGACGAGGTAGCCCGCGCCGGTTGCGGCATCGGCATCGCCGCTGGCGATCCACACCGCGTCGAGCCCAAAGGTAGGGTCCCGCACCGGCTTGCCCCGCAGCTTGCCGACGGCTTGGCCGGTATCGAGCGCGAGCATCTCGTCGGGCGCGACATTATCCTCGCCGACCACGACCCCGCCGATGACGATGCGATAGGTGAACGGCGCGAGGTTGATATCGTCGCGCACCCGGACCTGCGGCACGACGAAGCCGAGATCCTTGGAGAGCTGGCGTCGCACCCCGGTGATCCGCCCCATCAGCGGCCCGCCGCGGCGCTCGTCGACCAGCGGCACGAGGCCGTAACCGATGTCGAGCATCACCTGCATGTTGTCGATCACTTCCTCCCAGCCGATCTTCGAGAGGTCGGCGGGCGCGGCCGCGGGTTCGGGCGGCGGCGGGCGATTGGCGTGTGCGCGCAGCTTCCATGCCGCAAACCCGGCGGCCGCGGCGGCCGGCAGGATCACTAGATGCGGCATGCCCGGCATCACGCCGAGCAGACCGAGGATCACTGCGACCGGAGTCCAGGTCTTGTGGCTGCCGAACTGGCTCCCGATCTGGCCGGCGAGGTCGTGCTTCGAATTGACCCGGGTGACGATCGCGGCGGCGGCGATCGACAGCACCAGCGCCGGCAGCTGCGCGACCAGCGCGTCGCCGATCGCAAGCATGATATAGGCCTGCGCGGCGTCGCCCACCGCCATCTGATGGCTGACCACGCCGAGGATCAGTCCGCCGACGATGTTGATCGCCAGGATCAGCAGCCCGGCGATCGCGTCGCCCTTCACGAACTTGGACGAACCGTCCATCGCACCGTAGAAATCGGCTTCGGTCGAAACCTCGATGCGCCGGGCGCGCGCCTCGTCGGGCGTCATCAGCCCGGCGTTGAGATCTGCGTCGATCGCCATCTGCTTGCCGGGCAGCGCATCGAGGGTGAAGCGTGCGGCGACTTCGGAAACGCGGCCCGCGCCCTTGGTGACGACGATCATGTTGATGATCATCAGCACCGCGAAGACGACAATGCCAACGACATAGTCGCCGCCGATCAGGAAGGTGCCGAATGCTTCGATGACATGGCCGGCCGCCGCGCCGCCTTCATGCCCGTTGACCAGAACGACGCGCGTCGAGGCGACGTTGAGGCCGAGGCGGAATAAGGTGGCGAACAGCAAAACGGTGGGGAAGGCGGAGAAATCGAGCGGCTTTTGCGCATTGAGCGCCACCATCAGCACCGCAAGGCTGATCATGATGTTCATGATGAAGAAGACGTCGAGCAGGAAGGCCGGGATCGGCACCACCAGCAAGGCGACGAGCAGCAGGATCGCGCCCGGTAGCGAGAAGCTTCGCATCGCCGGGCCAAGGCCGGCGGGCAGGGTCAGTCCGTTCACCGGTCAGGCCCCGAGTTTCGCGAGCATCAGATAAGCGAGCTTGGCCGTTTCGGGGGTCGGCCGAAGCGGATTCAGTCGCTCGCCGCCGGCCATTTCAGTGCCGCCGCGCGAGGCCTTGAGTTGCGCGAGCGTCGTCTCGATCCAGTGGCGATCGCTATCGACCGCATTGTTGCCGAGCACGATTTCGGTATCGCCGATGCCGGTGCCGAAAGCATCGAGCCCACTGGAGAGATCGTCGAGCCTATCCGAGGCGAGGCCCGTCGCACCGACCGCGGCGGCGCCCTGATCGAGCTTGCCGGCGAAGCGGCTGTAGATCTCGCTCAGCGTCCGTGGCTGGCCATTGCTCGCATAGAAGATGTCGCGATTGGCGCGCGCGGCGGCCGGGAACATCGCCGCACCGGTGCGATCGGGGTTCGCGGCCATAGCGCCGAGGAACTTACTCGCGCCGCCCTGGCCGAGGAAATGCGCCATGTAGAGATCGGTGCCGGTTGCAGGGCGATCGAGCCTCTGCTCGAGCGCGGCCTTGTTGTCCGAGGCATGCTCGGCGGCCATCAACGCCGCGGTCTGCGGATCGCTGCGCATGTCGAGGATCGCGCGGCGCGCCGCGGGGTCACTGACGACATAACGGCCGCTGGCGGTCTGGCGGATCGAATCCGACGCCCAGCCGAGCCCATGCTCGGCACCGTGGTCCTTGATCACGCCGAGCCAGCTCTGCTCGATGAATTGATAGAGGCCAGTGGCGCTGGAGGTGGTGGCGCGCGCATTGGCGCGCATGCCGCTCTCGACCTGCGCCTGCCCCAGCAGATAGCTGAAGTCGATTCCGGTCTTGCGGCTGGCGGCGGCGATCGCCGTCTGGATGCCTGCCTTTGAAGTGACCGATACGATGCTCATCGAGCTGTGATCCGATTGCCCTGGGTAGAACCGGAGCAGCAAGGAGCGTGCCAGTCAGCCGTCAGGCGATCGCGTATCCCCCGGGGCGATAGGCCGGGGCCACCTCGCCGGAAAGAAGTTGCAGGCGGCGGCGGACATTTGCCGCCATCAGATTGACGTAGATCCGGCAGGTCTCGTTGAGGCGATGCGCCTCCGCGGCGAGCGCCTTGATTTCCGGCGAGGGGGCCTCGCCATCGTAGATCGCGACAGTGTCGATGCCGGCGAGCTTGGCCTGCGTTGCCGTCTCCAGCGCCACGACGTCATTGGTCTTCAGCGCCGCGATCTCGGCGTGAAGCGATTCGATGACCACGATCAGCGCGTCACGCCGGGTCATTGGGGCTCCATTCGAGCTTGAGCGCGAGCAGCCGGTCGGCAATCGTCGTCGGATAGATCGGGAATTTGCCGTCTTCGATCGCCTTGCGGATCTTGGCGACGCGCTCGACGTCGACCGGGGGTTTGGCGGCCATCGCCCCCGACAGCTGGACGGCGGTCGATTCGACCGGCGCCGCGTTCGCGACCGGTCTGGCCGCTTCAACCGGAGCGGCGGCAGCGACCGGCGCGATGCGGCGGTCCGCGACCACGCCTGCCTTGTTGCCGATGGGATCCACCATTGCTGCTTCCTCGGAGAACTTCCTGCAGCGATAGGAACGGCCGCGTTCGGAAACGCTTTAGAAAAAAATCACTCGGCCCAACCGGGCAGCCGCGCCCGCCCTGATTCGAGCGCCACCGCCTGGATCGGCGGTTTCTTGTCGTCGACCTTGACCATCAGCCGCGCCCCCGGGGCGGCGTCGCCCATTGCGATGCCGTCGCGGGTAATCGAGAAGCCGGGCGAACCGGCCTCGACCGTGATCGGATCGCCACGACGGATCACCGGCGCGCTCTTCACCGGAACAACCGGTGCTTGGGCAAGGACGGCCGGTGCGGTCCTGGGCTGCGGGATCGCGTTTACGGGCACATAGATCCGCCACGCCGGCGCCATGCAGCGCACCACCACGGTATCCTTTGCCGCGCTGCGCCATTCGAGCTGCGGCGCGGCGCAGGACTGGAGCTTGAGCCTTTTGTCGACCGGCGTGCGTGCCCCGCCCTGCTCGCCGAGTGGCTGGCCGGTGAATTGCGCGACGATCGTGTCGAGCACGAAAGTCGACTGGAAATCCTGCGCAGCGGCCGGCGTGGCGGCTGCGAGGGCCAAGGACAGCAGCATGGAAATCTCCTTGAGCGAAGCTGAACGGCAAGGCCGGGTTGCCGGGCGGCAGATCATTGCCGGCCTCCGTCATAGCCGAGCGAAAGAACGGCGCGGCGCTGGCCGCGCGCAGTGGCGATCGCGATGCGTCCGGGTGCTACCGCGCCGGAACGGACGAGCATCGCGGCGACTGCGCGGGCGCGATCGGCCGCGAGGATCGGGCCGCTGCCGGTGAGCAAGTCGACGTCGCCGGCGCTGCCGTCGACTTCGCCGATGATCCGCAGGCGCGTACGCGGATCGGCGGCGGCGACGCGGGCCCAGGCGAGCGCAGCGCCGGCATCCGGGAGCTGCGCCGAGCCGGGCGCGAACCCGTTCACTGCAGCGAGATCGACCGGCATCACCGGCGCATTCTCTTTGGCTCCGAAGCCCGCGCGGAAACCGGCGGCGAGCGTGTTCGGATCGACCTGATTGGCCTGGAGCAGCACGAAGAAGCCGACCAGCAGCAAGGCGAGGTCGGCAAGCGTGGTCAGCCAGATCGGCCGCGCGGGGGGGGCTCCCCGAGCGTCACGCCGCGAGCTCGCGCGCGCCGAGGCGGGGCTGAATCGCGGCAAGTTCGGCGAGCGGCGTCACCAGCCGAGCGCGCTCCTGCGCCTCGTGCCGCGCGTGTCGCTTGAGGCGCGATGCCACGGGGGTCGCAATCAGACAGGCGACGATCGCGCCGTAGAGCGTAGTGAGCAACGCCACCGCCATCGCCGCGCCGATCGTCTTGGGATCGCGCATCGCAGTGAACATCTGGACGAGCCCGATCAACGTGCCGATCATCCCCATCGCCGGCGCGATATCGGCCGCACCGGTCCAGAGGTCGGCGACGGCGCGGTGCCGCTCGAACCGGGCGAGCCGGCGCTGGTCGAGCAATGCCGAGACATGCTCGGGCGAAGCGCCATCGACGATCGCGGCGACCGCCGCCGCAAGATCGGGATCGGCGATCACCGAGCGATCGAGCGCGATCACGCCGTGACGCTGGACGATGCGGCCGAAGGCGGCGACCTGCGCGAGCAACGGCTCGACATCGAAGCCCCGCCGACAGAGCGTGCGAAGCGCGGCGACCCCGCGGCCGAGATCGCCCAGCGGTGTCCGCAGCAGCACGGCGACCACGGTACCGCCCAGCACGATGGCCAGCGCAATCGGATCGAGGAAGGGCGCGAAATCCATGCGCTCACGTTTGCAAGGCCCGGGCCAATTCGGCGCGCTCCCTGTTACGCTACGCTGCCGCCGGCGACACGGCAGCCTATTGCCACCCGACCGGCAAGGCTTTGCCGCTCGCCCGGCCCGTAGAGGCCTCTCGAGCATCCGGCACGCCGCGCAAGAAAACTGGCACGGCCATTGCATCGACACGCCCGAACTTTTGTGCGGGAGACGTGCAATGCCCAACGACAGCCTCTTCGGCGTACACGGCGCAGCGCTGGCCGTGCGCTCGCAGCGCATGGGCGTGCTCGCGTCGAACATCGCGAACGCATCCACGCCCGGCTATAAGGCGAAGGACGTCGACTTCCAGACCGCGCTCGCCGCGATCGAGACGCCGGGCGGCTCGAGCGATGCCGCGATGGACGCCGCGACGCTCTACCGCGTGCCCCTGCAGCCGAGCCAGGACGGCAACACCGTCGAGCTCGCCACTGAACAGACCGCTTTCGCCGAGAATGCTGTCGCCTATCAGACGACCCTGTCATTCCTGAACGGCCGCATCTCGACGATTACGCGCGCGCTCAGGGGAGAATGAGCATGGGTAACCCGCCGCTCTCGATTTTCCAGGTCTCCGGCCGCGCAATGTCCGCGCAACTGCTGCGGATGAACACCACCGCATCGAACCTCGCCAACGCCGGCACCGTCGCTTCCAGCCCAGAGGCCGCCTACCGCACGATCAAGCCGGTGTTCCGCAGCGCGTTCGACGAGGCTTCGGGCCTGTCAACGGTCGATGTCGAGCAGATCGTCACCGCCGGCGCCGAGCCGACCAAACGCTACGACCCGGGCAATCCGCTCGCCGACAAGGACGGCAATGTCTGGGAAAGCGCAGTCGACGAGACCCGCGAGCTCGTCGACATGCTCGAATCGTCGCGCACCTATCAGAACAATGTCGAGGTCATGCAGACTGCCAAGCAGCTGATCGTCGACACCCTCAAGCTGGGTCGCTGATCATGGATTTCGATAGCACGCTGCAGACTCTCGGCGTCAACCGCTACGGCGCGTCGAGCGCGACCTCCAACGGCACCAAGGACACGTCCGGCCTCGGCAAGACCGAGATGGACCAGAGCGACTTCCTGACGCTGATGACCGCGCAGCTCAAGAATCAGGACCCGTTCGAGCCGGTCGACAACACCCAGATGGTCGCCCAGATGGCGCAATTCTCATCGCTCTCCGGCATCACCGAGATGAGCACGACATTGAAGGCGATTGCGGCCAAGCTGGGCGGCACTTCGCTCGGCGACGCGCTCGGCTATGTCGGCAAGACCGTGCTGACCGAAGGCTCGATCGCGTATCCGCGCGAGTCCGGCGGGATCGCCGGCGCAGTCGCGCTGTCCAAGGACGCTACCGACGTCAACGTCGCGATCAGCGATGCCGACGGCAAGCCATTGAAGACGATCGCGCTCGGAAAGCAGGCCGCGGGCGCCGTCGCCTTTGATTGGGATGGCAAGCTGGACAACGGCGAAGCGGCTGGCCCCGGCCCCTACACCGTCAAGGTCGCCGCGCTCAACGCCGGCGCCAAGGTCGATGCCGCCCCGCTCGTCTGGGCGCCGGTGTCCACCGTCTCGCTCGGATCCGACGGCAAGCCCGTCCTCACGCTTCCTGGCATCGGCCAGGTCCCCCTCGACGCCATCTGGCAAGTCGGCTGACCCCAAGGAGTAACGCACATGTCCTTCTTCACTTCACTCAGCGGGCTTCAGGCTGCCCAGACCGAAATGTCGACGATCTCGCACAATCTTGCCAACGTCTCGACCAACGGTTTCAAGCGCTCGACCACGCAATTCGCCGACGTCATCGCCTCCACCTCCAATTCGAACCCGACCCAGATGGTCGGTTCGGGCACGGTAGTGAAATCGGTCCGCCAGCAGTTCAGCCAAGGCGGCTTCACGCAATCCTCGTCGGCGCTCGACGTCGCGATCTCGGGCGAGGGCTTCTTCATCGTCAAGGGCAGCGACGCGAGCAACAATGTGTCGTTCACCCGCAACGGCAGCTTCCTCGTCGATTCGGACCGCTATGTCGTCGATGCGCAGGGAAATAAATTGCAGGTCTATCCGGTCGACGGTTCGGGCGCGGTGGTCGCCACCGGCATCGCCTCGACGGTCAGCCTGCGCCTGCCCCAGATCAGCGGCAAGCCCGAGGCGACCGAGGACGTCACCCTGTCGCTCAACCTCAACGCCAATTCGGTGATCCCGTCGGACGACGATCGCTGGACCGACGTGCCCTATGCCTTCGACCGGTTCGATCCGGCGACCTATAATCATTCGGCGCAGACCACGATCTACGACGCCAATGGCAACGCGCTGACCTTGACCACCTATTTCGTCCGCGAGACGACGCCGACCACCGCCGAGCCGACCAGCGACTGGACGGCCTATTCGTTCGTCGGCGACAAACAGCTCAACTCGGGCACCGATCCCGACGACATCGAGCCGATCGCGATGACTTTCGACGGGACCGGCAAGCTCACCGCGCCGGCAGGGCCGACGAGCTTTCTCGGCTTCCTCGCCCCCGGTGCGACCACCGAGCAGATGATCACGCTCGATTTCGGCGACGCGACGACGCAGGTCTATTCGCCGTTCAGCATCGATGCGAGCTCGCAGGACGGTTCGCCGGTCGGTCAGCTCGAGGGCGTCACCATCGCCGATGACGGCACGGTGCGCGCCAGCTTCTCCAACGGCGACAGCCAGGCATTGGGCAAGGTCGTGCTCGCCAGCTTCTCCAACCCCACCGGTCTGCGCCAGCTCGGCAGCAGCACTTGGTCGGCCTCAGGCCTCTCGGGTGAGCCGCGGCTCGGCGAGCCGGGCGCAAACGGGTTCGGCGGGCTGATGGCCGGCGCGGTCGAGCGCTCGAACGTCGACATCACCGAGGAACTGGTCGGGCTGATCGCCGCGCAGCGCAACTTCCAGGCCAACGCCAAGGCGCTCGATACCGCGAGCCAGATCTCGCAAACCATCTTCAACATCCGCAGCTGAGCTAGACCATGGACCGCCTCGTCTACACTGCAATGTCGGGGCTGCGCAGCCAGATGGCCGCGCAGTCGACGATCGCGAACAACATCGCGAACGCGTCGACGATCGGCTTCCGGGCCGAGCGCGTCAATTTCGACAGGCTGGTGTTGCAGGGCTCGGGCCTCGAGACCCGCCAGCTCGCCGCCGAGGAGGTCGAGGATTTCGACCGCCGGGCGGGGACGATCGTCCAGACCGCGCGGCCGCTCGACGTTGCGGTGACTTCGGATTCATGGATCGCGGTGCAGGCCGCGGACGGCAGCGAAGCCTATACGAGGCGCGGCGATTTGTCGGTCGCGGCCTCTGGCGTGCTGGAAACCGGCGACGGTTTCCCGGTGATGGGCTCGGGGGGGCCCATCACCGTGCCGCCCCACCAGTCGATCGCGATCGCCGAGGACGGCACCGTCTCGATCGTGCCGCTGGGCGGCGATCCGACCCAGCCGCAAGTGATCGACAGGATCAAGCTGGCCAGCCCCACCGGCAGCCAGACCGCCAAGGGTCTCGACAATCTGCTCCACGTCAAGGGCGGCGGAGTGCTGCCCGAGGATCTCGACGGCAAGCTCGCGGCGGGATCGCTCGAGCAATCGAACGTCAACCTGACTCAGGCGCTGGTCGACATGATCGAGAACCAGCGCAGCTACGAAGTGCAGGCCAGCCTGCTCAAGGAAGCCAAGACCATGGACGAGAGCGCCGCATCTTTGATGCGGATGCCCGCGTAACGAAAGGATTTAGACGATGGGTTCCTCGGCAATGCACATCGCGCGCACCGGGCTCGACGCTCAGGACATGCGCATGCGGGTGATCTCGAACAACTTGGCCAACGTCAACACGACGGCGTTCAAGCGCGACCGCGCCTCGTTCCAGACGCTGGCTTATCAGGTCGTCACCGCGCCGGGTGCGCAGAGCACCGCAGAGACCAAATACGCCACCGGGCTCAACCTTGGCACCGGCGTCCGCATCCAGGGCACTGCCCGGGTCGAGACGCAGGGCACCTTCCAGAACACCGGCGGGTCACTCGATCTCGCGCTGGAGGGCGAAGGCTATTTCCAGGTCCAGCTGCCCGGTGGCCAGCTCGGCTATACCCGCGCCGGCAATTTTTCGCGCTCGGCCGAAGGCATGATGGTGACCAGCGACGGCTATCAGGTGATGCCGGGGATTACGATCCCCGAGGGCACCACCGGGATCACGATCGGCGCCGACGGCACCGTATCGGCGCAGATCGCCGGCCAGACCGAAGGCAGCCAGCTCGGCCAGATCCAGGTCGCGACCTTCCCCAATCCCGGCGGGCTGCAGGCGACCGGTGACAATTTCCTGATCGAGACCACCGCCAGCGGCGCGGCGAGCCTCGGCGCGCCCAACGAAGCCGGCCGCGCCAAGATCCGCCAGGGCGCGCTCGAGGCTTCGAACGTCAATGTCGTCGAGGAGTTGGTCGACATGATCGAGACCCAGCGCGCCTACGAGGTCAATTCGAAGATGATCTCGGCGACCGACGAGATGCTCAAATATGTCAATCAGAACATCTGAGGCGGCCGCGATGAAATTCCTCACCGGCCTAGCCACCGGCGCGCTCGTCGTCGCCGCGATCGCCTTCACCAGCGCGCCCGCCAAGGCGCAGTTCCTCGGGTTGGGCAAGAAGAAGGCGAAGGAGGATTTCTCCGCCACCCTTCCCGCGCCCGTCCCCGTGGCGGCGCCGGCGAACGGCAGCATCTTCCAGGCAGGCGACGGCTATGCCGCGCTCTACGAGGGCATGCGCGCGCGCCGCGTCGGCGATCCGCTGACGATCGTCCTCGTCGAGCGCACCAGCGCCTCCAAGTCGGCGGGCACCAAGCTCGACAGTGGCGGCGGCTTCTCGCTGACGCCGCCGACCACCGGCGCGCTCAACCTGTTCAACAAGAGCGACGCCAGTGTCAGCGGCGCGCGCAACTTCACCGGGACCGGCACTGCCGACCAAGCCAATGCCTTGTCGGGCGAGGTCAGCGTGACAGTGGCCGCGGTCTATCCCAACGGGACGATGCTGGTGCAGGGCCAGAAGCGCGTCACGCTCAACCGCGGCGACGAGTTCATCCAGATCAAGGGTATCGTGCGCACCGCCGATATCGACGCGAACAATCGCGTCGCCTCGACCCGCGTCGCCGATGCCCGCATCGCCTACACCGGCAAGGGCGATGTCGCCCGCGCCAGCCGTCAGGGCTGGCTGAGCCGGTTCTTCCAGATCCTCAGCCCTTTCTGAGCGGAGCCCGCAACATGATCCGTTTCGTCATCGCCCTTCTCGCCGCCACGCTGGTCATCGCGCCCGCGCAGGCGCAGCGCGTCAAGGATCTGGGCGGCTTCCAGGGCATCCGCACCAACCAGCTCACCGGATACGGCATGGTCGTCGGTCTGCCGGGCACCGGTGACGACAATCTGGAATATACCGTCCAGTCGATGAAGGGCGTCGCCTCGCGCTTCGGCCTGCAATTGCCGCCGGGCGTCAGCCCCGCGCTCAAGAACGCCGCGGTCGTGATGATCACCGCCGAACTGCCGGCCTTCGCCAAGCCGGGTCAGAAGCTCGACATCACCGTCTCGTCGATGGGCAAGTCCAAGTCCTTGCGCGGCGGCACGTTGATCCTGACGCCGCTGCAGGGTGCCGACGGCCAGATCTATGCGATGGCGCAGGGCAACCTCGCGGTCGGCGGGCTCGGTGCGGAAGGCGCCGACGGCTCGAGGATCGTGGTCAACATCCCGTCGAGCGGCCGCATCCCGGAAGGGGCGACGGTCGAGCGTGTCGTCGACACCGGCTTCGACCGCGCCCCCTTTCTCACCTTCAACCTCGCCCGCGCCGATTTCACTACCGCGCAGCGCGTACAGGACGCGATCAATAGCCGCTTCGGTGGAGCCCGCGCCCGCGCGATCGACGGCGTGTCGATCGCGGTGCAGGCCCCGGCCGGCGCCGATGTCCGCGCCGAATTGATGTCGGAGATCGAGAACCTCACCGTCGAGGCGGCCGAGGCGCGCGCGCGTGTGATCGTCAATGCGCGCACCGGCACCGTGGTGATCAACTCCGCGGTCCGGGTCAGCCCGGCCGCAGTGACACATGGTAAACTCACCGTTCGTATCGATGAGGCCCAAAATGTCAGCCAGCCGCTGCCGTTTAGTAAGGGCGAGACCGTGACGGAGCAGCACAGCGCCGTGAACGTCGAGGAGGAGAAGAAGCCGATGTTCCTGATCCAGCCCGGGCCCAAGCTCGCGGACGTGGTCAAGGCGGTGAACGCGATCGGCGCGTCGCCGGCCGACCTCGTCGCGATCCTCGAAGCACTCAAGGAGGCCGGCGCGCTCAAGGCCGAATTGGTGATCCTGTGACCAGCGCGCCGAGCCCGATCGCGAACCTCGCCGGCGGCGTGTCGACCGACACGTCGCGGCTGGCGTCGAAGGACAATCTCGACGCCGCCGGCAAGCGCTTCGAGGCGATCTTCACCGGCATGATGCTCAAGTCGATGCGCGCGGCCAAGCTCGGCGACGGGCTGTTCGACAGCAAGGCGACCGAGCAGTTCCGCGACATGCAGGACCAGCAGCTCGCCCAGGCGATGGCCGCGCACGCGCCGATCGGCATCGGCAAGGCAATGACCGAGTTCCTCGCCAGATCTGCCGCGCTCGAACCCGCCGCGCCGCCCGAAGGGGGTACGCCATGAGCGACATGCTCTCGATCGGCCTGTCGAGCCTCAAGGCCTATCAGACCGCCCTCACCACGGTGTCGGAGAACATCGCGAGCGCCGGTACGGCCGGCTATTCGCGCCGGACCACCGACATCCGCGAAGTCGTCGCCCCTGCCGGGATCACCACCGGCACCGCGCAGGGCATGGGCGTGGTCGCCCGTGGGCTGACGCGCGCCGCCGACGTCTACAAGACCGCCGAAGTGCGCACCGCCACCGCCGATCTCGCCAGGACCGAGGCCGGGGCAACATGGCTCCAGCGAGTCGAGGAATCGCTGACCGGCAACAAGCTTGGCGACCGGCTGACCGGCTTCTTCAATTCGGCCAAGGCCGTGGCGGCGGACCCCGCCTCGCTGGCGCCGCGCGCCGCGATGCTAGAGGCCGCATCGAGCATCGCCTCGTCCTTCGCCGCGACCGGCACTGCGCTCGACGGCGCGATGGAAGATCTCGACAAGAGCGCCGAAGCCGCGGCGACCCAGCTCAATTCGCTGGCCCGGTCGCTCGGTCGAGTCAATGCCGGGCTCGGGCGCCAGCAGGAAGGCACCAGCGGCCAGGCCGCCTTGCTCGACGAGCGCGACCGGCTGCTCGAACAGATGAGCGCGATCACCGACGTCTCGGTGACGACCGACACTTCCGGCCGCGCGATCGTCCGCGTCGGCGGAGTGGCGGGTCCGGTGCTGGTCCAGGGCGAGAATACCGGCGCGATCACCTATCAGCGCAGCGACGAAGGCCTCGTCGCCTATACGCTCCATTTCCAGGGCGAGGGCAGCCCGGTGTTCCCGAACGGCGGCGTGCTGGCCGGCTTCGCCGAGGGTGCCGAGCGGATCGCCGGCGCGCTCGACGAAGTGAATAAACTCGCGACCGCCTTCGCCGAGGGCATCAACACCGTCCAGGCGGCGGGCGAGGATCTCGACGGCACTGCCGGCGCGCCGATGTTCGCGGCCGGCGACCCCGCCTACAAACTCACGCTCATGCTCGACGACCCGCGCGGCATCGCCGCCGCGGCGCCCGGCAAGGGCATCCGCGACAACGGCAATCTCGCCGGCCTGGAGGCACTGCGCGGCAGCGGCCGCTTCGAGGACACGATCGCCAGCGTCACCTCGGCCAACGCCGCCGCGCTCTCCGCGCGCCGGTCGGTGGCCGAGGCGCAGACTGCGATGCGAGATTCGGCGGTTTCGGAGCGCGCCGCGGCGACAGGCGTCAATGTCGATGAGGAGGCGGTCGACCTGATCCGCTTCCAGCAAGCCTATCAGGCGTCGAGCCGCGTGATCCAGATCGCGCGCGACACGCTCAATTCCATCCTCGAGATCCGGTGAGGCTGACCCATGCGCGTCGCGACTTCGCAGCTCTATAATCGCCCCGCGTCGCTGATGACGCGGCTCACCGCCGAGGCGGACCGAACCCAGATCCAGATCGCGACCGGCAAGAAATTGCTCGCGCCTTCGGACGATGCCGGCGCCTATCTGCGGCTGCAGGGGATCAGCCGGCAGAGCGCCGACGACGGCGCCTATGCCGCCAATATCGGCATGGCACAGGGGCTGCTCGCACAGACCGACACCACGCTCGAAAGCGTCGAGGCGCAAATCACCCGCGCGCTCGAGCTGGCCACCCAAGCGGCAAACGGCACGCTCTCGGACACCAATCGCGCGGCGATCGGCAAGGAACTCGAATCGATCCGCGACACGCTCTTCGGGCTGGCCAATACCAGGGACGTACGCGGCCAACCCTTGTTCGGCGGCGCGACAGGTGATGTCGCTTATGTCCGCAATGCCGACGGATCGATCACGTTCGCCGGCACCGGCGAGCCTTCGGCGATACCGATTGGCGAGAGCGTCAGCATCCAGGGAACCGTGACAGGAACCCGCGCCTTTGCGGCCGGAAGTAGCGACGTGTTTGCCGTCCTCGCCGATTTCGCGACAGCGCTGGGCGCTGGCGGCGACGTCAAGGCGGCAGCTAACACCGCGCTCGGCGGGATAAAGGGATCACTGGAGAGCGTGACGCTGGCGCGGGCCTCGGCCGGCGCGCGCTCGGCGCGGCTCGAGCTCGACACCGACCGGCTGACCGCCGCCGGCGAAGCGCGCGAGGACGTGCGCTCGGCGCTCGAGGACACCGACGTGACGGTCGCTGTCACCGAGCTCCAGAAGACGCTGACGATCCTCCAGGCGACCCAGGCGAGCTTCACCAAGCTCTCCAGCCTGTCGCTGTTCGACTATCTCTGAGGCGTCGCAGCCAAGCACACGATTTTCCGCTCAAACTTACGGCGAAGCGGTCGTTTACCAAAGCGAGTGGCCGAGTAGCGGCACAGGGGGAAGTTTAGTCGCATGTTTGTGCTGATCGGCTTTGTCGTCTTGATTGCGATGGTGTTCGGCGGGTTCGTCATCACCGGCGGCGCGCTAGGGCCCGTGCTCCACGCCCTCCCCCATGAGATGCTGATCATAGGCGGCGCCGCGCTCGGCGCGCTGATCATCGGCAATTCGATGAAGGAATTAAAGGCGCTGGGCAGCGGTTTCATGAAAGTCGTCAAGGGTCCCAAATACAAGAAGCAGGACTATCTCGACACGATCTTCCTCGTCTCGAAGCTGATGAAGATGCTGCGAACCGAAGGGCCGATCGCGCTCGAGCCGCATGTCGAGGATCCTGCATCGTCGGCGATATTCGTCGAATATCCGCGGCTGCTCGCGGATCACACGCTGATCAACCTGATCACCGATACGCTGCGGCTGGTCGTGGTGTCCTCGGGCACGCTCGACGTCCACGCGGTCGAAGAGGTGATGGATAACGCCATCAAGACCCACCACCACGAAGTGCAGAGCCCGCAGACCACCTTGCAGGGGCTGGCCGACGCGCTGCCGGCGCTGGGCATCGTCGCGGCGGTGCTCGGCGTGGTCAAGACGATGGGCTCGATCGACAAGCCGCCGAGCATCCTCGGCGGGATGATCGGCTCAGCGCTGGTCGGCACCTTTCTCGGCGTTCTGCTCGCCTACGGCATCGTCGGCCCGCTCGCGACCAGGCTCCAGCAAGTGATCGACGCCGACGCGGCGATCTATCACACCGTCAAGCAGATCATCATCGCCTCGCTCCACGGCCATCCGCAGCCCCTGGTGATCGAGGCGGCGCGTTCGGGCATCGCCCACGCCAACCAGCCCAATTTCGGCGAAGTATTCGACGGCCTGCGCGGACGCTGACGTCATGGCTGCAGCGCGCGCGCCCCACGGATCGAACCAGCCGCCGAAGATCATCGTCAAGAAGATCTACGTCGAAGGCCATGGCGGCCATCACGGCGGCGCGTGGAAGGTCGCTTATGCCGATTTCGTGACCGCGATGATGGCGTTCTTCCTGTTGCTGTGGCTGCTCGGCGCGACTACCGAGAAGCAGCGCAAGGCGCTTGCCGATTATTTCGCGCCGACGCTCGTCGAGCTCAGGCAGAACAGCGCCGGCTCGAACGGGCTGTTCGGCGGCGACGCGATCAACGCCAAGGACAATTATCCCGGCAAGGCCTCGCAGACCGGCACCAGGTCGCTGACCGTGCCCGTAGGCGGGGTCGGCGGCAAGGATGTCGGCACCGGCGAGAAGGGCACGCTCAAGGACCAGCGCGCGCTGACCGAGCAGGACCAGAAGAACTTCAACGACACCGCCAGAGCGATCCAGAACAAGATGCGCGCGCGGCCGCAACTGGCCAAGCTCGCCAAGCATATCCGCTTCGTCGCGACGCGTGACGGGATGCGGATCGACTTGCTCGACGACGCCAATTATTCGATGTTCGATCTCGGCACGACGGCGTTGGTGACCGATGCCAGCGCACTGATCGGCACGATCGCCGAGAGCATCGCGGGTATGGAGAACCCGATCATGATCCGCGGCCATACCGACAGCCTCGGCTATGGCGACCCGCGCAACATGAACAACTGGATGCTCTCCAGCGGCCGCGCCGAGGCGACCCGCCGCCGGCTGTCGGGCGGCGGCGTGCCCGAGCTGCGCTTCGAACGGATCGAAGGCGTTGCCGATCGCGAGCCGCTGATCGTCGAAACCCCCACCGACCCGCGCAACCGCCGCGTCTCGATCACCCTGCTCTACCGGCGGATCATGGATCAGGGCAAAGGCGAGCGCTTCGGTCGCTCGATCCGCCAGCCAACACTCGCCGCACGCTGACGTCGCGTTCGGTTAGAAGAACTGCTTGCGGAAGGTCAGCCGGACGACGCGCCCCAGCGGATCGATCAGGTTCGGGGCATAGGCCGACGGCACCTCGCCATTCTGATCGGTCACCCGCTGCTTCGCGTCGAACAGATTTTCGAGGCGGAGTTGGATGCGCGATCCGCGGAACCAAGGGTGCTTTAGCAGGAAATCCACATCCTGCCCGGGGTTGAACTCGGCGAGCAGGCCAATCCTTGCGAGACTGCCGAAGTCGAGCTGCGTCTGGCTACCGATCGCGCCGGTCATCCGCTGCGATCCGCTTTGCCAATTGGCGGTGGCCTGGAGCAGCCAGGCGTCACGCTTCACCGCGGCCAGTGCGTCGATCTGGTGCGCGGCCACGGCTTGGGCGCTCGATCCGTCGAGCCGATCGATCACGGGCAATCCCTGCCGGATGAGGATCTCGTCCTTGAGGATCCAGGTGTGGTTGAGCGTGAAGCGGACGATGTTGCCGCCGCCGCCAAAGCCCCCGCGGCCGCCACCGCCGAAGCCTCGCCCACCGCCACCACCGGGCCCGCCGCGGAAGCCGCCGGCGCCCGGCCCCTGCCCCTCTCGATCGCGGCTCCGATCCTGGCCCTGCTGCCCTTGGCCTTGGCCTTGGCCCTCACCTTGCGTCTGCCCGGGACGGCGCTGGTTGCTGCCGAACAGGCTCTGCTGCTGGCCCAGGCGGCGGAATTGCTCCTGCTGTGCAGTGAACTCCGGCGGCAGCGGCTGGCCGGTGCGCCGCGATTCGGCCATCGCCGCCTGGAAGGCGGTGCGGCGCTCTTGCAGCCGCTTGGCCTGGGGCGAGGAGATCGGGATGGTGAGATCGATCCCCCAACGCAGCTGGGCGTTATCGCGCCGCTCCACATTGATCGCCCGATAGTCGACGCTGAGGAGCCTCCCGTCGGCGTCGCGGGTAAACCGGTCCGGGAAGGCCGCCTCGATCTCCGCGGTGGCGCCCGGAAAGCCGAGAGTCGGATTGCGGGAGCGCGAATCGCTGTAGCTGGCGTTGATGTTGAGATTGGTCTCGGTCAGCGGGCGGATGTTCACCCGAGCATTGAATACGTGGCGGCTTTCAGCCTGCAGCAGCGGATTACCCCCGGCGATCGACGTGATGTCAACGCTCTCGTTTCGGACGAAATCGAACACGCGCCGGTTCGGCGTCACCAATACCGGATCGCCAAGCTCGCTCGGGTCGGGTGCGTTACGGTCGTTCGCTACGCTGATATTCGCGCGCACCTGTGGGACCGGCGACCAGCTCAGACCATATGTGGTGCTGGTCAACCGGCCGAAGTCGGACAACTGCTCGACCTCCAGATTGCCGGTGATCGACAAGTCGCCGATCGCATCGAGCACGCCGGTCCGACGGCTGGTGAGCGGAAACGTAACGTTGCCACGAATACTGCCCGTGTCACGCCCGATGTCGCTCGACTGGAAGCGGTTCGCGATGGAGGATACGCTGTGCTGGTCTTCTGTCCGGCCTAGCACGCGCACGCTGGCGCGCACGTCGCCGGCAGGTAGCTTGAACAGCGCACCATATGTCGAGAAATCGACATTGGCGCGGTTCCGGTTCGATTTCGAGATCTGGTCGGGCCGCAGGATCGCCAGTGACGAAGCGATCGGCCCGAACGGATTGAAGCCGGGATCGTCCGCATCGAGCAACGCCTGAGCCGCGGCGGACTCGATCCCCGTGGCGGTGACCGACTTGGTCTCACGGTATTGGTAGTCCGCCTGAAGCGACCAATTCCAGCTGGCGAGCCATGGCGAGCTGGTGCCGTTGACGCTCAGATTGCCGGTAATCGCCCGATTGTCGCTCGAGCGCGTTAGTGGCGCCAGATTATCGTAATAGCGATATAGCTGCACGTCATTCGCGAACGGCGAAAAGGGATTGCCCGCCGGCAGAAGCAGCGTCGCGCTGGGCAGGCCGAGCAGCGAATCGCTATGGTTCGAGGTGAAGCCCACGGTCGCGACAGCGCTGACCTTGTCCGAGATCGCCGGCGTGTAGGTGCCGGTGATTGCGAAATTCTTTTGTGGCGTGCCGCTGAGCGGCGCGGTGTTCTCGCCGAACTGCCGCGCGGCCCCCCCGCCGGAAAGCGTGCGATAGGGGGAGAGATCGCTGACGTTGCGCGTGCCGGCGGTTCCGGCGAATCCGGCAAGCGTCGGGGCAGAGCCGTCCGCGCCCGCCGGCACGCCCGCCTCGGTGATCGGACGCCCGGCAATCGCGCTCAGCGCAGGATCGATTTCGCCCCCGTCGAAACCGGTGACGTTGCCGCGGATGTCGAACAACGACGCGGTAGCGCGCGAAACCCCGCGTTCGCTCTCGAGCAGACCCGAATTCTGACCATATTTGACGTCGAGCTCAAGCCGCTCGTTGCGACCGATCTTCTGGAGGTTGGCGTTGAACCCCTCGCCGGAATTGCCGCCAGCGGTGGGCATTGCCCCTTCGAATACCGTCGTGAGCGCCTGGAATCGGCGCCGCAGCACGAAATTGACGACCTTCTGATTGGCACCATAACCGAATTGAAGCGCGGCTTCCTCCGGCAGGATGTCCATCCGCTCGATCGCCTCGGTCGGCAGGTTGCGGATTTCGGCGAGACTAGAGCGCCGGCCGCTGAGCAGGATCACCGGCTGTTCGTCGCCCCGCCCCGAGCCGCTGCCGAGCTGCGCCGACAGCGCGTTCATCAATTCAGTGACGTTTGAAGCACCATATGCCCGAATCTCCGCCGGCCCGAGCTGGACCTCCGGCTTGACGTCGCCCGGCACCGCGCCGCGCAGGGTGCCCGTGACGACGATGTCCTCGGCGGGCGCCTCTTCGGGATCTTCCTGCGACGCCGACTGGGCGGCCGCAGGGGCAGCTTGCGCCGAGGTCGGCACGGGTTGCGGCGCCGGCACCGCCTGGTCCTGCGCTTGTGCTGCCATCGGCAGCGCACCGACCATCAGCGCACCGATCGCGCATCCCCACTTCACCATTGCTCACTCCCGACACATGCAGGCACGACCCTGCACGGGCCGGCATTAACCGCTCGCTACAAGCGACTTGTCGCAAAATTGTGCCAAGGCTGGAGAAAATCGGGGCCGCGCCGCGGCGCCCGGGGGTTTCTGGTGCGGTCGAGAAGACTCGAACTTCCACGGCCTTTCGGCCACAACGACCTCAACGTTGCGCGTCTACCAGTTCCGCCACGACCGCACGTGAAACTCGCCGGGGAGGTCCCGGCGTCTGGTAAGGCGCGGCCCCTAGCAAAGCGTTTGGAGGCATGCAAGCCATCGCCGCACGCTTTCACTAATCCGCAGATACCCCTACAGGCGGCGGCCCCGCCATGTTGCTCTCCCCCAACCTCTCCGCCGAGATGCGCCGTATCCTTGCCCTTGCCTGGCCAGTGGTGCTGACCAGCCTCAACTGGACGATCCTGCATGTGACCGACGTCGCGGTGGTCGGGCTGGTGAGCACGAGCGAGGCGGCGGCGCTGGGAGCAAGCCGATCGCTCACTTTCCCGGGCATCGTGGTCGGGCTGGGCTGGCTCACCGGGATCCTCGTCTATGTCTCGCGCGCCGACGGCGCCGGCGAGCTGCGCGAGACCGGTCGGGTGCTGCACCAGGGCTTGCTGCTCGCGTTGGTGCTGGGGCTGGTCAGCGGCGGCGCGCTGTTCCTGTGGCCCGAGCCGATGCTGATCGGCCTCGGCGTCGCGCCCGACATCGCTCCCGCCGCGGCGCATGTCGTGCAGCTCATGGCGCTCGCTTATCCGTTCCAGTTGATCATGATCGCGGTGAGCTTCTTCCTCGAAGGCGTCAGCCGGCCACGCCGCGTCACCGTCGTCAATCTCGCGATCCTGCCGCTCAATGCGCTGCTCGCCTGGGTCTTCGCGACCGGACAGTTCGGCATGGCCGGGATGGGAGCGCCCGGCGCCGCATTGGCGACTGCGATCGCCTCGGCATTGGGGGCGGTCGGCATGGTGGGCGCAGCCTGGACCCTGCCGCGCGCCGCCTCGCGCGGTGTCCACGACCTTTCCGCGCTCGGCAGCCGGGAATCGTGGAGCGGGGCATGGCGGCTCGCGCGGTTCGGGCTCGTGCCGGCCATCGCCTCGGGGCTCGAGCTCATCGGCTTCGCGATCCTGATCGCGCTATCGACCCGGCTCGGGACGACCACCGCGCATGCTTTCCAGATCGTCTTCTCGATCCACAACGTCACGTTCGCGGTGGCACTGGGGCTCGGCTCCGCCGCCGGCGTGCGGGTCGGCAATGCGATGGGCGAAGGCGTGCCTGAACAAGCGGCGCGGCGAACCGCGATCGCGGCGATGCTGGCGGCTCTGGCCACCGGGCTGTTGTCGCTGCTGCTGATCGCGCTGGCGTTGCCCGTGGTCGCGATCTTCCCCGCGACCGGGCCAGTACATCATCTCGCTGCGGCGATGCTGGTTTTATGGGCGCCGTTCATCCTGTTCGACGGGGTGCAGGTGGTGTTCGTCTATGCCCTGCGCTCGCTCGGCGATCAGGTGATCGCGGGCGTCAACGGCATCATCGCCTTCTTCGTGATCACCGGCGGATTGGGCGTGCTGCTGGTGCATGGTGGCTATGGACCGAACGGGCTGGTGCTCGCCTCGGGATTGGGAATGATGACGGCCGCACTGCTGCACGGCCTGCGGCTCGGCTGGGTCAGCCGCCGATCTCGCTAGCGAAGCTGAGTTCTACGACCTTGGCGTTGGGCGGCACGTCGAGCTTGGCCCCGGTGAAGTCGAGCGAAGCCTTGGCCCCCAGCGCGCGATTCTCGGGCGTGATCCGCCAGCTATAGACGAGCTGGTCGGCGCCATCGCGCAGCTCGACGCGAATATCGGGGATGCGCTGTTGCTCGCCGGTGGGATTGATCACCTTGCCCGAGACGACAAACGCCTCGCTGCCATTGGGCATCGGCCGCAATTCGACGCTTTTGTCGGTGAAGCGCAAAGGCGTTTCGGCCTCGCCGCCGATGCCGAGGCCGAGCTGGGCGGCGATGCCCGGCGCGCCCGAATATAGGATGGCGCCAGCGCCGAGCAGCATCGAGACGCCGGCGATCACCGCGGCGGCGGTCCAGCGCTTCGCCGGATTGCGGCGCGGCTTGAACCGCGGCGGCGGCGCGAACGGGTCGTATTCGGGTGGCGTCTGGGCAAGCGGGTCTTCGTAGACGCGCGGTGCAGGCGGCTCGGCGCGGGGCTCGGGCCGCGCAGACCGCGCGGCGACCGGCACAGGCGCGGCTTCGGCTATTTGTGCGCGGACCGGACTAGCCTTCACGCTGACGGCAGACACCGGCGCGGGTGCCGCCGCCGGAGCAGGCGCGGGGCGGCTCTCGGCCGGCACCGACCGCGTCGTGCGGTCGAGGAGGGCGGGCGCCTGATACCAACTGTGCTTGCAGCTGGCGCACCGCACCGTACGGCCCTCGGCTCCGATCGCACTATCGGGAACGAGGTACCGGGTCCGGCACTGGCTGCATTCGAGGATCATCTAAGCGTCTCACCCGCCCGGCTGCCCACTGGCCAGGTGGCGCGATTCTAGCTGTAACGAATCGGGCCTACAAGAGTCTCGCTTGCGTCATGCATGCCGCCATCGCTTGAGCCCGGGTCTCGCCTGTGCGATGCCGTCCGCCACCTGAAAGCAAGGAGCGGCCGGCGCCGGCGAATGGCCAATATCGTCCAGTTCGAGAATGTCGGCTTGCGCTATGGCACGGGTACCGAGACGCTCTCGGACGTCAGCTTCACGCTCAAGAGCGGATCCTTTTATTTCCTGACCGGGCCGTCCGGCGCGGGCAAGACGTCTTTGCTCAAATTGCTGTACCTCGCCCAGCGGCCGTCGCGAGGGGTGATCCGGCTGTTCGGCGAGGATGCCGGCGCCTTGCCGCGGCAAAGGCTGCCGGGGTTCCGCCGCCGGATCGGCGTGGTGTTCCAGGACTTCCGGCTGGTCCCGCATCTCTCCGCTTATGACAATATCGCGCTGCCGCTCCGCGTCGCGGGGGTGCAGGAGAGCGACATCGAGGCGCCGGTGCGCGAGATGCTCGCCTGGGTGGGGCTCACCGAGCGCGGGCGCGCCAGGCCGCCGACCTTGTCGGGCGGGGAGCAGCAGCGCATCGCGATCGCCCGGGCGGTGATCGCGCGGCCCGAATTGCTCGTCGCCGACGAGCCGACCGGCAACGTCGATCCCGAAATGGCCGAGCGGCTGCTCTATCTGTTCGAATCGCTCAACCGGCTCGGCACAACCGTGGTGGTGGCGACTCACGATTTCCATTTGCTCCACCGCATTCCCAACGCCCAGATGATGCGGATCGAACATGGCAAATTGAGCGATCCCACCGGGGTGCTGCGCAACCCGCCGGGCCAGTCATGATCCTGAGCCTCAGCCCCAATGCCGCCGACCGGCGCCTGCTCGACGAAGGCCGGTCGACGCGCGCGATGACGTGGATCATGGCGATCATGCTGTTCCTCACCGTGCTCGCGGGCGCGCTGGGGCTGGGCATGTTCGCCGCAACCGCACAACTCGATCGCGAACTTTCGGGGCGACTGACGGTCCAGATCGTCGAGCCGATCGCGAGCCTGCGCGACAGCCAGGCGGCGGCGATGGTGGCGACGCTGGCAAAGCTCCCCGGTGTGACTCGCGTCCGCGAAGTCGATCGCGCACATCTCGCCCGGTTGCTCAAGCCGTGGCTGGGCGACGCCGGGCTCGACCCCGATCTGCCGATGCCGGCAATGATCGACGTCGAGGCGCGTGGCGGCGACTTCGCTGCAATCGAGCAGGCGGCGCGGAGGATCGCACCGGGCGCGCGAGTCGATCGCCACGCGCAATGGCTGTCGCCGGTGCGCAGCTTCATGGCGACGATGAGCTGGCTGGCGGTGAGCCTGATGCTGCTTATCGCAGGCGCCACCGCCGCGGTGGTGCTGCTCGCCGCACGCGCGGGGCTGGACACGCACCGCGACACGATCGATGTGCTCCACATGCTGGGTTCGACCGACGTTCAGATCGCCCGCCTGTTTCAGCGGCGCATCGCTTTCGACACGCTGCTGGGCGGGATCGCCGGCACCGCGGCGGCTTTGATGCTCGTCTGGTTTCTGCAGGCGCGGTTGCGCGCGGTCGGCTCCGAAATGCTGGGCGGCATCGCACTCCAGCAGCGCGACTGGTTCCTGCTGCTGCTCCTGCCGCTGGGTTTCGCCTTGCTCTCGACGCTCGCGGCGCGAGTCGCGGTGCTGCGCACCTTGGGCAAACGGCTGTGATCTGGCGCATCGGCCTGCTGCTGCTGCTCGCCTGGGCGCTGGGCTTCGCCTTGTTCCTGTTCTCGCTCGGCAAGCCGCTCGACGGCCGCAAGACCGATGCGATCGTCGTGCTGACCGGTGGCGGGGGGCGGATCGACCGCGGGCTCGCAGTGCTGCGCGCCGGCGATGCGAAGCGGATGCTGGTGAGCGGGGTCGATCCCGATGTCCGCCCGGTCGAGCTGGCGGTGCAGTTCAAGATCGACCGCCAGCTGATGGCGTGCTGCATCGATCTCGGCTGGCAGGCGGTCGACACCCGCTCGAACGCCGACGAGACCGCGAAATGGGTCCAGCGCCACGGCTTCAAATCGGTGCGGCTGGTGACGACCGACTGGCACATGCCGCGCGCGCGGATGGAATTGCGCAGCACGCTGGGTGGCGATGTCGAGGTAGTCGGTGATGCGGTGCGCAGCGGACCCAACAGCCCGGGCTGGCGCGTGCTGTTCCGCGAATATCACAAATTCCTGGTCCGGCGGATCGCGCTGTGGATCGGCGCCGGCTGATGGATGGGATTCGGCCGATTCTGTTCAAGAGCGCATTCTACGGCCTGTCGGCGCTGATCGTGCTGCTCGCGCCGGTGACAGCCTTGTTCGGCCAGCGCGCGTTTCGCCGCTGGGTGCTGCTCTGGACCCAATATCATGCATGGTGTGCGCGCAACCTCGCCGGGATCCGTACCCGGATCGAGGGCAATCCGCTGGCCGGCCCCGCGCTCTACGCGGCCAAGCACCAATCGTTCTTCGAGACGTTCGAGCTGGTCCGCATGCTCGACGCGCCAGCGGTGGTCATGCGCCAGGAATATGCCCGCATCCCGGTGTGGGGCTGGGCGGCGCGGCGCTACGGCGTGATCGTGATCGACCGCAGCGGCGCGGCGTCGGCGCTGCGCCAGATGATGCGCGAGGCCAAGGCAGCAGGTGCCGCAGGACGCTCGGTGATCCTGTTCCCCGAAGGCACGCGCTCGGCCATGGGGGAGAGACCGCCCGTGCTATCGGGCCTGGCGGGGCTGTACCGCGCGGTCGGACTGCCGGTGGTGCCGATCGCGCTCGATACCGCGAGAGTCTGGCCGAAGCACGGCCCGATGCTGCCCGGGCTGGTGACTTTCCGGTTCGGCGAACCGATTCCGACGGGCCTGAAGCGCGAAGAGATCGAGGCGCACGTTCACCGCGAGATCAACGCAATCAACGGGCCGTCGAGACCGGAGGCCCTCGAAGAAACACCAGCCCCTAGAACCTGAAATGTGGAGACTAACCTTGCCCTATTTTCGGACCATGATCTTCTCTGCGGCCGCATTTGTCGGATGCGTCGCTCCCGCGGTCACCTTATCCGCCACCCGCTCGCAAGACGCGGTCGGCGCGATCGAGATCGACGCGCAGCACATCGAAGTGAGCGGCAACGGACACAAGCGGACCATAAAGTGCGACGGTCGGCGGGTGGACATCCTCGGCTCCGATCATGTCATCACGCTCACCGGGACCTGCGCGGCCTTGGACGTGTCGGGCAACAACAATGTCGTGACCGTATCGATAGCCCCGAAAGGTGTGCTCGTCGTCGCGGGGTCCGATCACAAGATCCGTTGGCGGTCGACCGGAGCGCCGCGAATGGACCTTTCGGGCGTCGGAAACGACGTACGGCGCGTCGGAGCGAACTGACCCGCAGCGCCTAATCGTGCGAGCGGCCGAAATCGGGTCGGGCGTCGTCCTGGCCCGAATCGATGATCGAGCGGCGGACGGCGCGGGTGCGGCTGAACAGCTCGAACAATTCGTCGCCCTTGCCCCAGCGGATCGCGCGCTGGAGCGCGGTCAGATCCTCGGAGAAACGCTGGAGCATGTCGAGTACCGCCTCCCGATTGGCGAGGAACACGTCGCGCCACATCGTCGGGTCGGAAGCCGCGATCCGCGTGAAGTCGCGAAAGCCGCCCGCCGAATATTTGATGACCTCGGACGCGGTCACTTCCTCGAGGTCCGAAGCGGTGCCGACGATCGTATAGGCGATCAGATGCGGCAAGTGGCTGGTGACCGCGAGCACGCGATCATGGTGCGCGGGCTCCATCGTCTCGACTTCGGCGCCCAGCCGTCGCCAGAATTCGAGGACGCGCTCGATCGCAAGGGGCTCGGTGCCTTCAGGCGGGGTGATGATGCACCAGCGATGGTGGAACAGCGACGCGAAGCCTGCCTCCGGCCCGCTATTCTCGGTGCCTGCCACGGGATGCGCAGGGACGAATACCGCGTCGGGCAACGCAGCGCGGACCGCTTCGATCACGCTTTCCTTGCACGAACCGACATCGCTGAGGATCGCATCGGCGGGCAGATCGGCGGCGATCTCCGCCGCGACCGCCCCCATCGCACCGACGGGGACGCAGAGCACCACCAGATCGGCGTCGATCACCGCTGTGCCGGCGGTGTCGGCGATGTCATCGCACAGGTCGATGCGCACTGCAGTCTCGCGGACCGCCGGATCCGCGTCGTAACCGGTGACGCGCACGCTCGGCATGTGCTGGCGGACGCCGCGCGCGATCGACGAGCCGATCAGGCCCAGTCCGATCACGGCGACGCGGCTGAACGGCAGCATCAGGCCCCCATTATCTCGCGGATCGCTGCGGCGACGCCCTGAATCTCGTCCTCGGTGCCGATGGTGATGCGCAGCCCGTGCGGCAGCCCCTGCCCCGGCAGCCAGCGGACGATATAGCCGCGCTCCATCAGCGCCTTGTATGCGTGCTCGGCGGTCACTTCGCCTTCGAACAGCACGAGCTGGAAATTGGCCTTGGACGGGACCGCGCGCAGCCCCTTATTGCCCATCGCCTCGATCTGATCGGCGAACCAGCCCCGCCACGCGCGATTATGGCGATAGCTGCGCTCGACAAACGCGTGGTCGCCCAGCGCTGCCACCGCCGCCTTCTGCGCCGCGGTGCTGAAATTGAACGGCGCGCGGATGCGGTGCATCGCGTCGATCATCTCCGGCGCGCCATAGCCCCAGCCGACCCGCTCCGAGGCGAGCCCGAAGATCTTTGAGAAGGTCCGCGTGACCAGCACATTCTTCGTGTTGCGGGCGAGATCGAGCCCGCCGTCATCGTCCTCGGGATCGAGATATTCGGTATAGGCCTGATCGATCACCAGCAGCACGTGCGGCGGCAGCGCGGCGTGGAGCCGGGCGATGTCGGCGCGGGGCGTATAAGTGCCGGTCGGGTTGTTCGGATTGGCGATGAAGATCAGCTTGGTCCGCGCGGTCACGCAAGCGAGGATCGCGTCGACGTCGCTGGCATAGTCCGTGTCGGGCGCCACCACCGGCGTCGCGCCGACGCGGCGCGCGGCGATGTCGTACACCGCGAAGCCGTAGCGGACATAGATGACTTCGTCGCCGACACCGGCATAAGCCCCGGTGGCAAGATGGAGCACTTCGTCAGATCCGGTGCCGTAGATGATCCGCGCCGGATCGAGCCCGTAATGCGCGCCGATCGCCTCGCGCAGTTCGGCCGCGCTGGCATCGGGATAGCGTTCGAGCTGCGACGCGGCCGCCGCAAAGGCCGCACGCGCTACCTCCGGCGTGCCGAACGGGTTCTCGTTCGAGGAGAGTTTCACGGCCTTGGTGCCGGAATCGGTGGTCGAGCGCCCCGGCACATAGGGGGCGATCTCCATGACCCAGCGATTGGGAACGGGTGCATCCATGGTCGCGCGGCTTGGCGGAATGGCCTTCCAATGGCAAGCTCGGCGTAAGCGGGCACGGAGGGGACGATGCGGGGCAGCAGCATGGTATGGCGCGCGCTGGCGACGGCGCGGACGCGCAACCTCGCAGAGGCGGGCGAAAAGCCGCCGGTGCCGGGCTCCCCGGGCGCGACGCGGCGCGCTCTGCTCAAGGGAATCGCGGCGGCGGGGCTGGCCACGACGCTGCCGCGCCCGGCGCATGCCTTTGCCGGGGGCCGCGTGGCGATAATCGGCGGCGGCATCGCCGGGCTGAGCGCACTGCATCACCTGCGCGAGGCGGGCGTCGACGCGCATGTCTATGAAGGGCGCAACCGCACCGGCGGGCGCATGTTCACGCATCGGCCGGCGGGCAGCACCTGGTTCGAAGTGGGCGGGCAATTGGTCAACACCGATCACGCCGACATCCAGGCGCTGTGCAAGCGCTTCGCCATCAAGCTGGTCGACCGCAAGGCCGAGCCGCACCGCACCTTGATCCTCGGCGACGGGCGGCTGCTGACCGATTCCGAGCTCGCCGAGGCGCTGCGCCCGATCGCCGCGCAGATCGACAAGGATTCGGCGCGGCTCGAGAAGGATTTCGACCGCGTCGCCGCCGAACTCGACCGGATGTCGATCGCGGGATATCTCGACAAGCATCGCGCATTGATGGCGCCGCTTTGGGTGCGGCAGCTGATGGAGGCGACCAGCCGCACCGAATATGGCGTCGAGCCCGCTTACGCCTCTGCAGTCGAACTGGTGTTCAACCTGCCGACGGTCGACGGCGAGCGAATCGAAGTGCTCGGCGAATCGGACGAGCGCTTTGTGATCGAGGGCGGCAGCAGCGCGCTGATCGACGTGATGTCGACGCATTATGCCGATCGCATCACCACGGGCAAAAGACTGGCGCGGATCGAGCGGGCAAGCGCCGGCGTGCGCCTCGCCTTCCTCGATGGATCGACCGAAGAGGCGGAGACGGCAATCGTCGCGGTGCCGGCGCCTTTGCTCCGCCAGATCGACTGGCGCGTGCCGCTGCCGGCGATCTGGCGTCAATTCATCGCCGAAATGGCGCTGGGCCATAACGAGAAGATTCAGGCAGGCGCCGGCAATACGCCGTGGCGCGGACCGATGGGGGTGGGAGGCGAACTCTGGCAGACCCGGGCCGATGCCGGCTGGGCGCTCGGCTGGGACGGCAGCGTTCACCGCGCCGACGGCGCCGCGCCGGTCTGGACTTGGTTTCTCGGCGGCGACGAAGTGCGGCGTGCCAAGGCCGAGGCGTCCTCTGCGCTCGCCGCGCGCTTCGCCGAGGGCGCGGCGTCGGCGATACCCGGGCTCGCGCAGGCCTTTACCGGCCCCCTCGCCCAAACCAACTGGCATGCGCAGGCGCTGACGCTCGGGGCCTATGTCAATTTCCGACCCGGCCAGATCACGCGCTTCGCCCGTTTGCTCTGCGTCGAATCGGACGACCCCGCTGAGCGCCATGTGCCTGCGGCGGGGCGGATATACTTCGCCGGCGAGCATCTCTCCGAAGCCTATCCCGGATATATGAACGGCGGTGCCCAGACCGGACGGGTTGCGGCGGAGGCGATCAGCGGCGGGCGGAAGGTGGCAAGGGCGGCCTAGCCAGAGGCATGCCCGCGCGGAACGCCTCCGCGCCGATCCCGAACAGCAATTCGGCGTTCCGATGCGCGACCTTCCGGCGTTCTTGCTCGCCCAATGGCGGGTCTCGATGAAACGGACCGGGCGCGCGGCGTCGCTCCGCCTCGCGGTGCATTGTTGCCACCTCGCGCTGCACCCCCTAACCGAACCCTCATGTTTGACGATCCGCGTTTTGGCCTGAGCCGTACCGCGACGCTGCCCGGGCCGCTCAGGCTCGACGGCGGCGTGCTGCTGTCGCCGGTCGACATCGCCTATGAGACCTACGGCACGCTGGCGCCCGATGCGGGCAACGCGATCCTCGTCTGCCATGCGCTGACCGGCGACCATCATGTCGCCTCCGAGCATCCGGTGACCGGCAAGCCGGGTTGGTGGGCGCGGATGGTAGGCCCCGGCAAGCCGATCGACACGAACCGCTATTTCGTCGTCTGCGCCAATGTGCTCGGCAGCTGCCTCGGTTCGTCGGGGCCGGCGAGCGTCAACCCCGCCACCGGCAAGCCCTGGGCGATGGGCTTTCCGGTGATCACCATCCGCGACATGGTCCGCGCCCAGGCGATACTGCTCGATCATCTCGGCATCGCGCAGCTGTTCGCCGTGGTCGGCGGATCGATGGGGGGGATGCAGGCGCTGAGCTGGGCGGCGACTTTCCCCGAACGCGTCGCTTCGGCAGTGGTGATCGCCAGCGCGGCGCGGCACTCGGCGCAGAACATCGCCTTCCACGAAGTCGGGCGACAGGCGATCATGGCCGATCATCGCTGGCGCGGCGGCGACTATTATGCCGACAACGATCCTCCTGCCTCGGGGCTCGCGGTGGCGCGGATGGCGGCGCACATCACCTATCTTTCCGAAGCCGGACTCACCGCCAAATTCGGCAGGAAACTCCAGAGCCGCCCTGAAAAACCGGATGGAGCCAAGACCTTCGGGTTCGACGCCGATTTCCAAGTCGAGAGCTATCTGCGGCACCAGGGCCTGAGCTTCGTCGACCGGTTCGACGCCAATTCCTACCTCTACATCACGCGCGCGCTCGACTATTTCGACCTCGCCGAGGAGCATGGCGGCACGCTCGCCAATGCCTTCACCGGCGACACGCGCTTCTGCCTCGTCAGCTTCGACACCGACTGGCTCTACCCCACTGGCGAATCGCGCACGATCGTCCACGCGCTCAACGCTGCGGGTGCCCCGGTGAGCTTTGTCGAGCTCAAATCGCCGTTCGGGCACGATGCCTTCCTCCTCGAAAACCCCGAGCTCGACCGGGTGATCGCGGGCTTCCTCGGCGCGGGAGATCGTCAATGAACTACCGCATATCGTTCGATCCCGAAGATCAGCAGCTCGACGTCATCCATGGCTATCTGGTGCGCTCATATTGGGCTGAGGGTATCCCGCGCGAAATCGTGGAGAAGGCAGTCGCGAATTCGCTCTGCGTCGGCGCGTATGACGACCAAGCGCAGGTAGGATTTGCGCGCGTCATCACCGATCGTGCGACCTTCGCCTATCTCGCCGACGTGTTCGTGCTCGAGGGACATCGCGGCCGCGGGCTCGCCGAACAGATGCTCGAGGCGCTTGAAGATCACCCCGAATTGCAGGGGCTGCGCCGCTGGGCGCTGTTCACCCGCGACATGCAGCCGCTTTACGCCAAGCTCGGCTGGGAAGCATACCCGCACCCCGACCGGCTGATGGTCCGCGACATTCCAGATATCTACACGCGATGAGCCTGCGCCCCGATCTCGCGATCATCGCCGCCAACGTCCAGCCGGTGACCCGGGTGCTCGACGTCGGCTGCGGCGACGGCGCGCTGATGGCGGCGCTGCGCGACCAGCGCGGCTGCGATGCGCGCGGACTCGAGCTCGATCCCGCCGATGTCTCCGCGGCGATGGCGCGGGGCCTGTCGGTGGTGCAGGGCGACGCCGACAGCGACCTCGCCGATTATCCTGACGCCAGCTTCGACTACGCCATCCTCAGCCAGACGCTGCAGACGACGCGGCGGCCCGATTGGGTGCTCGATCAATTGCTGCGCATAGGTCGGCGCGCCTTCGTCTCCTTCCCCAATTTCGCGCATTGGCGGGCGCGTACGTCGCTGCTGTTCGGCGGGCGGATGCCGGTGACGCGGCTGCTGCCGATCGCCTGGTACGCGACGCCCAACATCCACCACGTGACGGTCGACGATTTCCGCGCGCTGGTGAAAGCGCGCGAGATTACGGTCGAGGAATGCTGGTTTCTGTCGGGGGATCAGCACACGGGTTCGGGCTTCGCCAATCTGTTCGCCGAGCATGCCGTATTCCTGCTGCGGAAGGACCGATGAGCCGCAGCGTCACTTCGGTCCATCCCGCCCGGCGCGACGATATCGGCGATCTGGTGACGCGGCGCCCGGTGCCAGGGCCCGGTGTCGACAATGTCGGCGCATTCCTGTTTCTCAATCACCACGGGCCGCAGAATTACCCGCCAGGCAATCGCGGCCTGCCCTTCGGCCCGCATCCGCATCGCGGCTTCGAGACAGTAACCTTCATCCTCGACGGCGAACTCGCGCACACCGATTCGGCGGGGCATGAGAGCATCATCCGCGCCGGCGGAGTCCAGTGGATGACTGCCGGGCGCGGGATCATCCATGCCGAGGTTTCGCCCGAGGGCTTCAAACGTGACGGCGGGCCGATGGAGATCCTCCAGCTCTGGCTGAACTTACCGGCGCGGCTCAAGATGACCACGCCGCGCTATGTCGGGGTGCAGGCGGACGGCATTCCTGCAATCGAGGCAGAGGGCGCGACGGTGCACCTCGTCTCGGGCGAATGGCAGGGCCGCCGGGGCGCGATCGAGTCGCTGACCGGCGTGTTCCTGAGCTGGGTCGAGGCGCAGCCGGGCGCCAGCGTGACCTTCGACGGTCTGCGCGGCCGCGACGTGTTCCTCTATGCGGCGCGTGGCAGCATCGACGTGGCGGGACGAGAGGTGCCGCAATTTCATCTCGCCCAGCTCGGCGAGGGCGAAAGCGTGACGATCACCGCCACCGGGCCGGCACTGTTCGTGTTTGGCCATGCCGATCCGATCGACGAGCCGATCGTCGCGCATGGACCGTTCGTGATGAACAGCGCCGAGGAGATCCGGCAGGCGTTCGCCGACTATCAGGCCGGCAAATTCGGCGTGGCGGAGATCGTCGAAGGCTAGACTCCGCTGCCCCAGTTGACGGTGGCGCGGGTGCCACCGTTCATCGCCTCGACCACGATCAGCAGGCTGCGCTTCGAATCCTCGCCGGCCGAATACATGGTCGGGGTCGACAGCCGGTGGCCGAGCCCCGAGGCATTGGCCTGCGCGCGCGACCAGCCGAGCACCTTGGCCGGCTCCGCCTTCACCAGATAGACGATCGTGCCGCTGACATGGCGCGGCGTCCCGTCGGCGCTCGACACGCAAGTGGTGACCTGCGCGCCTTCATAGACCGGCACGAAATCGGGCTTGTTAGAGCAATCGACCGCCGCCGCGATCGCCGCCGACGTCCCGTTGGCTGCCGCCGCGGCGACGTTTTGCCCGGTCGGATCGCTCGTCGTCTCCGACGAACCGCCGCCGCCACAGGCTGCGAGGAGGAGCGCGGAACTCGCAATCAGGTGTCGCATCGTCATCCCCTTCGAAGGCGCAACGATGTGGACGCCACGAGGTTGCTCAGAACGGCACGTCGTCGTCGAGATCGTCGGGGAAGCCGCCGCCGAAATTACCGCCGCCGCTCTTCTGGCCGCCGCCGTTGAAGTTGCCGCCACTACCCCCTGCGCTAGTGCCGCGGCTCGACGACTGGCCCGAGAATTCGTCGCCGCCGCCGGCGCCCCAATCCTCGCCGCCGCCGCCGCCGCTGCTGCTGCGGCCCGCGCCGCCGCCCTGCCCCGGTGCGCCGTCGAGCATGGTCAGCACCGAATTGAAGCCCTGGAGCACCACTTCGGTCGAATAGCGGTCATTGCCTTGGGGATCCTGCCACTTCCGGGTGGTCAGCGCGCCTTCGATATAGACCTTGCTGCCCTTGCGCAGATACTTCTCGGCGACGTTGGCGAGGCCTTCGTTGAAGACCTTGACCGTGTGCCACTCAGTCTTTTCCTTGCGCTCGCCCGAGTTGCGGTCCTTCCAGCTTTCGGACGTGGCGATGCGGAGCTCGACCACCTTGCCGCCATTCTGGAACGACCGCGATTCGGGATCGCGCCCGAGATTGCCGACCAGAATGACCTTGTTGACGCTGCCGGCCATGGAAACTCGCTCCGAAATCTGTAAATCCGTGAACCGACGATATGGCTGAGATCATCAACCTGAACAAGGCACGCAAGGCCAAGGCACAGGCCGAGAAGCCGATCCGTGCACAGGAAAATCGCGTACGTTTCGGCCGAACCAAATCGGAAAAGGCCGCCGACGCCGCCGAGAAGGCGCGGATCGCGAAAACGCTCGACGATTCGAAACGCGATTAGTGCTTAAATTGACTCGGTTCACGGAAACGCGATTCATCACGTAACATAATTGCTCGGGCGCGAGCACATTGCTTCACTGTCGCCAACGCCGACCGCGCCAGCCAAGCAGGCGAAATCCTACATTGCAAGCCCTGATGTTAGAGCCCCAGCGCGACCGCGCTCCAATAGGTTATCCCAGCCGCGACATAAGCCAGCACGAACAGATAGCCGACCATGAAGGCGGGCCATTTCCACCCGTTGGTTTCGCGCCGGGTCACGGCGATCGTCGAAATGCATTGCGGCGCGAACACGAACCACATCAGGAAGGCGAGCGCAGTGGGCAGGGTCCAGTTCTTTCGGAGATTGGCGCGGATCGCTTCCTGTCCGGCATCGCCCTCCGGATCGTCGATCGCATAGACCGTACCGATCGCGGCGACCGCGACTTCGCGCGCGGCCATTGCCGGGATCAGCGCCAGCGCGATGTCGCGGTTGAAGCCGATCGGCGCCACCACCGTCTGCAGCCCGTTGCCGATGCGCCCGGCGATCGAATAATCGACCGGCGAGATATTGCTGCCCGCGGGCGGCTTGGGGAAGCTCAGCAGCGCCCAAAGCACGATCGTGGTCAGCAGGATGATCGTGCCGGCGCGCTTGAGGAATATCTCGGCGCGCTGCCACAGGCCGAGCAGCACATCGCGCAGCCGGGGCATTTGATATTTCGGCATCTCCATCATGAAGCCCGAAGTCGCGCCCTTGGTGACGGTGTGGCGGAGCAGCAACGCCGCGCCGAACGCGCCGGCGATGCCCATCACATAGAGGGCGAACAATACGAGGCCCTGCAATCCGATCCCGGGAAGCACTGCATTGTTCGGAATCAGCGCGCTGATGATGATCGTATAGACCGGCAGCCGCGCCGAGCAGGTCATCAGCGGCGCGATCAGGATCGTCGTCAGCCGGTCCTTCTCGTCCGAGATGGTACGCGTCGCCATGATGCCGGGGACCGCGCAGGCGAAGCTCGACAGCAAGGGAATGAAAGCGCGGCCCGACAGGCCGACGCTCGCCATCACTCGATCCATCAGAAAGGCGGCACGGACCATATAGCCGGTCGCCTCGAGCACGAGAATGAAGGCGAACAGGATCAGGATCTGCGGCAGGAACACCACCACCGCGCCGACGCCGGCGATCACCCCATCGGTGAGCAACGAGCGCAGTGGCCCATCGGCCATATTGTCCTTGATCGTGCCCTGGAGCCACGAAAAGCCTGCATCGATCGCATCGGCAGGCGGAGTCGCCCAGGCGAACACCGCCTGGAACATCACGAACAGGATGCCGAGCAGCAATATGGTCCCCGCAACCGGATGCAGCGCCACCGCGTCGAGCCGGTGCGTCCAGCGGCGTGCAGCGGTCTCGGAGATGGTCACCGCAGTGGCGATCTGGCGGGCGCGGCGCTGGAGCACGACGATGTCGTGCTGGACGCCGGCGCCTGGGCGCACCGCATGAACGGTGCGAACCACTTCGCCGAGCCGCTCCTTGAGCGCTTCGATCCCGCGCTTGCGCACCGCGACCGTCGGGATCACCGGAACACCGAGTTCGCGCTCAAGGGCTTCGGCATCGAGCACGAGGCCGTCGCGCTCGGCGAGATCGACCATGTTGAGCGCCACGACGATCGGCAGGCCGAGCGCGATCAACTGGAGCGTGAAGCGCAGGTGATTATCGAGGTTCGAGGCGTCGATCACAGTGATAATCGCGTCGGGCAGCCTTTCGCCCGCCTGGCGACCGACCAGTACGTCGCGAGTCACTTGCTCGTCAGGCGAAGAGGGATCGAGGCTATAGGCGCCGGGCAGATCGAGCAATTCGATCGGACGGCCATCGGGCAGCGCCATGCGCCCGGCGTGGCGCTCGACGGTGACGCCGGGATAATTGCCGACCTTCTGCCGCGCCCCGGTCAATGCATTGAACAAGGCGCTCTTGCCGGCATTGGGGTTGCCGACCAGCGCAACCAACGGTGCCTGATTCATGATGCGGGGTTCGGGAGCACGTGAATCGCGGCGGCGACGTGGCGGCGCAGCGCCACGGTCATGCGGCCGATCCGGCAGGCGACGGGCCCGCGGCCGAGAAAGCTCGAACGATGGAGCAACTCGACTTCGACGCCCTCGTCGAGGCCCAGTTCACGTAGGCGGCGCCCCTCAGGTTCGGAAAGCAGATGCCAATCGACCGCCGAGACCGTTCCGGGCTCCAGACGAGGCAAGGTGGCGAGCCGGACAGGCTGGGGAATCGCAGCGGCGACGTTCATGCTGCGAGTCATTATCAATAACCTGCGGGAAGTGCTATAGGGGATGTGCCGGAGTTCAGACCACCGGGTAGCGCAGCCGCCCGATGAAGCGCGACAGGCTGGGCCGATTGGCGGTGCGGGCGAGGAAGCCGGCCTTGGCCTTTTCGAACTTCATGATGCCCTCGATCCGGCGGGCAAGGAATGCGCGGGTCTCGGCATGGTCCTGGCCGTCGTCCTGCAGGAACACCGCAATCGTTGCCGCATAGATCGCGCCGAGCAGCGCGCGCTTGGTATAGTGATTGTAATCGGTCGCGGTGTCGCCGGCGAGCCGCCACATGATGTCGGCCGAGCGCCAGCCGAGCTTTGCGGCGCGCACGGCATTTTGCGGCATGGCAAGGACCGCGATCGCGCGGCGCAACGCCTCGCGATTGGCGGCCAGTATCTCGAGCCGCGTCTCGACCAGCGCCGTAATCCGCGCGCGGATCTTCATCGCGGCGAGCGCATCGGGCGTGAAACGCGCAGCCATCGCCCGATCGACGCTGGCGAACCAGGCGTCGATCATCGCGACCGACCCGGCGGAAAAGGCAAGCCGCGCGACGTCATGATCCACGCCGAGGCTATCGGCGGCGGCATCGAGGGCGGCATTGTTCCAGCCATCAAAGGCGGCGTTGGCGGCGATCGCCGGCGCGAGCGCGTCGCGCAGTTCGTCGAGCGTTGCGTCTGCAAGGTCCATCATGTCGATTTAGGCTCCCCGGCGCCGGGCGCAAGCGCTTGTGCCCGGGCGCGCTCTCCCGCGCCGCTCTGCCGCACCAGAACGAGTGCCGCCGCGACCAGCACCGCGCCGAACATGTCCGCCGCCGCGAGGCGCTCGTCGAAAAGCGCCCAGCCGAACGCCGCTCCGACCACCGGCTGGATCAACAGCGCGATCCCGATCACGAGCGGAGTCAGGTGGCCCAGCGCATAGATCATGCAGCCCTGACCGATCAGCTGGCTGACCACCGCCAACGCGATCAGCGGCCACCAATTGCCCGGCATCACTTGCTCGCCGAGCGCGAGCGCGAGAATCAGCAGCGGCGGGATCGTCGCTAGCGACGACAAAGCGAGCGCGGGGACAGGTGCCAGCCGCTCGCGTGCCCGCGCCATCAGAATGAAATAGATCGCATAAAGCAGGCCGGCGAACAGGCAGAACAGGTCGCCGGCGAGATGCTCGGAAGAAAGGCTCGCCGAGCGCCCGAGCAGCAATCCCCCGCCGATCGCGGCGAGCGCCAGCGCCAGTCCCTGCAGGCGCGAGGGCCACATCCTGGCAGCGATGAAGCCGTAGATCGGGAACAGCAGAGTCGCCGAATTACCCAATAGCGTGGCGTTGGCCAAAGTGGTGCGGACGATGCCGAGATGCCAGCTCGCGAGATCGGCGGCAAAAGCGAGGCCGGCGATAGTCAGCACGCCCCACAAGCCACGGGAGGACCGGACCGGCCGATTGCCCATCGCCACCGCGGCGGCGAAGAGCAAAGGAGTCGCGATGCCGAGCCGCCAGAAACCTGCGGCAACGGGACCGACATCGGTCAGGCGCACGAACAGCGCTCCCGAAGCGAGCGCGATATTGGCGACCACCAAAGCGATCAGCGCCGTCGCCGCATGGCTTCTGACGGCACAAGTTTTCCTTGGGGAGCGGACGTCCTGCATAGCGCCCTGTAGCGTCCTATCTGCAGGAGGTCACAAGTCAGTAAGGTACTTCTTTCCAATGCCCAGCCTGTTCGATCCCATCCAGTTCGGCGCGATCCATTTGCCGAACCGCATCCTGATGGCGCCGCTCACCCGCGGCCGTGCGACCCGCGCGCATGTGCCGACACCGATCATGGCGGACTATTATGCGCAACGCGCCGGGGCCGGACTGATCATCTCGGAAGCGACCGGAATCAGCCAGCAGGGGCTCGGCTGGGCCTATGCGCCCGGGCTGTGGACCGAGGAGCAGGTCGAGGCATGGAAGCCGGTGGTCGCCGCGGTGCACGACGCCGGCGGCCGGATCGTCGCGCAGCTCTGGCATATGGGCCGGCTGGTCCATCCGGACTTTCTCGGCGGCGAGGCGCCGGTGTCGGCATCGGCAAACACCGCCCCGGGCAGCGTGCGCACTTATCCGGCCGAGGATAGCGGCGAGATCAAGCGGCCTTATGCCGAGGCCCGGCCGCTGCGCACCGACGAGATCCCCGGGCTCCTCGACGATTACGAGAACGCCGCGAGAAACGCGATCCGCGCCGGGTTCGACGGCGTGCAGATCCACGCCGCCAATGGCTATCTGATCGATTCGTTCCTGCGCGACAATTCGAACTTCCGCGACGACGAATATGGCGGGTCGATCGACAATCGCATCCGGCTGCTCGACCGGGTGACGCGGCGTGTGGTCGATACCGTCGGCGGCGACCGCACCGGCGTGCGGCTCTCACCCAATGGTGAAGTGCAGGGCGTCAACGACAGCAATCCACATCCTTTGTTCGAAGCGGCGGCGGCGAAGCTCGACGAGATCGGCATTGCCTTCCTCGAGATGCGCGAGCCGCGCCCGGATGGTACGCGCGGCGTGCCCGATCATCCGCCGGTCCATCCTGTGATGCGCAAGGTGTTCAAGGGTCCGCTGGCGCTCAACGCCGATTACCATGCCGACGACGCACAAGCGGCGCTCGATTCGGGCGAGGCCGATGCGATCGCTTATGGCCGGACCTTCCTCGCCAATCCCGATCTGCCGGATCGGCTGGCGAAGAAGCTGCCGCTCAATCCGCAGCGCGAGGATTTGTTCTATATCGGCGGGGCCGAGGGCTATACCGACTATCCGCGCTGGGATGCCTCTCAGGCGGCCTGATCGAGCCCGTCGAGCCAGCCGGTACTGGCGGCCCGGAGCTGCATGCGCAGCTTCGGGCCGAACGCCAGCGCGGCAACGAGCATGATCGCCAGCGGCCAGAACCAGAAGCTCAGCACGACGAGCAATGCGATGGCGCCCGCCGCGACCCAGCGCAGGTTGAGCAGGCGCGCGCGGTTCGCATAATTCATCCGGATCGTGCGCGGGGCCTTGTCGTCGAACCAGCGCTTCGTGACGAACACGCCCGAATCGATCCCTGCTCCATCCGCTTTCGCTCCCCTCCCGCTTGCCGGAGGAGTCGGAAGGCCTGTCAGATCGCGGGGGGCGGCTCCAATAGCCCCTCCCCTGACCCCATCCGCGGGCGGGAGGGGAATTTGAGAAGAAGCCGACTTCCCCGTTCGCGTGTCGATCACTTCCAGCCGGCGCCCGCGCTCCACCACTTTGTAGCGGGGGGGCGGCACCTGCATGCGTCAGCCGAACCGGCTCTTGAGCGCGAGCATCGCCAGCGCCGCCTTGGCAGCCTCGCCGCCCTTGTCCTTCTGCTCGCGATCGGCGCGGACCAACGCCTGCTCTTCATTCTCGACTGTGAGGATGCCGTTGCCGATCGGCACGCCGTCGAGCGCCAGCGCCATCAGCCCGCGGGCGCTTTCGCCGGCGACGATCTCGAAATGATAGGTTTCGCCGCGGATCACCACGCCGAGCGCGACATAGGCGTCGTACTGCCCCGTCTCGACCGCAAGCGCGACTGCGCCGGGTATTTCGAGCGCGCCGGGCACTGTGACGATCTCATAGTCATGCCCCGCCTCCTGCAGCGCCGTGCGCGCGCCGTCGAGCAGCATGTCGTTGAGCTCCGCATAGAAACGGGCTTCGACGATGAGAATGCGGGCCATCAAACATCCGTATCGATTGCGCGCTCGCCGACGATCGACAGGCCATAGCCGTCGAGCCCGATGAGCGTGTGGTGGGTATTGGTGAGGAGGATCATGTCCTGCACGCCGAGTTCGGTGAGGATCGTCGCGCCGACGCCGTAATCGCGCAATTCGTCCATGTCCTTGGGCTCGAGCGTCCCGGCCCTGGCCTGGAGCGCGACGCTGAACTGGTCGGGGCGCGGCTTGTTGATCACCACGACCACCCCGGCGCCCTCTTCGCCGATGATCTCCATCGAGCGCCGGAGCAGCCCGCCACGACAGCCGCCTTCGCCGAAGAGGTCGCTGAACGGCGACATCGCATGCATCCGCACCAAGGTGGGCCTGGCCGGATCGATCTTGCCCTTGACGAGGGCGACCTGCTCGCTCTCGGTTGCCTTGTTCCAGAAAGTGAGCGCAGTCCATTCGCCGCCCCATTCGCTGGTGAACCGCGCCTCGGCACGCTTTTCGACGAGATGGTCGTGCCGGCGGCGATAGGCGATCAGATCGCGGATCGTGCCGATCTTGAGGTTATGGAACTGCGCGAAGGCGACGAGATCGTCGAGCCGCGCCATCGTCCCGTCATCCTTCATGATCTCGCAGATCACGCCGGAGGGATTGAGCCCGGCCAGCCGGGCGACGTCGACCGCGGCTTCGGTGTGCCCGGTGCGGACCAGTACGCCGCCGTCGCGCGCGACGAGCGGAAAGACGTGACCGGGCGAGACGAGCGCCTCGGCGCCCTTCGACGCATCGATCGCCACCGATACGGTGCGGGCGCGGTCGGCGGCGGAGATGCCGGTGGTGACGCCTTCCTTCGCCTCGATCGAGATCGTGAACGCCGTCTCGTGGCGGGTGCCGTTGTTGCGCGACATCAAGTCGAGGCCAAGCTGGTCGACGCGTTCCTTGGTGAGCGCGAGGCAGATCAGCCCGCGGCCGAACCGCGCCATGAAGTTGATCGCGTCGGGAGTCGCCATCTGGGCGGGGATGATGAGGTCGCCTTCATTCTCGCGATCCTCGTCGTCGACCAGGATGAACATCCGGCCGTTGCGGGCCTCGTCGATCAGTTCCTCGGGCGAGGACAGGAAACCGTGCTTGAGAAGGGCGAGTTCAGGCTTTGCCACGAAGCGACTCCATGCGCTGGAGATAACGGGCAAGCACGTCGATCTCGAGGTTGACCGCCTGCCCGGGTTGCAATGCTCCGAATGTAGTGACGGCGGCGGTATGGGGAATGATGTTGAGCATGAGATTTACGCCCGCAGGCGTGTCTTCCACCGAATTCACGGTGAGCGAGACGCCGTCGACGGTGAGCGAGCCCTTGGCGGCCACATAGGGGCCGAGTTCCTTGTCGGCGGCGATCGTCAACCGGTGCGAGCCGCCTTCCTCGCGCCATTCGGAAACGGTCCCGATCCCGTCGACATGGCCGGTGACGATATGCCCGCCCAGCTCGTCGCCCAGCTTGAGCGCGCGTTCGAGGTTGAGCCGACGCCCCTGGGTCCACATATCTGCGGCGGTGCGCGAGACGGTTTCGGCCGAAACGTCGAACGCGACGCGGCCAGGCGCCTTGTCGACCACTGTCAGGCATACGCCGGAGCAGGAGATCGACGCGCCGAGATCGATCGTGTCGACGTCATAATGGGTGGAGACCTCGACGCGCATGTCGCCCTGCTGCGTGGCGGCGGCTACGGTGCCGATATCGGTGACGATTCCCGTGAACATCAGTTGCTCGCGTAGACTTCGAGCCGGTCGCTGCCAAGCGTGCGCGTATCGATCAACCGCCAGCGGCCATGCGCGGCGGGCAGATCGGTGAGACCGATATCGCCGAGCGCGGCTTTGCCGCTGCCGATCAGGATCGGCGCGCGATAGAGCAGCAGGCGATCGACGAGACCTTCGCGCAGGAATCCGGCCGCGGTTTCGGCACCGCCCTCGACAAGGAGATGGTCGACGCCCTCGAGGCTGGCGATATCCGACGGACGGGTGAGGTCTCCCGTGGACGAAAGCACGAGGCGGCGCGGCGCGCGCCCTTCGAGGCTTGGCAATCGAACGTCGAGGCGAGGTCGATCGACTTCCCACGTGCGGCGGCCGACGAGGATCGCCTCGTGCCGGGCGCGTTCGAGATGCGCGTGGGCGCGCGCCTCGGGTCCGGTGATCCAGCGGCTCTCGCCTGAGGGCAAGGCGATGCGGCCGTCGAGCGACGTGGCGAGCTTGAGCGTGACGAAGGGGCGGCCCCGTACCTGCCGCGTCAGAAAGCCGGCCATCGCCGCGCGGGCGGCATCTTCCGCGACGCGCTCGATCACCACGAGCCCGGCACCGCGTAGCTTCGCGACGCCCTGACCATTGGTGCGCGGATCAGGATCCCCGAGCGCGATCACCACCCGGGCAACGCCGGCAGCGACCAGCAGCTCGGCACAGGCAGGACCGCGCGGCGAGACATGCCCGCACGGCTCCAAAGTGACGTAGCAAGTCGCGCCGCGCGACTTTTCGCCGGCTTCCGCCAATGCCATCGCTTCGGCATGCGGGCGACCGCCGGGCTGGGTCCAGCCGCGTCCGACGACGCGACCGTCCTTCACCAGCACGCAGCCGACATTCGGATTGGGAGCAGTGCGCCCCCGCGTGCGTTCCGAAAGCGCCAGCGCCGCGCTTATCCAGCGCGCGTCGCTCAGAAACCCCACGATTCGAGCTTGTCGTCGAGTCGCTTGAACTCGGCCTTCTTGGCCTCGCGCCGCTTCTTCAGCTCGGCCTGCTGGATGTGTTTCTTGGCCTGATCGATCTTCTGCTGCGCGCGGATCTGTTCGTCGGTGCGCGTGATCGGCCACTGTTCGACATAGATGATATTGCGTTCGTACGCCTTCTCGAAATGCGAATCCTTCACGAACGCCCAGAGGATCAGCAGCGTCAACGCGAGCGAGAGCGCCATGAAGCCGAGCTCGTGGCGCTTGCGCGCCGCGAGGAAGAAACGCAGGTCGCGATAGGCCACGAGCGGCGAGAATCTGTTGAGAAAGGTCATTTGCTCGGGAAGATAAGGACGCGGGGGCTCCAGGGCAAACCCCCGCGCCGGCCGGGCGCTATTGCGACCGGCATTTCGAGGCGTGAATCACTGGTTCTTGATCTCGAACCGCACGCTCAGCGTCTTCCAGCTTTCCTGCGGCACGCCGCCACGGGTAGCCGGCTTGAAGCGCCATTTCGACAGCGCCTGACGCCGCGTCGCCTCGAAAAAGGCGTCGCTGGTGGCGGTGACCGATTCGGCCGCCTTCACTCGCCCGTCCACTCCGATCAGCACCCGAATCTTGACCGCGCCGTCGCGCTGGGCGCGAAGCTCACTGGCGGGGTAGGCTGGCTGGAAGTCCTTGATGAAGCGCGGATCCTGCGCCGCGGCCATGAGCGGCGGCAACGGGGCCGGGGGCTCGCCGACGTTCGGCTCGCCGGTCGGCGCGGGTGGCAATGGCGGCTGCGGCGGATAGATTTTGTCGGTGCCGTCAATGATCGGGCCGGTGGGCGTGAGGATGATCGGCTTGGGGATCGTCGGAAGTGGCGCAGTCGGTTCCATGCGCTCCGTTTTCGGCAGTTCTCTGGATTTTTCGGGGGGTGGCACCCGCGGTTTGGAGATGTCGATGACCGGGATCGGCTTTTCCGGCCCCATGGCGATCACGTTGGGCGCGAGGTAGAAGAGCATTCCCGCGACGATCGCCCCGTTGATCGCGAAAGCGGCGCCGAAGCTGACCCCGCGCGACTGGCGCGGCATGTAACGATGTTCTGCATACATGACGTTGCACTCCATCTCCTGCGCCGGTCTGATCGCCGGCCGTTGTTATGATACAACGTTACATTCAAGCCGTAAACAGATTTCATGCGAGGACGAAATCGGCGCGCCAATCGTGACCCGGCGAAGGCGAAGCCCCGAGTCACGCGGGCGCTTGCGGTTCGGGATCCCGGCCTTCGCCGGACGACGGGGAGGACGAGTCCCGGCCGTTCAGCGCGCTGCCTGCAACCGTGCGAGCGCGGCGTCGCGACCGATCAGCGGGAGCAGCCTGGCCATGTCAGGCCCATGTTCGCGCCCGGTGAGCGCGAGCCGCAACGGCAGGAACAAGGCCTTCCCCTTGCGCCCGGTCGCTCCCTTGAGCGCGCCGGTGAGCGCATGCCACGGATCGGCCGACCAATCGATCTGCGCCGCCGTCTCCGCCGCCTGGGCCAGAAAGGGGCGATCCTCAGGCGAGAGATCGGCGGGCTCGATCGGCCCCTCGACCACGCGCCACCAGTCCGCGGCTTCGGCGATACTGGCCAGATTGGGCCGTATCGCCTCCCACGCTTCCGACGTCACGCCGTCCGGCAGGCGTTGCGCGACGGCGTCGAAACCGAGCTGGTGAACGATGCGCGCGTTGAGCTGGGCGAGCTCGGCTTCGTCGAATCGCGCAGGTGCACGGCCGAATCGGGCGAAATCGAAGCCGGCGATCAGCGGCGCGGGATCGACATGCGGTTCGACCGGATCGCTGGTACCGATTCGCGCGAGCAAAGCGACCAGCGCCTGTGGCTCGATGCCGCTCTGGCGGAAATGATCGACGCCGAGCGAGCCGAGCCGCTTGGACAGCTTGCCTTCGTTGCCGACGAGCAATGCTTCGTGTGCGAACGCGGGCGGATTGCTGCCCAGCGCAGCGAACATCTGGAGCTGGGTCGCTGTGTTCGAGACATGGTCCTCGCCGCGCACGACATGGGTGATGGCCATGTCGATATCGTCGACCACCGAAGGGAAGAGATACAGCCACGAGCCGTCGGCCCGGCGGATCACCGGATCGCTCATCGTCTTCGGTTCGAATCGCTGGGGTCCCCGGACCAGATCGTCCCATTCGATCGGCAGGTCGTGATCGAGCCGGAAGCGCCAGTGCGGGGCGCGGCCTTCGGCCTCGAACGCCGCACGCTCGGCATCGCTCAGTGCGAGCGCGGCGCGATCATAGACCGGCGGCAGCCCGCGGCCGAGCAGCACCTTGCGCTTGAGATCGAGTTCCTGCGCAGTCTCATATGCCGGATAGGCGCGACCGGCGGCGACCAGTTCGGCGAAGCGCGCCTCATAGCGGTCGAACCGCGCCGACTGGCGTCCCTCGCCATCGGGCACCAGACCCAGCCAGGCGAGATCGGCGCGGATCGATTCGACATGCCGTTCCTCCGAACGCGCGCGATCGGTGTCATCGATGCGCAGCAGGAAGCGGCCGCCATGTGCCCGGGCGAACATCCAGTTGTGGAGCGCAGTCCGTAGATTGCCGACGTGCAGCGTACCGGTCGGACTGGGAGCGAAGCGCGTGGTCACCGTCATGGCTGCCGACCTAGGCTCGACCTGCTTTAGCGGCAATGCCCCTTTGCCTCGTCCGTTCGGCGTCCTAAGGGGAGCGCCGGGACCAGCGGACGGAGCGCGCGCAGATGAAATTGATGGCCGGCAATTCGAACATGCCGCTCGCCAGCGCGATCGCGGGCTATCTCGAGATTCCGTTGACCCAGGCCAATGTCCGCCGCTTTGCCGACGAGGAGATCTTCGTAGAGATCCTCGAGAATGTCCGCGGCGAGGACGTGTTCGTGCTCCAGTCGACCAGCTATCCGGCCAACGATAATCTGATGGAACTGCTGATCATGATCGATGCGCTGCGGCGCGCATCGGCCAAACGGATCACCGCGGTGCTCCCCTATTTCGGCTATGCCCGGCAGGATCGGAAACCCGGCCCGCGCACGCCGATCTCGGCCAAATTGGTCGCCAATTTGATCACCACGGCGGGCGCCAATCGCGTGCTCTCGGTCGACTTGCACGCCGGCCAGATCCAGGGCTTTTTCGACATCCCGACCGACAACCTCTTCGCTGCCCCGGTGATGTCGGCGGACATCACCACGCGCTTTCCGGGCAAGCAGTGGATGGTGGTCTCCCCCGACGTGGGCGGTGTGGTCCGCGCCCGCGCGCTCGCCAAACGGCTCGACAACGCGCCGCTGGCGATCGTCGACAAACGTCGCGAGCGCCCGGGCGAATCCGAAGTGATGAACATCATCGGCCAGGTTGAGGGGCGCTTCTGCATCCTGATCGACGACATCGTCGATTCGGCGGGGACGTTGTGCAACGCGGCTGCGGCGCTCAAGGCCGCCGGCGCCGAGGACGTGGTCGCTTATTGCACTCATGGCGTGCTGTCGGGCGGCGCGGTCGCGCGCGTCGACGCATCGGCATTGACCGAGTTGGTGATCACCGATTCGATCGGCAACCACGCCGTGATCGCCGAAAGCGCCAAGACCCGCCATCTCACGATCGCGCCGTTGCTCGCCGAGGCGATCAAGCGCATCGCCGACGAGAGTTCGGTGTCGTCGCTTTTCGATTGAGGTTCAGGCCAGCGCTTCCCAGATCAGCGCCCCGCCGACGAGGATCATCAGCCAGTAGATCGCCGTGTAGAAGCGCTCGGGCGCGATGCGGCGGACCAGCCACACGCCCGCCACCGTCGAAACCAGCGCAAGCGGCAGCAGGACCGCTGCGGTAAGAAGATTCGCCGCGGTGAACTGGCCGAGCGCGGCATAAGCGGGCACCTTGATCCAGTTGATCGCAGCGAAGAACAGCGCGGTGGTGCCGATCAGCACGTCGCGGTCGAGCTTGCGCGGGAGCACCCATAGCTGGAAGGGCGGCTGCCCCGCATGCGCGATCTGGCTGGTGAAACCCGAAGCGATACCGAACAGTGAGCCCACCCATTCAGGCCATCGCGCGGCCTCGCGCGGCGCTCCCCTATGGCGCGCCGCCCAGAGGCGATAGGCGCCGAAAATCATGGAGATGACGCCGACTGCCGCCATGACGCCAAGCGGCGACACGCTCGCGGCAAAAGCGTAACCGAGCCAGATTCCGAACATCGCGCCGGGCATCATCCAGACGAGCACGCGCCAGTCGACGGTACGACGGAACGCCCAGACCCCGACCACATCCTGCGCAATCAGGATCGGCAGCAGGATCGCCGCGGCGCGCACCGGGTCGATCGCGAAAGTGAGCATCGGCAGCGACAGCGCGCCCATGCCCGCGAACCCGCCCTTGGCCAGCCCGAGCAAGATCACGGCGGGGATGGCGAGGGCGTAGAAATGCCAGTCGAGGATCATCGCTCGCCGGTAGCGGGTTTGCCTGCAGCGCCAAAGTGCCTATCGGACATAAGGTCAGGGAGGCGCGCATGGCGGAGGATCGCACAGGGCAAGTGGCGGTGATGTTCGTCTCCGAGCGCACCGGCGACGATCCCCACGGCTATTCCGCCGCTGCCGATGCGATGGACGCGCTCGCCGCGCAACAGCCGGGCTATCGCGGGATCGACAGCGTCTCGGCCGGTGGCCTCGGCATCACGCTCAGCTATTGGGCTGACGAGGCGAGTGCCGTCGCGTGGCGCCACCATCCCGAGCATGCCGCGACTCGCGAGGCCGGACGCGGCCGCTGGTACAAATGGTATCGGCTCCACGTCGCCGACATCCGCCGCAGCTATTCGTGGATGCGCGAATGAAGGCCGGCGGATTCGATCGCACCTTCGCGGTGCTGTTCGCGGTGATGCTGGCGATCGCGGCAGGGAATACCGCGCTGCAATCGGTGCTGCCCGCGCTCGGGCGTTCGCTCGGCGCCGCCGACAGCGCCGTCGCGGCGGTGTTCTCGGTCTCGGCGCTGCTGTGGGTGATCGCCGCGCCCTTCTGGGCCAATCGCTCGGACCGGCATGGGCGGCGCGCGATGGTGTTGCTGGGCATCGCGGGGTTCACCGTCTCGCTGCTGCTGTGCGGGATCTTCCTCGCGCTCGGGATCAACGGCGTGCTCGGACCGCTGGCGACCTTCATCGCGTTCATCGCGGCGCGGGTGATCTACGGGGCGTTCGGATCGGCGGCACCGCCGGCGGTGCAGGCAATCGTCGCCGGGCGCACCACGCGCGAGGAGCGCACGAAGGCGCTCACGCTGCTGGCGTCGGCGTTCGGGCTGGGGACGATCCTCGGACCCGCGCTCGCCCCGTATCTCGTGCTCGGCCATCTCTGGCACGGCGGACCCGAGATCGGATTGGCCGGCCCCGCCTTCGTCGCGGCGGCGATCGGCGCGGTGATCTGGATCGCGGTGGTGCGGCTGCTGCCCCATGACGAAGGCGTGTCGCACGGAGCGGCGGCGAGCTATCCGAGCATCGGCGGGCAGGGGACCGGCGCCACCGTCACTGCCGCCACCGGATCATCGAGCGAGAAGATCGGCTATTTCGATCCGCGGGTGCGCGTGTGGATGATCAGCGGGCTGGTCATCGGACATGCCCAGGCGATGACCGGGCAAGCGATCGGCTTTCTGATCATCGACCGGCTGGCGGTCTCGCCGATGGACGCGCTCGAGCCCACCGGACTGGTATTGATGATGGGCGCGGGCTCGGCCTTGCTCGCGCAATGGGGGCTGATCCCGCTGCTCGACCTCAAGCCGCGCGCACTGGTGCTCGCTGGCACCGTGCTCGGGGTGCTCGGCTGCATTGCCACCGGCAGCGCGACATCGCTCTACGGAATCGCACTGGGCTATGCGCTGACTTCGCTCGGTATGGGGCTGGCGCGGCCGGGCTTCACCGCAGGCTCATCGCTCGCGGTCGGCGCCGAGGGACAGGGCTCGGTGGCAGGCAAGGTCACTTCGATCAACGGCGCGGCGTTCGTGCTCGGCCCGTCGATCGGCGTGGGCCTGTACGAGCTGTGGCGGCCGCTGCCCTATCTGGCCGCGGCCGCCGCGCTCGCTTGCCTGCTGGTCTACGCCTGGCTCAGTCTTCGCCCTTCGGACCCCGGCCGCGGAGCATCCCCGGCGCAATGAAGCCGAGCGGCTGGATCGCCGAGGCCTGCTGCTTGAGCCGGCCCGACATCGCTTCGTATTCCTGTTCCATCTCGACCGTCACCGTCGCGCGCGAATCGGCGAGCGCCGCTTCGAAATGCGTCTTCGTCACCTCGCGAGCCTGAAGCGACTCGCGCAGAGCGACGAGACCGGCGCGGCGGACAACGTCCTCGAGATCGGCGCCGGTGTAGCGCGGCGTCTGCTCGGCGATGTCGCCGAGGTCGACGTCGCTCGCGAGCGGCATTTTCTCGGTCTGGATGCGCAGGATACGCTCGCGCCCCGCCTTGTCGGGAACGCCGACATAGATCAGCTCGTCGAAACGCCCCGGGCGGAGCAGCGCCGGGTCGATCAAATTGGGCCGATTGGTCGCGCCGATCACCACCACCGACTGGAGCTCCTCGAGCCCGTCCATCTCCGAGAGGATGGTGTTGACCACGCGTTCGGTCGCCTGCGGCTCGCCGAGGCCGCCACCGCGCGCCGGCACCAGCGAGTCGAGTTCGTCGATGAAGATCACGCAGGGTGCGACCTGGCGCGCGCGGGCGAACAGCCGGGCGATCTGCTGCTCGGATTCGCCATACCATTTGCTGAGCAAGTCGCTCGATTTGGTGGCGATGAAGTTCGCCTCCGCTTCACGCGCGACGGCCTTGGCGAGCAAGGTCTTGCCGGTGCCCGGCGGACCGTAGAGCAGGAAGCCCTTGGCTGGGCGGATGCCGAGCCGGCGGAACGCATCGGGATCCTTGAGCGGCAGCTCGACGCCTTCCTTCAGCCGCATCTGCGCGTCGTCGAGCCCGCCGACATCGTCCCAGCGGACCTGCGGCGCTTGCACCATCACTTCGCGCATCGCCGATGGCTGGACGCGCTTGATCGCCTCGACGAAATCGTCGCGGGTGACCGACAGGGTATCGAGCACTTCGGCCGGGATGCTGCCATCCTCGAGATTGAGCCGCGGCATGATCCGGCGCACCGATTCGATCGCCGCCTCACGCGTGAGCGCGGCGAGATCGGCGCCGACGAAGCCGTAAGTGGTGCGCGCAAGCTCGGCCAGATCGACATCCTCGGCGAGCGGCATGCCGCGGGTGTGGATGCCGAGAACCTCGCGGCGGCCGCGCTCGTCGGGCACGCCGACGACGATCTCGCGATCGAACCGGCCGGGACGCCGCAGCGCCTCGTCGATCGCCTCGGGGCGGTTGGTCGCCGCGATCACCACGATGTTGGCGCGCGCCTCGAGTCCGTCCATCAGCGTCAGCAGCTGCGCGACGAGGCGCTTTTCGGCCTCGCCCGACACCTGCCCCCGCTTGGGCGCTATCGAATCGATCTCGTCGATGAACACGATCGATGGCGCCGATTTGGCGGCTTCCTCGAACACCTGGCGCAGCCGGCTTTCCGATTCGCCATAAGCCGAGCCCATGATCTCGGGGCCGTTGATCAGATGGAAATTGGCGTCGCTCTCATTGGCCACCGCACGTGCGAGCCGGGTCTTGCCGGTGCCGGGCGGCCCATGGAGCAGCACTCCCTTGGGCGGATCGACGCCGAGGCGCTGGAACAATTCGGGATAGCGCAGCGGCAATTCGACCATCTCGCGCAGCTGATCGATCGTCCCGGCCATGCCGCCGATATCGTCATAAGTGACGTCGGCGCGCCGGCTCTCCGAAGCTTCCTCATATTCGGGGCGCAATTCGACTTCGGTATTCTCGTCGATATGGACGATGCCCTTGGGCGCCGCCGAGACCACGGCGAGACGGATCTCCTGCAGCGCATAAGCCGGGGCATTGACCCAGCGCTGGACGTTGGGATCGACCACGCGGTGATGCCCGGCGGTGGCGACGATGTCGCCTTGGGCGAGCGGGCGGCCATAAAAAGTGCGCTGGAGCGCCTGAGCCGAACCCTGGAGTCGTAGATTGGCTTGTGCAGGTGCGAACACCACCCGCGTTGCAGGTTTGGACGCCGCCTTGCGCACTTCGACGAAATCACCCGAGCCGACGCCGGCATTGGCGCGCTGGAGGCCGTCGATGCGGAGCAGTTCGAGACCCTCGTCCTCAGTATAAGGCAGCACCGCGCGGGCCGGCGTGGCACGCTTGCCCACGATCTCGATCACTTCGCCTTCGGTGATGCCCAAAGCCGCCATCAGCGTGCGCGGGATATGCGCGAGGCCGCGGCCGCTGTCTTCGGGCCGGCTATTGGCAACCTGGAGCTTGCGCCCTCTGCTTTCGTCGTCCGCCACTATGCTTTCCTTCAGGAGTGAAGGCGGAACATAGGAAGCCGGATTGCGTGCCGCGAGGGGGCAAAAAAATGGCGGGCCGAAGCCCGCCTTGGAAAGTTTTAGGAGAGGATGCCTGAAAGGCCTGCTCTATGTGCGACGCGGCATATTTTTGTGCAAGTGCGAAATGTTCCTTAGGTGGTTGCACGGATTGCAATCGTATACCGTCCGGGTAATACGTTCCATGCTCGTGCTGTGAGGGCTTGCATGCGTTCGAACGCTTGGCGTAGCTTGTATTGCAGTGCACAAAAGAAAGACCATGCGCAGGCTACCGCCCCTCACCGCCATCGAAGCTTTTGTCCAGGTCGCGCGGCTCGGTTCGATCAAGGCCGCGGCGGAAGAGCTGGCATTGTCCTCGCCTGCGCTGAGCCGCCGGGTCCAGGCGCTCGAACGCTTCATCGGCAAGCCGCTGTTCGAGCGGCGCCATCAGGCGCTCAGACTCAACGACGACGGCGATCGCCTGCTTGGCATGATCGCGCCGGCGCTCGACGCGATGACCGACGCGGTCGAGGCGATGACCAGCGGCGGCGAATTGCTCAGGCTACGCCTCGGCGTACTGCCGCTCTATGCGACCCAGCAGCTGCTTCCACGCCTGCCCGAGCTCAAGCGGCGCCATCCCGAACTGCACCTCGACGTCGACACCGCCGGCTATGGCGTGGCGCGGCTGGGCGATGGGCTCGACGCGGCGATCGTGATCGCGCGCGACATCGATCCTGGCTTCTATTCGAAGCGGCTCGATCGCAATCGCGTTCATGTGATCGGATCGCGCGCTCTGATCGAAGGCCCCGATCCGGTCACTCGCCCCGAGCAGCTTTCGAAGCTCACCGCTCTGGTGCATCGCGACATGCCCGAGACCTTCACTGCGTGGCGCGCGGCGGCGGGCTTCCCCGATCTCGAGCCGCTGGCGATCGATCATTTCGATTCGGGCAATCTGATGCTCGAGGCGGCGGCGCAGGGTCTCGGCGTCGCCTTCATGCTCGAATCGCATTTCGAGGCGGCGCGCGACGAGCGGCTCGTCCAGCTCTTCGACCTGACGGTGGAGAGCCATTACAGCTATTGGTTCGTCTGTCGCCCCCGGGCGCTCGGCCAGCGCCCGGTGAAGATCTTCCACGACTGGCTGATCGAGGCATTGCGGGCGGAGAGCGCCTGAATTCCCGTCATCCCGGCGAACGCCGGGATCTCAGGCAGCAGGGACGCCGGTACGGCACGAGACCCCGGCTTTCGCCGGGGTGACGAATCAGGCCTCCGTCCGTGCCTTGACGATCTTGCCGGGAGCGCGCGGCGGCTCGCCCTTGGGGAGCGCGTCGACATGCTCCATGCCTTCGGTGACTTCGCCCCACACCGTATACTGACGGTCGAGGAAGGTCGCATCGTCGAGGCAGATGAAGAATTGCGAATTGGCGGTATTCGGATCGTTGGTCCGCGCCATCGAGCAGACGCCGCGGACGTGCGGCTCGGCGCTGAATTCCTGATTGAGGTTGGGCTCCTTCGAGCCACCCATGCCGGTGCCCGAGGGATCGCCGCCTTGTGCCATGAAGCCGTCGATGACGCGGTGGAAGATCACCCCGTCATAGAAGCCGTCATCGGCGAGCTTGACGATCCGCTCGACATGCTTCGGCGCGAGATCGGGGCGCAGCTTGATGCGGACATCACCGCTGTCGAGAGTCAGGACGAGCGTGCTGGGTTCGGACATGGGCTACTCCCTAAATTATCGCCGCGGCTCTGGCAGGGTCGCGAGTGACTTGCAACACGCTCGCTGCATTGGCACTAGCGGCGCGAACCGGGGCGCAACAGGGAGGTCGGACGATGAGCGAGACCGAACTTCATCCCGAGCAGCAGCCGCCTGAAAGCGAGCTCGACGAGGACGACCGGCTCAAGCCCGAGTTCGTCAGCGCGGTGCTCGAGGCCGTTGCGGCAGGCGATGCCGAGACTGCCCGGATGCGGGTCGCCCCGCTCCATCCCGCCGACATCGCCGATCTGGTCGAACTGACCCCGGCCGAATTGCGCCCGGCATTGGCTGCGGCAATCAGCGACCTGATCGACGGCGACGTGCTCGCCGAGATGAACGACTGGGTGCGCGAGGCACTGGTCGACGCGCTCGAACCGCACCAGGTCGCGGACATCGCCGCCGAGCTCGATACCGACGACGCCGTCGCGATCATCGAGGACATGGATTTCGAGGACCAGCGCGAAGTGCTGCGCGCGCTCGACCCCGACGACCGCGCCGCGATCGAGGAAGCACTCTCTTATCCCGAAGAGACCGCCGGCCGCCTGATGCAGCGCGAGCTGATCGCCGTGCCCGAGCATTGGACCGTCGGCGATGTGCTCGATTATCTGCGCGGCCACGAAGAGCTGGCCACCGACTTCTGGGAAATCTTCGTCGTCGATCCGGCGCATCACCCGGTCGGCACCTGCGCGCTTTCGTGGATCCTGCGCACGCCGCGCGGAGTCTCGATCTCCGACGTGATGAAGCGCGAGCAGACGCTGATTCCGGGCGATATGGACCAGGAAGAAGTTGCGCTCCGCTTCCAGAAATACGCGCTCATTTCGGCTGCGGTGGTCGACAGCAGCGGTCGGCTGGTGGGCATGATCACCGTCGACGACGTGGTCCACATCATCTCCGAAGAAGCCGGCGAGGACATCCTGCGCCTCTCCGGCGCAGGCGATGGCGACATCAACGAGCCGGTACTGACCACGGTGCGCACCCGCCTGGTGTGGCTGGTGGTCAATCTGGGCACGGCGATGATTGCCGCGTCGGTGGTCAATCTGTTCGACCGCGTGATCGCCGGCTATGCGCTGCTCGCAGCACTGATGGGCATCGTATCGGGGATGGGCGGCAACGCCGGCACCCAGACGCTGGCAGTGGTGGTGCGTGCGCTCGCGACCAACCAGCTGACCGAATCGAACATGACGCGCACCGTATTGCGCGAGTTGCGGATCGCCGCAGTCAACGGGCTTTCGCTCGGCGTGCTGATCGGGCTGGGCACGCTGGTGATCTTCCATAACCCGACCTTGTCGTTCGTGTTCGGGTTGGCGATCCTCATCAACAATTTGATCGCGGGGCTGGCCGGTGTGCTGATCCCGCTGACGATGGACCGGCTGCGGATCGATCCCGCTGTCTCCTCCGCCGTGTTCGTGACATTGATGACCGACTCGCTGGGCTTCTTCGCGTTTCTCGGGCTCGCCACCTTGTTCCGCGTGCATGGCGGCGCTTGACGGCGACCTTGAACGGTCAGGCACACGCGCCACATCGAGTGTCATGCCGCTACATCTGACCAAAGTCGCCTATGGCTGCGACAGCATCGAATATCTGCAGGAACGCCTCGCACTCAAGGCCGCGCATCAGCCGGCGTTTCTCACCACACGGTATCTGCCCAAAAGGCACGAAGAGATTGTCGGCGGCTCGCTGTTCTGGATCATCAAGCACCAGCTGATCGGCCGTTCCCCGATCAGCGGCTTCGGTGAGGCTGAGGGCGGACGCGTGGCGATCTATCTCGAGCCGAAGCTGGTGCTCGTCCAGGCGCGACCGAAACGCGCGCACCAGGGCTGGCGCTATCTGGAGGGCGCGGACGCGCCGACCGACCTGGGCGAAGCGGGCGCGGGGATTTCCGAACTGCCGCCGGGGTTGGTCGGCGAACTCGCTGCGATGGGACTGATTTGACCTAAATCGTCATCCCGGGAAGGCCGGGATCACATGCCGGCATAGGTTGCGCTTGCCGCCTGAGGCCCCGGCTTTCGCCGGGGTGGCGATCAATTCGCCAGTTGCGGGAAGGCGTTGCGGAAGGCGGCGACCTTGGGTTTGTCCCAGCGCACGATGTAGGGGTGGGTCGGGTTTCGCCAGAAGAAGTCCTGATGCGAGGATTCGGCCGGATAGAAGGTCCCGCTCTCGATCCGGGTCACGATCGGCTTCGCCCACGCTTTGGTGCGGCCGAGCTGCGCGATATAGGCGGTCGCGACGCGGCGCTGGGCATCGTCCTGCGGGAAGATCGCCGAGCGATAGCTGGGACCGGTATCGGGGCCCTGCCGGTTGAGCTGGGTCGGATCGTGCGCGATCGAGAAATAGACGCGCAGCAAGGTGCCGTAGCTCACCTTCCGCGGATCATAGACGATGCGCACCACCTCGGCATGGCCAGTGCGTTCGGTCGAGACCTTGCTGTAATTCGCGGTGCTGCGCGTGCCACCGGCGTAGCCGCTGGTCACCGAATGCACGCCCTTCACCGACTGGAAAACCGCTTCCATTCCCCAGAAGCAGCCACCGGCGAGCACCGCGACTTGCTGGTTTTTGCCGCCCGTCACATCCTGCGCGGGCGGCGGGATCGGCACCGCGCGCTCGGCGGCGGGGGCAGCGATCGCCGGCAGCAGCGCAGCAGCGCCGGCGAGACCAAGGGGAAGGGCCCATTTCAGCATGGGCGCAAGATCGTCGTTCGCGCGCCTCAGCGCAAGGCCGCGCACGCAGTCTGGATGCGCGTGCACGCCTCGGTCAGCAAAGCCTCCGAAGTGGCATAGCTGATCCGCATCGCCGGCGAGAGACCGAAGGCGGCGCCATGGACTGCGGCGACCTTGGCCTCGTCGAGCAGATAGGAGATCATCTCCTCGTCGGTAGTGATCACCTGCCCCTTGGGCGTGGCTTTGCCGATCAGCCCGGCGAACTCGGGATAGACGTAGAAGGCGCCTTCGGGGCGCGGGCAGGTCATGCCATTGACCTGGTTGAGCATCGACACGACCAGATCGCGCCGGCCCTGGAACGCCGCGACGCGCGCCTTGAGGAAGCTCTGATCACCGTTGAGCGCGGCGACCGAGGCGGCCTGCGAGATGCTGCACGGGTTCGAGGTCGATTGCGACTGGAGCTTGCCGATCGCCTTGATCAGCCAGGCTGGGCCGCCTGCATAGCCGATCCGCCAGCCGGTCATCGCATAGGCCTTGGACACGCCGTTGGCAGTCAGCGTGCGATCGTAGAGCGACGGGCAGACCTGCGCGATCGTCGCGAATTCGAAGTCGTCATAGAGGATATGCTCGTACATATCGTCGGCATAGATCAGCACGTGCGGGTGCCGTTCGAGCACTTGCCCCAGCGCCTTGAGCTCCGCCGCGCTATACGCTGCACCTGTCGGGTTGGACGGCGAGTTGAGCACCACCCATTTGGTCTTCGCAGTGATTGCGGCATCGAGTTGTTCGGGGGTGATCTTGTAGTTCTGATCCGCACCCGCGGCGATGAACACCGGCTTGCCTCCGGCGAACTCGACCACATCGGGATAGCTCACCCAATATGGCGCGGGGACGATCACTTCGTCGCCCGCGTCGATCGTCGCGCAAAAGGCATTGAACAAGGTGTGCTTGCCGCCCGAGTTCACGCTGATCTGATTCTCGGCATAGGTCAGGCCGTTGTCACGCGCGAACTTGGCCAGCACCGCCTGCTTCAATTCGGGGGTGCCGTCGACATTGGTGTACTTCGTCTTGCCCGCACGGATCGCCTCGATCGCCGCTTCCTTGACGAAATCGGGGGTGTCGAAATCGGGCTCGCCGGCGCCGAGGCCGATCACATCGATCCCCTGCCGCTTCAGCTCGAACACGCGGCTCGTCATCGCGAGCGTGGCGGAGGGCTGGATGCGCTGGAGCGCGGCGGACGTCTGCATGGGATAAGGCGCCTTTCCGGGAGGGAATGCGCGCGCCTATACGTCCGCGTTCGCGGCTTCCGCAACTGTAACGGCTGAAACCAGTCCGCGCAGCGCGTTGCCGAGCTGGAAACCAGCGGCGAGATCCGCGGGGCGCAGATCGCGTTCGATCGCCTGGCCGCTCGCGATCAGCTCTGCGCGGAGCACCCCCGGCAGCAGCCCGCGCGCGAGCGGCGGGGTGAGTAAAATGCCGTCCCGTTCGACGAAGACATTGGTGAAGCTGCCTTCGGTGAGGAAGCCCTCGGGATCGGTGAACAGAACTTCCCACGTGCCCGCCGCGGACCGCGCGCGATCGTAAAAGCCCCGGCGACTGGTCTTGTGGCGCAGGCGAAAGTCGTCCGGCGCGACTTCGTGGCGACGCAACGCGACACGCACGGGCTGGTCGGGCGCTTCGGGGAGCGGGCTTATGCCGATCGAAATCGCTCCCGACGGCGCGAGCAGCAGCCGCACCTTCGAGGCGGTCCGCAGCCGGAATGTGGCGGCCTGGAGCTCGTTGCGTACCGTATGCCGGTCGAACGCGAAGCCAAACACGGCGGCGCTTTCCTTCATCCGGGTAAGGTGGCGCTCGAGCAAAGGCATGCCGTCGAGCGGATCGAAGCGCATCGTCTCGATCAGGTCGAAGGCGCGCTCACCCGCAGTCACGAACGCCCCCTTGGCGAGGCATTCCTGCCATTCCTGATCGGGGTCCGAATCGGCAACCACGCCCGACCCTAAACCCAAAATCGCGGTCGAGTCGCCCCCGACAAGCGTCAGCGTGCGGATCGCAACATTGAACATCGCATCACCGCTGGCATCGAGCCGGCCGATCGCGCCGGTATAGACGCCGCGCGGGGCATCCTCGGTCTCGGCGATGATCTGCATCGCGCGCAGCTTGGGCGCGCCGGTGATCGAGCCGCAGGGGAAGAGCGCGGCGAGCGCATCGATCGCGTCGCGCTCCGGATCGATGGTCGCGGTGATCTCCGACACCATCTGATGGACGGTCGGGTAATGCTCGACGTGGAAGAGTCGCGGCACCGCGACGCTGCCTGGGCGTGCGACGCGGCTGAGATCGTTGCGCATCAGATCGACGATCATCAGATTCTCGGCGCGTTGCTTGGGGTCGGCGCGCAATGCCCCGGCATTGGCCATGTCCTGGGCAGAATCCGTGTCGCGCAGCGCAGTCCCCTTCATCGGCCGGGCGGACAGGGTTCCCGCATCGAGGGCGAAGAACAGCTCGGGCGAGAAGGAGAGCAGCCACTCGTCGCCGGTGGCGATCAGCGCGCCATAGCCCGCCGCCGCACGGTTCCGCAGCAGCGCATAGACGGCGGCGGGCGCGCCCATGGTGGCCACTTCGGCGCGGAAGGTGAGGTTGGCCTGATAGATGTCCCCCGCGGTGATGCGTCCGGCGACATGCGCGAAGCTTTCCGCATAAGCGTGGCGCTCGATCATCGGCCGGGGGGCGCCGGCCCATGCCCCGGCGGGGTCGGGCAGAACGGCCTGAGAATCGACCTCGCGATACCCGCGGAACAGCCCGAACCAGAGCAGCGGTCCGGGGGCACCAAGATCCGCAAGCTTCGGCTCGATCCCCGCCGCCGCCTCGTAGCGCAGATAGCCCGCCGCATCGAGGCCGCGCGCACGCGCTGCGCGAAGGATCTCGAGCGCCGGCTGCACCGCGTCGGGCGAGTCGGCACGGACGATCTCGACCGGATCGGCATAAAGCCGCGCCGCCGCGCCGCCTGGACGGGCATCGTCGAGCAGCACGAAAGGAGGAGGGGGCAACGCCATCGCGATGCGCATGCCGCCGCCGATGCGCCGCGGCAAGCCCGTGTTGCCGCGACAGGCACCGCCTCCTATCTGCCAGGCATGTCCAATCCCCCGATGCGCGTGGCGATCGTCCCCGTCACGCCGCTCCAGCAGAATTGCAGCCTGCTCTGGTGCACCCGCACCATGCGCGGCGCCTTTGTCGACCCCGGCGGCGATCTCCACCGGCTGCGCGCGGCGGCCGGGCAGCACGGAGTCACGATCGAGAAGATCCTGATCACCCATGGCCATATCGATCATTGCGGCGCCGCCGGCGAGTTCGCGGCGGAACTCGGCGTGCCGATCGAAGGCCCGCACGAGGCGGACCGCTTCTGGATCGACCGCCTCGCCGAGGACGGGCGCAAATATGGCGTGGTCGGAGCGCCGTTCGAGCCCGACCGCTGGCTGATCAATGGCAACCAGGTGACCGTCGGCGAACTGGTGCTCGACGTCTATCATTGCCCCGGCCACACGCCGGGGCATGTCGTCTTTCACCATGCCCCGTCGAAGCTGGCGATCGTCGGCGACGTGCTGTTCCAGGGATCGATCGGCCGCACCGACTTTCCGAGGGGCAACCATCAGGACCTGATCGACGCGATCACCGGCAGGCTATGGCCGTTGGGAGACGATACGGTGTTCGTCCCCGGCCACGGCCAGCCGAGCAATTTCGCGCATGAGCGGCGGACGAATCCTTTCGTCGGCGATGCCGCGCTCAGCGCAAAGGGTTGAGCCCGGTATAGCCGAGAAAGACCGCATAAGCGGCGAGGCCGAGCATCACCAGCATCGTGGCGGCAATGCCGATCATCCGCCCCAACCTCCACCCGTCCATCCCGAACGCGTGCAGCACGCGGCCGATAATGAAGACGAAAGCGACGCCCCACAGCCAAGTCTGGGTGCCGCGCGCCAGCTCGATCAGCGAGATCAGGATCAGCACGATCGGCGCATATTCGGCGAAGTTGAGCTGCGCGCGCATCCGCGCCACCAGCCGCAGATTGCCGCCGTCGCCGACCAGGATTTTCTCGGAGATGCGCAGCCGGCTGACGCGCAACCCCAGCCAGAAGTTGAGGAGCGCGGAAGCGCCGGCAGTGACGAGCGCGACGGGCAAGAAAAACATGGATGACCCCCTAATGGAACCGCCGACACGTGCCACGCCCTTGCAAGTCGGGCAAGAATCGGTATACGCGCGGCCTCGCTTCGTGACCTGCCCTGTTGGTCCGGCGGGCGGCCGGCTCCAACCGTCGCTTGCCCGGACACCGACGTGGGCGTATCGCGACCTGATTCACGTGTTTCTTCGTAAAGGTGCCTGATGGCCGTTCCCAAGAGAAAGACCTCGCCGTCACGGCGTGGCATGCGCCGGTCGCACGATTCGCTCACCGTCGCAGCGTTCCAGGAATGCTCGAACTGCGGCGAATTGAAGCGTCCGCACAATCTGTGCGCGGCGTGCGGCCATTATAATGGCCGCGAGATCGTCTCCGCCGAGGGCTGAGCCACGCACGCCACCGAAAACCTGCCGGCATGACCACTTCCATGCGAATCGCCGTCGACGCCATGGGCGGTGACGAGGGGATCGCGGTCATGCTTGCCGGGGTGGCGCGTGCGCGCCGTCGCTTCGAGGGGATGGAATTCATCCTCGTCGGCGACGAGGCGCAGATCCGCGAGGGTCTGAACAGTCATCCCAATCTCACTGCCGCGTCGGAGATCGTCCACGCGGCGGGCGTCGTCACGTCCCACGAAAAGCCGAGCGCCGCGATCCGCCGCGCCAAGACCACGTCGATGGGAATCGCCATCGACATGGTGAAGAAGGGCCGCGCCGGCGCCGCGGTCTCCTCAGGCAATACCGGTGCGTTGATGGCGATGGCCAAGCTGTCGCTGCGTACCATGCCCGGCATCGATCGCCCCGCGCTCGCCGCCTTGATGCCGACTCTGGGCGAGAATGATACGGTCATGCTCGATCTCGGCGCCAACACCGAAGTCGATGCGCAAAATCTCATCCAGTTCGCGGTGATGGGCGCCGCTTATGCGCGAATCGCGCTCGACCTCGAAAATCCCCGAGTCGCGCTGCTCAATATCGGCACCGAGGAGATGAAGGGGACCGACAAGATCCGCGACGCGGCCGCCGAATTGCGCGCCGCGACGCATCTTCGACTCGACTTCAAGGGGTTCATCGAAGGCAATAAGCTGTCGCGCGGCGAAGTCGACGTGATCGTCTGCGACGGCTTTTCGGGCAATATCGCATTGAAGACGATCGAAGGCACCGCACGCTTCGTGGCGGATTTGCTCAAGCGCGCTTTCTCCAGTTCGACTCGCTCGAAGATCGGCTTTCTGATCTCGCGGCCGGCGACAGAATTGCTGCGCACCCATCTCGATCCCAACAATCACAATGGCGCTATCTTCCTCGGGCTCAACGGCATCGTCGTTAAGAGCCATGGCAGCGCGAACGAAGTGGGCGTAGATACCGCCATCGGCTTCGCAGCGAAAATGCTGCGCGACGACCTCAATCGGCGAATCGCCGAGGATCTCGGGAATTTCGAGGCAAAGGCTGCGTGACACTCCGTTCGGTGATTATCGGTACCGGCTCGTTCCTGCCGAAGAGACGTGTTTCCAATGCGGAACTGGCGGAGCGTGTCGACACCACCGACGAATGGATCGTCGAGCGCACCGGAATCCGGTTCCGCCACATCGCCGGCGATGACGAGACGACGAGCACGCTGGCGACCGCCGCGGCGCGCTCCGCGATCGAATCGGCGGGGATCGAAGCGACCAGCATCGACTTGATCGTGCTCGCCACCGCCACCCCGGATCAGACCTTCCCGGCCAGCGCGACTCGCGTCCAGACCGCACTCGGCATCAACGATTGCGTCGCGTTCGACGTCGCCGCGGTGTGCTCGGGCTTCCTCTATGCGGTGCAGGTCGCCGATTCGATGATCCGCGCGGGCGCCCACAAGCGCGCATTGGTGATCGGCGCCGAGACCTTCAGCCGCATCCTCGACTGGGAAGACCGCGCGACCTGCGTGTTGTTCGGCGACGGTGCCGGTGCGATCGTCCTCGAGGGGCAGGAAAGCGCGGAGCAGGGCGGCCGCGGCATCCTTGCGACGCGACTGCACGCCGACGGCCGCTATAACGACTTGCTCTACGTCGATGGCGGCCCTTCCAGCACAGGTACCGTCGGCAAGCTTCGGATGAAGGGTCGCGAAGTGTTCCGCCACGCCGTGGTCAATCTGGCGGCAGTGATGTCGGAATCGCTCGCAGCCGCAGGCCTGTCGTCGGACGAGGTGGACTGGGTGGTCCCGCATCAGGCCAATGCCCGCATCCTCGACGCCACCGCCCGCAAATTGGGCCTCGCGCCCGGGAAGGTGGTGGTGACGGTCGACCAGCACGCCAACACCTCCGCCGCCTCGGTACCGCTTGCGCTCGACACTGCGGTCCGCGACGGCCGAATCAAGCAAGGCGATCTCATCGTCCTCGAAGCGATGGGCGGCGGATTTACATGGGGTGCAGCGGTCGTACGTTTCTGATATGTGTCAGATTGAGTATCGACTCGTTTCCGTAACGGAATGTTGTGTTTGCGACGTGAAGACAATCTGATACCATCAAATCTGAACATGGATTAATTGGGGGACTTGCCGACATGCCGGTTGCGGGCACGCTGACCAGGGCAGATTTGGCCGAATCGCTACATCGCGAAGTCGGTCTGTCGCGCGCCGATGCTGCCCGCCTCGTCGAGCAGATCCTGACGCATATGTGCGAGGCCCTTTCGAAGGGTGAGAACGTCAAGATCTCGGGCTTCGGCAGCTTCATCCTGCGCGACAAGGGCGAACGCGTCGGCCGCAATCCCAAGACCGGAGTCGAAGTGCCGATCGCACCCCGCCGGGTGCTCACCTTCAGAGCCAGCCAGATGATGCGCGACCGCATCGTGGCAGGCAGCTGAGAGACGGGATGCCGACCGCGGAGAAGGCGCCCGGCGCCCTCCGCACCATAGGCGAACTTGCGCAGGAAATCGGCCGTCCCCAGCATATATTGCGATATTGGGAGACGCGGTTCCCGCAATTGCGGCCGCTGACCCGCGCCGGCAACCGCCGCTATTACCGCCCCGACGACGTCGCACTGGTGCGCCGCATCCATCACCTGCTCACCGACGAAGGCTATACGATCCGCGGCGTGCAGAAGCTGCTGGCCGAGGAGAAAGCAAGCAAGTCTGCTCCCAGGAGCAGCGCCGAGGCGTTTCGTGCCGTCCGCAACGCGCTGGTCAAGGCACTCGAGGAAGACGGCGGCTAGGGCGTATCGGGACCGAGGCCGGGATCGAGATCGCGTGGACGCACGAAGCGGGTGAGCATTGCGGCCCCCGCCCGGACATCGTCCCAATGATCCGCCGCGAAGGTCATCTCGGCGAGCGTCGCGGTGGGGAACTTCACTTCCACTTCGTCGCGCAAGGCACCGCCATCGTCGGGCACCAGCAGCAACACCAGTTCCTCGAGCCCCGGATTGTGTCCGGCGAGCAACACGTGCCCGGCGCCGGCGGGCAGAGCATGCACCACGTCGAGAAGCGTCGCGGCCGAGGCGAGATAGATCCGCTGATCCCAGGCGGGGGCGAGATCGCTGCCATAACCGTGGCTCACCTGATCGAGCGTCTCGACCACGCGCACCGCCGGCGAGGCGACGACATGATCGAAGGCGAGCCCCAGCGACTTCATATGGCGCCCGACCATCGCCGCGGCGCGCTGGCCCTTGGGATTGAGCGGCCGATCGAAATCGCGCGCGACGGGATCGTCCCAGCCCGATTTGGCGTGGCGCAGCAGCGTGAGCGTCTTCATGCGTCCCCGAACTCTCAGGCGGTAGCGGGGGCTCCATGCCGCAACCGCGCGTCCAAGGAAAGCCGAACCCGCACCACCGCCTCGTCGAGCGTCACGCGCGCGACCGGCGTGCCCGGAGGAAAAGCGTCGAGCAGACGCGAGGGACTGGCGGCTGAGAGCAATATGAAGGTGCCGCGATCGTCGGCGCGGCGAATCAACCGGCCGAACGCCTGCGCCAGCCGCGCGCGGACGATGCGATCGTCATAAGCCGTGCCGCCGCCGGCAAGCCGCCGCGCCGCGTGGAGCACGCTTGGCTTGGGCCAGGGGACACCCTCCATCACCACCAGCCGCAGCGAATGGCCGGGGACGTCGACGCCGTCCCTGAGGGCATCGGTGCCGAGCAGCGACGTGCGCGGATCGTCGCGAAATATGTCGACGAGCGTGCCCGTGTCGATCGGATCGACATGCTGGGCGAGCAACGGGAGCCCCTCGCGCGCCAGCCGGTCGGCGATTCGCGCGTGGACCGCGCGCAGCCGGCGAATCGCAGTGAACAGCCCGAGCGTGCCGCCGTCCGCGGCGACGACCAGCCGGGCATAGGCATTGGCGAGCGCCGGCAGATCGCCACGTTTGACGTCGGTGACGATCAGCACTTCGGCCTGCCCCGGATAGTCGAACGGGCTGATCGCCTCGAAGCGCTGCGCCGGACGCAGCAGATGCGACGCGCCCGACCGCGCCTCAGCGACATTCCAGTCGCCGCCGGCACGCAGCGTCGCCGAGGTGATCACTGCGCCGTGCGCCGGCTCGAGCACCGTTTTGGCGAAGGGCTTCGAGGGATCGAGCCAGTGGCGGTGGAGCCCGACATCATATTCGCGCCCCTCGACGCGATCGACCGCCAGCCAATCGACATATTCGGGATCCGCCGGCCCGCCGATCCGGGCGATCAGCGCGAGCCACGCACCGACGGTCTCGGCGCGCCAGCCGAGCGAGGCGATCGCGCCTTCGATCCGCGCGCGCGCCGGGCCGTCCATCCAGTCCGGCGCGTCGGCGAGCACCGCCTCGAGCCGGCGGCCGAGCTTCACCAAAGGGCGGACGAGCGCATCGAGCGCGGCGCCCGCCGGCCCCGCCGCCTCGACCAATGCGCCGTCGGGCTCGGCGAGCTCGGTCTCGAGGCCGTAGCCGGCATCGCCCGATCCGTTGACGTCGCGCGCATAGACCAGCCCGCGCACCGTGGCGAGCAACGCTTCGACCGGGCCGAAGGGCTCCCCCTCATTCAGCCGCTGAAGCCAGCCGTCGCTGGGCAGCGCGCGAGCGGCATCGACTGCCTCGCCGATCGCCAGGCCGCCTTCCTCGTCATAGCTCGCGACGTCGGAGAGGCGCGCCGCCAATCCGCGCCGCCGCCCGCGCGACCCCGATTCGGGACCGGTGATCCAGCGGCGGATCTCGATCGCCTCCTGCCCGGTGAGCGCCGCCGAGAACATCGCATCGGCGGCATCGAACAAATGATGTCCCTCGTCGAACACATAGCGCGTCGGCCGGGTCGCCGACTCGCGGCCGCGCGCGGCATTGACCATCACCAATGCGTGGTTCGCGATGACGATGTCGGCCTCGGCACTCGCCCGCGCGGCGCGCTCGATGAAGCATTTCCGGTAATGCGGGCAGCCAGCATAGATGCATTCGCCGCGCCGATCAGTCAGCGCTGTCGAGCCGTTGCGGCGGAACAAGGTGGGCAGCCAACCGGGCAAGTCGCCACCGATCATGTCGCCATCGGCGCTGTACGCCGCCCAGCGCGCCACCAATTGCGCGAGGATCGCCGCGCGGCCGGCGAACCCGCCCTGCAGCGCATCCTCGAGATTGAGCAGGCAGAGATAATTCTCACGCCCCTTGCGCGTGACGATCCGCCGCTTGCGGGTCTCGGGATCGGCGAACAGCCGTTCGCCTTCGTGCGCGAGCTGGCGTTGCAGCGCCTTGGTGAAGGTCGATACCCAGACCGGCCCCTCGGCGCGTTCGGCCCAGAGCGACGCTGGGGCGAGATAACCCAGCGTCTTGCCGATCCCGGTACCCGCCTCGGCGAGCACCAGATTGGGCGAATCGCGCACCGCACGCGGCGCGAAGGCAGCCGCGGCGGCGACGGCATAATCGCGCTGCCCCAGCCGCTGCTCGGCACCGCTGCCGGTGAGCCGCGCGAGCCGTTCGGCGATGTCGGCGTCGGGCAGGGTGACAGTGCGCGGCGTCGGCCGGGGCGGGCGTTCTTCCCATTCGGGCAGCTTCGAGAATGGCCAGCGCTCGGCCTGCGCCGGCTTGGCCACCGCCGCGCTCAGTGCCGGTGCCCAAGGCCAGCGCAACCGGAACAGCGACTGGAGCGAATTCCACGCACCTTCGCGCTCCGCCCATTGCCCGGCAGGCACCGCGAGCAAAGCCGCGGCGGCGTCGCGCAGGAAAGCGGCGACATCCCTATCGTTCGCCGGCATGTCGATCCCCGCCGCCCGGGCGAGGCCTTTGGGCGTCGGCACCATGAAGCGCGCGGGATGGAGAAAGGCGAACAATTCCAGCAGATCGAGCCCGTTGAGCTCGGGATGACCGAGCCGTTGCCCCACCAGCGGCGCATTGAGCAGGAGAATCGGCGTATCGGCAGCGAACCGGATCGCCTCGCCCCGGCTGACCGCGCGGGTTTCCTCCGCGGTGGCGATCCAGATGCCGCCATGGCTGGCATGGAGCGCGGGATAGGGCAGAGGCGGCGTCATCGGCGGATCAGCCTGTACGCTTTTCGTTCCGCATCGCCAGCCGAATTCGCGAGTCAAGCACGGCAAAGTTGCGGACTCGTGAGTCATTCGTCAACTTTGCCCGTCGGCACGACGCGCCGCGGCGGCACCGTGAACGCGGCGCGCACCGCGGCCAGCGCGATACGGGTTTCGAAGCTGTGGATCGTCCCGACGAACTTGCCGCGATAGAAACGCGGCCGTGTCGAGCCGTGCGTCACCTGATCGATCACGAAAGCGAGCGCGCGCTCGCGGGCTTCGTCCTCGACCATGTACCAGGCGAGCGCGAAGCTTTCGGCACGCGGACGGCGGCGCAGATTATAGGCGGAAGCCGCGCTCATCCCCACCGAGCGCGCCGCCTGCGCGACCACCCCGGTTTCCGCAAGCGCGGCGATGAAGCCGCGCTGGCGCTCGGGCGTCCAGCCGTCGTGGCGATGGCGGGTGAGCGGCACGGGGGTGAAATCGGGGAGTTCGTCCTCGGCGCCGGGCGTATCGGGAGGTGGCGACTCGCGCATCGACGAGCCTATCCCAGACGAAATCCTACATTGAAAGCGAGGAATTTCGGTTCCGGGCCCCTGTGGACCGGGTATCGATTCATTCCCGTGGCGTCCGGAGCGCGTGCCAGAGCGCCTGGACCTGGTGGTTGAGCGCTCCAAGCTGCTCGCCGCTCATCCCCGCGCGCTCGAGCAGCGCTTCGGCGAGGCAGCCGGATTGTTCGCGCATCGCCGAGCCGCGTTCGGTGAGTCCCACCCGGACCTGACGCTCATCGTCCGGATTGCGTTCGCGCGTGACGAAGCCCGCCGCTTCCAACCGCTTCACCAGTGGCGTCACCGTGCTTGATTCGAGCGCGAGCCGTTCGGCGATCGCGCCGACGGTTCGGCCGTCCTGCTCCCACAACGCATGAAGCACCAGATATTGCGGATAGGTGATGCCGAGCTGGTCGAGCATCGGCTTATAGGCACGATTGATCGCCATGCTCGTCGCGTAGAGCGAGAAGCAGAGCTGGTCGTCGAGCGGAAGGGCGGCGGGCACGGACATTCTCCTTCGATCGGAGCCGATATCAGAGAAATATATATCGCGATACAGAATGTGCTGGACAAGGGCGATTCGCACGCATAATAGACATGTATCGCGATAATGATTATCGCAGGCACAAAAGGAGTCCGACGATGTCCGTAGACGTGAAGTACCGCACCCGCGCCACCTCCACCGGCGGCCGCGACGGCGAGGCCCGTTCCGAGGACGGCCGTTTCGTCGCCAGGCTTTCGACGCCGAAGGAACTGGGCGGCGCAGGCGGCGACGGCACCAATCCCGAGCAGCTGTTCGCGGCGGGCTATTCGGCCTGCTTCATCGGCGCGCTCAAGGTCGCCGGGCAACAGCTCAAGCTCAAGGTGCCCGTCGAGACGACGGTGACCGCTACCGTCGGCATCGGCCCCCGTGCGGCGGGCGGGTTCGGCATCACTGCCGATCTCGAAGTCAGCCTGCCCGGAGTCGATCGCGACGATGCCGAGAAGCTGGTCGCGGCGGCGCACCAGATCTGCCCCTATTCGAACGCGACGCGGGGCAATGTCGATGTCGGGCTGAGCATCGCCTGACGACATACCTGCCGTGGTGCGCTCCAGCGGCTCGACGAGGCGCTGGGGTGGCACCGGCCGCTGCGCTTCGCTAGACGCGGCCGGTATGACCGACAAGCAGACGCTCCGCGCAGCCGCGCTCGAATCCAAGGCCTGGCCCTATGAAGAGGCCCGGAAACTACTCAAGCGCTATCCCGACGGTGCGCCGGCAAAAGGGCATGTGCTGTTCGAGACCGGCTATGGCCCGTCGGGGCTGCCGCATATCGGCACCTTCAACGAAGTGCTGCGCACGACGATGGTGCGTCGCGCGTTTGAGGCGCTGAGCGACATTCCGACGCGGCTGATCGCGTTCAGCGACGATATGGACGGGCTTCGGAAAGTCCCCGACAACGTCCCCAACAAGGAGATGCTGACCGCGCATCTCGGCAAGCCGCTGACGCGCATCCCCGATCCTTTCGGCACGCATGAGAGCTTCGCCGCGCACAACAACGCGTTGCTCCGCGAATTCCTCGATCGCTTCGGCTTCGAGTACGAGTTCGTCTCGTCGACCGATTATTATGCCGGCGGCATTTTCGACGACGCGCTGAAGAACGTACTGCGCCACTATCAGGGCATCATGGACGTGATGCTGCCGACGCTGCGCAAAGAGCGCCAGGCGACTTATTCGCCGGTGCTGCCGGTCAGCCCGAAGTCCGGCGTGGTGCTGCAGGTGCCGATCGAAGTGCTCGACGCCGAGACGGGCATGATCGCGTTCGAGGATGAGGGTGAGCGCATCGAGCAATCGATCCTCGGCGGCCGGGCCAAGCTCCAGTGGAAAGTCGATTGGGCGATGCGCTGGGTCGCTTTGGGCGTCGATTACGAGATGGCGGGCAAGGATCTGATCGACTCGGTGATCCAGTCGTCGAAGATCGCGCGGGTGCTCGGCGGCAGGCCGCCCGAGGGCTTCAATTACGAGATGTTCCTCGACGAGAAGGGCGAGAAGATCTCGAAGTCGAAGGGTAATGGGCTCAGCCTCGACCAATGGCTGACCTATGGCCCCGACGAGAGTCTCGCTTTCTACATCTATCGCGAGCCGAAAAAGGCCAAGGCGCTGCATCTCGGGCTGATTCCGCGCGCGGTGGACGATTATTGGCAGTTCCGCGCCAATTACGCCGAGCAGCCGATCGCGCAGAAGCTCGGCAATCCGGTCCACCATATCCACAATGGCCCACCGCCCGGCGAGACTTTGCCCGTGACTTTCGGGCTGCTGCTCAACCTCGTCGGGGTGATGGGCGAGGCGAGCAAGGAGCAGGTCTGGGGCTATCTCGCCAATTACGTTCCCGACGCGACACCGGAGACCTATCCCGCGCTCGACTCGCTGATCGGCTATGCGCTGGCTTATGCGCGCGATTTCGTGACGCCGACGCTGAACAAGCGCGCGCCCGAGGGAGTCGAGGTCGACGCGCTGAAACGGCTCGATGCCGAGCTGGCGGCGCTGCCTGCCGATGCTCCGGCCGAGGACATCCAGAATGTCGTCTACGAGATCGGCAAGACCGGCGGGTTCGAGAATCTACGCGACTGGTTCAAGGCGCTCTACGAAACCTTGCTCGGCTCGGAGCAGGGGCCGCGGATGGGCAGCTTCATTGCGCTGTACGGGATCGCTAACAGCCGCAAGCTGATTTCCGAGGCGCTCGCAAGGGCATGATCCACCGCGTCCGCTCGGCGACTCGCGACTTCCTGCACAGCGAGGCAGCGGGCGGAATCGTGCTGATGGCAGCGGCGGCGTGCGCGATGCTGGTCGCCAATCTGCCCGGCTGGTCGGTCGCTTATTTCCACGCGCTGCATGTCGAGACCGGCCCGGTGATCAGCCCGAAATTCGGGCCGATGACAGTGCATCTGTGGATCAACGACGCTGCGATGGCTTTGTTCTTCCTGCTCGTCGGGCTCGAGATCAAGCGCGAGTTCGTGGCGGGGCGGCTGGCGAGCTGGGAGCGGCGGCGGCTACCGGTGCTCGCCGCGGCGGCGGGGATGGCGGCACCTGCTTTGCTCTATCTGCTGGTTGCGGGGAGCCAGCCGCGGCTCGTCCAGGGCTGGGCGATCCCCGCGGCGACCGACATCGCCTTTGCGATCGGCGTGCTCGCGATCCTCGGCAAGCGCGCGCCGACCTCGCTCAAGCTGTTCCTCACCACCGTCGCGATCGTCGACGATCTCGGCGCGGTGGCGATCATCGCCTTGTTCTACACCGCCGGGCTCGACCTCGTCGCGCTGGCCTTTGCGGCGGCGGTGTTGCTGACGATGGTCCTGCTCAATCGGCGCGGGGTGCGGCGGCTCTCGCCCTATCTGTTGCTCGCGATGTTGCTGTGGGTCTTCGTGTTCCGTTCGGGCGTGCACGCCACGGTCGCCGGCGTTGCGGCGGCGCTGACCATCCCGATCGGCGCGCGCGATGGCGAATCGCCGCTCCACCGGCTCGAGCATGCGCTCCACCCCTGGTCGGCGTTCCTCGTCGTCCCGCTATTCGGCTTCGCCAATGCCGGCGTCTCGCTCGCGGGCGTGACACCTGCGGTGCTGCTCGCGCCGCTACCACTCGGCATCGCGCTGGGATTGTTCGTCGGCAAGCAGTTGGGCATCTTCGGCAGTGTCTGGATCGCGCACCGCACCGGGTTCGCGCCGAAGCCGGGCTGGTCGAGCTGGCCGCAAATTTATGGCGTGTCGCTGCTCGCCGGGATCGGCTTCACGATGAGCCTGTTCATCGGCGGGTTGGCTTTTGCAGGCGACGCCGCGCTCACCGACGAGGTCAAGATCGGGGTGCTCGGCGGATCCTTGCTGTCGGCGGTTGCCGGCTATCTGGTGCTGCGATTCGCGCCGCCGCGGCGCATGCTGGCGCTCAGGCTGATCGTAAGACGGCGGGGGTCCTGAGCGCGCGGCGTTCGGCCAGCATCGCGACGCACCAGACCACGAACCCGCCCAACGCGAGACCGGCGGCGACATAGCCAGTCGAGGTCCAGCCCCAGCCGGCGGCGATCGCCAGCCCGCCGAGCCAGGTCCCGAGCGCATTGGCAGTGTCGAACGCCGAATGGTTGAGCGACGCCGCCAGCCCCTGCGCGTCGCCGACGACGTCCATCAGCCGCGTCTGGAGGATCGCGCCGAGCGCCCCGGCAAAGCCGATCGCGAACACTGCGAGGCAGAGCGACCGGAAATGCGCGGCGATCCCGAAGTAGGCCCCGTGGGGCAGCCCGCTCAGAAAGCGGAAGACCAGCATCCAGTCATAGGTCAGCGCAAGCGCGCTCAGCCCGTTGAACAGTCCGAAGCTGGCCATCAGCACGATCAGCAGCGTCCGCCGCGCCATCCTGGCGCCCAGCACCGCGAGCAAAGGCGCGCCGACCACCACGCCGAGCGCATAAGCGCTGATCACATGCCCCGCGGCCGGCTCGTCGATCCTCAGCCCCCGCGCGAAATAGGGAACGAGGCTCATCGTCGCGAATTCGGTGGTACCGATCGCGAACCCGCCCATCGCCAGCGCGAAATGGACGAGCGCGGCGGGGTGAGTGCGAGGAGCGGGGCGTGCATCGGCCCCAAGTGGTCATGCTGCGGACGCGTCAACCAACCGGCGCTGCACATATGAATGCAGCGCGCGGGGAAGCTATTGGGTCAGTTCAACGTCGGCGAACGTCACCTCGCCAGTGGAGCAGGCAATCTTCGCAGTCGAGGGCGCGACCGGAATATCGGCTTCCGCGGTCTTCTTGCCCAGCGTGGCCGTCACCTTGCCGTCGGCGACGGTCAGCGAGAAGGGAACGGTCACGCCGATTCCCAGATCGCCAAGCGAATAGGTTTGCTCTTTGCCGCTACGCAGAACCCGTAATCGGGCAAGTAGCAAATTCCTCTGGGATCTCGCGGAGCCGATGACGTCCAATCGTGCCGTCCAGCTCCCATCCGCAGCAGCGAAATTGGCCCCACCGAACGTGGCGTACTTCACATGCATGGACATACTGGACACTGAGATGTCGCCTGCGATGCGGCCCCGCGCAGCGACCTTCCCGAGCGTCACGGCTTCGGAGCGTCCAGCCCCGGCGCGGCAACGAAAGTCCTTCGCCTGGGCTTGCGCGGTACCGTTGATCGCCACGATGGCGAGTCCGCAAATCACTAGCAACGTTCCGCGCATCCTGTGCTCCTGTCCGTAGGCGAACGAGCATAGGGACTAATGGATCAGATCCCAAGCCACTCCAGCTCGAACGGCAGCCGATCGGCCGAGAAATCTACCTGCAATACACGCCGGTGCCCGCCCCGAGCCGCCGCCGCGGAGGCATGAAGAATCGGCGTCGCATAGATCCAGACATCCCCCCGGTCGGCGAGACAAATCGCGGTGCCGCAGCGCGCGACGATTTCGGCCAGTGCCGGGTCTGCGACCCTGCCGAAGCGGTGCGATCCCGGCGCGACGAGCAACGGCGCATTGTCGTGGGGAACCGGATCGAGATGAATACGGATCGTCACCATTCGCTCGATCAGCGAAAAGGGCGGCTCGACATGCTGCATTCCCGCCTTGATCGACCAAGGCCCGTAGCCGGGCACGTCGGCGCGCGCCCTGACCGCGATGGTACGATCCTGATGCCAACCGAGCGACCAATTGGTTGCCGAGCTCTTGTCGAACAGAATTGCGCGCACGGGCCGCGCACGGTGACCGAGCCGCTCGGCCGCGCCCGCGCCGAGCAGAGGCAGGGCGAGAAGCTTGGTGAGGCCGGTGTACGCCATGCAGCCGCACACCGGCCTGATCCTGCGGCGCGGCCGCGGCGAGCGCCTCGAGTGCGGACAGAAAAGGGGCGGCCGCGCCGTGCAGGCGGGCCGCCCCATGTGCTTTGAAGTCGAGCCGCAAGCTCAAAGCTTTTCGGTGAGCTCCGGGACGATCTTGAACAGGTCGCCGACGAGGCCGATGTCCGCGACCTGGAAGATCGGGGCGTCCTCGTCCTTGTTGATCGCGATGATCGTCTTCGAATCCTTCATACCCGCCAGATGCTGGATCGCGCCCGAGATGCCGATTGCGATATAGACTTCAGGGGCGACGATCTTGCCGGTCTGGCCGACCTGATAGTCGTTGGGCACATAGCCCGCGTCGACCGCTGCGCGCGAGGCGCCGACCGCGGCGCCGAGCTTGTCGGCGAGCGGCTCGATGAGCGCATGGAAGTTCTCGCTGTTCTGCAGCGCGCGGCCGCCCGAGACGATCACCTTGGCGGCGGTCAGCTCAGGGCGAGTCGATTCGGCGATCTCGGCGCCGGCGAAAGTCGAGAGACCCGCATCGCCGCTGCCGCCTACTGCCTCGACGGTGCCGCTGCCGCCGCTGGTCGCGGCCTTTTCGAACGCCGTGCCGCGCACGGTGATCACCAGCTTCTTGTCGCTGGTCTGCACCGTGGCGATCGCATTGCCGGCATAGATCGGCCGCGTGAAGGTGTCCGGGCTCTCGACCGAGAGGATGTCGGAAATCTGCATCACGTCGAGCAAGGCGGCGACGCGCGGCGCGATGTTCTTGCCCGTGGTGGTCGACGGGAAGAGGATTGCGTCATGGCTCTCCATCAGGGTGACGATCAGCGGCGCGACATTCTCGGCGAGCGCGTGTTCGAACGCGGCATCGTCGGCGAGATGGACCTTGCCGACGCCGGCGATCTTCGCGGCTTCGTCCGCCACGCCCGCGGCACCCGAACCGGCGACGAGGAGATGGACTTCACCGAGCTTCGACGCGGCGGTGACCGTGGCGAGCGTCGCGTCCTTGACGTGCTTGTTGTCGTGTTCGACCCAGACCAACGTCTTCATTTCGCGACTCCCAGACCCTTGAGGCGCTCGACCAGTTCGTCGACGCTGCCGACCTTGACGCCCGCCTGGCGCTTGCCGGGCTCGACCACCCGAAGCGTCTTGAGCCGCGGCGTCGCGTCGACGCCGTAATCGGCGACGGTCTTCTTCGCGATCGGCTTGGACTTGGCCTTCATGATGTTGGGCAAGGTGGCGTAACGCGGCTCGTTGAGGCGGAGATCGGTAGTGACGATCGCCGGCAGCTTGAGATCCACGGTCTCGAGCCCGCCATCGACTTCGCGGGTGACCTTGACCCGATCGCCTTCGACTTCGACCTTCGAGGCGAAAGTGCCCTGCGCCCAGCCGAGCAAGGCGGCGAGCATCTGGCCGGTCTGGTTCGAATCGTCGTCGATCGCCTGCTTGCCGAGGATGATCAGCCCGGGCTGCTCCTCTTGCGCCACCTTGGCGAGCAGCTTGGCGACTGCCAGCGGCTCGATCTCGTCGTCGGTCTGGATCAGGATGCCGCGGTCGGCGCCCATCGCGCGCGCAGTGAGCAAAACATCGGTCTCGGCCTTGGGCACGCCGATCGTGACGACGACCACTTCGGTGGCGACGCCCTTCTCCTTCAGACGCACCGCCTCTTCGATGGCGATCTCGTCGAACGGGTTCATGCTCATCTTGACGTTGGCGAGGTCGACCCCCGTCCCATCCGCCTTCACGCGGGGCTTCACATTATAGTCAAGCACCCGCTTGACCGGCACCAGCACCTTCATCGGAATCCTCTCCATCGCTGGAAGATCGGCAATGCCAATCGCTAATGCCCGAGAATCGATTCAAGTCCAGCCCCAAAGCGCCTTCAGCATACCCGATCATCGAAAAAGCTGCTCGAACGCCTTGTTAGGGAGGCGGCATCAGTTCACCGCAAATTCAGCAGGGAAGCTGCAGCTTCGTGCAGGAAGGGAGAGAGAATATGGGGAAATCTAGTTTGTCGTTCTCGATGATGCTGGCGGTGACCATAGCGGCGGCACCCGCATTCGCACAGGATGTACCGGCGGCGGCCAGGGAGAAGGCCAAGCCAAAGGCTGGTACGATTTCGGGGATGCCCGGTGCCGCGTCAGCCAGTTATGCGCGCTGCGCGCCCGGCAATCCTATCGGCGGGATCATCGTAAAGGGCGGGTCCAACCTGAAGACGGCCGAAACCGATGGGAATTGCCCGCCTACCGGTGGCGCGGAAGCTGCGGAGGGCAAGGGACGAACCTATACCGGTGGCCGCCGCAACGAGGACGCGCCACCGGCAGCCGTCGAAGCTGTGCCGGCGACACCGGCGTCGAGCGGCGACATGCCCTCGCGCCTGTCGATGACGCCGACCACGATCAAGGCGGTCGCGCCGGCGGCGACTGGTTCGCTCAAGAAAAAGGACCTCCAGTAATCGACGAGCGGGCCGCCTGTGCGGCCCGCTTGCCGATCAGGGTCAGGCCGCGACTTTCTGCACTTCGGCCACGATCTTGCGCGCGGCATCGCCGAGGTCGTTCGCGGGCACGATGGCGAGACCCGAATTGGCGAGGATTTCCTTGCCCTGCGCGACGTTGGTGCCTTCGAGGCGAACGACGAGCGGGACCTGAAGGTTCACTTCCTTCGCCGCGGCGACGATGCCCTCGGCGATGATGTCGCAGCGCATGATCCCGCCGAAGATGTTGACGAGGATGCCCTTCACCACGGGATCGCTCAGAATGATCTTGAACGCCGCGGTGACCTTCTCCTTGTTGGCGCCACCGCCGACGTCGAGGAAGTTGGCCGGGAACATGCCGTTCAATTTGATGATGTCCATCGTCGCCATGGCGAGGCCGGCGCCGTTGACCATGCAGCCGATGTCGCCGTCGAGCTTGATGTAAGCGAGGTCATATTTCGACGCCTCGAGCTCCGCCGGATCCTCTTCGGTTTCGTCGCGCAGTTCGGCGAGATCCTTGTGGCGGAACATCGCATTGCCGTCGAACGCCACCTTGGCATCGAGCACCAGCAATTTGCCGTCCTCGGTGACCGCGAGCGGATTGATTTCGATCTGCTCGGCATCGGTGCCGAGGAACGCATCGAACAGCTTCGACGCGACATTGGCGGCCTGTTTGGCGAGATCGCCGGTCAACTCAAGCGCGGCGGCGACGGCGCGGCCGTGGTGCGGCATGAAGCCGGTCGCCGGATCGATGTCGATGCTGTGGATCTTTTCGGGGGTGTCGTGCGCGACGGTCTCGATGTCCATGCCGCCCTCGGTCGAGGCGACCATCGAGATGCGGCCGGTTGCGCGATTGACCAGAAGCGCGAGGTAGAATTCCCTGGCGATGTCGACGCCGTCTGTAACGTAGAGGCGATTGACCTGCTTGCCATGCTCGCCGGTCTGGATCGTCACCAGCGTGTTGCCGAGCATGTCGGTTGCCGCAGCGCGAACCTCTTCCTCGGTCTTCGCGAGGCGGACGCCGCCTTTGGCCTCGGGCGGGAGTTCCTTGAACTTGCCCTTGCCGCGGCCGCCCGCATGGATCTGGGCCTTGACGACGTAGAGCGGTCCGGGGAGTTTTTTCGAAGCCGCGACGGCCTCCTCAACGCTGAGTGCGGCAAAGCCGACGGGAACCGGCACGCCGAATTTCGCGAGCAGTTCCTTGGCCTGATATTCATGGATGTTCATTGGGCACGCCCTCGTGTTGCCGGCGGGATCGTTTGCGGAGGCCTTAAGCACGGCGCGCGGACGAATCCAAACCTTTTCCGAGTAATTGCGAATGCGACGCTATTGCAATAAATGCGCTGCAGTTGGTACGCTCAGCCCGCCAACCCCGTCGCGCAGAGCGCCGCAGAGCTGGAAGTCACTCCGAGAATCTCGGCGTCGCCGAGCGCGCGGACGCGATGAAGGAAGCGATCGACCGACTCGGCGCCCTGCGCGTTGGGTAGATCGGCGATTCGCATCAATTGCTTGAGCGACAACCGGTCGACCATCCGCTCGGCCATACAGGCCGACAGCGGCCTCGGCAGACCCGCGCGGATGAGGCCGGAGCGCAACCGCGCCTCGGGGACCGCGCAGCCGACGAGCAGCAATGCGGCGAGCGGGAAAAGAGCGATGGTCCCGGTCATTGCGCCCGGCTATCGGGCGCGGATGTTCCTCGCAACCATGCTCGCCATCCTCCCTGTTCCCGTCGATCCGGCGCATGCCGCGCTCGACCGCCTCACTGGCTGCTGGGATGCTCCCGGCGAGGTGATGGGAAAGCAGGTCCGGACGCGGGTCCGCGGCGCGTGGCGACTCGATGGCCGCTACCTGCTGATCGAGATGCACGGGCTCGATCCGGCCGATCCCTACGACGCGGCGATCGTCATCGGGGATCACGACCAGACCAGGCTCAGCGGCTGGTGGATGGACAGCTTCGGCGCGGGCTACAGCGCTGCGGGGCAGGGTGAGATCAAGCAGGGCACGATCGCAATCGATTATACCTATCCCGAGTCAGTCTATGCCAATCGCATGGCGGCCGACGGCAAAGGCTGGCGCTGGACGATCATCGAACGCAAGCGCGACGGCACCGAAAAGCCGTTCGCCTCCTATCGGCTGACCCCGGTCGCATGCGGCGATACGAAGTTCGCTTTCTGACGGGCATGACGCGCGGCCCCCGCCACCCTATCTATCAGCGATGAACCTCTGGCCCGGCATCCTGCTGTTCGTCGGCACCATCGTGGCGATGGAGGGCTTTGCCTATGCCGCGCATCGCTGGGTGATGCACGGTCCCGGCTGGTTCCTTCACAAAAGCCATCACATCCCGCGCGCAGGGGCGTTCGAGCTCAACGATCTGTATGCGGTGATCTTCGCGATTCCGTCGATCGTGCTGTTGCTCGGCGGCGTGCAGCTCGGCTGGTGGCCCGGCTTCGCCTGGATCGGCGCGGGGATCGCGGCGTATGGCGCGATCTATTTCGGCTTTCATGACGTCATCGTCCATAAAAGGCTCGCGCATCGCTACATACCGCGCGGGGCCTACATGAAGCGCATCGTCCAGGCCCACCGGCTCCACCACGCGGTCGAATCGAAGCACGGCACGGTGAGCTTCGGCTTCCTGTGGGCGCCGCGCGCCGAACTGCTCAAGCGCCAGCTCAAGGCCCGCGGCGGACGGATTCGGGCAGGTGCCGAGCCGGATTGACGCGCGGGACCCTCGCCCACATGCTCCCGCCCATGGAACAGCTCAACCTGTCCGAGTCTGAATGGCGCAAGCGCCTCACCCCCGAACAATATCATGTGCTGCGCGAAGCCGGCACCGAACGCGCCTTTTCCGGGCTCTACAACGACAACAAGGCCGACGGCCTCTACCGCTGTGCCGCCTGCCAGCTCGAGCTGTTCGACAGCGCCGACAAATATGATTCGGGATCCGGCTGGCCGAGCTTCACCCGGCCGATTTCGCCCGACCGGGTTGTCGAGCATGTCGACAACAGCCACGGCATGCGCCGCGTCGAGGCACGCTGCGCGCGCTGCGACGGCCATCTCGGCCATGTCTTTCCTGATGGCCCGCTACCGACCGGGCTGCGCTATTGCATGAACTCGGTGAGCCTCGACTTTCGTTCACGGACCGGCAACCCAAATGGCGCTAGCGGCGAACCGTCCGGCGCGTGATTCTTGTGAGCCGCCGGTTTAGGGCTTAACCACCGCTTCCGATGGCTTCCAGAAAACCGCAAACACCCGCCCGCAAATCCTGGTGGCGCACCGGCTCGGCCTGGAAGCGGATCGCATTATGGACCCTGATCGCCGGCGTCGGCGTCGGGCTGATTGCCATGGTGGCGCTGCTGACCGCCGTCTATTCGACGCGTTCGTCGCTCCCGAGCTATGACGAGCTCAAATCCTCGCCCAACGGCCAGATGGTCCGCGTCCACGCCGCCGACAGCACCGTTCTGGTCTCGCTCGGGCCGAGTTACGGCGAGTGGATCAAATACGACCAGATTCCGCAGGTGATGAAGGACGCGATCATCGCCGTCGAGGATCGCCGGTTCGAGAGCCATTGGGGGGTTGATCCGCTGGGGCTCGCGCGCGCGGTGCGCACCGGCATCGCCAATCGCGGGACCGGACGCCGCCTGCAAGGCGCCTCGACGATCACCCAGCAGGTCGCGCGCACAATCTTCCTGTCGAACAAATATGATTTCGGACGGAAGATGCGCGAGGCGGTGCTCGCACTGGCGATGGAGCGCAAATTCTCCAAGGATCAGATCCTCGAACTCTATCTCAACAAGGTCTATTTCGGTGGCGGCGCGTACGGAATCGACGCCGCGTCCCGGAAGTTCTTCGGGCATCCGGCGAGCAGTCTAAGCCTCGCCGAAGCCGCAGTGATCGCCGGCCTCGTCAAGGCGCCGTCGCATTATTCGCCGACCGCTGACGCCGAGGCTGCGGTGAGCCGCGCCAGCGTCGTGCTCGGCGTGATGGCCGAGACCGGAAAGATCAGCCAGGCGACCGCCGCGGCGACCGATCCGCGCACGGTCAAGCTCGCCCCTGAGCCGCGCCAGAACAGCGTGCGCTATTTCACCGACTGGGCACTCCCCCAGCTCGAGACGCTGATCGACGAGACCGAGGCGCCGCTCGAAGTGTGGACGACGCTTGATCTGGGCATGCAGCGCGCCGCCGACGAAGCGATCCGCAAGAACGCACCCGGCGATGCACAGGGCGCGCTCGTCAGCCTCGATCGCGACGGCGCTGTGCGGGCGATGGTCGGCGGTAAGGACTATGTCGCCTCGATCTACAATCGCGCCACGCAGGCCGTCCGCCAACCGGGATCCGCGTTCAAGCTGTTCGTCTATCTCTCCGCGCTCGAGGCCGGGCACAAGGTCGACGATATCGTCGTCGACGAGCCGGTGACGATCAACGGCTGGAGCCCCCGCAACAATTCGGGGCGCAATTCTGGCCAGATCACGATCCGCACCGCCTTCACCTATTCGATCAACACGATCGCGGCGAAGCTGGGCCAGGAAGTCGGCTTCGGCACCGTCGCCGACATGGCGCGGCGCTTCGGCATCACCACGCCGATCAACACCCAGCCGGCGATGGTGCTCGGCACTTCGAACGTCCGGCTGATCGACATGACCCGCGCCTTCGCCTCGGTGGGGCAGAAGGGCGTCGCGGTCACGCCTTACGGCATTACCCGCGTCACTGCGAACGGCAACGTGATCTACCAGCACGAAGTAGATACCAGCCATGTGCTGGTCGCCCCCTATGTCGCGGCGCAGATGACCGACCTGCTCCAGACCGCCGTCGCCACCGGCACCGGGCGCGCGGCGCAGATCGGCCGGCCGGTCGCCGGCAAGACCGGCACCACCAGTTCGAACAAGGACGGCTGGTTTATCGGCTTTTCGAGCGGACTGACCACCGGGGTATGGATGGGTCGCGACGACGCCAAGGTCGTCCCGGGGCTGCAGGGCGGCACCGCACCGGCGCGCGCTTTTGCGGCCTTCATGACCAAGGCGGTGGCTAAACGCCCGGTCGAGCAGTTCGAGACGCAGGTCACCCTGCCCGAATGGCAGCTCGAGCCCGAGGACAATGCCTATTATACCGCGCCCGATAACGGGATGTTCGTCGACGCCGATGGCAATCCGCTGTCTGAGGAGCGGCAGCCGCGCAGCGACGATAGCGAGGAAGGTGCGCAGGGGGACGAGCAGCTCGATCAGGACTGGATCGATCGGATGACGGGCAATCGCCCGCCGGCGCCGCAGCCCGATCCCGGCCGCGCCCCGCCGCCCCGCGACGCCGCCCGCCAGCCGCCGCAGGATCGCGCGCCTCCGCGGGAAAATCCGGAGGGGTTTTAACGGCGTTCAGGCCGTTGGCGCCTCGTTCCCACGTCCCACCCAGTGCAGCGCTGCGCCGTTGCGCCGCAGCCAATGCCGCGCCGGTGTCGGATCGGCTTCGAACAGCGTCTGGACCAGCCGGTGGAAGACCGGCGAATGGTTCATGTGGATGCGGTGGGCCACTTCATGCGCCACCGTCGCGCGGCGCACGAAATCCGGCGCGAGGATCAGCCGCCAGCTATAGCGGATCGCCCCCGAGGATGCGCAGCTCCCCCAGCGGCCACGCGGATCGCCGATCGACACGCGAGTCACGCTCACCCCGGCCCGCTCGGCATATTCGGCAGTCTCTGCGCTGAGCACACGCAGCGCTTCGGCACGCAGCCAGCGCTCGATGCGGCGTTCGAGCCCTTCGCGCGGACCGCCGCAGATCAGTCTTTCGCCCTCCCGCCGCGGCACGCGCGGGGCTGTCGGCACATAATCGATTTCTATGTCGCACCCGCCAAAGGGAAAACGCGCGCCGGGAGCCAGAGGCAGACTGCCCGGGAGCCGGGCCTGCTGCGTCGCGATCCATCCGCGCTGCTCCTCGGCCCAGGCCAATCCCTTCTTGATCGACGCGCGCGGCGGCAACGTCAGCCGCACCTTGCCGTCGCGGGGATCGACGGCGAGGCGCATCCGGCGGGCGCGGGCGTGGCGGACGATTTCGATCGCCCCCGTCACAGCTCCCGGTCCACCAGATGATGCTCGAAATCGCCGGCATCGTCCTCGGATATCGTCCAGCCGCGAGTCGACTGACCGGCAGTGTGCACCGACTCGGGATCGCCGCTCACCAGATAGTGCCAGTCGGGAAGCTGCTCGCCCGCGGCGCGCAACCGATAGGCGCAGGTCGAGGGGAGCCATTCGATCCCCGCGACATTGTTCGTGTTGAGCCGGACGCATTCGCTGACATAGGCATGGCGGTGGCGATAATCGCTGCACCGCCCCATCCGCCGATCGAGCAGCCGGCAGGCGACGTTGGTCGCGTGCAGTTCGCCGGTGTCTTCGTCCTCGAGCTTGTGCACGCAGCATTTGCCGCAACCGTCGCACAACGCCTCCCATTGGGCGCGATCGAGCTTGTCGAGCGGGGTATCTTCCCAGAAGCGGCCGCTCATCTTGCCCAATGCTGCACTTGCTCGGCGATCGCCGCGCCGTCCTTGTCGATCGGCAGCGAAGCGATCGGCTCGCCATTGGGTCCCATCAGGAAGGCGACCGCGAGATGATCGACCATGTAGCCGCCGCCGGGGCCGGCCGGCTGCTTCTTGAAATAGACCGCATAGCTTTTGGCGGCCGCCGCGATCGCCTGCGGGCTGCCGGTGAGGCCGACGATGCGCGGGTGGAAATTGGCCACGAATTGCTTGACGACCGCGGGCGTATCGCGCTCCGGATCGACGGTGATGAAGATCGGCACGACCTTCTGCGCGACGCGCGGCGCCTGCTCGTCGAGCAGTTTCATCGCCTGGCCGATCTTGGCCATGTCGGTCGGGCAGACGTCGGGGCAATAGGTGTAGCCGAAATAGACGATGCGGTAGCGGCCGGCGAAATCGCTGTCGCGCACCGCCTTGCCGTCTTGATCGACGAGCGCGAACGGACCGCCGATCCGCGCACCGGCGAGCGGGGGCGCCTCGGCCTTGCCGGCACCGCAACCGGCGAGCGGAGCAGCGGCGAGCAGCGCGAGGGCTGGAAACATCCTGTACATGGTGCACGCAGCCATGATCTGTTAGGCGGGCGCTTGCAAGAACGGGGTTCAGCCAGGGGTCAGCCGTATCATGGGTTTTCGTGTGTTCCGCGTAGCCGCCGTCGCCGCATTGGCGATCAGCGCCATGCCCGCCGCAGCGCAGCAGTTTTCGGACGGTTATGAATTCCTCAAGGCGATCCGGGATTCCGACGGCGCCAAGGTCAACAAATTCCTGCTCGATCGTTCGCTGCGCATCGTCAACACCAAGGAGCGCAGCAGCGGCGAGGGCGCGCTGCACATCGTCGCCAAGCGCTCGGACGCCCTCTATCTGCGGGTGCTGCTTCAGGCCGACGACGTCAATCCGAACCTGCAGGACGCACGCGGCAACACCGCATTGATCTTCGCCATCGCGCAGAATTGGAGCGAGGGCGTCGGCATCCTGATCAAATATCGCGCCAACGTGAACCTCGCCAACACCGCGGGCGAGACGCCGCTGATCCGCGCCGTGCAGATGCACAATGTCGAGATCGTCCGCCAGTTGCTCGACGCCAGGGCCGATCCCGATCGCGCCGATTTCGGCAGCGGCAAATCCGCGCGCGATTATGCCCGCGAGAACACGCGCTACCCGGCAATCGCAAAGCTGCTCGCCGCCGCGCCGAAGCCCGGCCAGAAAGCCGGGGCGCCGGGTCCGACGCGCTGACCGGTCAGAAGACCTGCTCAGCCTCCGGGTCGAGCAGGTGGGTGACGCGCCGCGCCGCGCGGCGGGCGAAGGCGAGGGTACATTTCTTCCGCGTCGCGCTGGCGAGCGGCACCGTCGCCGCTTCGCGCACCACCGCCGCATCGTAGCGATCGGCGACGATCAGACCCGCGCGCGCAGGCAGGAAACCCTCCTGTTCGAACGGCCTCAGGTCGAACCCCTGCGGCACCGCCCAGAAGAAGCGATCGCAATGCGCGAGATAGTCGGTCCATTTGGCGTCGCCGAGCAGATCGGCGCGCGACACCTTGATCTCGACGATCACGATGTTGCCGCGCGAATCGAGCGCCATCAGATCGGCACGCCGGCCGCCGTCTAGCGGCACTTCGGCAATCGTCGCGATATCGTGACGGAGCAGCATCCGCGTCACGCCGCGGGCGACGTCGCTCGCCACCAAGGGCGCGTCGGATGACAAAACAGCCGGGGAGGTCATCCCCGGCTGTTAGAACATTCAGCGAACACGGGGAAGCCCCGCATCGGCATCAGCGATAGAAAACGTGATTGCCGACGGTGGCGACGCGCGGCCGGTTCCAGCTCGGCTTCACATAGCGTGCATGGAAATATAGCGCGTTCGCGGCAGGGCTGTCCCACAAATCCTTCTGCGCGACCTTGGCTACCGCGAGCGCCTTGCGCCACTGGGCATTGGCCGGCGGAGTCGGCAGCTTGCCGCCACGGACGAACGAGAACTGGCCGCGCTGGGTGATCACCGAGCAGATCGACTTGGGAAAGCGGCCGGATTGCGTGCGATTGATGATTACGTCGGCGACGGCGAGCTGGCCCGCGAGCGGCTCGCTCTTCGCTTCGTAATAGACACCGACCGCGAGGCAGTTGAGTTCGCTATCGGCACCGGCGCCGCCCTCGTGCGCGGCAACCGCGGCGGAGAGAGAGGCGAAATCCTGATCTTCCTGGAGTGCGGCCTGCGGAAGCGGCTGCACGATCTCGCCGTCCTGCTTCAGGACCGGCTGCGCCACGATCATGGGCGCGGGAACCACATGGTGTTCCTGGGTGTTGACTGCCTGAACCTGGGCCTCTTGGCTCACCAGACTGGCGTCGAGCGTGGCGGCATTCGCAAGTGCGCCAGCGCAAAAAGTCACAGCCGCGAAAGTCGCGGCGCGTGGCATGAACTTCATCAAACTTCGATACTATGCGGTGGTGTGCAGCCAGCCCCGTCATATCCATGGGCTGCCGGACGTCCCCCCGACTGCGTAACCGCCCGGTTTCACACCCCGACCGACACAACGCTATTGAACGAATGCCGCCAATGGCCCGCGCGCACGTTCTGAGTCAACTAAGGTTCATCGTTTCAGCGGCGAAGCGTTCGGCGTCTGCGATATCCAGTTCGATCACCCACAAATCGCAGTCGAAACCGCGGCGGCGCTGCCAATAGTCGCTGACTGCCCCCTCATTCGCAATATCTTGTGGTCCCGAAGGGATCAGCGCGGGGACGCCCTGGGGGCCCAAGCCCCGTTCGAAGAAGCGCGGATTCGTGCCTTTGTGGTACGTCACCAACAAGATGCCCCCGGAGGTTTCATCGCCTTTTGCGAGGACCATCGCCGAGCCGCCCTGCTGATCCGCGCGGCGGACCAGTGCGCTCACCAGCATCGCGCTGGTCAGCCGTGCCATCAAGCCGCCCGATAGCCAGGGAGCGAGGCGAGCGGAATTCGCGAGCGCATGAACGTACCCGTCCCGCGCGCTGCCTCCTCGCCGCTTGCATCGATCAGCCGCGCCTCGGCGACGAATACCCGGCGCTGGCCGCTCACCCAGCGCCCTTCTGCGATCACCGGACCCTCACCCAACGGTTTGGTGAACAGCAGATTGAACGCCGTGGTCAGCAGGAAGCGATCGGTGACGAGGCTGTTCGCGGCATAGAAAGCGGCGTCGTCGAGCATCTTGAAATAGCTGGTGCCATGCGCCGCGCCCGCTGCGTGGAAATAGCGCGAGTCGATCTGGAAACGGATCCGCGCGACTCCGCCCTCGGCGATTTCCAGCGTCGATTCGAACAGCCGATTGATCGGCGCCGCGGCATAGAGCGACTCGAGCGCACGGAAATGCGCCGCTGCGCCGCGGGGTTCAGGCGGCGTCACGCGTCTCCACGCCGGCGAGCAATGCGAACAGCGCATCGGGCGACCCTGCGCCGCGCAGCTTGGCCGCGAAATTGCGGTCGCGCAGTTTGCGCGACACGCAAGCGAGCGCCTTGAGATGTTCGGCCCCGGCGCCGACCGGCGAGAGCAGCATGAAGACGAGATCCACCGGCAGATCGTCGATCGCGGCGAAATCGACCGGGTGATCGAGCCGGACGAACACCCCTGCGACACGCTTCAGCCCTTCGAGCTTGCCGTGCGGAATCGCGATTCCGCTGCCAAAGCCGGTCGAGCCGAGCTTCTCACGTTCGGCCAGCCGCTCGGTCACCAATTTCGCGTCGACGCCATAAGCGCGCGCCGCGGCGGTGCCGAGCTGCTGGAACAGAGTCTTCTTGTTTGCCGCACCCAGGCCGGCGAGCACGGCCTCGGGCGTCAGCAAATCGCTGAGTTCGGTCATCGCCTGTCCAAAAACAATCGCCCCCAAGGGCGATGCCCCCCTAGGCCTGTGCGCGGTTGGGCTCAACCCATCCGATCGTCCCGTCGCCGCGGCGATAGACCATGTTGTGCGCGCCCGTCGCAGTGTTGCGGAACAGCAGGGCATTGGTGTGGCGCAGATCGAGCATCATCACTGCGTCCGAAACCGTCGCCTCGGGCACGTCGACACGCGTTTCGGCGATGATCAGCGGCGCTTCGGCAGGCTCTTCCTCCTCGGCCGGCTCCTCGAACAAGGTATAGCCGGCATTGTCATAGGCACCGTTCTCGGCGAGCGCAGTGATCGCGCCGGTCTGCCGGTCCTTGAGCCGGCGGGTATAGCGGCGAAGCTGCTTGTCGATCCGGTCGGCCGCGCCATCGAACGCGCCATTGGCCTCCATCCCTTTATTGGCCGCCTTGAGCACGAGACCCTGCATCACGTGCATGACGATGTCGCAGGTAAAGCCATTGTCGTGCGGACCCTTGCCGAAGGTCACTTGCGAGGAGATCGCCCGCGAGAAATATTTGTCAGCGACACCCTGGAGCCGTTCGGTGACCAGCGTCTTGAGCGCATCGCCCGTTTCGACCTGATGGCCAGAGACTCGGATATCCATGATGTTACCTCCGCTTCAATATGAGGCCGCCCGTCTGCGCCGATGGCCGGATCCGGATCAACCGGATGCGGCCAGGGCCCAGAGCGGGTCCTCCAATCCATGGACAAAGGCTGCGTGGCGCTCAAGTTCCACAGCCGATGCCGCAAAATGCCGCGCGGGCCGCACATGGATGCGCGTCGGCGCCTCCGCGGGGCTCTCGCGCATCACCGGCGCGTCGACCGCGAGGCCGAGCGTGATCTGCCTGCCGCCGGTCAGTTCGACATAGACCTGCGCCAACAACTGCGCGTCGAGCAGCGCGCCGTGCAATTGGCGTGCGCTGAGATCGATACCGTAGCGCACGCACAAAGCGTCGAGCGTGTGCTTGGCGCCCGGGTGCCTGACCCGCGCAATCGCCAGCGTATCGACCATCCGGCTGGTGCAGATCGTCGGCCGGCCGCAGCGGCCGAGCTCGCCGTTCAAGAACGAGAAATCGAACCCGGCATTATGCGCAACCAAAGGGCAATCGCCGAGAAATTCGATCAGATCCTCGACGACGTCGTGGAACAACGGCTTGTCCGACAAGAAGCGTGCGCTCAGCCCGTGGACGCGCTCAGCCTCAGCCGGCATGTCGCGTTGCGGGTTGATATATTGGTGGAAATGCTTGCCGGTCGGCACCCGGTTGAGCATCTCGATACAGCCGATCTCGACCAGCCGGTCTCCGCCCGCGAAGCTGAGCCCCGTCGTTTCGGTATCGAACACGATTTCGCGCATATCGCCTTATCGACCCACGGAGCCGGCGAGGCAAGTGAGGACCTTACGAACCTTTGCGCGAGTCTCCTCCAGCGGCCCGTCGGTGGAAATCACGAAATCGGCGCGGGCGCGCTTTTCCGGATCGGGGAGCTGACGTGCGAGGATCGCCTCGAATCGCTCGACGCTCATCCCCGGACGACCGAGCACGCGCGCGCGCTGAACCTCGGGCGGCGCCGAGACGACGAGGATCTTGTCGACCCTGGCCCAGCCGCCGGCCTCGAACAACAAAGGCACGTCGAGCACCACCACGGGCGCATTCGCGTGCGCCTGCAGGAACGCATCGCGTTCGCGGGCGACGGCGGGGTGAACCAAGGCCTCGAGCCGGGCGAACGCCTCCTCGTCGCCGAATACCGCCTCGCGCAGCGCAGTGCGGTCGACGCCCTGGTCACCGGTGGTGTCGGGAAACGCCGCCTCGATCGCTGCGACGAGCGCGCCGCCCGGACCCTGCAGCCGATGGACGGTCTCGTCGGCGTCGAATACCGGAACGCCTTCCTCGGCGAACATCTCGGCGACAGTCGATTTGCCCATGCCGATCGACCCGGTGAGGCCGACGGTAATCATCGCGTCAGCAGCGCGCGTAATTCGTCGTCGCGGTCGCGGGGCGGTTCGGCCCCGAAGAACAGTTCGAACGCCAGCGCCGCCTGGGCGATCAGCATGTCGAGCCCATCGACCGTATCGAGTTCGCGGTCGCGCGCCTGCGCGAGCAAGGGCGTTTCGAGGGGAGTGTAGACGATGTCGTAAACGACGGCCTCCACGGGCAAGGGCGACAGGTCGAGATCGAGCGGCGGTTGTCCGACCATGCCGAGCGCACTGGCATTGACCAGCAGGTCGGCGGGGGGCAGCGGATTGCCCAGCGGCACCGCGTCGCCCTTGATCCCGAAGCTCGACAGCAAGGCGGCCGCCTTGAGAACATTGCGGTTGAGAATGGTGACGCGGCCGATTCCCACCCTCGAAAGCGCGAACAGGATCGCGCGGGCGCCGCCGCCGGCGCCGATCACCACAGCGTGCCGACCCTCGAGATCGAGTCCCGCGATCGGAGCATAGAAGCCACCGGCATCGGTATTGGTGCCGACCAGCACGCCATCCTCGGCGCGGACCACGGTGTTGATCGCGCCGATCGAGCCGCGCACATCGCCGCGGTCCGCGACATGATCGAGCGCCGCCTGCTTGTGGGGGATCGTGATGTTGCACCCGCGCCAGGCTGAGTCGGCCCGGCGCGATTCGAAATAGCCCACCAATGCGTCAGGGGCGACGCGCATCGCGCGATATTCGGCGTCGATCCCCAGCGCCTTCAACCAAAAGCCGTGGATCAGCGGCGATTTCGAATGCGCGATCGGATCACCGATGACTTCGGCATAGGCCGTCATGACGTCAAAACTCCCCGCACGCGCAGATAATCGAGCAACGGCAGCATCGGCATGCCGAGGATGGTGAAATGGCTTCCCTCGGTGCGGCTGAACAGCTGCACGCCCGGCCCTTCCATCCGATAGCAGCCGACACAGCCACCGATCGCCGGCCATTCGCGATCCAGATAGTCGGCGATGAAATCCTCCGACAACCGCCGCACATGCATCCGGGCGCGATCGACATGCCGCCAGACTGCATGCCCGCCCTCGGCAATCACCGCGGCGCTGTAGAGATCGTGGTGCCGTCCCGACATCATCCGGAGATGCCCGGCGGCATCCTCGCGGCTCACCGGCTTGTCGAGCAAGGTGCCATCATCAAGCGCCACCACCGAATCGCAGCCGAGCACCAGCGCCCCTGGCGCCAGCCGGGAGACCTTGAGCGCCTTCAATTCGGCGAGTGCGTCGGATAGATCGCGTGCGGAAATGCCGCCCGCGACCAGCGATTCCTTCGCGGTCGCTTCGTCGACCTGTGCGGCCACAGCCTCATGAGCCACGCCTGCGGCATCGAGCATTGCCCGCCGCGAGGCGCTTTGCGAAGCGAGAACCAGATTCATGCGTCGCGCGCCTGCAGATTGCGCTCATTGCAGAGCTGGATGATCGCCGCGGCGGTCTCCTCGATCGATCGCCGCGTCACGTCGATCACCGGCCAGCCATTATCGGCGAACATACGGCGCGCAAAAGCGATCTCGCGCTGCACTGACTCCTGGTCGACATAGCTCGTTTCGGGGCTCTGATTGAGCGACAACAGCCGGTTTCGGCGGATCTGGACCAGCCGATCGGCGCTGGTGGTCAGTCCGACGACCAGCGGATGCTTGAGCTTGTAGAGTTCGGGCGGAGGTGGAGACTCGACCACGATCGGGATATTGGCGGTCTTGTAGCCGCGATTGGCCAGATAGATCGACGTCGGCGTCTTCGACGAACGCGACACGCCCGCAAGAACGATATCGCATTCCTCCCAATCGTCGGCGCCGATGCCGTCATCATGCGCGATCGTGAACTGGATCGCTTCGACACGCGCGAAATAGGCGGCATCGAGGGTGTGTTGCCGACCCGGGCGCGCCTTGGCTTCCTGACCGAGCAGGCCCGACAAGGCATGGCTGACCGGATCGAGCGGCGCGATCGCCGGCAACCCCATCGCCCGGCAGCGGCTCTCCAGGGTGCGACGGACATCGGCGTTGACCAGAGTGAAGATCACCAGTCCGGGATTCTGTGCGATCTCCTGCAGGATCCGCTCGAGATGCGCCTCGCTGCGCACCATCGGCCAGAAATGCCGCAGCGTCTCGACATCGTCGAACTGGGCGAGCGCCGCCTTGGCGATATTTTCCAGCGTCTCGCCGGTGGAATCGGAAAGGAGGTGGAGATGGAGGCGCATCAGCCCGTGCGTGAATCTGTGGAGAACATGCCGGACAGCCGCTAGCGCAACCACGCGCGGCGGCCAAGCGCGGCGAAACCGGGGAATCGCCGCAGCTTCATCCACAACCCCGTCCCCAGGCTCCCTGGCCGGCCCACAGGCTGTGGAAAGCGGGGAGTGCGAGTCCGAATCCGGGGCGCGCCGCGGGGCGGACAGAGTCAATCTGTTGGCAATTTCCGGGCAAGTGCCTAAGCCCCGGCTTCCACGCCCCTACTATCTCCAACAACCCTTAGATTCTTATCTTATAGTATTAGGATAGAGGCCCTGAACTCCCCGTCCCCCAAGCCTCTGCTCGCGACTCTGAAGGGCGAGAAGCAGCCAATCCCACCGATCTGGCTGATGCGTCAGGCCGGACGGTATCTCCCCGAATATCGGGCGCTTCGTGAAGAGAAAGGCGGCTTTCTCGCGCTGGCGATGGACAGCGATGCCGCGGCCGAGATCACACTTCAGCCGATCCATCGCTTCGGCATGGACGGCGCGATCCTGTTCTCCGACATTCTGGTGGTGCCGATGGCGCTGGGGCAGGATCTGTGGTTCGAAACCGGCGAAGGTCCGCGGCTGGCGCCTACCGTCCAGGCACGCGACGTGCTGGAGGGCCTTCAGGCGACGCCTGAGGTGCTCGAGCCGGTCTTTGGCACCATCCGCAGGGTCGCGGCGCAATTGCCCCCCCAGACCAGCTTCCTCGGCTTTGCCGGCAGTCCGTGGACCGTTGCGACCTATATGATCGCCGGACAGGGCAGTCGCGAGCAAGCCGAAGCGCGCCGCCTCGCTTATCGCGATCCCGCACTGATGCAGACGCTGGTCGATCGCATCGCCGATTGCACGATCGATTATCTGCTCGGTCAGATTGCGGCCGGGGTTGAGGCGGTGCAGTTGTTCGACAGCTGGTCGGGGAGCCTTTCCCCTGCGCAGTTCGAGCAATGGGTAATCGCGCCCACCGCGCGGATCGTGGCGGCGCTCCACCAGCGGGCGCCCCATGTCCCGGTGATCGGATTCCCCAAGGGCGCCGGCGGAAAGCTCCCCGCTTATGCCCGTGAGACGGGAGTCGATGCGATCGGGGTCGACGAGACGGTCGACCCGGACTGGGCCCATGCCTCCTTGCCCGGGGACCTGCCGGTGCAAGGCAATCTCGACCCGCTCGCGTTGATCGCGGGAGGCACGACGCTCGATACGGCTATCGACCGTATTCTCGCCGCTTTTGCCGAGCGCCCCCATGTGTTCAATCTCGGCCACGGGATTTTGCCCGACACACCGATCGCGCATGTCGAGCAATTGCTGACGCGGGTACGGAGGGGACGATGACGGGCTGGCTGGGCAGTGCCTATCTATGGGTGAAGGCGTTCCACATTGTTTTCGTGATCTTCTGGATGGCCGGACTGTTTCTGCTGCCGCGCTATCTGGTCCATCACCAGGAGGCGCTTGGCACGCCCGAGGCAGCGGCGTGGGAGAAGCGCGAGACGCTGCTCCGCCGGATGATCCTCGAGCCGTCGATAGGAATCGTCTGGCTGCTGGGCCTCGCACTCGCGCTCAATATCGGGCTGCTCGACGGTCAGCCGGGGCTCGGCTGGCTCCACGCCAAATTGCTCTTCGTGCTGGCGCTGAGCGGCTATCACGGCTGGGCGATCGGCTATTCGAAGAAACTGGTGACGGGCGAGGGCGCGATCCCGTCGCGGAGGCTGCGCCTGCTGGGCGAGGTGCCGGCGCTGGCGGTGGTCTTCATTGTCGTGCTCGCAGTAGTCAAACCGTTCTAATTTTGCGGCGTCTCCGCGCTTTCCGCAATTTTCCTGCGCGCGAATCGGTGCGATGCCCGTTGACTTGAGAGAGACCCACACCTAATTCGCAAATCAGGCCGGATGCTCATCGAGCGACGGTTCCTTCCTCCCAGCATCGCCCATCGTGCGCATCCGCCGACCGACGCTCCCCCAATAGCTTCCCAGCATTCGGACTCCCCATGCATCTCAAGGAACTCAAGAAGACCCCGCCAGCAGAACTGGTCTCGATGGCCGAGGAGCTCGGCGTCGAGAGCGCGTCGACGCTGCGCAAGCAGGATCTGCTGTTCGCGATCCTCAAGGCCCAGGCCGAGAATGGCGAGCAGATCATGGGCGAAGGCACGATCGAAGTGCTGCCCGACGGATTTGGCTTCCTGCGCAGCCCGCAGGCCAATTATCTCGCCGGCCCCGACGACATCTATGTCTCGCCCAATCAGGTCCGCAAATTCGGCTTGCGCACCGGCGACACCGTCGAAGGCGAGATCCGTGGCCCCAAGGACGGCGAGCGCTATTTCGCGCTGACCCGGCTCGTCTCGGTCAATTTCGACGATCCGGAAGCCGTCCGCCATCGGGTCAATTTCGACAATCTCACCCCGCTCTATCCCGAGAGCAAGCTGACGCTCGACACGCTCGACCCGACGATCAAGGACAAGTCGGCCCGCGTGATCGACATCGTCGCGCCGCAGGGCAAGGGCCAGCGCGCGCTCATCGTCGCGCCGCCGCGGGTGGGTAAGACGGTTCTGCTCCAGAACATCGCCCGCGCGATCACCGAGAACCACCCCGAGGTGTTCCTCATCGTGCTGCTCATCGACGAGCGCCCCGAGGAAGTTACCGACATGCAGCGCAGCGTGAAGGGCGAAGTGATCTCCTCGACCTTCGACGAACCCGCCCAGCGCCACGTCCAGGTCTCCGAGATGGTGATCGAGAAGGCAAAGCGCCTTGTCGAGCACAAGAAGGACGTGGTGATCCTGCTCGATTCGATCACGCGTCTGGGCCGTGCCTACAACACCGTGGTGCCGAGCTCGGGCAAGGTGCTGACCGGCGGTGTCGACGCGAACGCCCTGCAGCGCCCGAAGCGCTTCTTCGGTGCCGCACGCAACATCGAGGAGGGCGGATCGCTCTCGATCATCGCAACTGCGCTGATCGACACCGGCAGCCGCATGGACGAAGTCATCTTCGAAGAGTTCAAGGGCACCGGCAATTCGGAAATCGTCCTTGACCGCAAAGTCGCCGACAAGCGCATCTTCCCGGCGCTCGACGTCGGCAAATCGGGCACCCGCAAGGAGGAGCTGCTCGTCGACAAGGCCAAGCTCACCAAGATGTGGGTGCTGCGTCGCATCCTGATGCAGATGGGCACGATCGACGCGATGGAATTCCTGCTCGACAAGATGAAGGACTCGAAGACCAACGAGGACTTCTTCGATTCGATGAATCAGTAATTCTGCGTCACCCCGGCCTTGTGCCGGGGTCCACCGCGCAGCTTGCCGAAGAGCAGGCGCCTCCCGTCCGTCGCATGCGGCACGTGGATCCCGGCACTTCGGCCGTGATGACGTGTTTTGGTTGCCTGTTCGCCAACCGCCGCTAGGAGGTGCCCATGCTTGATCTGATCTTCAGCGCCGCGGTGTCCGGCATCGGCTCCCCCGCGGAAATCTGGCACCATATCATTGCCGATTTCTCGAACCTCGGCGATCCGGCGCGGCTCGCCGCATTCGGATCGGTGCTGATGATCGATCTGGTGCTGGCCGGCGACAATGCGATCGTCGTCGGCGCGCTGGCTGCCGGCCTCCCTGCCGAACAGCGCAAGAAGGTCATCCTGATCGGCATCGGCGCGGCGCTTGTCCTGCGCATCGCGTTCGCATTGGTCGTCAGCTGGCTGATGGGCATCGTCGGATTGATCTTCGCGGGCGGACTGTTGCTGCTCTGGGTGAGCTGGAAATTCTGGCGTGAGATTCGCCATGCCGGCGAGAGCCACGGCTCGGATGAAATCCACGGCGACGAGCATTCGGGTGTCCGCTCGGCGAGGAGCTTCGCGGGTGCCGCTTGGGCAGTCGCCATCGCCGACGTGTCGATGAGCCTCGACAATGTCCTCGCGGTCGCCGGCGCGGCGCGCGAGCATCCCGGCATCCTTGTCGTCGGGCTGTTGCTCTCGGTCGCGCTGATGGGTCTCGCCGCCAACTTTATTGCCAAATTGATCGATCGCTATCGCTGGATCGCCTATTTCGGCCTCGCGGTGATCGTCTTCGTAGCGGGCAAGATGATCTACGAAGGCTGGGTGGGCAATCACCAGACGCCGGGGATCATCAGCTTCTTCGCCTGAGGCCGCGGCGCCGCAAACCAGGTGTCGCCCCCCTCCTGCCGGGGTGACTGAGGTCAGCTAGCCGATATGCTCGGCGAAGAACGCCGCGGTCCGCTCGTCCGCCAGCTGCGCCGCCGCTTCCGACCGCCGCTTGCCCATCTCCGCTGCGAAGCCGTGATCCTCACCGGGATAGTCGAACAGCGTCACCTTGGGGTGATCGTCGAGGCCCGCATGCATTTTGGCTTGCACGTCCGGCGTGACGAAATGGTCGGCGCCGGCGATGTGGAGCAGCACCGGGTTGGCGATCGCATGCTTCTCGCCGAGCAGATTGTCGATTCCGACGCCATAATAGCCGACCGTCGCGTCCGAATCGGTCCGCGTCGCGCACATGAAGGCGAGCCGGCCGCCGAGACAATAGCCGACTACTCCGACCTTGCCCCCGCCCGCACGCTTGCGCGCCGCTTTGATCGTCGCCTCGAGATCTTCGATGCCCTTATTCTGGTCGAACTGGTTCATCCAGCGCAAGGCCTGTTGCATTTGCTCGGGCACGTCGGGATCGAGCTCGATTCCCGGCTGCAGCCGCCAAAACAGGTCGGGCGCGAAGGCGAGATAGCCCTGCGCCGCCCAATCGTCGCATTTCTTGCGGATCCCCGGATTCAGGCCGAAAATCTCCTGGATCACCACGATCGTGCCGCGGGAGACGCCCTCGGGTTTGGCGACATAAGCATCGAAGCTGCCGCTGTGGTCGCTCGCATCGATGAGCACCGTCATAACAGGGTTCCTCTCACATGCCGGCGCTCATGCTCGAGCAGCCAGGATTTGGTCTTGGGTCCGTCGCCTGCCGAATAGGCGCCGAGCGTACCGCCACTGCCGAGCACCCGGTGGCAGGGGACGACGATCGGAAAGGGGTTGCGCGCGCAGAGCTGGCCGATCGCGCGCGGGCTTGATCCCAGCGTCCGGGCGAGTGCGCCATAGCTCAGCATCTCGCCATAGCCGACTGCGATCAGCCCCGCGCGCAGCGCCTCGCCGCGCGGGGTGCCTGCCGGGGTTAGCGGCAGGTCGAAGGTTTCGCGCTGCTTGGCGAACCATTGCTCGAGCTGCTCCGCGGCAGCGCGAACCGCGGCGGCGGCGGCCTTGACGGGCGCACCGGCGTCGCCGATCCGGATCGCCGTCAGCACTTCGTCGTCACCCTCGAGCCGGATGGTGCCGATGGGCGTTGCGATCAGGGCGTGGTCGCGCGCATACATAGCCCCAGACTAGCAGCCGCTCCGCGGCCGGCGCAACGGAGATGGGCATGAAGATCAATGTCGAAGTCGATTGCACACCCGAAGAGGCGCGCCGCGCAATGGGGCTTCCAGACCTGTCGCCGGTGCACGATCGCTATGTCCAGATGATGGTGGAAGCCGTTGATAAACAAGGAACACCCGAGGGGATGGCGGATATGATCCGCAATTGGGGGCCGATGGGCGAAGGGGCGATGAGCTTCTGGCGGACGATGTTCGAGAGCGGCAACAAAAGCTGAGATGGACACGATCTTCGCGGTGTCGAGCGGGGCACCGCCCGCCGCCATCGCCGTGCTGCGGCTGAGCGGTCCCCGTGCCTTCGATGCCGCCGAGCTGCTGGCAGGCACGCTGCCCGAGCCGCGCCGGGCGGGACTTCGGGCGCTGCACGACGCCACCGGGGAATTGCTCGACCGCGCGCTCGTCCTCACCTTTCCCGGCCCGCGCAGCGCGAGCGGAGAGGATCTTGTCGAGCTGCATCTTCACGGCGGCCGCGCAGTGGTGCGCGCGGTCGAAACCGCGCTCGGCGCGATCGACGGGCTGCGGCCGGCTGAGCCGGGCGAGTTCACGCGCCGGGCGCTGCTCAACGGCCGGCTCGATCTCAGCGAGGCCGAAGGGCTGGGCGATTTGCTGATGGCCGAGACCGAAGCGCAGCGCCGCGTGGCGGTGCGCGCCGCGGAGGGAGGCGTGCGTCGCGAAGTCGAGGGCTGGACAGAGCGGTTGTTGCAGCTCGCCGCGCAAGTCGAGGCGCAGCTTGATCATAGCGACGAGGACGACGTCGCGGGAGCAGCCGACTCGCTTGCCGGGATTCGGGCGGCGACAGCCGAACTTGCCAGAGACATTGGCTACGTCACCGCCCGGCCGCCGGTCGAGCGGCTCCGTGACGGGCTACGCGTGGTTCTCGCTGGCCCGCCCAATGCCGGCAAGTCTACCTTGCTCAACGCGATGGTCGGGCGCGAGGCGGCGATCGTCTCGGCGATCGCCGGCACGACGCGCGACCGGATCGAAGCGCCGGTGGTGCGCGAGGGTGTTGCCTGGCTGCTGATCGACACCGCCGGGCTGGCGGAACAGACCGCCGATCCAATCGAAGCGATCGGGATCGATCGCGCACGCGCCGCACTGGAGGAAGCCGATGTGCTATTGTGGCTCGGCGACGATGCCCCGCCGCCGCATCCCGTGACTTTGTGGCTCCATGCTCGCGCCGATCTCCCCGGGCGTGCAGGACCAGCTGGGCGGGACCTGGCGGTCTCCGCTACTACCGGTGCGGGACTTGGCGCGCTTTGGGCGAGGCTCGGCGCATTGGCGGTCGCGCTGTTGCCGCCGCTCGACCTGCTCGCCCTCAATCGCAGGCAGCGCGAACTAGCGCAAATCGCAAGGGAGGCTCTGGATTGTGCTGCACTGCAACAAGACCCGTTGTTGCTTGCCGAAGAACTTCGTGCCGCGCGCGGTGCGTTCGACGCAATCACGGGAAGGGCAGATGTCGAGGCGATGCTAGACGCGCTCTTCGCCCGATTCTGCATCGGCAAATAGACTGTTCCACGTGGAACGCTTTTGACGCGGCGCCCGCAACACAGTAGCGAGCCGGAATGCAGTTCGATGTAATCGTCATCGGCGCGGGCCATGCCGGCACCGAGGCCGCGTCCGCGTCCGCGCGTCGCGGCGCGCGCACCGCGTTGCTCAGCTTCGATCTGACCAAGCTCGGAGCTATGTCGTGCAATCCGGCGATCGGCGGATTGGGCAAGGGGCATCTCGTCCGCGAAGTGGATGCGTTCGACGGCCTCATAGCGCGTGCGGCTGATGCCGCCGGCGTTCACTACCGAATGCTCAATCGCAGCAAGGGCACTGCGGTCCAGGGTCCGCGCGTCCAGGCGGATCGCATGCGCTATGCTGCAGCGATTCAGGCGATGCTGGGGACGCAGCCGGATCTGGCACTGGTCGAGGGTGAAGCCGACGCGCTCGAACTTGCCGGCGGGAAGATCACCGGGGTCCGGCTTTCCAATGGAACGTTGCTTGAAGCAAAGGCCGTGGTGCTCGCCACCGGGACTTTTCTCGGCGGCCGGATCTTCCGTGGCGAAGAACGTGAGACGGGTGGCCGCATCGGTGAAGCGGCGGCGACTCGTCTCGCAGAGCAATTGCGTGGGCTCGCTTTACCGATGGCCAGACTCAAGACCGGCACACCGCCGCGGCTTGATGGCCGGACGATCGATTGGTCGCGGATCGAGGGGCAGGCTTCGGACGAGGTGTTGTGGACGATGTCGCCGATGACGGCGTGCCGTGTGCTCCCGCAGCTCCATTGCGGGATTACGCGCACTACCAATGCGACTCACGATGCGATCCGCGCCGGCCTTGATCGATCGCCGCTGTTCACCGGAGCGATCGACGCGCAAGGGCCGCGGTACTGCCCGTCGATCGAGGACAAGATCCATCGCTTCGGTGATCGCGACGGCCATCAGATCTTCCTTGAGCCCGAGGGGCTCGACACCCACCTCATTTACCCCAACGGGATGTCGACATCGCTTCCCGTCGACATCCAGCGGGCGATGGTCACGTCGATTCCGGGGCTCGAGCGCGCGGTTATCGTGACTCCGGGCTATGCGGTGGAATATGACTATATCGATCCGCGCGCGCTCGACTCGCTGCTGGCGCTGCCGGACATCCCCGGTCTCTATTTCGCCGGCCAGATCAATGGCACCACCGGCTATGAGGAAGCGGCAGGACAGGGGCTGGTCGCGGGCGCGAATGCGGCGGCTGGCGCCCGCGGATTGGAGCCCCTGATCCTCGATCGGGCTACCAGCTATCTGGGCGTCATGGTCGACGATCTGGTCCTGCAGGGCGTGACCGAGCCGTATCGAATGCTCACCGCGCGCGCCGAGTTCCGGTTGCGCCTGCGCGCCGACAACGCCGAAACTCGTCTCGGCGAGACGGCTGCGCAATTGGATCTTTTGCAACCCGAACGGATCGCCAGGCATGCGGCACGGACCGAAGCACGCGATCAGCTGGAGCAGCATTTCGCAGTGCCGCTGACTGCTTCAGCTGTGCACACCCGCGGTGCGCCAGTGGCGCTCGATGGCGCAAGGCGTTCGGCAAAGGAGTGGTTGCGCTTTCCGGGAGTCGAACTCGCGCATGTTTCGGAGCCGGTTGAAGCGGACCCACAGCTGCTCGCCGAGTTCGTCGAGGATGCGCGCTACGCGCCTTATCTGGAGCGGCAGGCCGCAGAGGTGGCGCAGCTCCGTGCGAACGATAATGTGCGTCTGGGCGCTGCGCTTGACTTCAACACGATCCCGGGCCTGTCAAATGAGATGGTCGAAAAATTGAACGCGGCCCGTCCCGAAACGCTCGGCGCCGCCTCGCGCCTCAGGGGGATCACCCCGGCCGCGCTGTCGGCGATCCTTCTTCATGCGCGCAAGTCTGCCGCATGACGGAAGATGACGCGCGCACTTGGATCGACGATAGCTTCGGTGTTTCACGTGGAACGCTTCTGGCCCGCTACGCCGAACTGCTGATCGCCGAAGCGCCCCGTCAAAACCTGGTTGCCGCCTCTACGCTCGACGCCCTCTGGTCTCGGCATTTCGTCGATTCGGCCCAACTCATTCCGCTCGCAGCCGACGCCCCACGTGGAACGTGGCTTGATGTCGGCAGCGGTGCCGGGCTTCCCGGGATCGTCGTCGGGATCTTGCTCGACGACCGTCCGATAGTGCTGTGCGAACCGCGATCCCGGCGTGTCGCATTCCTCGAGCAGGTCATAGCGGCGCTGGACCTCAAGTCGCGCATCACTGTGCAGCGATCGATGATCGAGAGCTACCATCCCCCCGAACCGGTTGCGGTGGTTTCGGCGCGTGCGGTAGCGGCCCTGCCGGCGTTGCTGCAATCCACAGCACATTGCACCGGTTTGTCCACAATCTGGGTGCTTCCAAAGGGGCAGAAGGCGCACTCGGAGGTAGTAGCCGCGCGCCGGAAATGGCAAGGTGTGTTCCACGTGGAACCAAGCATCACCCAGCCGGAATCCGGCATCGTGGTAGCCCGAGGGGTGCGACCCAAATGATCTGCATAGCAATCGCCAATCAGAAGGGTGGGGTGGGGAAGACCACCACTGCAATCAATGTCGGCACCGCGCTCGCGGCGACCGGCATGCGTGTTCTGTTGCTCGACCTCGACCCCCAAGGAAATGCCTCGACCGGGCTAGGCATCGGCCGCGCCGAACGTGACCAGCATTCGACCTATGATTTGCTCGTCGGCAACGCCAGCGTTGACGAGGTGGCGATGCCTACCAAGGTGCCCCGGCTCGACATCGTGCCGGCGACGCAGGATCTATCGGGTGCCGAGATCGAACTGATTGAGTTCGAAGCCCGCACCCATCGCCTCGACGCTGCGCTCGCGCGCCACGCGGCCGCGCGCTGGGACGTGGTATTGATCGATTGCCCGCCGTCGCTCGGGCTGCTCACGATCAATGCGATGGTCGCGGCGCATGCGCTGCTCGTCCCGCTCCAGTGCGAATTCTTCGCGCTCGAAGGACTGAGCCAGTTGCTCAGCACGATCGACCGCATCCGCAGCCGCTTCAATCCTGGCCTGTCGATCCTCGGCGTCGCGCTCACCATGTACGACCGCCGCAACCGCCTGACCGATCAGGTTGCCGACGATGTCCGCGCGGTGCTCGGCAAGGTCGTGTTCGATACGGTGATTCCGCGCAACGTCCGCCTCTCGGAAGCGCCCAGCCACGGGATGCCCGCGTTGATCTACGATTATCGCTGCGCCGGTTCGGAGGCCTATATCGCCCTCGCCCGCGAAGTGATCGAGCGCTTGCCCAAGCTCAGGAAAGCCGCATGACCGATCCTGGCCCCCGCAAACACGGCCTCGGCCGCGGCCTCAGCGCGTTGCTCGGGGACAACGTCGCCGAAACGCCGGTGTCGGGCGATTCCGAGCGCGGCGGCGGCCAAGGCGTGCGGATGCTCCCGGTCAGTGCGATGGCGCCGCATCCGGGCCAGCCACGCCGGCATTTCGACGAGGCGGCGCTCAACGATCTCGCCGAGTCGATTGCGTCGCGCGGACTCATCCAGCCGATCGTCGTGCGCCCACATGGCCATAGCTATCAGATCGTCGCCGGCGAACGCCGCTGGCGTGCGGCGCAGCGCGCCAGACTCCACGAAGTTCCTGTCCTCGTCCGCGAACTGACCGACGCCGAGACGATGGAAATCGCGCTGGTCGAGAATATCCAGCGTGAGGACCTCAATGCGATCGAAGAAGCCGAGGCCTATGCCAAGCTGATTGGCGAGTTCGGTCACACCCAGGAAGCGCTGGCCAAGCTCGTCCACAAATCACGCAGTCATGTCGCCAACCTATTGAGATTGCTAGATCTTCCGCAGCCGGTTCGTGAATTGGTGGTCACCGGTGCGATCGAGATGGGACATGCCCGCGCGCTGATCGGCGCCCCCGATGCCGAACGTCTGGCGCGCACCGTGGCCGAGAAGGGCCTGTCGGTTCGCGAGACCGAGAAGCTCGCGCGCGAAGCCAAGCCGGGAACGCAGCGCAACAAGAGCGGGGAGGGGGCAAGCCGTAACGCCGACATCGCGGCACTCGAGCGGCAGTTGGGCGACGTACTCGGCCTCCACGTCAAGATTGCGCATGGCCCCAAGGGCGGCGCGCTGACTCTCGGCTACTCGACGCTCGACCAGCTCGATATGGTCTGCCAGCGGCTGACCGGCGAGCGAATCTGACGGCAGACCGTCATCCCGACGAAAGTCGGGATCTTCGTGCCGAAAAGACTGCCGAGATCCCGGCGTTCGCCGGTATGACGAAGGCTCAGCCCCGCGCCCGCGCCGCTGCTCTTGCGATCGCCGCGCACTCCGCGTCGGCCAATACTTCGCCGGCGGTTCCCGAATGCATCAGCGCGCGCTCGGTCTCGCGCACCCGCTGGATCGCGCGCGCGATCTGGGCCGCATTCCAGCGACGCAGCGCGCGCCCGGTCGCGGCCTTTTCGCGGAAGAAGATGCGGTGCTTTTCGAGCACTTCGTCGACGCTTGCGCCCCGATCCATGTCGCTGCGCAGCTCGGCCAAGGTCATCAGCCGACGCGACAGCTGGCGCATCAGCGGCACCGCGACGCCGTCGCCCAGTCCCGCAAGCTCGGCACCCACCTCTGCGACTCGCCCGTCGAGCACTGCATCGATCGCGTGGAACAGCTCGGTATCGCCGAGATCGGCGCCGATCGCATCGAGCGCGTCGCCATCGGCATCGCGCGGCCGCTCCGGCGCAGCGTCGAGATAGAGCGCGAGCTTCTCGATCTCGCGCGCGAGGATCGCCCGATCGCCGCCGGTCGCGCTCGCGAGCCGCTGAGGTACGTCGCCGGTCAGGCGCAGGCCGTGCTCGCGCGCTACGGTGGTCGCCAGTCGCGCCGCGTCGATCCCTTCGGGCACATAGCAGGCGAAGGCGAGGGCGGCGGGAGTGGCGATCGCCTGTTTGACCAGCTTGCCGCTCGCCTTGAGGCCTGGCCCGATCGCGATCACCGGGCTGCCCGTGCGCTCGGCGGCGAGCAGCAGCCCGATTGCCTCGGCGGCACTCTCCTCGATGCCCGAGAGCCGGATATAACGCGCCCCGCCGAACAGCGAGAGCGACGCCGCTTCGTCGGCCAGCCGCCCGGGCTGCTCACGAAGCGCCTTCATGTCGAGATCGACGCGTTCGGCGTCGGGCCCCAGCGCGCGCGCCAGCCGCGCGGCGAGCTCGGCCGCGCCGGCTTCGTCGGGCCCGTGGAACAGATAGAGCCGGATCGCAGGATCGGGCTTGTCGACGGCGGCGCGGATCTGTCCCGCGCTGGACTTCATTGGCCGGTGCTGCCCGCAGGAACTGCGGCGGTGGGTGCGGACGCTGGACCCGATTGGGCATAGCGCGCCACTCGCGCGACGATCTGATCGGCGACGATCCCCGAGAGCCGCTCGAGCGCGGTCTTCTCGGCCGCGATCGTCGCATATTCCGATCCGACCACGTCGATGCCGGCATCCGAACCGGCGGTCGCGTCGAGCACCACCGTGCCATTGGCGAGATCGACGAGCTGATAGCGCGCGCGTAGCGTCCGCCGCTCGCGCGCGACGCTGTCGTCGCGGCGCACGCCGAGCCCGACGGTCGAATCGTCTAGCTGAATCTCGAGCCGATAGCGCGGCGTCGTGTCGCCGCCGTGCAATCGGTCGCGCAGTGCGTTGGAGACGAGCCAGCCCGATTGGCCCTCGATCGGCGCGACCTGCACTGCGGCGAGCATGGTCTGCACCGATCCGCCGGCACCGCCGCCGTAAAGCGGCCGTAGCCCGCAGCCAGACAGCACAAGCGCCGCCACGCAGAGGAGCGTCACGGCCCTCATGCGACGATGTTCACCAGACGGTCGGGCACGACGATCACCTTTCTGGGCGGCTTCCCCTCGAGCGCACGAACGATCTTGTCGGCGGCGAGTGCCGCGGCTTCGACCCTATCCTTCGGCGCCCCCTTGGGCATTACCAGCGTATCGCGCAGCTTACCATTGACCTGCACCGCGATCGTGACTTCGTCGTCGACCAACAACGCCGGATCGACTTCGGGCCATGCCGCGTCGGCGATCAGCCCGTCCTGGCCCATCGCGGCCCAAGCCTCTTCGGCGATATGGGGCACCATCGGCGCGACGATCCGGATAATCGTGCGGATCGCGTTGGTCCGCGAGGCGGAGGGGGCGGCCTTCTCGACGGCGTTGACCAGCTCGTAGAGCCGCGCGACGGCCTTGTTGAAAGTCAGTGCCTCGATGTCGCCGGCGACGCCAGCGATCGTGCGGTGGAGCTTGCGGTCGAGATCCTTGTCCTCGCCTTGCGCATCTTCGAGCCCGTCGAACAACCGCCACAGCCGCTGGACGAAGCGCCACGCGCCCTCGATGCCGTTATCGCTCCATTCGAGGTCGCGCTCGGGAGGCGAGTCCGAGAGCATGAACCAGCGCACTGCGTCGGCGCCGTACTGGTCGACGATCGGCTCGGGATCGACGGTGTTCTTCTTTGTCTTCGACATCTTCTCAACGCGGCCGATCGTCACTTGTCGACCGGTGCTGCGCTCAAATACGCCTTCGGGCCGACGTTCGATGTCATCCGTCGATACCCAAGTCGGACCATGTCCCTCCGAAACGGGAGGGAACGAGTAAGTCTCGTGCGTCACCATCCCTTGGGTGAACAGCCCCGCGAACGGCTCGGCGACGTCGAGCTTGCCGATATGCTGGAGCGCGCGGGTAAAGAAGCGCGCATAGAGCAGATGCAGGATCGCATGCTCAACTCCGCCGATATACTGGCCGACCGGCAGCCATTGCTCGGCCACCGCCTTGTCGAACGGCTTGTCGGCCGGTTGGCTGGCGAAGCGTATGAAATACCACGAGGAATCGAAGAAGGTATCGAGCGTGTCGGTCTCGCGCCGCGCGGGTGCGTTGCATTTGGGACAGTTCACATGCTTCCACGTCGGGTGCCGGTCGAGCGGATTGCCGGGAATGTCGAAGCTGACATCCTCGGGCAGCACCACCGGCAACTGCTCGCGTGGCACGCCCACCGGTCCGCAGCTTTCGCAATGGACGATCGGGATCGGGGTGCCCCAGTAACGCTGGCGGCTGACGCCCCAGTCGCGCAGCCGCCATACGGTCGTGCCGGTGCCCCAGCCGCCCTGCTCGGCGCGCTGGATCACCGCGCGTTTGGCGTCGGTCACGTCCATCCCGTCGAGAAAGTGCGAATTCACCAACGTGCCGGGGCCGCTATACGCTTCGGTGTCGTGGAATTCGGGCGCGGTCTTGTCGCCTTCGGAGACGACGCGGCGGATCGGCAGCGCGTATTTCGTCGCGAATTCGAAATCGCGTTGGTCGTGGGCCGGCACGCCGAAGACGGCGCCGGTGCCATAGTCCATCAGCACGAAGTTCGCGATATAGACCGGCAATTCCCAAGCCGGATCAAAGGGATGCGTAGCGTGCAGCCCGGTGTCGAAACCCAGCTTCTCCTGTGTCTCCAGCTCGGCCGCGGTGGTGCCGCCCTGCTTGCAGCGCTCGATGAACGCGGCGATTTCGGGGTCGCCTTCGCCTAACCTCCGGGCAATCGGATGGTCGGCCGCGATCGCGACGAAGCTCGATCCGAAGATCGTGTCCGGGCGCGTGGTGAACACTTCGATTTCGCCGCCGTCGGTCAGCTTGAAGCGAAACTGCAGCCCCTCGGACTTGCCGATCCAGTTCTCCTGCATCAGCTTGACCTTGTCGGGCCAATGCTCGAGCCCGCGCACACCCTCGAGCAGCTCGTCGGCGAACTGGGTGATCTTCAGGAACCACTGGCTGAGCTTCTTGCGCTCGACCAGCGCGCCCGAGCGCCAGCCGCGCCCGTCGATCACTTGCTCGTTGGCGAGCACGGTCATGTCGACCGGATCCCAATTGACGGCCGATTCCTTGCGATAGACCAGCCCGCTCTCGAAGAAATCGAGGAAAATGGCTTGCTCGTGCCCGTAATAATCGGGCTCGCAAGTCGCCAGTTCGCGGGTCCAGTCGAGCGCGAAGCCGAGGCGCTTCAATTGCGCCTTCATCGTCGCGATGTTCTGGCGGGTCCAGTTGCCGGGATGGACTTTCTTTTCCATCGCGGCATTTTCGGCGGGCATGCCGAAGGCGTCCCAGCCCATCGGGTGGAGCACTTCCATGCCCTGCATCCGGCGAAACCGTGCGAGCACGTCGCCCATCGTATAGTTGCGGACATGCCCCATATGGATGCGCCCCGAGGGATAGGGGAACATCTCGAGCACGAAGCTCTTGGGCCTGGGGCTGTCGTCGCGCGCGGCGAAGGTGCGGCGCTCGTCCCAAACCTTCTGCCAGTGCGAATCGGACTTCAGCGCATTGAACCGCGACACGTACGAAATTCCTTCAACTTTGCAGCTCGGGCACTAGGCAGCGCCGCACAGCCGATCAACCCCCGTCCCCATGTGGGGCCGGGGTCGGCGATCGGCGCGCTACAATCGAAAGAAGCGGTCGATCAGTCGTTGACGATGGCGGCACGACGCAAGTCGCGAGCGCGGGTCAGGATGATGTCCTCGAGCTTCTGCACCGTCGCGGCCTGCACGGGGGCTGCGACCCACTGGCCGGTGCGGTTGACTTCGCGCAGCGCCGCGACCCGCAGCGCATCGGCGCGCAGATCCTGGTCGAGCACGGTCACGGTCACCTTCATCCGCTCGGCCGGCGTGTTCGGATTGACGTACCAGTCGGTGACGATGACGCCGCCGTTCGAATCGGTCTGGAGCAGCGGCATGAAGCTCAGCGTGTCGAGAGTCGCGCGCCATAGATAGGAATTGACGCCGATCGTCGTCACTTTCGAAGCGGCGAGATCGGCCTCGGGGCGCTTGTTGCCGCCGCATGCGGTGATCGAAAGAGCGAGCGACCCCAGGATCGCGGTGCGCAACAGGCGGTTCATCGACACATTCCTAAGCCCGAAAGGAGAAAGCGAAAGCATCTATAGGGGCTCGTGTGGCGGGAGCAAGGCGGCAGCGCCCGCGGACGTTCGTCGGGGAATCTCCCCCAAACGGGTCGATTCGCTGCCGAATCTGTGGGCATCGGGCAACACTGCCACGAAATTTCAGTCGCCTGTGGAACCTCGCTTCCGAATCATGGTACGTCCCTCTACATAAAAGGGGATGAAAATGCTTCTGGCACGGTGGACGACGATGATGGGACTGGGGGCGATTTGCGCCGCCGGTGCTCTCGTTGCGCCGGCGCTCCAGGCGCAGGAAAATGGCAGGGCCGAATCGGGCTATGCCAAGCGGCCCGCTACGGCGTCGCGCAGCGGCCTCGGCACCTTCACGCCAGCCGCCGCCGATCCCAAGCTCGCCGCGATTCTCGCGCGCAGCGGTCTGCCCGAGGCCGGCTTCCGCTTCACCCCGTCCGAATCGCGCCGCGGCGGCCGTGCCGTGACCGTTGCAGTCCGCGCGCGCTCGACCCGGACCGCAGCGATCGCCAGCCGGAGCGACGTGATCGCCGCAACCCCGGTCAGCCTTGCGCCGATCGCGTATAATCTCGGCGTCTCGGTCGGCTGGAAGCGTTTCGCCGTCGCGGGCGACGTTACTCGCGTCGAACTCGTCACCCAGCCGGGCAGCACCGAACGCGCCAATGTCGGGGTCAGCTATTCGGGCAGCCGCGTCACTGGCCGCGTCCAGGCCGCCGCTGAGCGTCCGCTGGCCAACACGCCGGTGCTGATCGGCGACAAGCCGAGCTATTCGATCGACGTCGGCGGCAGCTATTCGCTGACCCGCAACCTCGATGTGACTGCGGGCGTGCGCTATAAGAGCGAGCAGGACCGCCTCCCCAAGATGACCGACAATCGGCGCGACAGCCAAGCGGTCTATGTGGGCACTGCCTTCCGCTTCTGACGCCGAAGGCCTCGTCCCGGCGAACGCCGCGATCTCGGGCGGGGTTTGCCATGACTGGAAACCATTCTCCTGGAACCACGCATCGGCATGGCCCGCCGACCCGCGGAAATTCGGTTGGAGCACCGCGGAGCCGCACGCGGCGAAGAACTGGGCGGGCCTCCTCGAATATTAGTCGTTCGAGCGTAAAGCGAAACGATCCGCTTGGAAGGCCGGGCCTTGCGAGGCCGAGACCAGCCTGCCAAGATCTGCCTAAGTCGTTTCTCACAGGACTTTGCATGCGCATCGCTGTCTTCGTGATTTCGTCGCCGCTGCCCCGCGTGCCCGGATGACGGCGCTGTGTTTGTCCGACTTTGCGGCGGGCACCATTTATGACGTGTCCGGCGGCGACGCCGCCTATCCGCTCACGCTCCACAAGGCGCAGGCGCTGTCCGATTCGGGGCGGGAGGGCGGATCGTTCCGGCTGGAGTTTCTCGGCCCCGGCGAACCGGTTCTGCCGCAAGGAACCTATCGCTTCACCCGCGGTGGCGAGGACGGGCATGAGATCTTCATCGTTCCGGTTGCGCGCGAGGCCGACAATATCCGCTATGAGGCGGTGTTCTACTAAGCTGCCGGACGCCATTGCCAAAGGTCGTAGGCGCCCCGGTCCTCGTCGAGGACCTCGAAGCCGAGTCGCGTATAGAGCGTGCGCGCCGGGTTGTTCTTCTCGACATGAATCGTGACATTCTGGCCGCGCGGCCCGGCGTCGGCGAACAGATCGCGCAGCAATGCCGCGCCGACCCCCTGGCCTCGCGCCTCTGGCATCAGCGAGATGTCGACGATCCGGATCTCGGTCGGCATTTCGTACAGATATAGCCGTCCGATCGCGACACCATGGCGTTCGATGATCATCGCCTCCATGCCACGATAATGCTGCTGGTAATGCGCGTGCTGCGCGGCATGCTGCTGAAGCAGGAACGCCTGTTTGGTCTCCGTGGGCCAAGGCACCAGCGCCAATTCCTCGGTGCGCGTCGAGGCATAAAGCGCGGCGGTGAAGGCGAGGTCGGCATCCGACATCGGCCGTAACCCGACGTCCAGCGTCGCGGCACCGACAAGCGGCAAGGGCACGACAGCTGCTAGCTCCGTGGCGGGAACACGCCCTGCAACGCGATGCAGAAATAGAGGGTCAGATAAGGCATCATGTTGTTGTGCGGCTGACCGCCACCGGCAGGAGCGAGCGCCTCGGGCGCCAGCGGCGTGAGGGTTGTGTTGGGCGAGTAGATGTTCAGCTTGGCCCGCGTCAGGGCGTTGTTGGTCGGTATGTTGTTTTCGGCCTCGTCCGACGACGACATGGTGAGCGCGTGCGCATGCGCTGGCATTTCAGATTCGAGCAGCGTCACGGTTTCCGAGCCACCGGTCTCGCCGAGATCGTGGAGCGACAGGCCGGGTCCCTGTCCCGGATGCATCGGCGCTCGGCCCTGCAGATCGGGAAGCGCGAAATTGCTCTTGCCGTTGCCGCCATAGGTGGTGCCCAGCAGCGAGAACAATGCGGTATTCTGCGACAAAGGCAGCAATTGCCCGTCGCACCACGCCCAGCCTCTGGGCGCGAAGTTGAAGGGGAAGACCCGGATTTCGGCGACGAACGGATCGGCCACGGATCGGCTCCTCAGGTTGGGCTCGGGAAGATCCCGAACAGCGAGATGATGAAGTCGACGCAGAGATAGGGCTGCATGTTGGTGTGCGGCTGGTTGTTGCCGACCGGGGTTACCGAGAGTGCGTTCAGCGGATCGGTCGGCTGGGCGTTGATGAAGGCGTCGATCGAGCCGGACTTGCCGATCAGATTGTTGGTCGGCGTCGGCGAGGTCGCCACGTTGAGCGATGCGAGCAACGGGTGGCTATGCCCAGGGATTTGCGGGACGGTCAGCGTGACCTGCTCGACACCTGCGGCCTCGGCAAGGATGAAGCCGTTTCCCTGATGCACCGGAAGCCTGCCGCGCAGGTCGGGTAGCGCAAAGGTTTCCTGACCGTCCCCGCCATAGGTGGTGCCGATCAGCTGAAAGAGCGTCTCATTCTCGGAGATCGGCAGGAGCTGCCCTTCGCAGAACATCCAGCCGGCGGGCGCGAAATTGCCCGCGAACATCCGGATTTCACCGACATAAGGTTGCGCCATCGGTCGGGTTCCTCAGTTTGGCGAGGGGAAGATGCCCTGGAGCGCGATGCACCAGGACAGCGTCAGATACGGCTGCATGTTGTTATGCGCCTGGCTGCCGCCGACAGTGGCGACCGAAGCCGGCGCCGTCGCCGTAAGCGCCGCCGCACCGGTATAGAAATCGTTTGGAGCCGTTCCCGCAAGAAACATGGTGGCATTGGGAATATTGGTGGTCGCATTCGTCGACGTCGCCTGCAGCACATGGGTGTGCTGGGGCAGTTCGGCGATCGAGAGCGTGTGCGCCTGCTCACCGCCCCGCTCGCCGAGCGTATGGCCGTTACCGACGTGCATCGGCGTCCGGGCACGCAGATCAGGAAGCGCGAAGTTTACCCGTCCGTCTCCGCCATAGGTGGTGCCCAGCAGCGAGAACAGCGCTTGATTCTGGTTGATCGGCAGCAACTGACCGTTGCACAGCGCCCAGCCTTTCGGCGCGAAGACAAAGGAAAAAAGCCTAAGCTCCGATAAAAACGGCTCAGCCATGCCTGAATCCCCCCCGTTGACCCACAGCTTACTACCGAAACGATCTTGGGCAAGTCTTATTCTTCATTGACTTCGGGGGCGCATATCACTGCGACGCAAGTCGATGTTCTTTCCCGGAAAGAGAGCTCGTCGCGAAGGTTATGAAGACCGGCCAGTTGTCGCGGTTACTGTGCCGCCTTGACGCTGATGGAAGTCGATCTTCCTGTTACGGGCTGGAGTCAGCACTTTCCGTAATCCGCGGGTGGCCGGTCCGCGCCGCCCCAAGCGGCGACCCGGCCGGCGAGGCGACCGCCGCCGCGAGGAAGCTGCCTGTAGTCATCCGCCGCATCGCCCTCTCCATTATCACTGCCGTTGCGTCTCCGGCCTCGACACGAACTGCAATGCTTGCGACCCCCGCGCCTCGCTGCCACATTCGCTCCATCCATATCCGCGGGAGTTTCCATGCGCATCCTGTTCGCCACCGCCGTTCTGCTCACCAGCACCGCTGCCGTCGCGCAGACCGCGCCGCAGCTCTCGCTCGACACGCTCAAGCAAGTCACCGAGCGGCTTTCGTCCGATGAATTCGAAGGCCGCGCGCCGGCGACCGCGGGCGAGGAGAAGACGCTCGCTTACCTGGTCGAGCGCCTCCAGAGGGCCGGGCTCAAGCCGGGCAACAAGGGCAGCTGGTTCCAGGAGGTGCCGCTGGTCGAAATCACGTCGCAGAACGTCGCGCCCCTTACCTTCACCGGAGGCAAGACGCCGGTCAGCCTCGAATACCGCAAGGATCTGGTGATCGCGACCTATCAGGTCACGCCGAAGGTTCAGGTCAAGGACAGCGACGTCGTGTTCGTTGGCTACGGCATCAACGCCCCCGAGCGCGACTGGAACGACTATGCCGGCATGGATGTGAAGGGGAAGACCGTGGTCATCCTCGTCAACGATCCCGATTGGCAGACACAGGGGCTGCGGGGCGAATTCGGCGGCCGGGCGATGACCTATTATGGCCGCTGGACCTACAAATATGAGGAAGCCGCGCGGCAGGGCGCCGCGGCGGCGATCATCATCCACGACACCGAGCCCGCCGCTTATGGCTGGGGCGTGGTGCAATCGTCATGGACCGGACCCCAGCTCGAGCAGGACACGCCGGGCGACCATATGGACCAGTCGAAGGCGATCGGCTGGATCCAGCAGGATGCCGCGAAGGCGCTCTTCGCCAGCGCGGGCAAGGACTATGTCGCCTTGATCGAAGCGGCGAAGCACAAGGGCTTCAAAGCCGTTCCGCTGGGCGTGAAGGCGAACGTGTCGTTCGACAACACGATCCGGCGTCAGGCATCGAAGAACGTCATCGGCATCCTGCCCGGCAGCGAACGCCCGGACGAAGTGGTGCTCTATTCGGCGCATTGGGACCATCTCGGCCGCTGCGACGCTGTGAATGGCGACGACATTTGCAACGGCGCGCTCGACAATGCGTCGGGCACCGCCGGGCTGGTCGCGCTTGCCGAAGCACATGTGAAGGCGGGGCCGGCGAAGCGTAGCCTCGTCTTCCTTGCAGTGACCGCCGAGGAATCGGGGCTGCTCGGCTCCAAATTCTATGCCGAGAACCCGGTATATCCGCTCGCGAGGACAGTGGGCGGGGTCAACATGGACGGCGTCAACAATGTCGGGCGCGCGAAGGATTTCGTGCTGGTCGGCGTCGGCAAGTCCGAGCTCGAGGATCTGGTGAAGCCTTTCGTGGCGGCGCAGGACCGGGTGATCGTCCCCGAGCCCACTCCCGAGCGCGGCTATTATTATCGCTCGGACCATTTCAGCATGGCCAAGCTCGGCGTGCCGATGCTCTATGGCGAAAGCGGCGAGGATCTCCGCGTCGGCGGCAAGGAAGCCGGCAAGAAGGCCTCGGACGACTATACCGCCAATCGCTATCACAAGCCGCAGGATCAATATGATCCCAGCTGGAGTTGGGACGGCGCGATCGAGGATCTGAGCATCTTCTACGGGCTCGGCCGCCAGCTCGCCGAGGGCTCAAACTGGCCTAATTGGTATCCGACCGCCGAATTCCGCGCGACCCGAGACAAGAGCCGCGCGGGGAAGTAATAGCGCGCCATGATTCTACCTCCCCCTCCCGAATGGGCGCCGCACGATGCCGTGTGGATCGGTTTTCCGAGCCATCCCGAGCTGTGGCTCGAAGACCTCGATCCGGCGCGAGAAGAGGTCGCCGCCTTTGCCCGCGCGGTCCGCGCGGGAGGAAGCGGGGAGGAAGTGATCCTCGTCGCCGCCGACGAGGAAGCGGCGGCGGCGGCGCGCGAACATGCCGGCGATTCGGCGCGGGTGGTGATCGAGCCGTTCGGCGACATCTGGCTGCGCGACACCGGCCCGATCATCGACGGCGCCGGCCGCGCGCATGATTTCCGCTTCAACGGCTGGGGCGGGAAATACGACCTCGCGGGCGATACGGACGTCGGGGCGCGGCTCGCAAGGGCCAGGAAGCTCGTGGTCGAGGAGCATCAGTGGATCCTCGAGGGGGGCGCGATCGACGGCGACGGCACCGGGCTGTGCGTCACCACCGAACAATGTCTGCTCAACCCCAATCGCAATCCGAACCTGACCAAGGCAGATGTCGCGGCGCTGCTCGAAGCCAGCCTCGGTTATCATCGAGTGCTGTGGCTCGGTGACGGGCTGCTCAACGACCATACCGATGGTCATGTCGACAATCTCGCGCGCTTCGTCGGCGAGAACCGGCTGCTGATCCCGGAGGCGACCGACAACGACCCCAATTGGCGAATCTATCAGGACGCCGCCCGGCGCGCCGAGGCCTTCGGAGTCGAATTGATCCGCTTCCCCTCGCCCGGCCGGGTGCTGAGCCCCGAGGAAGAGATCATCCCCGCGAGCTACATGAACTTCTACATCGGCAACGCCGCGGTGGTGGTGCCGGTATACGGCCAGGAGAATGACGACGCGGCGATCGCGGCGCTGGAGGCGCTTTTCCCCGGCCGGCAGGTTGTCGGCCAGCGCGCCGATCATATCTTGACCGGCGGCGGCAGCTTTCACTGCATCAGCCAGCAGCTTCCGCGGCTCTGAGGAACCCAATGACCGAGATTACCGTCGCGGCGCTCCAGCTCGCCTTCACCAACGACATCGATGCCAACATCAAGGCAGTGTCCGAGCTCGTCCGCGAGGCGGCGGGCAAGGGCGCGCAGGTCGTGCTCCCGCCCGAATTGTTCGAGGGCGAGTATTTCTGCCGGGTCGAGGACGAGGCGCTGTTTTCCAACGCCAAACCGGTGAACGAGCACAAGGCGGTGCTGGCGATGCAGCATCTCGCCGCGGACCTCGGCATCCATATCCCGACCAGCTTTTTCGAGGCCGATGGGCCGCATCATTATAACAGCCTCGCGATGATCGGCCCCGACGGGCGAGTCGAGGGCGTCTATCGCAAAAGCCACATTCCCGACGGACCGGGCTATGAAGAGAAATTCTATTTCCGCCCCGGCAACACCGGCTTTAAGGTGTGGAACGGACCCGGCGCCAGGATCGGCGTGGGGGTGTGCTGGGACCAATGGTATCCCGAAACCGCCCGCGCGATGATGCTGATGGGCGCCGAGGTTTTGTTCTACCCCACCGCGATCGGATCCGAACCGCACGACGACAGCCTCGACACCGCGCGGCTATGGCGGCGCGCGATGGTCGGGCATGCGGTGTCGAACGTCGTCCCCGTGGTCGCCGCCAACCGCGTCGGCACCGAGCACGGCCAGACCTTTTACGGCACCAGCTTCATCACCGACGAGCGCGGCGATATCCTCGCCGAACTCGACCGCGAGGAAACCGGCGTGATCATCGCGAAGCTGGACCTCGACCGGATCAAGCGCCACCGTGCGGCGTTCGGCTTCTTCCGCGATCGGCGGCCCGAGCTTTACGGACGGCTCGTCGAAGACATCTAAAGTGACTCACCTGGCCGATTCGCAGTCGATCTCGAACGAAAATTACGCGTTTGAATCTGACCGGCGTATCGCGGTCAGCATGGCGTATTCGCGCCCGCGCCGTTAAGGCCAGGGCGTGCCGACACCCGTCTATGCCATCGCTCTAGGCTCCAACCGCCGAGGACGCCACGGCAGCCCCGAGGCGGAGATCGAAGCGGCGCTCGCCGCGCTGGGTAAGGTGGTCGCTGTCTCGCCGGTACTGCGTACGGCGCCGCTCGGCCCTTCGAAGCGCCGCTTCGCCAATGCCGTCGCGCTGATCGAGAGCGACGAGGACCCTCCGGCGCTGCTCGGCAGGCTCAAGGCGATCGAACGCGGCTTCGGGCGGCGGCGCGGACGCAATTGGGGGGCGCGGGTGATCGATCTCGACATCGTCCTCTGGTCCGAAGGCATGTGGGGCGAGCGGAGGCTCACCGTGCCGCATACCCACTTCCGCGAACGCGGCTTCGTGCTGGAGCCGCTACTCGCGGTTGCGCCTGACTGGCGCGATCCCGTCACCGGGCTGCGGATACGGCAGATCGCCCACCGTCTCGCGCGGCGCTGACCCCGCCTCGCTTTATCCCGCTGCCGAACAGCGCCAAGGGTGCGGCCGATGTCCATGCCCGACGATGCCCCACTGACCTTTGCCGCCGAACTCTGGCGCTGGACACCCCCGCCCCCGGCCAAGGCCAGCTGGCATTTCGTGACGGTCACCGGTGTGCCCGCCGACGCGATCCGCGCGCGCGCTTTTGAGCTGCGCGCGATGGGCGGCGGGCGCGGCTTCGGATCCGTCCGGGTCGAGGCGCGGGTCAATGGAGTGCCGTTCGCCACCTCCGTCTTCCCGCACAGCGAAAGCGACGGCTATCTGTTGCCGGTCAAGGCCGAAGTGCGGCGCGCCGCCGGTATCGCCGCGGGGGATCGGGTGCAGGTGGAGATCCGCGCCTGAAGGCAGGCGGTTGCGGCTATGCGCGGCGCAACATCGTTTCAGCCAGTAACAGCAGCAGCTTCACGTCGATGGCGAGCCCCTCGGCCCGCTTCTGTGCGACAAAGGCGGGGACCTCGGCCAGCGCGACGCGGTGGACGACGATATCCTCGCCCGCGACGCCGCCGCCTTCGCTCACCTTGGTCAAGCCCGTAGCGCGCACCAGCGTGAAGCCTTCGCTGACCATCCCGGGCGAGGAGTGGAAATAGCCCAGCGCCTCGACCGTCTCGCAGCGATAGCCGGTTTCCTCCTCGAGCTCGCGGCGGGCGGCATCGAGCGCGGTATCGCCGTCATGCTCGTCGCCGATCAACCCTGCCGGAAGCTCAAGGCAGCGCTGGCCCAGCGGCACGCGATGTTGCTCGACGAGCAGGACGTGATCCTCGTCGTCGATCGCCACGATCACCGCCGCCTGGATGTTGCGGGCGCGGGAGACGAACTCCCATTTGCCCTGCCGCCTTGCCACGATCCATTTGCCTTGCCAGACGGTTTCGACCGGCTCTTCCGGAGTGCTCATAATTCGATCAGCCGGTCGGGAAGCTCGTTCGTGTCGCCTTCGCTGCGCGGAAAATGCTCGGCGAGCACCTTGCCGATCTGGGCGACCGCTTCGGCGAGACCATCGCCCGGTCTGCCATCTTTCACCGCGGCGATCAGCGCCGCCATCGCCTCGCCCCACACTTCCGCGCTCACCTTCGAGTGGATCGATTCTTCGGCGATGATCTCCGCGCGATGCTCGGCAAGCGAAAGGTAGAGGAGCACGCCGGTTGCCGCCTTGGTGCGCTTTTCGGCGGCGGTGCGGAACAGCGCCATCGCGCGGGCGTGCACCCGCCGCGTCCTCGTCGCGCCCGGGGTCAGCGCGATCCGCAGCGCATCGCGCGCGAGGAGGACGCGGACGACGAGGAAGGTGAGCGCCATCAGGATCAGCGCGAAAGTGAGATACCAATGCGGCGGCGTTTCCGACCAGGCATCGACGAGCAGCGCGTGGAGCCATGCGACCGGCCCCGGCTGCCACGCGAGCAGCGCCAGCACGAACAGCATCGCGAGCACGGCCCAATGGAGCGCGACGTCGTGATAGGCGTCGGAACGGCCGGCGACGACCGTGACGATCTCGCCATCGGTCGACTGTTCGGCCTGCGAGACCGCTGCGGTGACCCGCGCATGATCGGCTTTGGTCAATCGCATCACCAGCTCCCCGAGGCGCCACCGCCTCCGAACGATCCACCGCCCCCGGAGAAGCCGCCTCCCCCACCGCCGTCGCCCCAGCCGCCGCCATCGCCGCCACCCCAGCCGGAGGAGCCGCCGCCGTGGCCGGCGTTGCGGCCGATCTCGTTGGCGATGCTCCACAGGATGATCGGCAGCGCACCGCCGTCATTGCTGCGATAGCTGCGTGCGCCCCACGGTCCCTTGCGGCGCCGGCCTCCGAACCCGCGCGCGAGCATCGGCAACAGCACGAAGAGGAAGATGATTCCCCAGAACAGCAAGCCGAAGGGGAAGCCGCCACCGCCGCCGGCGCGGCGCGGCTTGCTCTGCGCCTGCTTGTCGGCGGCCGCCTTGGCGCGCGCCTCCGCGGCTTCGAGCGGCAGCTTCATCTGCTCGGCAACTGCGTTGGCACCGGCGACGATGCCGCCGGCCATATCGCCGGCCTTGAAACGGGGAAGGATCGTTTCGTTGATGATGGTGCTCGACATCGCGTCGGTCATGATCGGTTCGAGCCCATAGCCGACTTCGATCCGCACCTTGCGCTCTTTGGGCGCGACGATCAGCAGGATCCCGTTATTGGCGTCCTTTTGTCCGATTCCCCAGGCGCGTCCGAGCTGATAGCCGTAATCGGCGATGTCATAGCCCTGCAGATCGGGGATCGTGGCGACGACGAACTGGCGCGTGGTCGCCTTGTTGATATCCTCGGCGAGGCTGGTGACCTCGGCCTTCTGGACATCGGTTAGCAGATTGGCGGCGTCGACCACGGGTTCGCGCTCGCGCTTTGGGAAATTGGGCTGCGCCTGCACCGTGACGGGTATGGCGAGCAGCAACAAGGCAAGCAGATAACGCAGGATGTTCATTCTGTGATCTCGCGAAGGATGGCGTTGCTGCCCGCGACGATGCCGTCGGCCATATGCTGGTCGCGGAAGCGCGGCAGGATGGTATCGTCCATGATGATGCCTGCCTCTTGGTCGGTAAGCGCCTTCGTCAGGCCGTCGGCAACTTCGATCCGCGCCTTGTGCTCGTTCGGCGCGACGATCAGCAGAACGCTGTCGTCGCCACCCTTTCGCCCGATTCCCCACCAATTGCCGAGCGCCCGGCCATAGTCTTCGATCGATTTGCCGCCCAGACTATTCACCGTCACGACGACGAACTGATGTTTCGACTGCGCCTCGGCGTTCGCGATACGTGCCGCCAGTTGCGCCTCTATGGCGGGCGGGAGCAGATCGGCGGTATCCACGACACACCCCGCCAGCGCCGGGAAATCATAGCCGGCAGGAGGCGCCCTGGAGGGCGCGGCAGCGTTGCATGCTGCCAGCGCCCCGCAAAGCAGAAGCGCTATCGGAATCAGCTGCCGTTCCCGAAGTCGACCGTCGGCGCCTTGTCCGCCCCGGCCTGCGCCTGGAACGGGGTCATCGGTTTCGAGCCGTAGAAGATCTTGGCGCCGACCGCGTCGGGGAAGGTGCGGATGCGGGTGTTATAGGCCTGCACTGCGGTGTTGTAGTCGCGGATCGAGATCGCGATGCGATTCTCGGTGCCTTCGAGCTGGTCCATCAGCGTCTTGAAATTGCCTTGGCTCTGCAGCTGCGGATAGGCTTCCTGCAGTCGCTGGAGCGACAGCGACAGGCCGTTCTGGGCCTGGTTGAACGCCGATACCTTGGCCGGATCGGTGAGGTCGTCTCCGCTCACTTGAATCTGGGTCGCCCGCGCGCGCGCGCTGACCACGTCGTTGAGGATCTTGCCCTCGGATCCGGCGGCGCCCTTCACCGTTGCGACGAGATTCGGAATCAGGTCGGCACGGCGCTGATAATTGGTCTGGACGTCGGCCCAGCGCGCCTTGGCGTTTTCCTCGGCGGTTGGCACGCTGTTGAGCCCGCAGGCTGAGAGCAGAACGGCGCCGGCTAGCGCGAATGCGGCACGAAACTTGATCACCTTGTTGATCCTCCGGATCTTGGTCGAGAAGTGTCTTATACGACGGCAACACTGGAGCCCGAAAGCGAAATCGGACATGGAACGACGAGGAACGGTTGTGGAGGGAGGTTTGTGCCCATGTGGAAGGAATTCCGGACGTTCATCGCGCGCGGCAACGTGCTCGATCTCGCGGTGGGCGTGATCATCGGCGCCGCATTCGGCACGATCACCAAATCGCTGACCGACGATCTGATCATGCCAGTGATCGGCGCGCTCTTCGGGGGGCTCGATTTCTCGAGCTATTTCATCAAGCTGGGCGCGGTGCCTGCGGGCTATACCGGCTCGCTGAGCGATTATGCGGCGTTGAAGGCGGCGGGCGTGCCGTTGCTCGGATTCGGGCAGTTCGTCACGGTGGTGATCAATTTCCTGATCCTCGCTTTCCTGATCTTCCTGTTGGTGCGTTTCGCCAATCGAGTGTTGCGCCGCGAAGAAGAGGCGGCGGTCGATCCGGTGGAAGTCGAGTTGCTGCGCGAGATCCGCGACGAGCTGAAGAAGCGGCCATGAGCTGGTTCCGCAAGTTGCTGGGCGGCACGCCCACACCCGCGCCCGCAGAACCTCCGAAGCGCCTCCAGCCACTGCTGAGCGTCCAGTTGCCGCCAAGCGAACCGGGCCAGCTCTATGGCGACCAAGTTGCGCGCAAGCAATTCATGGAGGCGCTGCTCTCCAACGAAGGCGTACGAGTCAATCCCCACCTTCCGGCGATCGAAAGCGAGGCCGAGGTTACGCTGCGTACCCCCGAGGAAGTGGCCGGCCGGCTGCTTGCGCTGGCGATCGTCGCAGTCAAGGGAGAGGGCCTCGATCAGGAAACGGTCGATGCCATCGCCGAAGAGCGCGGCGTGCTGCCGTTGCTCTCCCCCAAAGAGCACGCGTTCATCGCAGAGAATCCGCCGAGCGAGCACGACCGCCTGCAGTTCAGTTGGCGTTATGAAGCGGCATGGGTGCTGTTCTGGGCCTTGGGATGGGACGAATCGCCGGTGCTCGGGCTGCCGCGCGCGATCTGCGACGTGCCGCGGCTGGCGGGGACGGTGCGCGATACGCCGGACCTGGCGGCTCGCGGCCTGCGCTCGGCGAACGACATCCTCAACGAGGCCGATCTGATCTATCGCTGCCACTGGGCGGTACGGCAGGCATCGATCGACGGCGAAGTGCCCTCCGGCGGTCTGGAACCCGGCGTGACAATGGAACGGCATCACGCACTCAACTGGCTGATTCGCTACAACGATGCCGAATGGGACGAAGTCTCCACCGACACGTGAACGTCAGGCCGCGGCAAGTTCCTCGGCGACGGCATCGGCGAGGCTGGTACCGTCGAGGATGCGCGCGGTCTCGTCGCGGACGCGCGCCATTGCTTGGCGGATCGCGCAGGTCGCTTCGTCCCTGCAATCGTTGCACGACCGATAAGCGGTGCGGCTGACGCAGGGGACCAAAGCGAGCGGACCTTCGATCACGCGGATGATCTCGCCGAGCGAGATCAGATGCGGCGGGCGGGCGAGGCGATAGCCGCCCATCTTGCCGCGGGTCGACAGCAGGAAGCCCGCCTCGCGCAGATCGGCGAGGATGAGTTCGAGGAATTTGCGCGGTACATTGGCTTCGGCGGCGATGCGGTTCATCGGCACAGGTCCGGTCGCAGCTTGCTGCTGGGTGAGGAAAAGCATCGCGCGAAGCGCGTAGCGGGACCGCTGGGTCAACATTATGCACCCTCCATGCCAAGCCGAGGCTTCGGTGTGAACCCCCTAGAGGCTGCAACCTGACCTTTTCATTAAGCGAAGAGCACCCTATATGGGTCTTGCCGGGTTCGCCCGGCTATGGGGATAAACGACGGCGTGCAATAGGCGCAGCGGACCCGGGGGCAGTACCCGGCGGCTCCACCATAAGTGGTGGTGTATCTGGACACCGTTTCTGACGGGGCCGAACCAGGATCGACGTGTGTTGAAAAGCGCCGACTATCTCTCAGCGTGGGCCACTGTGACGGTCTGAAACACAAGTGCCAACGATAACGAAGCACTCGCTATTGCGGCGTAACCCCACGGCTTAACGGCCTAAGGTTATTCTAAAATGCGCGGTTGGACCGCACCGGGCAACAGAAGCGGATTCCAGCGGTACGGGGGGCACCGGGCAACAGAAGCTCCCCACTTTCGCTTTGGATGATCGATTGCGGCACGCCGCGCGCGCCCTGCTGCTCGCGTCAAGCGAAGACCGGGCGGCAGTCAGGGATCGCCGCCCGGCCAAGACCCCGGAAAGCAGAGCCCTCGGAACCTCATTCACTGATATACGCGAGGGTGGACAACGGAATGCTAGCGATGGCTTCCGGGAAACTGCCGTACGGGTTTGCCGCACTCGCGCGTGCCGGCACGCGGCCGCGGCGCCGCGGGCTTCGGGCGATAGTCGGGATCGCCGCCACTCGGCAGCCTGTCCGGAAGCATCGCATCGCGAGCAAGCAGGCGCGCAAAGCGCTTCAGCGAACACATAATCCCACCCGTTTTTTGCGACCTTTCGGGGCACAGCGCGCTCGCCCCGACGGCGTTCCGCCATATTCGCGGTTAACGCGGCGAATGGTGACGGCCGAGGGGTTGGATAGAAAAAGGGGCCCGGTTTCCCGGACCCCCTCGCAGCTCGATCCGGCACGATCCGCTCAGAAGCGGATACCGACGCCACCCGCGACCTGGCGGCGCTGGAGATTGATGTCGTAGAACTTGCCGTAATCGGCATAGCTGCCCTCGACGAAGCCGTAGAATTTGCCGAGCCCGAACTCGAAGCCGAGGCTGCCCTGAATGCCGCTCTTGCTTTCAGAGACGCTCGCGCCGCCGCTGCTCGCCTCGAACTCGATGCTGGCATAGCCGGCTTTGGCATAGATCAGGCCGCGCTGGCCGACGATGACGCCGATGCGGCCGCCAACGCTCAGATTGCCCTTCTCGCCAAGGCAATCTCCGCCGTCGCAGAGCTCCACGCTGGAGAATTCGTAGTTCGCATAGGGTCCGACGACGACCTTGTTCGCCTTGAAATCGAATCCGATCTCGCCGCCATAGGATAGGGCGCTGCCAATCTTGTAGACGTCATTGTCCTCGCTGACGGTCGGCGTTTCGTAGCCGATGCGCGCCTCGATGCGGGCACCGTCGAAATCCTGCGCCGCAGCCACGCCGGGCACGCATGCGATCGCAGCAGCAATCCCCCAAATCTTCTTCATCCCGTCCCCCCAATATTGAATTGAATGCCCGTGAAACTGGCATCCTCGCCGTCCAGAGGACGCGAAGCCCGCCACAACGGCGCGACGCCCCTAATAAAGGACGTGGCTACGGTCCACTGATTTCGGTAGCGGAACGAAAAAGGGGCCCGGTTTCCCGAGCCCCTTCTTAGTCTGGCTTTGAACCCGACTTAGTCGTCACTGCCGCCGGTGAGAAACGCCGGCAGGCCGATATCGTCGCCGCCCTTGTCACTACCATTTTCGCCGCCTTCGCGCGGCGGACGCGGACCGCGATCGCCGCGGCCTTCGCCGCGCGGACCACGATCGCCGCCGCCTTCGCGACGCGGACCACGGTCACGATCGCCGCCACGGCCACCGCCGCCGCCGCCGCGCTGACGGTCACCGCGATCACCGCGATCGCCGCCACCGCTGCGTGGGCCACGATCGCCACCTTCGCGGGGTTCGCGCGCCGGACGGGTGTCTTCGAGCTCGGCACCGGTCTCCTGATCGACGACGCGCATCGACAGGCGAACCTTGCCGCGCGGATCGATCTCGAGGACCTTGACCTTGACTTCCTGGCCTTCGCTGAGGACGTCCGAGACCTTCTCGACGCGCTCGTTGCGGATCTCGGAGACGTGGACGAGGCCGTCCTTGCCGCCCATGAAGTTCACGAACGCACCGAAATCGACGAGGTTGACGACCTTGCCGTCATAGACCTTGCCGACCTCGGCCTCTTCGACGAGACCCTTGATCCACTTGATCGCGGCTTCGATCTGCGCGGGATCCGAGGACGAGACCTTGATCACGCCTTCGTCGTCGATGTCGACCTTGGCGCCGGTGGTGGCGACGATCTCGCGGATCACCTTGCCGCCGGTGCCGATGACTTCACGGATCTTCGACTTGTCGATGGTGAAGGTCTCGATACGCGGTGCGTGCGCCGACAGCTCCTCACGGGTGTGATCGAGCGCCTTGGCCATTTCGGCCAGGATGTGGATGCGGCCTTCCTTGGCCTGATCCAGCGCGACCTTCATGATCTCTTCGGTGATGCCGGCGATCTTGATGTCCATCTGCATCGTGGTGATGCCTTCGGAGGTACCCGCAACCTTGAAATCCATGTCGCCGAGGTGATCCTCGTCGCCGAGGATGTCGCTGAGAACCGCGAATTCCTTGCCCTCGAGGATGAGGCCCATCGCGATGCCCGAGACCGGACGCCTGATCGGCACGCCGGCGTCCATCAGCGAAAGCGAACCGCCGCAGACCGACGCCATCGACGACGAGCCGTTCGACTCGGTGATGTCGCTGGTCAGGCGGATCGTATAGGGGAACTCTTCCTTGGTGGGCAGCACGCCGTGCAGCGCGCGCCATGCCAGCTTGCCATGGCCGACTTCGCGACGGCCCGGCGCGCCGAAGCGACCGACTTCGCCGACCGAGTAAGGCGGGAAGTTATAGTGCAGCATGAAGTGCTGGTAGCTGAGGCCGCCGAGACCATCGATCATCTGCTCGCTGTCACGCGTACCGAGCGTGCAGGTCGCGATCGTCTGGGTCTCGCCGCGGGTGAACAAAGCCGAGCCGTGCGCGCGCGGGAGGAAATGGACTTCCGCGACGATCGGACGGACCGTCTTCGTGTCGCGGCCGTCGATGCGGCGGCCTTCCTTGAGGATCGCGGTGCGGACGATGTCGGCCTCGAGCTTCTTCACCAGCTTGAGGCTGGCGAGATAGGCCTGCGGATCGCTGTCCTTGAGGTCGGTCAGGCCGTCGCGGGCCTTGGTGCGCGCCTCGTTGATCGCGGTCTGGCGGGCCTGCTTGTCGGTCAGCTTGTAGGCGGCCTCGAGGTCCTTGCCGATCAGCTTCTTGAGCTTGGCCTTCACTTCGACCTTGTCGTCCTGGACCTTGAGTTCCCAAGGCTCCTTGGCGGCCTGCTCGGCCAGCTTGATGATCGCGTCGATCACCTTCTGGCTCTCGCGATGCGCGAACATCACGGCGCCGAGCATGATCTCTTCCGAAAGCTCCTTGGCTTCGGATTCGACCATCATCACGGCGTCGTGCGTCGCCGCGACGACGAGGTCGAGCAGCCCGGCATCGACTTGCTCGTCGGTCGGGTTGAGGATGTAATCGGTGCCGTCATAGCCGACGCGCGCCGCGCCGATCGGGCCCATGAAGGGCACGCCCGACAGCGTCATCGCAGCCGAAGCGGCGACCATCGCGAGGATGTCCGGCTCGTTCTCGCCGTCATAGGATAGCACCTGCGCGATGCAGTTGATTTCGTTGTAGAACCCTTCCGGGAAGAGCGGGCGGAGCGGGCGATCGATGAGGCGGGAGATCAAGGTCTCCTTCTCGGTGGCGCCGCGCTCACGCTTGAAGAAGCCGCCCGGGATACGACCCGCGGCAGAGAACTTCTCCTGATAGTGAACGGTCAGCGGGAAGAAGTCCTGGCCTTCCTTGACGTGCTTGGCCGCGGTCACTGCGCACAGCACCACGGTCTCGCCGAGCGTCGCGATCACCGCGCCGTCGGCCTGACGGGCAACCTTGCCCGTTTCGAGAGTCAGCGTCTTGCCGCCCCACTCGATCGATACAGTCTTCTTGTCGAACATTGGATTTCCTTCACTCCCGCTGCCAGATGCGGCGGGGGCCTATGTCCGGGCTATCCCGGCCCGGGCGGTTCGGGATGGTCTTCATCCCTGCCGGAGCCGCAGGCCGGATCGCCCGTGGCTCGAATGTCAAAAGGGCGCCGCAAGGGCGCCCTTTCTTGTTACTTGCGAAGGCCGAGCTTCGCGATGATGCCGGTGTAGCGGGCCTCGTCCTTCTTCTTCAGATAGTCGAGGAGGCTGCGGCGCTTGTTGACCATCAGCAGCAGACCGCGGCGCGAGTGATTGTCCTTCGCGTGGGTCTTGAAGTGCTCGGTCAGGTTGGTGATCCGCTCGGTGAGGATCGCAACCTGGACTTCGGGGCTGCCGGTGTCGCCGCTCTCGCGGCCATGTTCCTTGACGAGCGCGTCCTTGCGCTCCTGCGTGATCGACATATGTCTCTTTCCTACGACATCGCATTACAGATTGAAGCCGCGGACGACCCGGACGAATCCGGCCTGTGCCTCCACCAGCGCGACCGGCACATCGTCCAGTGTCGCGAAGTATTGGCCATCATCGGCGGCGGTCCCTTCCAGAACCTGCCCCCTGCGGAGCAGCCCTGCCTGGTCGGGAGTGAGAGATAGAGCCGGGATGTCGTCCAGCCCCGCCCTCAACGGCAGGAGTAACTGTTCAAGGGTGCGGGCCTTAGCGGCATCGGTCAAAATGTCCAGCGAAATTGCAGAATCGAGGCTGAACGGGCCGGCCCTGGTGCGGCGGAGCATGGTGACATGGCCAACGGTGCCTAGCGCGAGCGCGATGTCGCGGGCGAGGCTGCGGATATAGGTACCCTTTGAGACATGGGCGGTGAGGGTGACCTCTTCCACACCGTCGCCCGGATGACGAACAAGTGAGTAGACCGTCACCGCGCGCTTGGTCAGCACCACTTCCTCGCCCGCCCGGGCGAGGTCATAGGCGCGCTCGCCATCCACCTTGAGCGCCGAATAGGCCGGCGGGACCTGCTCGATCGGGCCGGTGAAGCGCAGCAGTATTCTTTCGACTTGCGCCAAGGTCGGCCGAACATCGGACACTGCGATCTCCTTGCCCTCCAGGTCGAGCGTGTCGGTCTGCATGCCGAAGCGTATCGTGAACGCATAAACCTTGTCGCTGTCGAGCATCCGCCCGGCGAGCTTGGTCGCCTCGCCGATCGCGATCGGCAGCACGCCGGTCGCCAGCGGATCTAGCGTGCCGCCATGGCCGACCTTGAACTTGCCATAGCCGCCGTCGCGCAGCGCCCGCTTGACTGCGCTGACGCCCTGCGTCGAGCCGAGCCCCAGGGGCTTGTCGAGGATGATCCAGCCGTGCACCGATCAGCCCGCCGCGCCGGTACGCTGCATGAAATGCCGCCGGCACAATGCGACATAGCGCTCGTTGCCGCCGATCTGCTTCTGCTCGCCTTGCCGCACCGCGCGGCCGCTATCGTCGACGCGCAGGTTCATCGTGGCCTTGCGGCCGCATTCGCAGACCGATTTGATCTCGATCAGCGAATCGGCAAGCGCGAGCAATTCGGCCGAGCCTGCGAACAATTTCCCCTGGAAATCGGTGCGCAGCCCATAAGCCAGCACCGGGATATCATCCTCGTCGCACAGCGCGGCGAGCTGGCGGACCTGCGCCGCCGACAGGAATTGCGCCTCGTCGACCAGAACGCAGGCGAGCGGCGCATCGAAATGCGCGTCCTGCGCGATCTGCTGCAGATCGGTACTCGCGTCGAACGGAATGGCCCCGACGCGGATACCGAGTCGCGAATCGATCACGCCCGTGCCGCCGCGATCATGCACCCCGGCAGTGAACAACAGGGTCCGCATCCCGCGCTCGCGATAATTGAAATCGGCCTGGAGCAGGGTGGTCGATTTGCCGGCGTTCATCGAGGCATAATAGAAATAGAGCTTGGCCATCCGGCACCCTTAGGGATGCGCGACGGCGAAGTCAGTCCTCCGATTCGCCGAGATCCTGCGCCACCTTGGGCGCGCGCAGAAGCTGCTCGATATGGCTGCCTTCGTCGAAGCTCTCGTCGGCGCGAAATTTGAGCTTGGCGGCATATTTCATCTTCACCCGCGCCGCGACTTCGCGCTGGAGATAGGCGGTGTTGGTGCGCAGCGCCTTGAGCACGGCTTCCTCGTCCTTGCCGAGCAGCGGCTTCACGAACACGGTGGCGTGACGCAGATCGGGGGACATGCGGACTTCGGTGATCGAGACCATATGGCGCGCCAAGGTCTCGTCATGCACGTCGCCGCGCTGGAGAATCTCGGACAGGACATGGCGCACATGCTCGCCGACGCGGAGCAGGCGGACGGAACGGTCTTCGGTCTGGGTATGCTTCATAGTCTGATTCAGTCCCGACGCGCCATCGCGCCCTGCATGACGCGGCCGGTGAAGGTGCCGCGGGCGACCAGATTGCCGCCTTCGTCGAACAATTCGGCCTCGGTGACGGCGATCGTCTTGCCGAGGTTGACTACCCTGCCCTTGCCCGTGAAACGCCCCGGCAGCGCGGGCTTCAGGCAGACGACGTGGAAGTCGATCGTCGGCGCATAGACTGCGCCTTCGGTGGCGGAGAACAATGCCGGACCCTGCGTGTCGTCGAGCATCGCAGCGAGGAAGCCGCCTTGTACCGTGCCCGCCGGATTGAGAAAGCGATCATCAGCGGTGAAGCCGATCTCGATCGTCTTTGCGGCCACGTCCACCGCGCGAACTTCCCAGCCAAGCAGCTTGCCCGAGGAGGGAACGGGAAAATCGTCGAAAATCGATGCCATCTATTCCCTCTCCCGGCGGGAGAGGGAGGGGCCCGCTCGGCGCAGCCGAGTGGGAGGGTGGGCAGTCATGCCCATCGACCCTCACCCTTCCGCCGCTCCGCGGTTCCCTCCCTCTCCCAAAGGGAGAGGGATTTTAGTTACAGCGTACGCTCGCGCAGTTCGACCTCGAAGGTTTCGAGATAGTCCCCGGCCTTGATGTCGGTGAAGTTCTGGGTGAACGTGACACCGCATTCGAGCCCCGCGCGCACTTCGGCGACATCGTCCTTGAAGCGCCGCAGCGACGCGATCTCGCCCTGGTAGATGATGACATCGTCCCGGGTGATGCGCGCCTTGAGCGCCTTGCGGATGACGCCTTCGGTGACGAGCAGGCCCGCCGCCTTGCCGTGCTTGCCCGCGCTGAACACTTCCTTGATCTCGGCGCGACCCACGATCGTCTCGAACGCTTCCGGTCCGAGCTGGCCCGCCATGCCGGCGCGAATCTCGTCGGTCAGCTCGTAGATCACGTCATAATATTTGAACGCGACCTTCTGCCGATCGGCGATCTCGCGCGCCTTGGCGTTCGGACGGACGTTGAAGCCGATGATCGGCGCGCCGCTGGCACCCGCGAGCGTAACGTCGCTCTCGGTGATGCCGCCCACCCCGGCGTGCAGCACGCGTGCCTTGATGTCGTCGGTCGAGATCTTGTTGATCGCGGCGACGATCGCCTCGACCGTACCTTGAGTGTCCGCCTTGACGACCAGCGGATATTCCATCGCCTGCTTGTCCTTGAGCGCCGAGAACATGCTCTCGAGGCTGGCAGGCGCGTTGGTGGTCCGCTTGTTCTGGATCACGCCGGCGCGATATTCGGCGACTTCGCGGGCGCGCGCCTCGTTCTCGACGACCTGGAGCGGATCGCCCGCCATCGGCACGCCCGAAAGACCGAGGATCTCGACCGGCATCGCCGGACCGGCTTCCTTGATCTGGCGGCCCTTGTCGTCGACCAGGGCGCGGATCTTGCCGCTCTCGGCGCCGACGACGAAGACGTCGCCGACCTTGAGCGTGCCGCGGTTGACGAGCACGGTGGCAACCGGCCCGCGGCCCTTGTCGAGCTTGGCCTCGATCACGGTGCCTTCGGCCTCGCGATCGGGGTTGGCGCGCAATTCGAGCAATTCGGCCTGGAGCTGGATCTTCTCGATCAGTGCGTCGAGCCCGGTTTTCTTGAGCGCCGAGACTTCGACATCCTGGACTTCGCCGCCCATCTCCTCGACCATCACTTCGTGCTCGAGCAGACGCTGGCGCACGCGCTGCGGATTGGCGCTGTCGAGGTCGACCTTGTTGATCGCCACGATCATCGGCACGCCGGCCGCCTTGGTGTGATTGATCGCCTCGATCGTCTGCGGCATCAGCCCGTCATTCGCCGCCACCACCAGCACGACGATGTCGGTGACGTTGGCGCCGCGCGCACGCATTTCCGAGAAAGCCTCGTGACCCGGGGTGTCGAGGAAAGTGATCTTCGACTTGTCCTTCAGGGTGACCTGATAGGCGCCGATATGCTGGGTGATGCCGCCGGCCTCACCCTTGACCACATCGGTCCCGCGCAGCGCGTCGAGCAGCGAGGTCTTGCCGTGATCGACATGGCCCATGATCGTGACGACCGGGGCACGCGGCTGAAGCGTATCCTCGGCATCCTCGACCATATCGGTGGCCAGATCGACATCGGCATCCGAGACGCGGACGATGTTGTGGCCGAACTCGGTGACGAGCAGCTCGGCGGTGTCCTGGTCGATCGTCTGCGTCATCGTGACGGGCGAGCCCATCTTGAATAGCGTCTTGACGAGGTCGGCGCCCTTTTCGGCCATACGATTGGCGAGTTCCTGGACAGTGATCGCCTCGGGGACGACGACGTCGCGGACTTGCTTGGCCTGCGGCTCGCGCGAACCGCCATAAGAGCGGCGATGCTCCTTCTCACGTGCACGCTTGAGCGCTGCCAGCGAACGGGCACGCGCACCGTCATCGCCGCCAAGGGCGCGCGTGACGGTGAGCTTGCCTGCCTGGCGACGATCGTCGCCCTTGCGATCACGCTGCTGCGGACGCGCGGGCTCGGCCGGACGGCGCGGCGCGAGACCGCCGGTCGTCGGCGCGGTGCGCGGTGCGGCAGGGCCCGCCGATCCGGCGGCGGCAGGACGCTCCTGTGCCGGGGACTGTGCCTGCGCCTGTGGCGCGGGCTCGGGCTTGGGCTGCGGCCTGGGGATTTCTGGGCGCTGCACCGGCGTGAAGATGCGCGGCGCGGGGCGGCTCGGATCGAGCTGGATTCCGACCTGCCGCGGGGCGGGAGCAGGCGTGGGAGCTGGAGCTGGAGCCGCAGGCGTGGCCGCTACAGTCGGCGCGGGCGTGGGCGTAGCTTCCGGCGCGGCGATTGCGGGCTCAGGCTCGGGCGCGGCTTCGACCTTGGGCGCGTTGGCGGCTTCGGCTTCGGCGCGGGCACGCTCTTCGGCACGGCGGGCTTCGGCCTCGATGGCCTCGGCACGCTCGCGCTCCTCGCGGCGCCGCGCTTCCTCGAGCGCTTGCATGCGCTGGTCTTCGGCTTCGCGCAGCATGCGCGACTGACGCTCCTGCGCCGACTCGTTCGAGACGGGCGGGCGCGGTGCCGGCGCGGCGGGACGCGGTGCCTGCGGGACGGGGGCGGCGGCGACGGGTTCAGGCGCAGGCGCCTGTTCTTCCTGCGGCGCGCCCTGCGGCCCGAGGACGCGACGGCGTTTTACTTCCACTACCACCGTATTGGAGCGGCCGTGGCTGAAGCTCTGCTTCACCTTGCCCGTCTCGACCGTGCGCTTCAGCCCCAGCGGCGCGCGCATGCCCAGTTTCGGCTTTTCGTTCTCGGTATCGCTCATGCGGCTGCTCAAAGTCCTTCAGTCGAGTTCGTCGTAATCTGCGACCCGCCCGGCGGGAACGCCGATGCGCCCTGCGAGCCTGTTTCGCAAGGGCGGGAAGCGGGGTCGGGTCCGATAAAGTGCAGCCAGCGGTCGAGCGCTTCGCTCACCCGGCTGGCCGCCTTGGGATCTGTCAGGCCGGCATGTACCACATTTTCACGGCCCAGCGCCAAGGACAATATGGTGCGCGGAAGGGGCAATGTTAACCCCTTGCGCCCGCTACCTTCCATGTCCGAGCCGACCCGCCACGCCTGGGCGAGCTTGCCGGCGCCATCCTGACCGGCGTCGGAGGCGTGGAGCAGCAGGTGCAATTTCCCCGAGCGCGCCGCCTTGTCGAGCCGTTCGCCGCCGATGGTGACGTGGCCCGCCTTTGATTCCAGCCCGAGCCGATCGAGCAAATTGCGCAGCAGCTGCGCCTCGATTCGCGCGCCGAGATCGTCGGGTATACGCAGGTCCTGCGTCTTGAATGCACGCGACAGCGCACCGCGTAGCTTGCCCTTGGCCTGAGCCTTTTCGAGCTCGGCGCGCGGCACCCCGATCCACGCGCCGCGGCCGGGGGCCTTGGCGCGGATATCGGGGAGCACTTCGCCATCGGGCGAGAGCGCGAGTCGGACCAGCCCGTCGCGCGGCGATTCCTCGCGACTGAGGATGCAGGTGCGAACGGGATCGTTCCCCTCCCGCTTGCGGGAGGAGTTAGAGGGCCGCGCCTCAGACGAAGTAGTGGAGGGTGGCCCCTCCCCCGACCCCTCCCGCAAGCGGGAGGGGAGCGACTCTACCGACGGGGTATCATTGCTCGGATTCCGCAACAGCGTCCTCCGCACTGGCCGATGCCGGCTCTTCTTCGTCCGCGAACCAATGCGCGCGGGCGGCCATGATGATCTCGTTGCCCTGTTCGTCGGTCAGGCCATATTCGGCGAGGATCCCGCCCTTGTCTTCGGCGCGCTCCGACGACTTGCTGTTCTCGGCGCGGCGGCGGGGCTCCTGGCGCTTCTTCTGGACCAGTTCGTCGGTGGCGAGATCGGCGAGGTCGTCGAGCGTCTTGATGCCTGCCTTGCCGAGCGTGACCAGCATCGCTTCGGTCAGGTACGGCATCGTCGCAAGATCGTCCTCGACACCGAGTTCGCGGCGTAGCTGCCGATTGGCTTCCTCGCGGCGATCGAGCGCTTCCTGCGCACGGCTCTGCAGCTCCTGGCCGAGTTCCTCGTCAAAGCCTTCGATCCCGGCGATCTCGACGAGTTCGACATAAGCGACTTCTTCGAGCGACCCGAAGCCTTCGGCGACGAGCAGCTGGGCCAGCGTCTCGTCGACGTCGAGCTCGTTCTGGAACAGCTCGGAGTTCTGGACGAATTCCTTCTGGCGCTTCTCGCTGGCATCCTGCTCGGTGAGGATGTCGATCGCCTTGCCGGTGAGCTGGCTGGCGAGACGGACATTCTGGCCGCGGCGGCCGATTGCGAGGCTGAGCTGATCGTCGGGGACGACGACTTCGATGCGGTCATCCTCTTCGTCGATCACGACACGGCTGACATTGGCCGGCTGGAGCGCGTTGACGACGAAGGTCGCGGTATCGGGCGACCAAGGGATGATGTCGATCTTCTCGCCCTGCATTTCCTGGACGACTGCCTGAACGCGGCTGCCCTTCATGCCGACGCAGGCGCCGACCGGATCAATGCTGGAATCGTGGCTGATCACGCCGATCTTGGCGCGCGAGCCCGGATCGCGGGCCGCGGCCTTGATCTCGATGATGCCGTCGTAGATTTCGGGGACTTCCTGCGCGAACAGCTTCTTCATGAAGTCCGGATGCGCACGGCTGAGGAAGATCTGCGGCCCGCGATTCTCGCGGCGCACGTTGAGGATGATCGAGCGGACGCGATCGCCGACGCGGACGACTTCGCGTGGGATCTGTGCGTCGCGGCGGATCACGCCCTCGGCGCGGCCCAGATCGACGACGACGTGGCCGAACTCGACGCGCTTGACCACGCCGGTGATGATCTCACCCATGCGGTCCTTGAATTCCTCGTGCTGGCGCTCGCGCTCGGCGTCGCGGACCTTCTGGAAGATGATCTGCTTCGAGGCCTGGGCCTGGATGCGGCCGAACTCGATCGGGGGCAAAGGATCGACGATGAAGTCGCCGATCGCGGCATCCTTCTGGAGCTTCTGCGCGCCCTTCAGATCGACCTGCTTGAAATAATCGTCGACTGCCTCGACCACTTCGACGACGCGCCACAAGCGGAGATCGCCGGTGGTCGGGTCTAGCTTGGCGCGGATGTCGTTCTCGCTGCCATAGCGGTTCTTGGCGGCGCGCTGGATCGCATCTTCCATCGCCTCGATGACGATGGCGCGGTCGATCAGCTTTTCCTTGGCGACCGAATCGGCGATCGCGATCAGCTCGGCCCGGTTGGCGGTAACGGCAGTGGCCATGGCTTACCCTTCTACTTCGATGATTTCTTCGGCGCCCTCGGTGGGCGCCTCTTGATAAAGAATGTCGTCAGCTCCCGCTGCCGACAGGGGCGCGGTTGCGGCGATGAGCCTGTCGGTCATCGTCAGTTTGGCGTCCTCGATCAGGTCGAACGGCACCGAATGCTGCACGCCTTGTGCGTCGGTGATTCGGACGGCCTTCGCTTCGGGTTCGATCCCGGCAAGGTCGCCCTTGAACTGTTTGCGCCCGTCGAGCTTCTCGGCGAGATTGATCCGCGCCTCGTGCCCCGCCCAGTCCTGATAATCCTGGAGGCGAGTGAGCGGGCGATCGATGCCGGGCGAGCTGACTTCGAGCCGATAGGCATGCTCGATCGGATCGCGGCCCTCGGCTTCGAGCGCGTCGAACTTGTCCGAGATGCGGCGCGAGAGATCGGCGCATGCGTCGATGGTGAGCTGGCGCGTGTCGGGGCGCTCGGCCATCACCTGCAGCGTCGGATCGGACGTGCCGCCGAACATCTTGACGCGCACGAGTTCGAGCCCGAGCGCCTTGGCTTCGGGTTCGATCAGGCTGGTCAATGCGGCGATGTTCGCCATCGGGTCTCCGGCAATCAGATAAGCAGCTTCAGCGCCGGAGCCCTGCGGGCCCCGACCTCGGCATGTGTGACGATGTCGAGAAAGCACGTGCGATATACGCGCTCGCCGCCGCCCAGGCAAGTGGGGCTAGGCGGGGTTGTGCGCTTCGAGGAATTTGCCGACGCGAGTCAGGAAATCGGCATTGTCGCCGGGGCCTTCGAGGGTGTGGCCCTGGTCCGCATAAGCGACATAATCATGCGCGCGGCCGCGGCGCGTCAGCGCCTCGTGAAAGCGGACCGATTGGTCTCCCGGCACCGTATCGTCGGCAGTGCCGTGCGCGATCAGGATCGGCATGTGCAGGGCATCGACCCTTGCGATCGGCGAAAGCGCGTCGAGCGAAGGCGCCCGGCCCTGGATGCGGCTCTTCCACGCGCGATAATCTCGTTCGTCGAATGTCTTGCGATCGTAAGCGAGCTGCGCCGCGACGTCCGATATTCCGGCAAAGCTGATCGCGCAGCGATAGCGCGGCGACGGGTCCGTGGCGGCCCACATCGCCGCATAGCCGCCATAAGACGCGCCCATGATGCAGACCCGGCGCGGGTCGGCCAGGCCCTGCGCCGCGAGCCAGTCGACGCCGTCGTCGATATCCCGCTGCATGCCCCGGCCCCATTCGCCATTGCCCTTCTCGACAAAGGAACGGCCGTAGCCGGTCGAACCGCGATAATTGGGCTGGAGCACGGCATAGCCGCGATCGGCGAGATATTGGACCCACGGATCATAGCCCCAGCTGTCGCGCGCGAAGGGACCGCCATGCGGCATGACGATCAACGGCAGGCCGCTGGCCGCACGCCCCGCCGGCAGGGTCAGATAGCCGCTGATCTCTAGCCCGTCGCGGGCACGATACTGCACTGGCTGCATCTCCGCTCCGCGCTTGTTGGTCAGCGCCGGGCTGACCGCGGCGACCAACGTCGCGCGCCCCTCGCCATAGAGATAAAAGGCGCCCGGATCGCCGGCGGATTCGCTGAATACCAGCGACCGCGTCTGGTCCGCGCTCGACGAGATCACGCGATTCGCCCGACCCGGCAGTACCGAATCGACTCGCGTCTGACGTTGCGCCATTGCCGGATCCAGCCAGTGCGTCGCGGAGCGCCCGGCGGCGTTCACGCCGAGCAACCGCCCGTCGGACCCGGTCTGGAACCCCTCTAGGTCGGCTTGCGGATCTTCGTAGAGCAACCCGCCGAGGCGCCCTTTGCCGAAATCATAGGCATAGAGCCCGATTCGCCCGGCGGCGGTCTGGGCCAGCGCATAGCCACGATCGCTGCCGCGAATCGGGACGAAGCGATCGGCACCAGCAAGGCCGCCGGCACCGCGCGTCGGTCGGCTGAATGAGTCCTGTTCGTTCTTGCGATAGAGCAGCCACGACCGCTTACCCTGCGTGGCGAGCCCGGCGCGGATCACCCCGGCCGAATCGGCATACCAGTTCCAGACATGCTCGCGCGGCGCGACGGCAAGCGTGACCGCGCCGCTGGCGAGATCGAGGCGGTAGACACCGGGCGTCGGCTTGTCCGGGACCATGGATTTGAGCAGCAGGAAGCTGCCGTCGGCGGCGATGTGGATCACTTCGTCGCCGGCCTCGACCGGGCGGACGGCCCCGAGCTGGCTGCGCTTGCCGGTGTCGAGATCGATCGTCACGAAGCGTGCGCTCGGTGCGGCGCCTTGCCGGAGCAGGCTGACCAGCAGCCGGCGGGGGCCCAGCCAGCCATGCCATTCGAGCCGCTCTTCCTCGGGCAGCGCGACCGGGCGAACCGCAGGCGCGGCGCCGGACAAATCGTAGACTGCGAGAACGGGACGGCCATCAACGAGCGCGCGTGCCGCGACACGCAGCCCATCCGGCGACAGCGTGGCATCCTCGATGGCCGGCGGCGTGAAATAGATGGCCGCGTCGACCGGCGACACGTCGCGCGCCGCGGACGCAGGCCCTGCCTGAAAACAGCCGAGCGCCAGCACGGCGCCGCACAGATACCGCCACATCATCGACTTGCCCCCAAGCCTTTTTACCGGGGCAGAGCATGATCGACGGAATAAAATTGCGCAATATCGTGGAAACACGCAACTATTCGATACGTTTGCGCAATGAGCGACGCCCCCGCTCGACAGTGGAGCGCAATTGCCGGATGCGCGTTGCACAGCCAATCGCAAAAGGGTGACACGATGCGCAAATTACGGGTGATCTTGCCGGCCGCGGCATTGCTGGCCGCGTGCAATCCGCCGTCCGGCGCAGTGGCGCAGGAAAATGCCGGGACGGCTGCCGGGCTGCCGTTTCGCGTAACGCCGGTAGCGGACTTCGACGCGCCCTGGGCAATGACCTTCCTTCCCGACGGGCAGATGCTGGTGACCGAGAAAGCGGGAACGCTGCTGCTCGTCTCGGCCGGCGGCAAGCAAAAGCACCCGATCGCGACGCTGCCCGTCGATTCGGCCGGGCAGGGCGGGCTGATGGACGTGGTCCTCGCTCCCGATTTCGCGCGGAGCAAGCAGGTCTATCTGAGCTATTCGGCGGCGGGCGAGGGCGGCAAAGGCGTGGTACTCGTGCGCGGCGTGCTCGGCGCGCAGGGCGGGCATCCGGCGCTGACGGGAATCACCGAGCTGTTTCGCGCCACGCCGTTCGTATCGGGCAACGGCCATTATTCGGGCCGCATCGCCTTCTCGCCCGACGGCAAGTACCTTTTCTTCACCAATGGCGAGCGACAGAAATTCGATCCGGCCCAGGATCCCAAGGCGACGCTGGGGAAGGTTTTGCGACTGACCCTCGACGGCAAGCCCGCGCAGGGCAATCCGCTGGCGGCGCAGGGCTTCCACCCGGCGGTGTGGTCCTACGGCCATCGCAACCTGCTCGGCATCGCCTTCGACGCGAAGGGCAATCTGTGGGAGCAGGAGATGGGTCCCAAGGGGGGCGACGAAGTCAATCTGGTCTTGCCGGGCAAGAATTACGGCTATCCCAAGGTCTCGAACGGTAGCCACTATGACGGTCGCGACATCCCCGATCACGCGCCGGGCGACGGCTTCGAGGCGCCCAAAGTCTGGTGGAATCCGGTGATCAGTCCGGGGGGGCTGATGGCCTATTCGGGCAAATTGTTCCCACAATGGCAAGGCGATCTGTTCATCGGGGGGCTTTCGAGCCAGTCACTGGTGCGCGTCCACGTCGACGGCACCAATGCGAAGAAGGGCGATCAATGGCCGATGGGCGCGCGCATCCGCGAAGTCGAGCAAGGGCCTGACGGCGCGATCTGGCTGCTCGAGGACGGCGACGATGGCTCTCAAGGACGTTTGCTGCGTTTGACTCCCGCCGGCTGAGGAAAAGCGCCGGCGGGAGGAGCGTTTGATGCGGTACAACCTCTGGCTGGCGGGCGCGGCGCTGGCGGTGCTTTCGGCGTGCGGCGGCGGTGGCGACGGCGGTGTCGTCACCCCGACGCCGACACCGAGCCCCTCTCCCAGCCCATCACCCTCGCCTTCGCCCAGTCCAACTCCGTCGCCGACCCCGATCACCTCGGTCCAGTCGACTGCGGTCGCAACCTTCGCCTCCCCTTGGGCGATGGTGTTCCTGCCCGATGGCCGCGCCTTGGTCACCGAGAAAGGCGGCACGTTGCGGATCGTGACGCAGGCCGGCGTCAAATCGGCTGCGCTCGGCGGGGTGCCCGCAGTCTCGGCGGGCGGGCAGGGCGGTCTGCTCGATGTGGCGCTACATCCCGGCTTCGCGACCAACGGCGGGGTATATCTCAGCTTTGCCGAAGCGGGGACGGGCGGGGCCGGGCTCGCGGTAGCGCGCGGTACCTTGGTCGAGGACGGTGCCGGGCCACGGCTGACCAATGTCTCGACGATCTGGCGCCAGACCCCCAAGGTGAGCGGCAGCGGGCATTTTGGCGGGCGCATGGCCTTCGGCCCATCAGGACACTTGTTCGTCACTGCAGGCGAACGCCAGCAAGGCTCCCCTGCGCAGGATCTGACCAAGACGCTCGGCAAAATAGTGCGGCTCAACGCCGATGGCAGCGTTCCCGCCGACAATCCGTTCGTCGCCACCGCCGGCGCCCGGCCGGAGATCTGGTCCTATGGCCATCGCAATCCTTACGGGCTGTTCTTCGACTCCGCCGGCCGGCTCTGGGAGAACGAGATGGGGCCGGAGGGCGGCGACGAATTCAACCTGATCGCAAGCGGCGGGAATTATGGCTGGCCCAATGCCTCGAACGGGCAGAATTATGGCGGCGGCAACATCCCCGATCACACCCCCGGCGACGGCTATGTCGCCCCCTTGGCTTGGTGGACGCCGGTGATCGCGCCGGGCGGAATGATCCTCTATTCGGGCAGCCTGTTCGCCGTGTGGCAGGGCGACGCGATCCTCGCCGGGCTGGTGAGCCAAGGGCTGGTGCGCGTGCGCTTCACGTCGACGAACGCTTCCGAAGCGCAGCGAATCGGGCTCAACCAGCGCATTCGCGAAGTCGAACAGGGGCCCGACGGTGCGATCTGGGTGCTCGAGGATGCTTCGAACGGACGCCTGCTCAAGCTGACGCCCGGTTGAGCTAACGGACGATCAGATAGTTCATCCGCGCCGCGGCGATCGGCCGTTCGGGCTCGTCCTGCCAAGCGACCGCCTCGACGTTGGCGACCCGCGTGCCGAGCCGGGTGACGGTGCCCCGCGCGCGCGTCGGCTTGTCGCGGCCGCCGCGCATATAGTCGACGGTGAGGTTGATCGGCTTGATCCGCGCGCCGCCCTCGGCTTCGAGCGCCTGCTTGAGCGCGCCGACCGCGGCCATTTCGAGCAACCCGCCGATCGCGCCGCCATGGAGGAAGCTCGGCCGGCCGACGACATCGATCGCGAAGGGCATGACATAAGTGGGCGCGGTCTCGCCGGGTTCGACCTCAAGCCCGAGCAGTCTCGCATAAGGGATCACCAATAGCCCTCCACTGCCATGAAGGTGCCCGCGACATGCGCGAGCGGATCGTTCGGGTCGCCGTCATGGGCCTGACCGCGGACGAACGCGATCGAGCGCGTGATCCGATAGCATTCGCCGCGGCCGATCACCGTCTGGCCAGGGCGGGCGGGGCGCAAATAGTCGATGCGCAGATCGAGCGTGGCATGGCCCTTGAACGCATCGAGTTTGCGCCACACCCCGACGCTGGTTGCCATGTCCATCAGCGCGAGAATCGGCCCCGAGGCGATGACGCCCGAAGCTTCGTCGCCGATCAGATCGGAGTGGTATGGCAATGCCAGCTCGGCCCAGTCGTCGCCATGATCGTGATAGACGATCCCGAGCCTTCCGCCATGCCCGCCGAAGCGGCCGCCGAACAGCAATTTGGGATCGAAGGCGCGCGCCGCCGGCGTGTCGCTGTCGGTCATACCGTCGCCCTAGCGCGGCGAGCGGGGCCGCGCAAACCAGCAACATTACAAGGATGTAACGTGCACTGCCTGGCGCCTTCGCTTTAATCTGACCGGACTTTGCGGGAGGGAGCGAAAAATGAAGCTGGTGCAAATCGATCCGGCCGAGATCGTCGAGCTGGACACGCTGGTGGCGATCCACGGCGCAGTGCGGGCGGGAGAAGAGACGAGCATCGACGACCTTTTCGAGCTGCTCGTCGGGATCGCCGTGCTGATCTACGAGCTCGCGCCCGGCGGTTGAGCGATGCCCAGGATTTCCGAAACGACGCGCGCAGCTATGGTCGCGGCGCGGGCACGATCCGGCGCAACCATGCGGGAATGGCGCGGGGGGGCCGCATATCGGACGGCGACGGCGGCCTTCGCAGGATGCGCGGACTCGCCCGAACGGGCGGCGGATCGTGCGGAGCAGCTTCTCGCGGATGATGATTGGGCCGGGGCGCTGGTCGCCCCGTTGGTGGATGCGCTGGCTGCCGACCCGTTCTTCGAGCCGGCATTCAAATTCCATCGCGACGCACGACGGGTGGGCGCGGTGCTGCTTGATTGCCCGGCGGCGTCGATCGCCGCGAGCGTCAGCAGTGCCGCCGCGATGGAGACATTGCCGGCACCACGGACAATCGTCTTCACCGGCCGGATCGCAGTGACTCGCGTCGCCAAGGCGGGCGGAGCCCGGCTGCAACGATGGGCCACGACGCCCGACACTTTGGGCAACGCGCGGTGCATTCCGGCCGATTCATGGCCACTCCGCGACGGCGCGATTCACCGCACCGACGGCCGGCACGAGGCGCAATCGATCGGTGACGCGGCGAGCGACGTAGTGACTCTCGTCGCCACGATCCGCGCCGGTGCGGCACCGCTGATGCGCGAATATGATCTGGAAACCGGCACGCTGCAGCGCATTGCCGATGCCGACGATCGACCGTCGCGCACCGCGATGCTGCTGCGCTTCCTGCGCGTCGCGGGACGGGCCGACGCGGCCACCTGTTTCGAGGACGCAACGCACGCGGCGGACTTTCATCTGCGCTGGGCGGCGATGCGCGAATGGCTGGCGCTGGACGCGGCGCGCGCGGCACCGCGGCTCGCCGAAATGGCGGCGATCGACCCCAAGGACGAAGTGCGCGTCGCGGCCACGCATATGCTCAGGGTGGTTGAGGCCCGGCTGACGGACGCGCGATGCCCCGCCTGATCGCCGCGGACGAAGGCACGGCGATCGGGCTCGACGGACTCGTCGAGGCGCTCGACAGGGCCGATTTCGATGCACGCGACGAAGACAGCATCGCGGCGCTGGGTCCGCTGCTCGCGCGGCTGGGCCGCAACCCCGATTTTCTCGCGGACCTCGCGATCGACGAGCTCAAGCGGCGGTGCGAAGGCCAGCATCGTGGCAACGGCTATGGGGCGCAGGTCTTCCTGCTCCGGCCGCCCAACGGGCGTTATGTGCTGCGCGCCAATTTCTGGCCGGCGCGTGACGATCCCCTCGTGCGCGCCAGTGGTCCAGCGGCCTTTTATTACGACCTGCCGCACGATCATAATTTCCCGTTCCTGACCTATGGCTATCTGGGGCCGGGCTATTGGAGCGACTATTTCGAATATGATGTGGACGCGCTCGCCGGGGTGCCGGGGGAGGACGCCGGCCTGCGGTTCGTCGAGCGCTCGCGGCTCGAGCCGGGCAAGCTCATGCTCTATCGGATGCGCCGTGACATCCATGTCCAGTTGCCCCCCGACGCCTTCTCGGTTTCGCTCAACATCCTCGGTGCCGATCCGACCCAGCCGTGGCTCGACCAATATCGCTTCGACATCGCCCGTGGAGTGATCGCAGAGGGGCTGACCTGCACCGGGGCCGAGGCATTGCTCGCCGTCGCGGTGCACATCGGCAATGGCGCGGATCTCGCCGCCGCGTTCGCCCGGAACCACCCATGCGAGCGGATGCGCGTAACGGCGCTCGATGCGCTCACCTCGGCGTTGCCGAGCGAAGCCAATGCGATTTTCGAAAGCGCTGCCGGCGCGGGGAGCCGCTATGTTGCGGGCCACGCCCGGGCGCGGCTGGCGATGCGAGCTGCTCCGTAATGGAGATGTTTTGATCCGGTCCGGAGCAAATGCGCGCTAGGCTGGCGTGGTGGCCGAACTTGTCGCATGCGCGCTCCACATCCCGAAGCTGCGGGAGGCGGCGGGCGCGCGCGGGCTGGCTATTGTCCCTGTGGCTTCGGCGGCGCTGGCGGACAGCGGCGCGCAAGCCGCGATCATCGGACTCGAGGGGCGCGATCCGGCCGTGTGCGTAGCGCGGGCGCGGGCACAAGGCTGGCGGGGCGCGCTGATGCTTGCACTGACCAGCGATTGCGACGCCAGCATCGCGGGGGCACTCGACGCCGGTGCCGACGACGCCGTCGTGCTGCCGGTCTGCGCCGGGGAGATCGCGGCACGGCTGGCGGCGCGGCTGCGCTGCCACGCCCCGACCGTCATTGTGGGTGGGCTGCAGATCGACACGGTTGAACGGCGGGTGGAGCGCGAGAGCCGCGCGATCACGCTGCTGCCGCGCGAATATGCGCTTCTGCTCTATCTCGCGCGGTCGGCAGGGCGCTGCGTCGGGCGCGAGGAGTTGCTCGCCGCGGTATGGGGGCTAAGCTTCGATCCGGGCACCAATGTCGTCGAGGTGCATGTCTCGCGGTTACGCGCCAAGCTCGACCGCGGCTTCGCGGTGCCGATGCTGGTGACCGACAAAGGACGCGGATATCGGCTCATTGACCGGGCTGACCGGTGACGGCGATTGGCGTAGCGTACCCCCGGGAAGAGGAGCCGAAATGACCGAGCGCGTCACCATCACCATCGAGGATCATGTCGCAGACGTCCGCCTGGCGCGACCGGATAAGCTCAACGCGCTCGATCCGGCGATGTTCGCCGCGCTGATCGACGCGATTGCGCAACTGGGAGAGACGCCGGGGCTACGCGCCGTGGTGCTTTCGGGCGAGGGGCGCGGCTTTTGCGCGGGACTCGACATGGCGAGCATGGCGAGCGCCGGATCGGGAGTCGATCTGGCGGCGCGAACCCAGGGACTGGCCAATGATTTTCAACAGGTCGCCTGGGGATGGCGGACGCTGGCGGTGCCGGTGATCGCGGCGGTGCATGGTGTCGCCTTCGGCGGCGGGCTGCAGATCGCCAGCGGCGCCGACGTGCGGATCGCCGCACCCGATTCGCGATTGTCGGTGATGGAGATGAAATGGGGAATCGTGCCCGATATGGCGGGCTTCGCCTTGTGGCGCGGCAATGTGCGCGACGATGTGCTGCGCGAATTGGTTTATACCGCGCGCGAGTTCGGCGCCGAGGAAGCGCAGGCGCTCGGCTTCGTCACCCGGATCGCGGCGGACCCGCATGCCGAAGCGATGACGCTCGCGCGGGCGATCGCAGGACGCAATCCGGATGCGATCAGGGCGGCGAAGCGGCTTGCCAATCTCGAGACCGGCGCCGCCGAGACGCTGGTCGCGGAGAGCGCGGAGCAGGCGCGGCTGCTGCGCACGACCAACCAGATCGAGGCAGTGATGGCCAATATGCAGAAGCGCACGCCCGACTTTACCGACTGACTATTGCAATCGGAGCACCTGTCGCTAGATCAACGTCCATACCCGAAACTCGAAAAGCGAGTCCCTGAATGCGAGAGGCTGCCATCGTTTCGACTGCGCGAACCGGCGTGGGCAAGGCCGGGCGCGGCTGGTTCAACGACACCGAAGCGCCGGTTCTCGCCGCGCATGTGATGAACGCGGCGATCGCGCGCGCCGGAATCGACCCGGGCCGGATCGACGACGTGTTCTACGGCATGGGCAATCAATGGGGGACGCAGGGCGGCAACATGGCGCGGCTCTCCTTGTTCGCCGCGGGCGTCCCGTACAGCGTCCCCGCATTCAGCCTGGATCGCAAATGCGGCTCGGGCCTCACGGCAATCGCACTGGCAGCGCGCTCGATCATGACCGACGAGATCGACGTGGCGCTCGCCGGCGGGATGGAGTCGATCAGCCTGACGATGCAGAACGCGCCGCGGGTGGTGAACCAGTCGGTTACGGCCAAGGTGCCGGCGGCCTACATCCCGATGATCGAGACCGCCGAGGTCGTCGCCGAGCGCTATGGGATCAGCCGTGCGGCGCAGGATGCATTCGCCGCGACCAGCCAGCAGCGCGCCGCGGCGGGACTTGCAAGCGACGCGTTCGCCGAGGAGATCGTGCCGATCACCGTCGAGAAGGCACTGTACGACAAGGACGGCAATCGCACCGGCAGCGAAACCGTGACGGTCACCCGCGACGAAGGCATCCGACCGGGAACCACGGTCGAGGCGCTCGCCGGTCTCAAGATCGTCTGGAAAGACGGCGACTTCGTGAAGGAGGGCCGGCACGTCACCGCAGGCAATGCCAGCCAGCTCTCCGATGGCGCCGCCGCGCAGATCCTGATGGATCGCAAGACCGCCGAGGCCGAGGGCAAGCAGATCCTCGGCATCTATCGCGGCTTCCAGGTCGCGGGGTGCGCGCCCGACGAAATGGGAATCGGCCCGGTCTTCGCGGTGCCGAAGCTGCTCGCGCGCGCCGGCCTTAAGGTCGAGGACATCGGCCTGTGGGAAATCAACGAGGCGTTCGCCAGCCAATGTCTCTATTGCCGCGACACGCTTGGGATCGACCCCGACAAGCTCAACGTCAATGGCGGCGCGATCGCGATCGGGCACCCGTTCGGGATGACCGGATCACGGCTCGTCGGCCATGCGCTGATCGAGGGACGCAAGCGCGGCGTGCGCTATGTCGTCGTCTCGATGTGCACCGCCGGGGGCATGGGCGCCGCCGGGCTGTTCGAGATTCCCTAGGCCCCGAGCGCCTTCGCCGCCGCCGCCTCGGCCTCGGCATGCAATGCCCAGAAGCTGGCGATGTGCTTGCCCTCCAGCCGCCGCTCGAGCACCGCCAGGTGCGCCCCCCAGCCGCCGCCGAAATTGCGCGCGTCGTCAGGGCCGCGCAGTCCGGTATGGGTGAGTGTCAGGCGCGTGCGTGCGTCGCCGATCGGCGCGAGCTCGATCGTCACTTCGCCCGCCTCGCCGCCCGACCATGTGAAGGCGATCAGATTTGGCGGATCAAGCCGGGTGATCGTTTCGTGCCAGGCCTTGCCGTCATAGGGTGCGTAGCGTTTGGGCATCGGATCGGGCGCGTCGGCGAGATTGCCGTGGCGCATCGTCATGCCGATCGCGCCGCCTTCGCGCAGATCGGTCGGCCCGCCCATGAACCAGCGCGCGCGCTGTTCCGGATCGACCAGATATTGCCACACCGTCTCGACCGGCGCGGCGAGCTCGCGCTCGAAGCGCAGCGTTTCGGCAGTGATCGTGTCAACCATTTCAGCTCTCCAATATGCGGGCGAGACTTTCCAGGATCGTCGTCCAGCCTTTGCGGGTCTGATCCTCATAGACCGCCCATTGCGGATCCATTTCGTGCGTGAGGGTGAGCGTGCAGCCGGCCGGCGTATCGACGATGTCGATGGTCACGCGGGTCCATTCGCCTTCGTCCGCCGGATCGGCAGCGAAGAGGAAGACGAGGTGGCGCGGACGATCGATCTCGAGATAGCGGCCACGGTGCTCGGCATCGCCTGCGGCGCGGCGCTCGGTGAGAGTGAAGCCGCCACCGACGCGCGGATCGATCTCGCAGCGGATCATCTCGCCGTCCGGCGTGGCGAACAGGAAGCGCGCCGCATCGGCAGGATCGAGCCAGGCGTCGAACGCGCGCGTCGCCGACGTGGCGAAAGCGCGGGTTACCTTGAGGATGACCGGACCGCTCACTGCAGGTTGACCTGCCACGAGACGCCGAACCTGTCCGATACCCAGCCGAACCGACGGCTCCAGCCGTAATTGTCGAGCGGCATCAGCACCTGACCGCCTTCGCCGAGCGTGGCAAACAATCGGTCGGTTTCGGCCGCGTCGATGCAATCGACGAAGAAGGACCAGGACGGCGTGAAGTCGAAGCCATGGGTGATGAAGCTGTCATGCGCCATCACCGGCTGGCCGGCGATCTCGGCATGCGCGCGCAAGACCGTCCCCTCGGGACCCGGGCCGTCGCGGCCGAAGCGCTCGATTGATACGATACGGCTGCCGGGAACCGACTCGACATAGAAATCGAGCGCCGCCTGCGCCTTGCCATGCTGGAACATGAGGAAGGGAGTTGCCTTGGTCATTCGGTCCTCCGCTCAACTGCGATGATCGACCAGCGACGCGAAGCCGCCATAGATCATCCGCCTCGAATCCATGATGTCGGCCTCATCCGCGCCCGGCTGGAGCCGGGGATCCGCGGCGATCGCTGCGTTACCCTCGTCGCGCGCCGCCTTTGACGGCCATTCGACCCACGAGAAGCAGACAGTTTCTCCGTCCTGAAGGTTCACTGCGCGGGCGAACCAGGTTTGCTCGCCCACAGGCACGTCGTCCCCCCAATTCTCCGACACGCGGATCGCCCCGTGATCGGTGAAGACTTCCGCCACGCGCTGCGCCATGGCGCGGAACCGCTCCTTGTTGGCGGCGGGCACCGCGAGAACGAACCCGTCGACATAGCTCATCGCTTCGTCTCCTGCTGCTTGTCTGCTTCGATGAGCGCCTCGAGCCGGTCGAGCCGGAGGGTCCAGAATTGCTCCCATTGGCGCAGCCATTTGTCGGCTTCGCCGAGCGGGCCGGCATTGAGGCGGCAGAGCTGGTTGCGGCCGACTTTTCGTCGCGCGACGAGGCCGGCACCTTCGAGCACCTTCACATGCTTGGCGGCACCCGCGAAGCTCATCGAAAAAGGCTCGGCCAGTTCGCCGATCGACTTCTCGCCCAGCGCAAGCGTGGCGAGCATGCCGCGCCGGGTGGGGTCGGCGAGGGCGTGGAAGGTCGTGTCGAGTCGTTGTTCAACCATATGGTTGAACATGGTAGCAACACCGATATTAGTCAACCATATGGTTGAATATTATTCTGCCGGCAGTGCCGGCCTGGCCCGCGCCGCGCGAACGGCGTCGAAGGCGTACAAGGCGCAGCCGGTCCAGATCAGCGCAAAGGTGACGATATGGGCGGTGCGCATCGGCTCTCCGAAAATCAGCACCGCCTCGGCGAACTGGAGTGAAGGAGCGATATACTGGAGCAGGCCGAGCGTCGCCAGGGGCAGCCGCCGAGCCGCGGCGGCGAACAGCAGCAGCGGCAGGGCGGTGACTACCCCGGCCAACGCGAGCAATAGGTCCATATGGTTCGATTGACCGAAGGCGGTGGTGCCGGTGTGGCCGGCATGAAGCAGCAGCGCGACGCTGAACGGCGCGAGCAGCAGCGTCTCTACGGTGAGTCCGCCGAGCGCATCGATTGCCGCGACTTTGCGCAGCAGCCCATAGAATCCGAAACTGAGCGCGAGCAGGAGCGAGATCCACAAGGCGCCGCCGCCGCTGGTCGCGAGCACGACCACCCCCGCTGCGGCAATCGCGATCGCCACGCCCTGAAGCCTTCGCAGCCTCTCGCCGAGAAAGGCGAAGCCGAGCGCGACATTGACCAGCGGATTGATGAAATAGCCGAGGCTCGCCTCGAGAACATGCTCGTTCTGGACTGCCCAGATATAGACGATCCAGTTGATCGCAATCATCAGCGCGCTGCCGACGAGCAACAGCAGGGTGCGCCCGCGCGCAGCGGTGATGATCCCTTTTGCGCGACGGAGCACGAGGATCAGCACGAGGAGGAGCGCCAGCGACCAAAGCACGCGATGCGCCAGAACCTGGAGCGCTGGAACACCCTTCAGCAAGTGTATGTAGAGCGGCAGCACGCCCCAGAGGGTGTACGAGCCGACGCCGAACGCGAGACCCGCGGCATCGGGCTTGGACGAATTGCGCATGCGCTCCCATCGCCGCTCGACGCAGTCACGGCAAGCTCGACGCGCTTGAGCTCCGACAAGCAACGCTACGCTCTTGCCACCGCGAGCCGGCGCGCTACTTCACCGAAAAAGGGGGAACATATGGAACTCGACGAAGCCGCTCGCACGACGCCGTACGACCATCCGGTGATCGCCACGTTGGCAGGCGCTGCGGTGCTGGTGCTCGGTGCGTTGCTGCTGCCGCGCATGGTATCGCAACAACCGCTGGCAGTGCTGCTCGGCGCGGGCGCCGGCCTCGCATTATTGCTCTGGGCGATCGGGTTCGCGGTGACCACACGCTATTCGACTATCGCCTGGAAGCTTGGCTCGCTGGTGCTGCTGGCGGCGGTGGGACTCGGCGCGGCGCTGATCGCCCACGGCCAGTTCGAGACGATCGCGCGCGCCGATGCGAGCAGTTTCGCCGAAGTCGAATTCGGGCCCGGCGGCGCCGCGCAGTTTCCACCCGGTGCCGCAGCACGCGGGCCGCTTTCGCGGCTGTTCGTCGAGAGCGTGACTGCCAACGCGCAGGCGCAGCGCGACTTCGGTGCCGCCTTCGGCAAGCTGGGCGTGGCGAACCTCACCAGCCCCTATCTGCTCGAACGGGATCCACAGACGCTATCGCAATGCGCCGCCATCGCGGAACTCCAGTCGCAGGCCAAGGCGCTGGCGGCGGCGCGTGGTCAGCGCGCCAAGGTCATCGCCGGTGCGCTGGATGCAGCCAACCTGTCCGCCAAGGCAAAGGAAGGCATAGCCATTATGGCCCGGGCTCGACCGGCCGAGCCCGCGGGCGATCCATTGCTCGCCAACCAGCTCGCCATGGCCGGTTCGACGGCCGAGCTGTGCGAGCTGCTGGCGAAGCGTGGCTGGTTCAACAATGGCGGCTATTTCGGCTTCCGAAATGCCGCCGACGAGGCGCATTTCCGCGCACTCGCGAAGCGGCGGATAGCGCTGGCGGGCGAGGCCGAACGAATCGACCGCGCCGCGCAGGAACGCATGGCGGCCGGACGCGAAATGGTCCGCGACGCGCTCAGCAAGTCGATATTTGCCGGCTGAGCGCCGTCAGCCTTCTGGTCTGACCGGATTGGCTGCTTCGGCGCCGACCACGGTGGACCAGAGCGCCACGTTCCAGCGCGCCACGAGGCCCTGCGCGACATAGGGATCGGCTTCGGCGAAAGCGCGCGCGGTCTCGGCGCTGGTGAACAGCAGCAGCGCCGATTCGACCGGGTCGCCGACCGCACCGCCGAGCAGCAGATCGCCCCGCTCGACTGCGGCCCAGGCGAGCGCGAGGTGCGCGCCGCGAAAGGCCGGCCGGCGTTCGAGATAGTCGGCCGCGAGTTCGTAACGGAGCAGGAAGTGCGCCATCAGTCGGCAAACAACAGAACAGGCGTTTCGAGCTGCTTCTTGAGTGCCTGGACGAAGCTTGCCGCGTCCCAGCCGTCGACAACGCGGTGGTCGCAGCTGATCGACAGGTTCATCAATTTGGCGCGGACAATCTCGTCGCCCTGGAAAATCGGGCGCTCGACGATCTTGTTGGGACCGATGATCGCGACCTCGGGACGATTGATCACCGGGGTTGTGGCGATGCCGCCAAGCGGACCGAGCGACGTGATGGTGAGAGTCGAGCCGCTGAGTTCCTCGGACCTGGCCTTGCCGGTGCGCGCGGCTTCGGCGAGCCGGCCGATCTCGCTGGCGAGCTGCCAGACATTCCTGTCCTGTGCATCGCGAATCACCGGCACCATCAGCCCTGCATCAGTCTGTGCGGCCATACCCAGATGGACGCGACCGTGGCGGGTGACCACACCGGCCTCGTCGTCGTACCGCGCGTTGATCATCGGAAAGTCCGGGATCGTCCGACAGATCGCCACGATCAGGAACGGCAGCATCGTCAGCTTGGGGCGGTTGCCGCGATTGGCGTTGAGGTCGCCCCGCATATCCTCGAGCGCAGTGACATCGATCTCGTCGACATACGTGAAATGCGGGATCGCGCGCTTCGACGCGGCCATGTTCTCCGCGATGCGGCGGCGCATGCCGATGACCCTGATCGCCTCGTCCTCGCGGGCGCGGCTGGCGTGGGGGGCGTGATAGCCCTGGCCTTGGCCGTAGCGCAGATACGCATCGAGGTCGGAATGGCGCAGGCGATCACCTTCGGCCTTCACGGTGGCGAGGTCCACGCCGAGGTCCAGCGCCCGGGCGCGGACTGCCGGGGAGGCGAGGACGTGCTTCTCTGCTCCCCTTACTTCTGCTCCCCTTCCGCTTGCGGGAGGGGGCGGGGGAGGGGCTGAAACCGCCGGCGGTTCGTTCGAGGCCAAGCCCTCCGACCCCTCCCCTGCGGGGAGGGGAGCGCGCGGGGTGAGGTCAGCCACTTCCTCCACACCCGGATTCTCGGCCTCGACCTGCTCCTCGATTTCCTTCGGCACCCCCGCTTCGTCGCCATCGGTTTCGACCACCATCAGCGCCGATCCGATCGCGACCTGATCGCCGACCTCGCCCGCCAGCTCGACCACCATGCCGGAGACCGGCGATTCCATCTCGACCGTCGCCTTGTCGGTCATCATGTCGGCGACCTGCTGGTCCTCCTCGACGCGTTCGCCGACGCGCACATGCCATGCGACGATCTCAGCCTCGGCGATGCCTTCGCCGATGTCCGGCAGGCGGAAAGTGAAGCGAGCCATGCGAGTCAGTCCTTCAGGAGTTTCTTGAGTGCCTCGCCGATACGCACCGGGCCGGGAAAATAGGCCCATTCGAGGCTGTGGGGATAAGGCGTGTCGAAGCCGGTGACGCGCTCGATCGGCGCTTCGAGATGATAGAAGCAGCGTTCCTGGACCAGGGCCGAGAGTTCAGCACCGAAGCCGCCGGTGCGCGTCGCTTCATGGACGATCAGGCAGCGCCCGGTCTTCTTCACCGATTGCTCGATCGCCTTGATGTCGAGCGGCACGAGCGTGCGCAAGTCGATGATCTCGGCGTCGACCTGCATTTCCTCGATCGTGTTGGCGACGACATGGACCATCGTGCCGTAGCACAGGATCGTCACTGCCTCGCCGGCACGCACCGTCGCGGCTTTGCCGAGCGGGATCTTGTAATAGCCCTCGGGCACTTCGCCGAGCGGATGGTTCGACCAGTTCTTCGACGGGCGATCATAATGGCCGTCGAACGGGCCGTTATAGATGCGCTTGGGCTCGAAGAAGAGCGTCGGATCATTGTCCTCGATCGCCGAGATCAGCAGCCCCTTGGCGTCATAGGGATTGGACGGGATCACCGTCTTGATCCCGGAGACGTGGGTGAAGATGCCCTCGGGCGACTGGCTATGCGTCTGGCCGCCGAAGATGCCGCCGCCGAAGGGCGAGCGCACGGTAATCGGCGCGGTGAAATCCGCCGCCGAGCGGTAGCGCAGCCGCGCGGCTTCCGAGACGAGCTGGTCGAGCGCAGGATAGATGTAATCGGCGAACTGGATCTCGGGGACCGGGCGCAGGCCATAGGCGCCCATGCCGATCGCGACGCCGATGATGCCGATCTCGGTGATCGGCGTATCGAACACGCGGGTCTTGCCGTATTTGGTCTGGAGGCCGGCAGTGGCGCGGAAGACGCCCCCGAAATACCCCACGTCCTCGCCCATCACGACGACGTCGGGATCGCGCGCCATCATCACGTCCATGGCGGAGTTGATCGCCTGAATCATGTTCATGCGGGTGGTGCCGCCCGCCTCGTTCGTGGCGCTCATATCCCCGCCGCCTTGCGCTCGGCGATCATCTGTTCGGACTGTTCCTTGAGGTGCCATGGCATCTCCTCGAACACGCCTTCGAACATCGTCTCGAAGGGCTGGTGCATGCCGTGGCCGAGGACGCCGTTCTTCTCGGCTTCCTTCTGCGCGCGCTTCACTTCCTCGGCGAGTTCGAGGTCCTGCGCGGCGTGGCGTTCCTCATCCCATTCGCCGAGGGCGATCAAATGCTCCTTGAGGCGCCTGACCGGATCACCGAGCGGCCACGCATTAGGTTCGCCTGCCGAGCGGTAGGCGGACGCATCGTCGGAGGTCGAATGCCCCTCGGCACGATAGGTGAAATGCTCGATCAAGGTCGGGCCCTGATTGGTGCGCGCGCGCTCGGCCGCCCATTGGGTAGCGGCATAGACCGCGAGCGCATCATTCCCGTCGACTCGCAGACCGGCGATGCCATAGCCCACTGCGCGTGCCGCGAAGGTCGTGGCCTCGGCGCCGGCGAAGCCCGAAAAGCTGCTGATCGCCCATTGATTGTTGACGACGTTGAGGATGACCGGCGCCTTGTACACAGTCGCAAAGGTCATCGCCGAGTGGAAGTCGCCCTCGGCGGTCGACCCCTCGCCGCACCATGTCGCGGCGATGCGGGTATCACCCTTCGCCGCGCTCGCCATCGCCCAGCCCACTGCCTGCGGATATTGCGTCGCGAGATTGCCAGAGATCGAGAAGAAGCCGTGATCCTTGGCCGAATACATGATCGGCAACTGCCGGCCCTGCAGCGGATCGCCCTTGTTCGAGTAGATCTGGTTCATCATCGTGACCAAAGGATAGCCGCGCGTGATCAGGATCCCCTGCTGGCGATAGGAAGGGAAGCACATGTCGTCGGCGGCGAGCGCCATCGTCGCGGCGACCGAGACGGCCTCTTCACCGGTCGACTTCATGTAGAAGCTGGTCTTGCCCTGGCGCTGGGCGCGAAACATCCGCTCGTCGAAAGCGCGGACCATCGCCATCGAACGGAGCATTTTCCGCAGCGCCTCAGGGTCGAGCCGCGGGTTCCATGGGCCGACTGCCTGTCCCGAATCGTCGAGCACCCGGATCAGCGTGTAGGCGAGCTCGTGGAAGCTGTCGGCGGGGGCGGCGCTGTCGGGCCGGCGTGCCGAGCCCGCTGGCGGGACATCGACATCGCTGAAATCGGCTTCGTCGCCCGGCCTGAATTTGGGCTCGGGCACATGCAACGATAGCGGCGGCAAATTTGCGCGCGGGGCGTCCATGGTCTCTCCGAATTGCGGACCGTGTCGCTCGGAGAACGCACGGACTCGGTTTCCGGACGCTTGTTATAAAATTTCAAAAGCCTTGTCGAGTAGGTCAGCAAGGCTGACCTGATGATCCGTCTCGATCAGTGCCGGAAATGCCGCATGCCAGTGACCACCATCGCGAGATCGGCTTCGTCGGCGGCGGCAATGACTTCGTCGTCGCGAATCGAGCCGCCGGGCTGGATCACTGCGGTGGCCCCTGCCTCGACTGCCGCGAGCAAGCCGTCGGCGAAGGGGAAAAAGGCGTCCGAAGCGACTGCCGAGCCGATGGTGCGCGGTTGCGCCCAGCCGGCCTTCTCGGCGGCGTCTTTCGCTTTCCACGCGGCGATGCGAGCCGATTCGAGGCGATTCATCTGGCCGGCGCCGATGCCGGCGGTGCTGCCGCCTTTGGCATAGACGATCGCGTTCGACTTTACGTGCTTGGCAACGGTCCAGGCGAAGCGGCAGTCGGCCAGTTCCTGCTCGGTGGGCGCGCGCTGCGTGACGACCTTGAGGTCCTCCAACCGGCCATTGTCGCGCGACTGGACAAGCATGCCGCCGGCAATCGACTTGAGCATCAGCCCCGGGCGCGCGGGATCGGGGAGATCGCCGGTGATCAGCAGGCGCAAATTCTTCTTGGCGGCGAAGACCGCGCGGGCATCCGCATCGGCATCGGGCGCGACGACGACTTCGGTAAAGATGCCGGCCATCGCCTCGGCGGTCTCGCGGTCGAGCGTGCGGTTGACGGCAATGATCCCGCCGAACGCAGAGACCGAATCGCAGGCCAGCGCCTGAAGATAGGCGTCTTTCAGCGTGGCCGCGGTTGCGACGCCGCAGGGATTGGCGTGCTTGACGATGACGACCGTCGGCGGACCGTCCTTGAACTCGCTGACGAGTTCGAGCGCGGCATCGGCGTCGTTGTAATTATTGTAGCTGAGCGCCTTGCCCTGGAGCTGCTCGGCCTGCGCGATGCCGCGAGCGCCGGTCTGCGGCAGATAGAGCGCGGCCGACTGGTGCGGGTTTTCGCCGTAGCGCAGCTCGGGGCCCTTGGTGAGCGCTACCGGCAGCGTCTGCGGGAACCTCTCGCCCTGATCGGCGAAGGCGAACCAGCTCGCGATCGCGGCGTCATAGGCGGCAGTGGCGGCATAAGCCTTGGCGGCGAATTTGCGGCGCTGCTCGAGCGTGGTGCTGCCGTCCTGGACCAGCGGATAATCGGCCGGATCGGTGAGGATCGCGACCGATTCGTGATTCTTGGCGGCCGAACGCACCATCGACGGCCCGCCGATGTCGATATTCTCGATGATCTCGTCGCGTGCCGCACCGCGTGCGACGGTCTGGGCGAAAGGATAGAGGTTCACCACCACCAGATCGATCGCGCCGATCGCGTGCTCTTCCATCGAGGCGACGTGCTCGGAATTACCGCGCACCGCCAGCAGCCCGCCATGGACCTTGGGATGGAGCGTCTTGACCCGGCCGTCCATCATCTCGGGAAAGCCGGTGAGATCGGAAATGTCGCGCACCTCGAGCCCGGCATCGCGCAATGCCTTGGCGGTGCCCCCGGTGGAGACGAGTTCGACCCCGTGCGCGGCGAGCGCCTGGCCGAGTTCGACGATCCCGGTCTTGTCGGAAACCGAGAGAAGCGCGCGCTTGATGCTGACCTGATCCATGGCCCGCCCTCCTAAGGATCGGGCCCCGGCCCGCAACCCTTATTTGGCCTTATTTGGCGCGGTGGAAGAGCCAGCTGACATTGGCGCCGCCGGCGGGGCTCGCACCGGTGACGACAAGCTGCTGGCTGGCGAGCGGGCGGCCGCGCGCATCGACCCAGACGCTGTCCTCGATCGCGAGGCCGCCGCCCTTGCAGCGGAACTGCCAGAGATGTCCCGAGGCAGTGCGCAGGATCGCCGCGAGACCATCGGCAGTCGGCGTGACCTCGACCTGCGGGTGCAGATGGAAGCGGATCACGAATACCGTCGGCGCCTTGTGCTTGCGCCGGTCCGCCGGGAGTAACATGTCCTCGCCGCGCACATCACGGCCATCGGGCGACATCGCGAGAACCCGACGATGGAGATAGCCGTAGCGGCGGACATAGCCGTCATGGCTCGCCTCGATCCGGCTGGCGGTGTCGGTCTCATGCCGCACCAATTCGACTTCGACCACTCCGCGTCCGAGCGTACCGTCGGCATGGATCGCAGTCGAATTGCTGTTGCTCAACACCAGGGTCGAATGCGCCGCGGTGGTGCGCAGGCCTTCGGTCATCGCGGCCGGTACTTTGGCGTGGGCTGCGCGCGCGCCGCCGCAATTGACGACGACGCGATCGGGTCCGTCGGAAAGCTCGAAGGCCAGCGTCGAGGCGCAGCCGCCCTCGACCAGCCGGGCGAGCGGCGGCGGCGCGACGTCCATGATCAGCACGCTCTGCCCTTGGGAGAGGCGCTGATAGCCCCATTCGCGCGCCTGCTTGAGCGGCCGGGTTCGCACTTCGGTGGCCTCGACGAGCTGTTCGATGACGTCGCCCGGAACGGGACCCGATCCCTGCCAGCTCGAAAGCCCCTTGTCGCCGTGGCAAAGGCCGAGCAGCGCTGTGACCATGCGGGTGCGCGTCGCGTCGATGAATTCCGGCGCTTCGAGCCGCCGCGCGGCATAGGCCTCACCCAGGATGGTGAGGAACTGGATCGATTCGATCTGCGCGGCCGGCGAGCGTGTGACGCTGCCGCCGTCCTCGAACACCGATTGTTCGAGCGCGCGCCTGAGGCCGTTCTCGCCATAGGCCCGGCGCGGATCACCGCCAGGCATCGCCAGGCCGGCAACCAGCACGCCCGACCATGCCGCGATCAGTGCGGCGCCCGGCTGGACGCGGTCCGCGGCCCGGTCGAGATGTCGCGCGCCGCGGGCAAGCGCGTGGAGCACGCTCGAGCGATAGACCAGATCGGTCGAGGACAGGATCAACGGCGCGTGCGCGGTCCAGTACAGGATCCGGCGGCCCCACAGGTCGGCGCGCCACGCCGGCTCGGACACTTTTTCGCTATGCGCTGCGAGCCAGCGGCGCATGATCTCTTCGGCGATCGGAACGCCGCGCGCCCGCGTGGTGACGCTGGACAAGTCGCGCAGCCAGGCGAAGCTCTGGAGATAGTCGCCAAAAGCCGGCGACCAATCGGGCGCGGCGAAATCGATCGCCTCGATCGCGCGATCCTCGCCACGGAAACGGAGCACGCCGTCGAGCAAGGCGTTGCCGCGATTGGCGTCACCGAAAAAAGGATCGTCGGGAACCGCGATGAGCTTGAGCGGATGGCGGCCGCGCAGCCGCATCGCGTGGAGGGGGGTGCCCCAGGTCAGCCGCTGAAAGCGCTCGGAGATCCGCTCGGCAAGGCTCAGGCCGCGATCGCCGCCGGTGCGGATGAGCCGTTTGCCTTCGTCGACCCCGTCGGCGCCGGATTCGGGCGGCGAATTTTTCATCCGCCTCTCAATGCGGCGATGTTGGCGGCATAGCGATCGGGTCCGCCGGTGAAGGTCGCGGTGCCCGCGACCAGAGCGTCTGCGCCCGCCGCGATCACGCGCGGGGCAGTGTCGCGATCGACTCCGCCATCCACTTCGAGATCGATCGCGCGGCCCGATGCAGTGATCCGCCGGCGCAGCTCGCTGATCTTGGGGAGCTGACTCTCGATGAACTTCTGCCCGCCGAAGCCGGGATTGACACTCATCACGAGGATCAGATCGATCATGTCCATGACATGGTCGACGACATTGACCGGAGTGGCGGGATTCAGCACCACGCCGGCGCGCTTGCCCAGCGCCTTGATCGTCTGAAGCGTGCGGTGCAGATGCGGACCTGACTCCGGATGGACCGAGATCGTATCGGCGCCGGCATCGGCGAAGGCGGCCAGCAGCGGATCGACCGGCGCGATCATCAAATGGACGTCGAACGGCTTGGCGGTGTGCGGGCGGAGCGCCTTGATCACTGCGGGGCCGATCGTGATGTTGGGCACGAAATGGCCATCCATGACGTCGACATGGATCCAGTCCGCGCCCGCCGCATCGATCGCGCGGATCTCCTCGCCTAGCCGGGCGAAGTCGGCGGAGAGGATCGATGGGGCAATGCGGATGGCGGACATGCGCGAATCCTTAGCATGGCCCGAATCGCACGCAACCGGGCTTCAAGCACATGAAGCTATCGGTCAGGCGCGGCGCAGCCGGGCGATGAAGAAGCCGTCGAGGCCGCCTTGCTCTGCCAACATGCCGGGGAGCAGACGCAGCGCGCCGTCGCGCCGCGCCGAGACGCCCTGCGGCAGTTCGTCGGCAGTGACCGGAACGATCGCGAATTCGGAGTGCCCGGCAAGGAAGCGTTCGAGCTGGACCTCGCCTTCCTGCGGCTCGAGCGAGCAGGTCGAAAAGACGAGGACGCCACCCGGCTTCACCCACTCCGCGGCGCGATTGAGCAGGCGGGCCTGGAGCTCGGCCATCTCCGCGATCATCGAGGGGCGGACGCGGTGGAGCACGTCGGGATGGCGGCGGAAGATGCCGGTGGCGCTGCACGGCGCGTCGAGCAGCACGGCGTCGGCGGGCCCGCCAGGCTGCCATTTGAGCAGATCGGCGGCGACGACCGCGGCGCTGAGGCCGGTGCGTTCGAGATTTTCGTGAAGTCGCGCAAGACGACTTTCGGAGACATCCACGGCGGTCACCTGCCAGCCGGCGGCAGCGAGCTGGAGCGTCTTGCCGCCGGGCGCGGCACATAGGTCGAGCGCGGTCCCCGCGCCCTTGCCGATCAGCCGCGCCGGAATCGATGCGGCCAGATCCTGCACCCACCAATCCCCCTCGGCATAGCCTTCGATACCGGTGACCGATGCCTTCTCGTCGAGGCGAAGATGGCCGGGCAGCAGGCTGCGGCCGGGCAGATCGGGCGCCCGCGAAGGATCGCGCAGCGTCAGATCGAGCGGCGGCGGTACGGCAATGGCGCGCTCGGCATCCTCGATCAGCTGATCGCCCCACGCGGCATGCCAGCGCAGCGCCACCGGATCCGGGAGCGTCGGCGGCTCGGGAAGCGTCGCGCCTTGGCGCAGCAAGGTGCCGAACACGCCGTGGACAAGTTTGCGCGGGCCGCCGTCGACCAGCGGCAGCACAGTGGAAATCGCGGCATGCCCGGGCGTCCCGAGCGCAAGCGCCTGGACGAGCGCGATGCGGAGCGCGAACCGGGCCTTGGCGTCATCGGGGAGCGGGCGCTGGGTTGCCGAATCGATCAGCGCATCCAGATCGGGAAGCCGGCGCAGCGCTTCGGCGACGATGGCGTGGGCGAGCCCGCGGTCATTCGGGGCGAGGCCCTGTGCGGCCGAATCGAGCGCCTGTTCGAGCGCGAGGCCGCGGCGGAGCACGGCATCGAGCAGCTTCAGTGCGGCGCGGCGGGCGGGAACGCCGGGAGCGTCGGGCTCTTGACCGTTCGGGCGGCCAGGACGATGGGGAGCTTTGTTCATTGGAGCCAGTGCCATGGGCCAGCGCCCGAGCCATGTGAAGCCCCCCCGGCATCTCTCGAAGAGCCCGCCAGTGCCCAAGCCCGCGCCGGCTGCCCCGACGGCAGACCCGCTCGACCCGACGCGCTATGGCGATTGGGAGCGCAAGGGCGTGGCAGTCGACTTCTAGACGTCGAGCATTGCCCGGAGCTTGTTGACGGTGTTCCAGTTGCGCGCGGTGGCGACAGCCGGGAATTTGAGCTTCGCCAGCGCGCGATCTAGCTTGGATTCGCCGATATTCTCCGGGTAATCGATAAAGAGCTCGCGTCCTTCGGCATAGAGCCGCTCGGGGCCGGTGTAGATTTCGGGGAGCCGGTCGAGCAGCCCGGTGGGGAAGGGCTCGCGGTGGAACACCACCAGCAAATGGCTCGGATGATCGGTTGCCGCTTCGCCAAAGGGATTGGCCGCGATCACTCCGTCAATCTCGGCGAGATCGCGGAGCAGCACGTCGGTCTTGCAGCCTTGTTCGGCGAGCGCCGCCTCAAGCCTGGCGATGATCGCGGCGGCGGGGCCGGATGCGTCGAACGCGATGTTGCCCGAGGCGAGCAGCGTCTTCGCGTTGGCATAACCGAGGCCATCGACCAGGCTGCGCAGCTCGGCCATCGGCAGCTTGCGGTTGCCACCGACATTGACGCCCTTGAGCAGCGCCGCCCAGCGTTTCATGCCTGTTCCTCGCGCAGCGGACGGCTGAGCAGGGCCTCGACGACGCCACGAACGTCCGCGCCTTCGAGCAATGCGTTGACCGCTTGTGTCACCGGCATGTCGACCCCGGCCTCGGCGGCCGCCGCGCGCAGCACCGGCGCAGTGAAGGCGCCTTCGGCAACGGTCTTGCGGTCGGCGAGCAGTTCGGCGGCGCTTTTGCCCTGGCCGAGCCCGACCCCGAGCGAGAAATTGCGCGAATTGGTGGAGGAGCAAGTGAGGACGAGATCGCCGAGGCCCGAGAGGCCCGTCAACGTCTCGGCCTGACCGCCACGCGCAAGCCCGAAGCGAGTCATCTCGGCAAAGCCGCGCGCGATCAAAGCGGCGCGAGCGTTGAGCCCGAGTCCGGCGCCCTCCACTACACCGCAAGCAATGGCGAGCACATTTTTGACCGCCCCGCCGATCTCGGCACCGGTCACGTCGGCCGAGCCATAAGTGCGAAAGGCGGGGCCGGCGAGGCGCTCGGCGAGACGGGCGCGCAGGTCCTCGTCCTCGCAGGCAAGCGTAACCGCAGTAGGCTTTCCCGCGGCGACTTCATGCGCGAAGGTCGGGCCGGAAAGGACGGCGATCGGCGCTTCCGGTGCGGCCTGACGCGCGACTTCGCCGACAAGCAGCCGGGTGCCCGCCTCGATCCCTTTGGCGCAGAGGACGAGCGGGGTGCATCCCACCGGCGCGGCGGCGAGAACGGCGCGGACATGCTGCGCGGGGGCGACGACGAGGAGCGCATCGTGGCCGGCGAGATCGGCGAGGTCCACGGTGGCGCGGATGCTGTCGGAGAGCGGCACGCCAGCGAGGAAGTGGCGGTTCTCATGGAATCCGTTGACGCTTTCGACCACTTCGGGCTCGCGCGCCCACAGTGTCACGGGCAGGCCGGCGCGCGCCGCGACCTGCGCCAGCGCAGTGCCCCAGGCGCCGCCGCCGATGACACCTATCCGCATTTGGCGATCCTCATGCCTTCACTCCCGCGCCGCGCACCTTTTCCGCCCCCGGATCGAGCGGCCAGCGCGGGCGCGCCGGGAAATCGAGCGGATCGGTGAGGCCGGCAGCGAACCGCTCGGCCCCCGCCCAGGCGATCATCGCGGCGTTATCGGTGCACAGCCATAGCGGCGGGGCGACGAAGCGCAGGCCATGTTCGCCGGCAAGGGATTGGAGCGCGGTGCGGACGCTGGTGTTCGCCGCGACCCCGCCGGCGACGACCAAAGCCGTGACGTTGACCGACTGAAGCGCGCGGCGCGTGCGATCGATCAGGCAATCGACCACTGCCTGCTGGAACGATGCGGCCACATCCGGCGCGCTATAGTGGCCGACGACGCGCGCGACTGCGCTCTTCAATCCGGCGAAGGAGAAATGGGGCTCGGCCGAACCGAGCAGCGGGCGGGGGAGCGGGACCGCGCGGGGATTGCCTTGCGCCGCGGCCTTTTCCACCGCGGGACCGCCCGGGAAACCGAGGCCGAGCAGCTTGGCGGTCTTGTCGAAAGCCTCGCCGGCGGCATCGTCGATCGTCGTGGCGAGCCGGCGATAGGCACCGACCCCCTCGACCAGCAGCAGCTGGCAATGCCCGCCGGAGACGAGCAGCAGCAGATAGGGAAAGGCGAGATCGGGATCGGTGAGGCGCGGCGACAGGCCATGGCCTTCGAGATGATTGACAGCGACCAGCGGCTTGCCGCTCGCCAGCGCGAGCGCCTTGCCGGTGACGAGGCCGACCATCACGCCCCCGATCAACCCCGGACCCGCCGTGGCGGCGATCGCGTCGACCTCCGCAAGCGTAACGCCGGCTTCGGCAAGCGCCGCCTCGACCAAAGGCGCCATCACTTCGACATGTGCGCGCGCGGCGATTTCGGGGACGACGCCGCCATAGGGGCGATGCGCCGCTTCCTGCCCGGCGAGCTTGTGCGCCAGAATCTGCCGATCGCTGGTCACCAGCGCGGCGGCGGTTTCGTCGCAGCTCGATTCGAGGCCAAGGATCAGCGCCATTGCATCCAATTAGTCCACGGGGGCATTAGCACAAGCCATGCCCATCTTCCGTCTCGGCACCCGCGGCTCGCCGCTCGCACTCACCCAGGCCCATATGGTCCGCGTTGCGCTGGCCGCCGCGCGTGCTATCGCGCCCGACAAAATCGAGATCGTGCCGATCCGCACCACCGGCGACCGGGTGCAGGACCGTGCGCTCGCCGAGATCGGCGGAAAGGCGCTATGGACCAAGGAACTCGATCGCGCACTGCTCGACGGCGAGATTCATGCCGCGGTGCATTCGATGAAGGATGTCGAGACGATCCGGCCGGCGGAGATCGCGATCGCGGCAATGCTGCCGCGGGCAGACGTGTGTGATCGGCTGGTCGGCGCCGATTCGATCGAGGCGCTTCGCCAAGGCGCAGTGGTGGGCACGAGCTCGCCGCGCCGGGCGGCGCAGATGCGCAAGCTGAGGCCCGACCTCAAGATCGTGCTGTTCCGCGGCAATGTCGACACCCGGCTGGCGAAGCTCGCCGCCGGCGAGGCCGATGCGACCCTGCTCGCCGCCGCCGGGCTCGAGCGGCTCGGGCGTCATGACGTCGGTGTCGCGATCCCGATCAACGTGATGCTTCCCGCGCCGGCGCAGGGCGCGGTGGGGATCGAGTGCCGTGCCGACGATTCCCATGTCCGTGCGATGCTGGCCAGGATCGACGATCCCGCGACGCATGCCTGCGTGCTCGCCGAGCGCGCGCTGCTCGCCGCGCTCAAGGCTGATTGCCGCTCGCCGGTCGCGGCGCTGGCGACGATCGAGGGGGCGATCATGACGCTGCGCGCCGAATTGCTATCAGAGGACGGCAGCTTCCATGTCCACGCCCAGGAAGCCGGCGCGCCGACCGATCCGGTGCTGCCGATCGCCGTGGCGCGCGATCTGCTGGTGGGGGCACCGGAGGCGATACGCCGGCTGTTCGGCGGATGAACCGCGCCATCGCGGTGCTGCGACCCGAACCGGGCAACCGCGCGACGGCTGCCGCAGTCGAGGCGCGCGGAGGCCAAGTGATTCGAATGCCGCTGTTCGAGGTGCTGCCCCTTGCCTGGCAAGCGCCCAACCCGAGAGCGTTCGACGCACTGATCCTGACCAGCGCCAATGCCCTGCGTCACGGCGGGGCGGAACTCGCAGCACTTCGCCGCTTGCCGGTATACGCCGTGGGCAAAGCGACCGCGGATGCAGCCTTGCAACACGGATTCGATCTGGCGTTCGTCGGCGAAGCGGACGCTCTTTCCCTGCTGACCAGGGCGGAAGCGGCCGGGGTTCGCCAGGCGCTGCACCTTGCCGGGCGCGAACGAACGATCGCCGCGGGCGGGATCGTTGCTGAGGTGATCACCGTCTATACCAGCGTGCGCCGCACGCCGGACCATATCGCACGCCTCGCCGGCAGTATCGCGCTGGTGCAATCCGCGCGCAGCGGCGCGTGGCTGGGCGAACTCGCCGATGCGCAGAGGCTCGACCGATCCGGAATCGCGCTGGTGGCAGTGAGTGCGCGCGCCGCGGCCGCAGCCGGGACAGGTTGGGAGCGGATTGTCGTGCCCGGCGAAAGGACCAGCGAGGCACTGATCGACGCGGCAATCGCGCTGGCCGATTGACCGCGCGGGCGGGGCAGCGAATAAGGGGGCATGAGCGACGAGCCCTTCGCGCCGGAGCCGACTCGCGGCGCCGGGACGCGGTCCCCCTATCTCATTGGCGGCCTTGCCTTTGCTGGCGGTATCGCCGTGACCGCAGCCGCGTTCCAGCTTGCCGGCGGAATCGGCGCGCCGCAACCGGACCCCGGGCCGCGGATCGAGGCGCCGCAACCGCAAGCGAATCCCGCTGCCGCGCTGCCGCCCGGCACCGATATCGCGACGCTGGGCGCGCGCGAGCAGGAGCTTGCCGGCAAGCTCGACCAGCTTGAGCTGCGGCTTCGCGACATCAGCGGCAGCGCGCGCAATGCCTCATCTTATGCCAGTCGCGCTGAACAATTGCTGATCGCCGCTGCGGTTCGCCGGGCGATCGAGCGCGGCCAGCCGCTGGGGCCGCTCGAAGCCCAATTGCGCCAGCGCTTCGCCGAAACCCGCGGTGAAGCCGTGGGGATGATCCTGCGCGCCTCGGCTGAGCCGGTGACTCTCGGCGATCTGCGGCTGGCGCTGGAGACGATCGCACCGCGGCTCGCCAGCGGCGCCGACGACAGCATGTGGATGAGCGTGCGGCGGCTGCTGAGCGACCTCGTCGTGCTGCGTCAGACCGAGTCGCCGAGTCCGCGCACCGCCGATCGGCTGCGCCGTGCCCGGCTCGCGCTCGATCACGGCGACGTCGAGGCGGCGCTCGCCGAAATCGTGCACCTGCCTGGAGTGGCCAGCGCCCAGAGCTGGATCGTCGCGGCGCGGCGCTACATCGCTGCGCGACAGGGACTGCTCGATATCGAACGGGCCGCGCTCGAAGCGCCGGCCGTGCCGTCTGCCGCGGGACCCGCGCGGCCGGCAGCGAGCTGAAGGAAAGATATATGGCAGAGATGGGCCGGTTCGACTGGCAGGATCCGTTCGCGCTCGATGCGCAGCTGACCGACGAGGAGCGGATGGTGCAGGGCGCCGCGCGCGATTATGCGCAGGGCGAGCTGCTGCCGCGGGTGACCAGCGCCTTCCTCGACGAGCGCTTCGACCGCGAGATCATGGCCGAGATGGGCGCGCTCGGGCTGCTCGGCCCGACGATCCCCGAAAGCTATGGCGGTGCCGGGCTCGGCTATGTCGCCTATGGGCTGGTCGCGCGCGAAGTCGAGCGCGTCGATTCGGGCTATCGCTCGGCGATGAGCGTGCAGTCGAGCCTCGTGATGCACCCGATCTACGCCTACGGGACCGAGGCGCAGAAGCGGAAATATCTGCCCAGGCTCGCGACCGGCGAATGGGTGGGCTGTTTCGGGCTTACCGAGCCCGATGCCGGCTCCGATCCCGGCGGGATGCGCACCCGCGCCGAGAAGGTGGATGGTGGCTATCGCCTGACCGGCACCAAGATGTGGATCACCAATTCGCCGATCGCAGACGTGATGGTCGTCTGGGCCAAATCCGACGCGCATGGCGGCGGGATCAAGGGCTTCGTGCTCGAACGCGGGATGAAGGGCCTGTCGACCCCCAAGATCGAAGGCAAGCTTTCGCTGCGTGCCTCGGTCACCGGCGAGATCGTGATGGACGGCGTCGAAGTGAGCGAGGACGCGCTTCTCCCCGAAGTGCAGGGGCTCAAAGGGCCGTTCGGCTGCCTCAACCGCGCGCGCTACGGCATCGCCTGGGGCACGATGGGCGCAGCCGAGGCGTGCATGCACGCGGCACGGCAATACACGCTCGATCGCGCCCAGTTCGGCAAGCCACTGGCGGCGACTCAGCTGGTGCAATTGAAGCTGGCCAACATGCAGACCGAGATCGCGCTCGGACTCCAGGCAGCGTTGCGCGCGGGGCGGATGTTCGACGAGGGAACGCTGAGCCCCGAGGCGATCAGCATCATCAAGCGCAACAATTGCGGCAAGGCGCTCGATATCGCCCGAGTCGCGCGCGACATGCACGGCGGCAACGGCATCTCCGCCGAGTTCCACGTCATGCGCCACGCGATCAACCTCGAGACGGTCAACACCTATGAGGGCACCCACGACGTCCACGGGCTGATCCTCGGCCGTGCGATCACCGGGATCGCGGCGTTCTGATGGCGCCCGATCGCCAGCCGACCCTGACCGGCGAGCGCGTGACACTGCGGCCGAGCACGCCGGACGATTGGGACGCGCTGTTCGCCGTCGCCGCCGATCCGCTGATCTGGGAAGTCCATCCCGCGCACGATCGCTGGCAGGAGCCGGTGTTCCGCGCCTATTTCGACGCCGGCATTGCGAGCGGCGGGGCGCTGACGATCGTCGACCGCGCCACCGGCGAAGTGATCGGATCGTCGCGCTTCGACAATTGGAAGCCCGAGGTGGACGAGATCGAGATCGGCTGGACGTACCTGAAGCGGGATTATTGGGGCGGCAGCTACAATCGCGAGATCAAGCGGCTGATGCTCGATCATATCCACACGCAAGTCGGGACCGTGGTGTTCACCGTGGGCGAAGGCAATATCCGTTCGCGCAAGGCGATGGAAAAGATCGGCGGCGTGTTGCGGCCCGGCACCGAGCTGCGGCTGATGGCGGGCGAGATGAAGCCCCATGTGGTCTACGAGATTCGCAGGCCGTGAAGCCGCTCGACGGGCTGCGGGTCGTCGAGCTGGCACGGATCCTCGCCGGCCCGTGGTGCGGACAATTGCTCGCCGATCTCGGTGCCGAGGTGATCAAGATCGAGCGGCCTGGCGAAGGCGACGATACGCGGCATTGGGGGCCACCGTTTATGCACGGCCCGGATGGCGCGAATCTCGACGCCGCCTATTTCCACGCAACCAACCGCGGCAAGACCAACCGCGGAATCGACATCGCTACACCCGAGGGACAGGCCGAGGTGCGCGCGCTGATCGCCGGAGCGGACGTCGTGATCGAGAATTACAAGGTCGACGGTCTGGTCAAATACGGGCTCGATCCGGCCAGCCTGCGCGCCGCCGATCCGCGGCTGGTAATCTGCTCGATCACCGGGTTTGGGCAAGACGGCCCCTATGCCCACCGCGCCGGCTACGACTTCATCATCCAGGGCATGAGCGGGATCATGTCGCTGACCGGAGAGCCGGACGGCGCGCCGCAAAAGGCCGGCGTTGCGTATGCCGACATCTTCACCGGGGTCTATTCGGCAGTGGCGATCCTCGCCGCACTGCGACGCCGTGACGTCACCGGAGAGGGTGCGCATATCGACATGGCGCTGCTCGACACCCAGGTGGGGGTGCTCGCCAATCAGGCGCTCAACTGGATGGCCAATCCGGGCAAGGTGCCGCACCGGATGGGCAACGGCCACGCCAATCTGGTGCCGTACCAGGCGTTCGAGACGAAGGACGGCGCGCTGATCGTCGCGGTGGGCAATGATTCGCAGTTCCGCAAATTGTGCGCAGTGCTCGACCTCCCATTCGCGGGCGATTCGCGTTTCGCGACCAACCCCGCGCGAGTGACCAATCGCGCGGCGCTGATCCCGCTGATCGAGGCCGCCATCCTGACCTGGGCCAAGGCAGACCTTTACGAAGCACTCGAGGCTACAGGCGTGCCTGCCGGCCCGATCAACACGGTCGACGAAGTGTTCGCCGACCCACAGGTGATCGCGCGCGGCATGCGGATCGAGCGCGAGGGCATGCCGGGGCTGGCGAGCCCGATCGTGATCGACGGCGAACGCATGGTCTCGGACCGGCCGAGCCCGAAGCGGCCCACTGCCGTTTGAGGCTCTACCAGAGCGGGGGTTTGGCGATCATCAGCCAGAAGACACCGAGCAGGCCGAGAAACGCCGGCCATCCGAGCAGAAACCAGCGTCGCATCACGCGCGCATATTCAGGCGGAAGCGGCGTCCCCGCGGCGGCGGCGCCTTGCGCGAGCCGCTGCGCCCGGATCTGCAAGTCGACGACGGGCACCCAACAGGCGAAAGCGAGGAGATAGAGCCCATAGGCTGCCAGCAGCCACGGTTCGGTGGGTGACCATCCCGCGTGCAACACGAGATACACGCCGCTTGCCGGCTGGACGAGCCCGCTGGTGCCGGTGAAAATCCAGTCCGCCCGCACCACCATTCGTCCGACACTGGCGATCGTCGCGGGATCGCGCGTCAGATGCGCCTGCCACAGATACCAGGCAGTTCCCGCGCCGAACCCGAACAAGATCGTGCTGCTCAGGACATGGACCCATTTGGCGAGGAGATAGAAGTCCATCAGCGTTTGTCCCCGATCGCGCCATGGACGAGGATCAGCGCCAGAATCGGCAAGTTCTTGAGCAGGGGACCGAGCGGATCGAGCCACAAGGCAGGCATCACGGCACCCAGCACCAGGGTGTATCCGCCGACGGTGGCCAATTGCGCGAGCGTCGACAGCCTTCCGCGGCGATCGAACAACACCAGCCCGGCGATCGCGATATCGAGGAGACTGGTACCGATCCGCAGCGCATCGGCCGAACCTGGAGGCAGTCCCGCGGCATCGCCGAACGCAGCAGTGGCGGCGCTGCTACTCGCCAGGCCGAGCAAGGCGGAGGCGAGCCAAAGAAGGACCAGAACGGCGCGGATCGCCGGGGCGAGGAAGAAGAGCCGCGCGTGCCAACGATCCTGCACTTGTGCGGGCCGATCCCGCATCGCATCGGCGAGGCTGCGGGGCTTGAAACCGGCCGCGTGGGCGAAGGCCGCACTATCCCCCGCGTTGCCGGCCACCAGCTGCTCGAGGCTGTTGCTGGCGATCGGACCCGATCCGATGAGATCGCCCGCCCGCCCGAGCAACCGCATCACCGGCATCGGGACAGTCACGTACCGTGCTTTGCCAAAGCCCAGCCAAGCGCGGTAGCGCGTCAGCAGATCGCGCAGAGTAAGCGTCTCCGGTCCCACCGGCTCCAGCATCCGGCCTGCGAACCGTGTCTCCTCGCAGACGAGCCGGACCGCATGCGCAAGATCGCGGACGTGGATCGGCGTGAAGGAGAAGCTTCCGTCACCCGGCAGCGGCACGCGCCATGGCAGGCCGGCCATTCCGCGCAACAAAGAGGTGCCGCCATAGCTGCCGTCGCCATAGACCAGCGACGGCCGGAGGATCGTCCAGTCGAGCCCGGAATCGCGCAGCACCTGTTCACCGGCCAGTTTCGAGCGGGCATAGTCGGTCGTCACGTCGGTGCGGGCGCTGATCGCCGACAGCAGGACGACATGGCGAACTCCTGCCTGCGCGGCGACGGTGTACAGCGCACGCGGCGCGGCAACATGCACCGCCTCCATCTCCGCGCCGCGCAACATGCCGGCGGCGTTCACGATCATTTCGACACCGGAAAGGTGGCGCATCCAATCCGCAGGCGTGATGGCATCGGCGAGGTCCAGTCGCACGAAGCGCACGTCGGGAAAGGCTTCCTCGATACCGCCGGGCGTTCGAACCACCGCGCGCACTTGATGGCCGGCCAAGGTCAGCTCCGCCAGTATTTGCCGGCCGATGAACCCGCCCGCGCCGAGCACCATGATCTGCATCGCTTCACCCCCTGGGGGCCGATAGCGCGTTACGCGCAGCGCGGGCAGCTCGAATTGCGCGTTCAGCCCAGTCGCCGGATCAGTTCCTGCGCCGCCGCCGGGGCGCGGACCTTGCCGCCATGGATGAAGAAGATGAAGGTCTCACGCGGGGTTGCCGACGGCACCTCCTCGGTGACGTAAGGGAGGCCGTCCGGGCGTCCGCCGTCGGCCCAGATCTTCGCCGCCTCGGTCCAGCGTGGGAAATCGGCTTCGGGATAGCAGAGCGGATTTTCGTCCTCGCCCGCCTCGAGCCGGGCGTAGACGAAGTCCCCGGTAATGTCGGCGAGCGCAGGATATTGCGGCGAATCGGCATAGACCAGCGCGACCCCCGCCTCGCGGCACATCGTTACGAACTCCGGCACGTGGAAGCTCTCGTGGCGCACCTGGATCGCGTGGCGCAGCTTCACGCCCGCTTCCTCGCGCGGGAGCAGCGCGAGGAAGGCGCGGAAATCCTCGGCGTCGAACTTCTTGGTCGCCATGAACTGCCAGAAGATCGGACCCAGCTTGTCGCCAAGCTCGACCAGCCCTTGGCTCACGAAGCGCTGGACCGATTCCCCCGCCTCGGCGAGCACTTTCCGATTGGTGCAGAAGCGCGAGCCCTTCACCGTGAAGACGAATCCCTCGGGCACCGTCCTCGCCCAGCCTTCGAAGGTCGCTGGCTTGAAGGTCGAATAATAGGTGCCGTTGACTTCGATCGCGCTCAGCTGGCGCGAGGCGAATTCGAGTTCCTTCTTCTGGGTGAGCCCTGCGGGATAGAAGGTCCCGCGCCAAGGCTCGAAGGTCCAGCCGCCAATGCCGATTCTTATGGGTGCGCTTGCCATGCGGCGGGTCTAGCCGAGAAAGCGCGTCCGGTCAGTCCCGGAAGCTGCGCTCGAACTCAGGGAAGCCGCTTCCACGTCTGCGACTTGCAGATCACCCCGAAAAGCACGCAGCCCTTGCCGACCATCGTGTTCGCATCGGCGAAGCTGATCGTGCCCGAGAAGGTCTTGCGGATATCGGGCACGAACACCTTGCCGCGCCATTTGCCGCTGCCGGCGGGCTCGAGATCGCGGAACAGCCGCGTGCCGACCAGATTCTCGGTGCCGCCGCGGCGCGCATCGGCCTGTGCCTTGGCGCTCGCCCAGGTCACCGTGCCGCACAGCCGGCCGTCGCATTTGTCGATGCGGACATGGACGCTGTTGCCCGGATTGCGCCATTCGGTGGCAATCGGCGGCGCGGCGGGCTCGTCGGCGAAAGCGGGAGCGACAGGCAGCGCGACGAGCGCGACCGCGAGCAATTTGGGAATCACGGACTTCATCACAGACCCTCTCTCGAACACCGACCATGGCTCTCCGGTGAACGACACCGAATCTGGAAAGCATGGATGTGCCCCACAAGGCGCGGATATGGAAACGGAACGTTGGGAGCCGCGATCTCGCCGATCGTGGTCTAGCGCCGCTAGACCACTGCGAGAAGCTGGAGCGGGCGAAGGGATTCGAACCCTCGACCCCGACCTTGGCAAGGTCGTGCTCTACCCCTGAGCTACGCCCGCTCTGGCGTCTGGCCCCGTGCGACTTGGCGCTTGGGGCGGGTGAGGCGCGGCCACTAGCAGCGGGTTTCGGGCAGTGCAAGCCCCTATGCGCGATTCGGGAAAAGGCTTGGCGCGCGCGGCGCAAACCCCCACATAGCGGCGCAACCCGACATCAACGCCCAGGAGCATCCTTTGGCCACGCTTGGACTGTCCCCGCAAGAGAAGGAAGCCGTCGAGGCCTTCCGCCGCGACGTCGTCGAGCCGTCGATGACGGGCCTTGTCGTCATCGATTTCTGGGCCGAATGGTGCGGCCCGTGCAAGGCACTGACTCCGGTGCTCGAAAAGGTCACCGCCGACTACGCCGCCAAGGGCGTTACCTTGGCCAAGGTCGATGTCGACGCCAACCAGTTCATCGCCGCGCAATTCCAGGTGCGCTCGATCCCGACGGTCTATGCGATGTTCCAGGGCCAGCTCGTCGCCGACCTGACCACCGCGCGCACCGAGACCCAGCTGCGCACGATGCTCGACCAGATATTGCGCCAGTTGCCGGTGCAGAGCGAGGAAGCCCAGGCCGAGGCCGAGCTCGAGCCGCTGATCGCGATGGGCGAGCAGGTACTCCACGACGGCGACCACGAGCGCGCGCTCTCGATCTTCGAGCAGATCGCCGAGATCGCCCCCGAGCATCCGCAAATCGCCGCCGGCCGCGCACGCGCACTGGTGGCATTGGGCCGCGCTGACGAAGCCGAGGCTGTGCTGGCGGCGCTTCCCGAGGTCACGGCCAAGGGGCCGGAGATCGAGCAGGCGCGCGCCGCGGTGGCGCTCGCCCGGGAAGTGGTTCCGGTCGAGGACCTGTCGGGGCTCGCGGCGAGGGCCGCGACCGGCGACATGGATGCGCGCTACGAGCTCGCCGGCGGCCAGATGGCGGCGGGCGACCGCGAGGCGGCAACGGCGACCTTGTTGGCGATGATCGCCGAGGACCGCGAATGGAACGAAGGCGCCGCCCGCGCCCGGCTGCTCAAGCTGTTCGAAGCCGTGGGTCTCGAAGATCCCTGGGTTTCGGCACAGCGCCGGAAGCTCTCGGCGATTCTGTTCGGATGACCGCGACGCGGCTCTCGGTGTTTCCGCTGGCGGGGGCGTTGCTCTTCCCGCGGATGCATCTGCCGCTCCACATCTTCGAGCCGCGCTACCGGGCGCTGATTTCCGACGCGCTCGCGCGCGACCGGCGGATCGGCGTGATTCAGCCGCGCGATGCGAACGAGCCGCCGACATTGTTCGATGTGGGTTGCGTCGGCCGGATCGCCGAAGTCGAAGCGCTGCCCGACGGGCGCTATGATATCGTGCTCGAGGGGCTGACGCGGTTCACCGTGCTGCGCGAACTCGACGTCACGACGCCGTTCCGGCAGATCGAAGCCGAGCTGGAAGCGGCCGGCGAAGCGGAAGCACTCGCGATTGCCGAGCGCGCTTCGCTCGAGATCGAGTCGCGGCGATTTGCCGACGGGCTCGGCTATGCCGTCGATTGGGAAGCGGTGACCCGGCTCGACGACGAATCGCTGGTCAACGGCATCGCCCAGATCGCGCCGTTCGACGTCGCCTCGAAACAGGCTTTGCTCGAAGCCAACGGGCTTTCCGCGCGTGCCGATCTGATTGTCCAGCTGATGCAGTTCTTCGGCCGCCACGGCGAAGAAGGCGGAGTGACGCTGCAATGAGCACGGCGATCGACCCCTGGCTTCTCGAACGGCTGGTGTGCCCGATCACGCGCACCCCGCTGCGCTACGACGAAGCGGCGGCAGAGCTCGTGTCCGAGGAAGCGGGCCTCGCATATCCGGTGCGCGAGGGGATGCCGGTGCTGATCGTCGAGGCGGCGAGACAGATTCGTTAGGGAGTGATCCCTTCTTTTCCCCTGCGAATGCAGGGGAAACTCTAGCGGCGGCCGCTCAGCCGATAGGTGCCGGTGAACGACACGTTCGCACCGCCACAGACGCCATTGTCGCGCGCGAGCAGATAGGGGCCGAGCAGTCGCAACTGCACCCGGCAACGATAGGTTTCCTCCGGCGCGTCGTCGAATCCGCGCGCCATCGTTCCGCTTTCGGCGCCCTCGTCGACCGAAAAGGCGATGCGGTCGCCACTGCCTTGCGCATCGACTGCGAACTCGCCGACATGGACCCCGCCGATCGCGACCCGCTGGGGATCATGCGCGCCCCAGGTCGCCGAGCCCTCGATGTGCAGTGTGCCGCGGATCCGGCCCGGCGCGACCTCGATCTCGGACTCCCACGCTTTCCACACGCCCTGCCAGTTCTTGCCTGCAGCAATCCGGACGAGGCCGGCGCTGTCGAGCCATCCCCCGCGAGTCCGCCCCGTCGGCGTGACGAAGGTAACGGAGGTAAACCCGCCGCTGGTGCCACTGGCCACCAGCATGTCGCCGGCGACGACATAGGCCCGGCTCGGCCGCGGCTTCGCGCCTTCGACGTCGTCGAAGAAATAGAGTTTCGCGCCCGGCTTCACTTGCACCAGCCATGCATCCGCCAGCGGATCGGCGGGCTGGATCGCAGCCGGCACCGTCAGCAACGTCGCCGCGAGCATCGGCATCATATCGTCAACCCCTGCAACAGCCTCGGGACGTCGCCCGATTCGCCGCGCGCCTCGGCCATGAACCAGTTCTTGAGCGGCGGCAGCTTGTCGACCGCGGCGAGGCCGAAGCGACGAACGCGGGCGGCGGTCTTGCCGGGGATGCCGAACAAGCGGGTCAGCCCATCGGTGGCTGCGGCGACCATGAAGGTATCGAGCCCGCGCCAGCGCTGATAGCGTGCGAGCAATTGCGGATCGCCGAGGTCCATGCCCAGCCTTTTGCCCTCGACGAGCACCTCGACCAGGGTGGCGACGTCGCGGAAGCCGACATTGACGCCCTGGCCCGCAATCGGATGGATGCCATGCGCGGCATCGCCGACCAAAGCGAGCCGGTTCGACGTGATCCACGCGGCATGGTGGAAGCCGAGCGGGTGGCTGAAGCGCGACGACAGCGGCCCGAGCTTGCCGAGGAAGCCGCCCATGCGCTTTTCGGCTTCGGCGAGATAGGCGCGGTCGGAAATCTTGTTCATCCCCGCCGCGTCGCGCGCATTGACGGTCCAGACCACCGCCGAGCGATGGCCATGTTCGTCATCGAGCAAAGGCAGGATCGCGAACGGGCCTTCGGAATAGAATATCTCGTAGGCGATGTTCTCGTGGCTGCGCGCGTGCCCGAGCGTCGCGACCATCGCGGCATGGTCATAGCTCCAGCGCGCGGTCTTGAGGCCGGCGGCGTCGCGAGTCGGCGAATTGCGGCCCTCGGCGGCGACCAGCAGCGGCGCACGCACGACGGCGCCCGAATCGAGCGTGGCAGTAACCCCGAACGCGCCGCGTTCGACCGAGACCGCACGCGTCTTCATCCGCAGATCGACACCCGGCGCGGCCCGTGCCGCTTCGAACAAGGCGGTTCGCAGGATACGGTTTTCGAACATGTGCCCGAGCGCATCTTCCTCAGCGTCGGGCGCGAAATCGAGCTTGCCGGGCGCGAGCCCGTCGCTGACCCGGATGCCCTGGATCGGGCACCCCCTGCCGGCGAGCCGCGGCGCGACGCCGATCGCTTCGAACATCCGCATCGGCGCGCTGGCGATCGCCGAGGCGCGCCCGTCATGGCCGGCGGCGAGGATCGTCTCGGGCTCGGCAGGATCGACGACGATCGAAGTGAGGCCATGTGCGTCGAGCGCCGTTGCCAGCGCACTGCCAACCAGTCCGCCGCCGAGGATGAGTACGTCCGCGCTATCCATGTGCCTGCCCTAACGCCGCGTCCCTCGCACCACAAACGCTTTCCTACAGCAGATTGTTCTGCTATTGTTCCGTGAACCCGGGTGACTCTCGTCCTTCCGCCGTTCGCTTTTGGGGAAAGAAAGTTGCGCAATTGAATGCGTTTCCGTGAAGCGAGTCAATTTAAGCCCTGGTGCACCCGGCTTGACGGCGGACTCGTCAACGGCGATGATTCCTTTCGCACCCCCTGACATTTTGGAGACTGGGCCATGGCGTCCCGGGCACAACCGTCGCTGTTGCGCGACACGATGAAGGCCGGCGTGCGCCGCAGCAGCGCACTGATCGGTGGAACCCTGTTGTTCCTCGCGACCATTGGTGTCGTGCTGGCGCTACTCACCTATAATTCGCAGGATCCGTCGCTCAACACGGCTTCGGGCGGGCCTGCGCGCAACCTGCTCGGGCTGCCGGGTGCGTGGATCGCCGATCTGCTGCTGGCGACGCTCGGCCTGCCCGCGGCATTGCTGGCGCCAGCGGGGCTGATCCTCACCAACCGGCTGTGGCTCGATCGGCCGCTCGGCGACTGGAAGCGAATGCTTCGCGGCGTGATGATCGGCGTGGTGCTGATGGCGACTGCGCTTGCCTTTTTCTCGAGCGATTCGGTGCTGTGGCTGGTCGGCGGCTGGGGCGGCGTGGTCGGGCTTTCGATCGCCGGGCTGTTCAGCTGGATGATCGGATTCATCGGCGATCCGGTATTGATCTTCTGGATGGCGCGCGGGCTGGGCCTGATCTTCGCGCTCGCTGGCCTCTGGATCTGGTGGCGCAGCCTCGATTTCACGCTGCCCGAGCGAGTCGGAATCGGGATGCCGCGGCTGTTCGGCCCGGGCAAGACGCCGCTGCTGCGCGCTCCCGACCCGCAGGAGCTGCGCGATACCCGCGAACCACCCGAGCCGCGCGAGCCCCGCAAACTGGTGGTGCCCGACAATCGCCCCGGCCCGGTCATCGCCGAGCCGAGCATCGGGCCCTCGCCTGCCCGGCCCAAGCCGCCGGTGCAGAGCAGCCTCGACTTCAAGGACACCTACAAGCTGCCGCCGCTGGATTTGCTCAAGGCCGCGCCGCCCAACCAGAATCCCCAGATCGACAAGCTCGCGCTCGAACGCAACGCGCGGCTGCTCGAAAGCGTGCTCGACGACTTCAATGTGAAGGGTCAGATCGTCGAGGTCCGCCCCGGCCCGGTGGTCACGATGTACGAGTTCGAGCCGAACGCGGGGATCAAGGCGAGCCGGGTTATCCAGCTGGCCGACGACATCGCCCGCAACATGAGCGCGATTTCGGCGCGCGTCGCGACGATTCCGGGACGCACCGTGATCGGCATCGAACTGCCGAACGTGAAGCGCGAATCGGTCAATCTGCACGAATTGATCGGCAGCGAAGCCTTCGAAGCGCAGGGCGCGACGCTGCCGCTGGTGCTGGGCAAGAACATCGGCGGCGATCCGGTGATCGGCGATCTCGCGCCGATGCCGCATCTGCTCGTCGCCGGCACCACCGGTTCGGGCAAGTCGGTGGGCCTGAACGCGATGATCCTGTCGTTGCTCTACCGGCTGACTCCGGACCAGTGCCGGATGATCATGATCGATCCCAAGATGCTCGAGCTGAGCATCTACAAGGACATCCCGCATCTGCTCGCCGACGTGGTGACCGATCCGCCCAAGGCAGTGCGCGCGCTCAAATGGGCGGTCGAGCAGATGGAGGACCGCTATCGGATGATGGCGAGCGTCAACGTCCGCAGCCTCGCCAGCTTCAACGACAAGGTCCGCCAGGCCAGGGCCAAGGGCCAGAAGCTCGGGCGCAAGGTCCAGGTCGGCTACGACCCGGAGAGCGGCCGGCCGATCTACGAGGAAGAGACGCTCGAGCTGGCGGCGCTACCGCAGATCGTCATCATCGTCGACGAGCTCGCCGATCTGATGATGACCGCGGGCAAGGAAGTCGAGTTCCTGATCCAGCGGCTCGCGCAAAAGGCGCGCGCGGCGGGGATCCACTTGATCATGGCGACCCAGCGCCCCTCGGTCGACGTCATCACCGGTGTGATCAAAGCGAATCTGCCGACGCGGATCAGCTTCCACGTCACTTCGAAGATCGATTCGCGCACGATCCTCGGCGAACAGGGTGCCGAACAGCTGCTCGGCAAGGGTGACATGCTCTACATGCCCGGCGGCAAGCAGATCGTCCGTGTCCACGGCCCGTTCGTCAGCGATGACGAGGTTCAGGCAGTCGCCGATTTCTGGCGTGCGCAAGGCGCCCCCGATTACATCACTGCAGTGACCGAGGAGCCCGAGGATGGCGGTTTCGCGCTCGAAGGCAGCCCCGACGGCGACGACAGCCCCGAGGACCAGCTCTATCGCCGCGCCACCCAATTGGTCGCGGAAAGCCAGAAGGCGTCGACGTCATGGCTTCAGCGCCAGCTGCGCGTCGGCTACAACAGCGCGGCACGGCTGGTCGAGCGGATGGAGAAAGACGGGCTGGTCTCACGCCCCGACCATGTCGGCCGCCGCGAGGTCCTGATGGACACCGACGGGCGGCCGCTGTGAGGATCGTTTCGGGAGCAGGGGGGGTTCAGGGGGCATTCAAAACCCGCCAGCTAGCGGTCCAGCATAGCATTCGGAGAAGATAGACGTGTTTGCACGGCCCCTCGCTTTCACTCTCCTCGCAGCGCCGGCGCTGATCGCGGCGGCCCCTGCCGGAGAACTCGCCCAGGTGCAGCAGCATCTGACGGGCGTTACCAGCATGACCGCCAATTTCAGCCAGACCGACCGCAACGGCCGCGTTCTGACCGGCACGATGACGCTCAAGCGCCCCGGCAAGATCCGGTTCCAATATCAGAAGGGCGTTCCCCAGCTGATCGTCGCCGACGGCAGCAGCCTCTATTTCATCGATTATCAAGTGCGTCAGGTCGATCGCTGGCCAATCGGCAATTCACCGCTCGCGGTTTTACTGAATCCGAAGCGCGACATCACCAAATTCGCCAAGCTCAATCCGACCGGGGACCCGCGTGTCGTATCGATCGAAGTTCACGACCCCGCACATCCCGAATATGGCCGGATCACGATGATCTTCCAGAAGAACGCGGCGGGCCCCGCGGGGCTGATGTTGCAGGGTTGGGTCGCACTCGATTCGCAGAACAACCGCACGACGATCCGGCTGTCGGGCCAGCAGATCAACGGCAATGTTTCCGACGGAGTGTTCCGCTGGAACGACCCGCGGAGCAAAGGTCCGCGGAATCGCTGAGTTTTCTGAATATTGTTCATGCTGGCGACAGGTTGCCGGCCCTAGAAATGATCTTGCGGATGTGGGGCGGTACTCGGGATTTTCCCCCTGTTGCTCGAGGTCGAACCACTTCCCGCCTGCGTGACGAACGCTAGGTCGGCCCTCGCTCCAATGCCCCCGGAGCGAGGGCCTTTCCGTATCCGGCAGACCTGCTTACATCGCCCCCGATGAAGATCGCTTCCTGGAACATCAATTCTGTCCGCTTCCGTATCGGCATCGTCGAGCAGTTCCTTCGCGAGGAGACGCCCGACATACTCTGCCTGCAGGAAACCAAGGTAGTCGACGGCGACTTTCCCGAGGCACCCTTCCATGCGCTCGGCTATGACCACGTCATCAAGCACGGCCAGCGCATGCACCACGGCGTGGCGATCATCAGCCGGGTGCCGGTGGTGGAAGACGACCGGTTCGACTGGCAGGCGAACCAGGAAGCGCGGCATGTCGGCGTCCGCTTGCCCAACGGCGTCCGGCTCGAGAACGTCTATGTTCCCGCCGGCGGCGACGTCCCCAATCGCGACGTGAACCCCAAATTCGGCCAGAAGCTCGATTTTGTCGAACGGATGACTCGCTGGGCCGAGACGCTCGACGTGCCGACCATCCTCACCGGCGATTTCAACATCGCCCCGCTCGAATGCGACGTCTGGAGCCACAAGCAGCTACTGGGCGTGGTCAGCCACACCCCGATCGAAGTCGAGGCGCTGGGGCGGCTGCAGGCGGCGCACGACTGGGTGGATCTGGGCCGGCATTTCATCCCTGCCCCCGAACGCTGCTTCACCTGGTGGAGCTACCGCTCGAAGGACTGGACCGCGAATGATCGCGGTCGCCGGCTCGATCATATGTGGGCCAGCCGCGAAGTGGCGGACAAGGCCGTCAGCCACAAGGTGTGCGAGCCGTGCCGCTCGTGGCTCAAGCCATCCGACCATGTGCCGCTCGTCACCGAGTTCGACTTTTGAGCGACCCGCGCGCTGTTGCCCGCGCCATCGACGCGCTGCGCCGCGGCTGGCCGGTGGCGATTCGCGGGCAAGACGGCACGCTCCGGCTGCTCGCGGTCGAAACCGCCGATGCCGAGCGGCTCAGGGCGTTCGATCCGCAGGGCGCGGCACCGGTTTTGCTGTCGGCGGGCCGAGCGGCGACGCTCAAGCTCGCCAATCAGCGTGCAGCGGCCGCGCCCGAGGGACCGGTGCTCGTCGAACGCGTGCCCTGGCTCGATTTCGACACCGCGACGGCGCTCGCCGATCCGCAGCTCGATCTGGCAACGCCGCTCAAGGGCCCATTCCGGGCAATTGCCGTCGAGGCCCCCGATGCCGCGGCGGCCGCCTTGCGGCTGGCGCGGGTGGCGGGGTTGCTGCCGGCGTTCTTCGCAATGACCGACAGTACCGAAGGAGCGATCACCCCTGCCGACATCGACACCCACGAGGATGCCGATCGACTGCGCATCGTCGGGCGCGCGCGACTGCCCGTCGCCGGCGCCGAGGACAGCGAGATCGTCGCCTTCCGCACCGACGAGATGCCGGGCGAGCATGTCGCGCTGCTGGTCGGCCAGCCCGACGGCAATCCGCCGCTGGTACGGCTTCACAGCGAATGCCTGACCGGCGACGTACTCGGCAGCCTCAAATGCGATTGCGGGCCGCAGCTCAAGGCGGCGATCGCGGCGATCGAGACGAGCGGCTGGGGCATATTGCTCTATCTGCGGCAGGAAGGGCGCGGGATCGGACTGATCAACAAGCTGCGCGCCTATGCGCTGCAGGACCAGGGCTTCGACACGGTGGACGCCAATACCCGGCTGGGCTTCGCCATCGATGCGCGCAATTTCGCGGTTGCGGGGCGAATGCTGGGGCTGCTCGGCCAAAAGACGATCCGGCTGCTGACCAACAATCCGGACAAGGTGGCGGCACTGGAAGCCGCAGGGATCATGGTAATAGAGCGGGTGCCGCACAAGCTGCCGCCCAACCCGCATAATGCGCACTACCTCGCGACCAAGCGCGACCGCACCGGGCACCAGCTCTAGCGCGCATCGACATTCGGGCTACCGGGAAGTCCCGTCCCGCTTTCTGTCACCCTGGAACTGGTCCGGGTCCACCGTGGGAGTGCGGCAAGCTGTCCCGCTGCCTGAACGTCGACCCACCCTAGCCGATCAGCCGGGCGACCTCGTCGAAATCATGCGCGATGGCCGCGACGCCGAGCGCCCGCAGCCGGTCCGCATGATCAGGTGCACAATGCGATCCCGCGCAAAGCCCGATGACATAGGCTCCGGATGCCACCGCACCCGTGACCCCCACCGGCGAATCCTCGAGGATCACGCAGCGCTGGATTTCGACTCCGAGCGCGCCCGCGGCATGCAGATAGATATCGGGCTCGGGCTTGCCGCGCGCGACATGCTCGCGCCCGCTGAAGATCTTGTCGCCGAAGGCGTCCCGCACCCCGAGATGATCGAGATGACGGGTGATCCACTCGGTGCTGCTCGACGAGGCGATCGCGCGCGGCAGCGCCGAAGGCAGGTTCTCGATGAAACGGATCGCCCCGGCCACGGCGGGAAGCCCCTCCTCCAGCGCGCGTCGATCCTCGACCGCGCGCACGGTGTGGAAGTCCTCGGGAATCGCGCGGCCGATCCACGCTTCGATCGCCCCCAGAAAGTCGGGACCGGCCAGACCCATGAAATTGGCCATCGAATCCGCGGGCGTAGTCGGATGGCCGATGCTGGTCAGATAGTCGGCGATCTGGCGGTTGCCGGCATATTCGCTCTCGAGCAGCACGCCGTCGAAATCGAAGATCATCGCATCGAACTTCACGCACGCTCTCCGAACAAGGCGGTACCGACGCGGACATGGGTGGCGCCGATAGCGACTGCGGTCTCGTAATCCCCCGACATCCCCATGCTGAGGCCGGCAAGGCCGGAATCGCGGGCAAGCTTGGCGAGCAGCGCAAAATAGGGCGCGGGCTCGACCTCGAGCGGGGGAACGCACATCAGTCCGCCGACCGGCAGTTCCGCGGCACGGGCTTCGGCAAGCAACGCGGCGAGATCGGCGACCGCACAGCCGCCCTTTTGCGGCTCGTCGCTGATATTTACCTGGACGAAGCAGACCGGGCGTTTGCCGGTCTTGTCCATCGCCTTGCCCAATGCGTGGACGAGCGAGGGCCGATCGACTGAATGGATGGCGTCGAACAGGCCGATCGCTTCCTCGGCCTTGTTCGACTGGAGCTGGCCGACGAGATGGAGGGCGACGGCGGTCGCCTCGCGCAACCCGGGCCATTTGGCCGCGGCTTCCTGGACGCGATTCTCTCCGAACACGCACTGGCCCGCATCGATCAACGGCTGGATCGCTGCGGCGTCATGGGTCTTGGTGATGGCGATCAGTTCGACCGATTCGGGCAGGCGGCCGGCGAGATGCGCGGCGCGGGCGATCTTCTCGCGAACTTCGGCGAGCCGGGTTGAGGCGTCGTCTATGGGCATGCGGCGCGCTATAGGCGGGCCGATGCGCCCCCGCCACCCTCTGCCGCAGCTCTGGCTGATGACCGACGAGCGGATGGGCGATTTGTTATGGGATGCGCTCGCCCGACTGCCGCGCGGGAGCGGCGTGGTGTTCCGGCATTATGGTTTGCCATCGGGGGAGCGAGGGGCGCTGTTTGCGCGCGTGACGCAGGTCGCACGGCGCCGGGGGTTGCTGGTGATTCGCGCCGGGGCCGAGCGGCTCGGGCGCGGCGCGGCGGGAGTTCATGGCCGTCGCGGCGAAGGATTGCGCACATGGCCGGCACATTCGCGGCGCGAGGCAATTGCAGGAATACGTGCAGGCGCGAATCTGCTGTTCGTGTCGCCGGTGTTCGCGACGCGCTCGCATCATGGGGCGCGGGCGCTGGGGCGGGCGAGGCTCGGGCTGATGATTCGCGGCCTTCAGGTCCCGGTTATTGCGTTGGGCGGGATGGATCCACGGCGGGCGGCGGGGCTGAAGCCGCTCGATATCTACGGCTGGGCGGCGATCGATGCGTGGACAGCTGGACCCCATTCCCGTGCCCTGCGAAAGCTGGAGTCCAGAGAGCCATAAGCGACACCACGCGTAATCCAGTTCTCCTCCTTCCGCAGGAGCACCGGACGATTTCGGTTGGCTTGGGACCGATGTGATGGTCGGCAAGCTCTGCGAAGCCGGCGGCGCGGCGAGCTGGTTCGGCCATCAGCTCGACGATAGCGTAGCGCGCACGACGATGCTGAAGCGCACCGAGTAGTTTCTGCGGGCCTCGCTGAAGATGGCCCGATACGAAAAAGGGCGGCCGCTTCAGCGACCGCCCTTGTCTCTGTTGGGTCGAGGCCCGCGATCAGCGCGAGTAAAACTCGACGACCAGGTTCGGCTCCATGCGCACCGGATACGGCACTTCGTCGAGCGTCGGGATGCGCGTGAAGGTGATCTTCGAAGCACCCTCCGGAACGACGTAGTCAGGGATGTCGCGCTCGGACAGGCTCTGCGCCTCCATCACCAGCGCCATTTCCTGCGCCTTGGACGAGAGCGACACGATCTGGCCGGGCTTGATGCGGCGCGAGCCGATGTTGCACTTGTCGCCATCGACGCGGACATGGCCGTGGTTGACGAGCTGGCGCGCGGCGAAGATCGTCGGTGCGAACTTGGCGCGATAGACGATCATGTCGAGGCGCATCTCGAGCAGACCGATCAGGTTCTGACCGGTGTCGCCCTTCATGCGCGACGCTTCCTCGTACGACTTCTTGAACTGCTTCTCGGTGATGTCACCGTAATAGCCCTTGAGCTTCTGCTTGGCGCGGAGCTGGATGCCGAAATCCGACATCTTGCCCTTACGACGCTGGCCGTGCTGGCCGGGGCCGTATTCACGCTTGTTGACCGGGCTCTTCGGGCGACCCCAGATGTTCTCGCCCATCCGGCGGTCGAGCTTGTGCTTGGCGCTATGGCGCTTCGACATGTTGGTTCCTTTTGCAATCGCTGAACAACGTTGGTCCCGGTATCCGCCTGCTGGTTCCTTTGTGGGGAGGGCAGGGCCACCGCTTCACCGGGGTGCGGGGCCATTGCGAAGGCGCGCGGTTAGCGCTCGGCCGCCGATGAGTCAAGCTGGACAGGCGCGTGGGCACCCGCCTAGGGGGCTGGCCATGCAAGACACGATCGATCCCGGAGACTGCACGACGATGGCGGAGGTCCGCGCGGGTGTCGACGCCGTCGACCGCGCGCTGATCGCGCTGCTCGCGCGCCGCTTCGGCTATATGGACGCCGCCGCGCGCATCAAGCCCGAACGCGGGCAAGTACGCGACGAGGCGCGCAAGGCGCAGGTGATCGCCAATGCGCGTATGCACGCCCGCGCCGCGGGAATTCCCGAGGCGTCGGTCGGCGAACTCTGGGAGCAGCTGGTCGAGGCGTCGATCGCGTATGAACTGGGGGCGTTCGACCGGCGTTGATGCCGGGCGGTCAGAACGGGCCGGCCGGCGGCGTATAGGTGTCGGTCCGGCGCATCTGATCGACGTCGCGCCGCGACTTCTCCTCGTCGATCTTGGCTTCCCATTTGGTCATACAATAGCGCGTCCTGCGTAACCGCGAGCCCGTCGTCGAGGTGGTCTTGCAGACGGGCTTCTCGGGTTTGCCGGTCTCGGTCGGGGGCGCTTCCTGTGCGAGCACCGCCGACGGCGCAGCCAGGGCGATCATCGTGATCAGGACTATGAAACGCATCGAAATCTCCCGGTTTGTATCCGCGATTAAACCTCATCCCGCGACCCGAGACAATATCGTTGCGCTGCTAGACCTTGCGATGCGCTTTTTTGCCGCCGAGCGCCGAAAACACGCCGCGCAGCGTGCGAACTTCCTGCGACGTCCAGCCCGGCTTGGTGAGCAAGCTACGCAGCGTCCGGCGATTCACCGGCACGCGGTGGGGCGGAAAATAATAGCCCAATTGCTCGAGCATTGCGTCGAGCTGGCCGATCATCCCTTCCAGTTCCTCCTGCGGCGCCGGGGGATCGAGATCGGTGGCGGGCGGGCTGGCCAGCTCCGCACCCTTCGACCATTCATAGGCAACGAGGATCACCGCCTGCGCAAGATTGAGCGAGCCGAATTCGGGGTTGATCGGGACTGTGATGATCGTGCGGGCGAGAGCGACGTCGTCGGTTTCGAGCCCCGACCGCTCGGGACCGAACAGGATCGCCGACCGCTCGGGCACTCCGCGGATTTCTCCCGCGGCGGTCTCGGGGGTAACTACCGGCTTGGTCACCCCGCGCTTGCGCACCGTGGTGGCATAGACGTGTCCACAATCGGCAACTGCCTCCGCGACGCTGTCGAAAACCTGCGCGTTTTCCAACACCACATCTGCGCCGCTCGCCGCCGGCCCCGCCGACGGATTGGGCCAGCCGTCGCGAGGGGCGACGAGGCGCATTTCGGTCAGCCCGAAATTGAGCATTGCGCGTGCGGCCTTACCGATATTCTCGCCCAATTGCGGGCGCACGAGAACGATGACCGGGTTCAAGTCTTGCCCGCCTCGGTAACGTTGCCGGCGAATTCCTCGAAATCCTTCGCCTCGCGGAAGTCCTTATAGACGCTGGCGAAGCGGATATAGGCGACCGAATCGAGGCCCTTGAGGCCTTCCATCACCATCTCGCCAATCCGCTGCGACGGGATTTCGCTGTCGCCCTGGGTTTCGAGCTGGCGCTGGATGCCCGACACAAGCCGTTCGATCTGCGCCGAAGTGACGGGGCGCTTGCGCGCCGCGAGTGTTACCGAACGGATGAGCTTGTCGCGCTCGAACGGCTCGCGCCGGTCTTGATTCTTGACCACGGTAAGGTCGCGCAACTGGATGCGTTCGAAGGTCGTGAAGCGCGCCGCGCACGCCTCGCATTGCCGCCGTCGGCGGATCGCCGCCCCATCTTCGGTGGGGCGGCTGTCCTTTACCTGGCTGTCTTCATTTCCGCAGAATGGGCAGCGCAATTACAGCTCCGGATAGATGGGGAAGCGTTCGCACAGCGCACGGACACGCTCGCGGACATTGGACTCGACTTGCGCGTCGCCCTGCTCGCCATTCTTGCGAAGCCCGTCGAGCACGTCGGCGACCATGTTGCCGATCTCGCGGAACTCGCCGGTGCCGAAACCGCGCGTGGTGCCCGCCGGCGAACCGACACGAATGCCGCTGGTCTTGACCGGCGGCAGCGGATCGTTGGGGATGCCGTTCTTGTTGCAGGTGATGGCGGCTCGCTCGAGCGCTTCGTCGGCGTCGCGGCCGGTGACGCCGAGCGGAGTCAGGTCGACCAGCGCGAGATGCGTGTCGGTGCCGCCCGAGACCAGATCGGCGCCGCGCTCCTTGAGCGTCGCCGCGAGCACCTTGGCATTCTCGACCACGGCGGTGATATAGCTTTTATAGTCGGGACGCAGCGCCTCGCCGAACGCGACCGCCTTGGCGGCGATCACGTGCATCAATGGCCCGCCCTGCAGACCCGGGAAGACTGCGCTGTTGATCTTCTTGGCGATCGCCTCGTCATCGGTCAGCACCATGCCACCGCGCGGGCCGCGCAAAGTTTTGTGAGTGGTGGTGGTGACGACATGGGCATGGCCGAACGGCGTCGGATGCGCACCGCCCGCGACGAGACCGGCGAAATGCGCCATGTCGACCATGAAGATCGCGCCGACTTCGTCGGCAATCGCGCGGAAGCGGGCGAAATCGATGATTCGCGGATAGGCGGAGCCGCCGGCAATGATCAGCTTGGGGCGGTGCTCTTTGGCAAGCTGCTCGACCTGGTCGAAGTCGATCAGGTGCGTTTCCGGATCGACGCCGTACGGAATCGCATTGAACCATTTGCCCGACATCGCGGCCTTGGCGCCGTGAGTCAGGTGGCCGCCGGCATCGAGGCTCAGCCCCATGATCGTATCGCCGGGCTTCGTGAGCGCGAGCATAACCGCGCCATTGGCCTGCGCCCCAGAATGCGGCTGGACGTTGACGAAGCCGCAGCCGAACAGCTGCTTTGCACGCTCGATCGCCAGCGTCTCGACTTCGTCGGAAGGGTGGCAGCCCTGATAATAGCGCTTGCCGGGATAGCCCTCCGCATATTTGTTGGTGAAGACGCTGCCCTGCGCCTCAAGGACGGCTTTCGAGACGATGTTCTCGCTGGCGATCAGTTCGATCTGGTGCTGCTCGCGATCCAATTCGTGGCGCACCCCGGCAAAAACCTGCGGATCGACTTCCGAAAGGCCCTTGGTGAAGAAGCCGTCGGGCTGCAGCCCGGCCATCTGGGGGTTGGTGCTCATGCGGGGCTCCTTTCGGGATGGCTGAGTTTGTCCACGCGCCGCTGATGGCGGTCGCCGAGGAAGTCGGTGTCGAGGAATGCAGTGACGCAGGCCTTGGCCATCTCGGTGCCGATCAGCCGCGCGCCTAGCGCCACGACATTGGCGTCGTTGTGCTGGCGGGCGAGGCTTGCCGATAGGGGTTCCGAGACAAGCGCGCAGCGTGCGGCCGGATTGCGGTTGACGGCGATCGAGATGCCGATGCCCGATCCGCAGAGCGCGACGCCGACCTCCGCCTCGCCCTGTTCGATAGCGCGGGCGAGGGCATAGCCATAGTCGGGATAGTCGACGCTTTCGGTGCTGGCGGGGCCGAGATCGATGACTGCATGACCCTCCCCGCGCAACCATTCGGCGAGTTCCGATTTCATGACGAAGGCGGCATGATCTGAGGCTATGGCGATACGGCGCGGCATGCCGCGCTCCCTACGCCCTCGGGCCTGTGCTGGCTAGACGGGACAATCTCTGGAGACCGAAATGCGCAAATCTATTATCACCATAGCGCCCGCGCTCGCGCTTGGCCTCGCTTTGGGCGCCTGCTCGGAGAGCGCGCAGAACAATCTGGCAAGCGCCGTCGAAGATACCGGCGCGAGCCTCGAGAATGCCGCCGCCAAGACCGGCGACATGATCGAGAACGGCGCCGACCGCGCCGGCAAGGCAATCGAAAACACCGCTGACGATGTCGGCGACACCGTGGCCCAGGGCACTCGCGACGCGGGCAACGCGATCGACAACACGACTCACTAGCCTGTTGACGGGCGCGGCGGCTGGCGCAGCCAGTGTCGCTGCCGCGCCTCGGGCGCGCAGATAGTGGCAATAGGCACACTCGTGCCATTGCCAAGGAGGAGCCGCCAGCGCTGCCCTTCGGGCAACGCCCCTGCGACGGCGGCCGAAATGATCCTGACCTGGATTGCCGCGAATGCGTCCGGCATCACGCCTGCCCGCTGGAGACGCCCGTCTGCGGCGGGCCAAAAGTATTGAACTCCCGAGAGGGCTCCACCCGGGTGACAAGATTCTGTCACAACGCCCGGCTAGTGCGGAATGGCTTCGCCCGGCGCGTAATGCGGGCGCCCTTTCAGGAGTCCGGCCATGCCTACTTTTGCCAAGACGCCGAAGAATGGCGCCGTGCGGGGTGCCGTGCACCGGCACGAGCATCTCAGCAAGGAAGGCCTGCTCGAACGCGCCTTCACCTTTGCGTTCCGCGGCCTCGTCTATGCCCAGATCTGGGAAGATCCCGAAATCGATATGGAAGCGCTGGCGATCACTCCCGAAAGCCATGTCGTCACGATCGCCTCGGGCGGGTGCAACGTCTTCTCCTATCTCGCGGCCAATCCCAAAAAGATCACTGCGGTCGACCTCAATCCCGCCCACATTGCACTCAACAACCTCAAGCGGACGGCCGCGCAGCGCCTGCCCGATTATGCGAGCTTCCGCGGCTTCTTCGCCGATGCCGATCGGGCTGAGAATGTCGACCTGTACAGGCGCCACTTGCGCGACCATCTCGACGAGACGACGCGCGCTTATTGGGACGCCCGCGACTGGAGCGGGCGCCGCCGCATCTCCGGCTTTGCGACCGGCTTCTATCGTCGCGGGCTGCTCGGCCGTCTGATCGGCTTCGCGCACTTCCTCGGACGGGTCTACCGCATCGATCCCGGCGAAATCCTCGAGGCACGGACGCGCGAGGAGCAGCGCGCGATCTTCGAAACGCGTTATGCGCCCTTCTTCGAAAAGAAGTTCCTGCGCTGGCTGGTCGATCAGCCGGCGGCGCTGTTCGGCTTCGGCATCCCGCCGGCGCAATATGACTTGCTCAAAGCGGACGACGCGCAGGGCATCACCGGCGCGCTGAAGAGCCGGTTACGCAAGCTCGCCTGCGACTTCGATCTCAAGGACAATTTCTACGCGTGGCAGGCGTTCGGCCGCGGCTATGGCAAGCACGCCGACGCGCCGCTGCCGCCCTATCTGCAGGCCGCGCGGTACGGCGAGGTTCACGCGCGTGCCGACCGCGTCGAGATCCGGCACCAGAACATGGCGGATTATCTTGAGAGCATGCCGGCCCAGTCGCTCGACCGCTATGTGCTGCTCGACGCGCAGGACTGGATGACCGACGCCCAGCTCACCCGGATCTGGAGCGAGATCACGCGCACTGCCAGGCCGGATGCGCGGGTGCTCTATCGCACCGCCGCGGCGCCCGACGTTGTGGCGGGGCATGTGCCACCGACGATCCTCAACCAATGGCAATATGCGGATCCGGCGCAGCGCGCCGACTGGACCCGGCGTGATCGCTCGTCGGTCTATGGTGCCACGCATCTCTGGACGCTGAAGCCGCACCTGTGAGCGCTTCGCGGGCCGATCAGAAGGCGCTGATGGACGACGTCTATGGACTTCATCGCCATTTCTACGACTTCACGCGCAAATTCTATCTGTTCGGCCGCGATCGGCTGATCCGCAGCCTCGCGCCGCCGCCGGGCGGGGCGGTGCTTGAAGTGGGCTGCGGCACCGCGCGCAATCTGACGGTTGCCGCCAAGGCATGGCCTGACGCGCGTTTCTATGGCTTCGACATCAGCGAGGCGATGCTCGATACGGCGCGCAAGTCGGTCGCGAAGCATGGCCTCGCGGACAATATCCGCCTCGCGCAAGGCGATGCGGCCTGTTTCGACACGGGCACGCTGTTCGGCCTCGACACGGTCGATCGGGTGTTCATGAGCTATACGCTATCGATGATCCCGCCATGGCAGGAGGCGATCGAACGCGGCGCGGCGTGCCTTGCGCCCGGCGGCAGCCTGCACATCGTCGATTTCGGCCAGTATGAGCGGCTGCCGGGCTGGGCGAAGCGGTTCCACTTCAAGTCGCTCAACGATTTTCACGTCTTCCCGCGGCGCGAATTGCCGGCAGTGCTCAAGCGCGTGGCCGAAGATCAGGATCTGGCGCTCGAATTCACGCCGCTCTATCGCGGCTACGCTTGGAGTGCGGTGCTCCGCAGGCGCTAGCGGGGTGGTGGAACGGATGCAGTGGCGCATCAGGGAGGCGAAAGCCGGCGATTCCGAGTGCCTGGCATTGATCGGCGCCGCGACGTTCCTCGAAACCTTTGCAGGCGTGCTCGACGGTTCGGCGATCGTGGCGCATTGCTCGAAGGAGCACAGCGCGGCTGCTTATCACCGCTATCTGGCAGCAGGCGCCGAGGCATGGCTCGCCGAGGCGGACGAAGGCGGCGCGCCGATCGGCTTTGCCTTGCTTGCGACGGCGGACCTGCCCGGCGGCGATCCAGCGGTGGATCTCGAGCTCAAGCGGATTTACAGCCTGTCGCGCTTCCACGGCACGGGCCTTGGTTCCGCATTGATGGAAGTCGTGATCGCCGCCGCCGCGGGCCGCGCGGAGCGGCTCTTGCTCGGCGTCTATGCCGGCAACAGTCGCGCGCTCGCTTTCTATCATAAGCACGGGTTCGAGCAGATCGGCGAGCGGCGCTTCAGGGTCGGCGCGCGCGATTATGACGATCGCGTGCTGGCGAGGAGTATGGCCTGACCCGATCAGGCCGCCAGCCGAAGCTCGAGCCGACCCCAGATTTCGACGAGAGCGTCGACGAGTTCGCGCATCATCGCTTCGTCATGGGCTGGGCCGGGAGTGAAGCGCAGCCGCTCGGTGCCGCGCGGGACGGTGGGGTAGTTGATCGGCTGGACGTAGACGCCGTATTCGGCGAGCAGCACGTCGCTGATCTTCTTGGCCTTGACCGGATCGCCGACCATCAGCGGCACGATGTGGGTGGTCGAAGGCAGCACCGGCAGCCCCGCCTCGGCCATCAGCGCCTTGAGCGTCGCCGCCGCAGCCTGCTGGCCGTCGCGCTCGGCGGTGGACGCCTTGAGATGTTTGACGCTGGCGAGTGCGCCCGCGACGAGCACCGGCGACAGCGAAGTGGTGAAGATGAAGCCCGGGGCATAGCTGCGGATCACGTCGATGATCACTTGATCGGCGGCGATATAGCCCCCCATCACCCCGAACGCCTTGCCCAGTGTGCCTTCGATGATCGTGATGCGATCGGCCACTGCGTCCCGCTCGGAGATGCCGCCGCCGCGTGCGCCGTACATGCCCACGGCATGGACTTCGTCGAGATAGGTCAGTGCGTTATATTTGTCGGCAAGGTCGCAGATTGCGGCGATCGGTGCGATGTCGGCGTCCATCGAATAGACGCTCTCGAACGCGATCAGCTTGGGCGCGCCCGGATCGTCGGCGGCGAGCAGTTCCTCGAGATGGGCGAGATCATTGTGGCGGAACACGCGCTTCTCGCAGCCCGAATTGCGGATGCCGGCGATCATCGAGGCGTGGTTGAGTTCGTCCGAATAGACGATGCAGCCCGGCATCAATCTGGCGAGCGTCGACAGCGTCGCCTCGTTCGAGACATAGCCCGAAGTGAACAGCAGTGCGCCTTGCTTGCCGTGCAGTTCGGCGAGCTCATGCTCGAGCTCGATATGGTAATGGGTGTTGCCGCCGATGTTGCGTGTGCCCCCCGAGCCGGCGCCGACATCGTGGAGCGCTTCCTCCATCGCCGCGATCACATCCGGGTGCTGGCCCATTGCGAGATAGTCGTTCGAACACCACACCACGATCGGCTTGGGACCGTTATGCCCCGCGAAGCAGCGCGCATTGGGGTAGGCGCCCTTGTTGCGCAAAACGTCGATGAACACCCGGTAGCGGCCCTCGGCGTGCAATCGGTCGATCGCCTGATTGAAGACCCGCGAATAGTCGATTGCGGGCGCGGGGCTGTCCTTCGTGTGCATGGGCCCGCTCCCTACCCCCAAAATTCGTCGAATTCCAGCCATTCGGTCCAAGCGAAGGCGACATCGTCTATGCGTAACCGATATGCCGCATTCGAGGCTGGAGCGATAGAAAAGCTTCGAAACCATGCGGTAAAGGTGGGACGCTGATCATGATGCTCAAGCGAACGGATCGCTATTCGAACCTATTGCAGAATTCGGTAGCCTAGAGCGTCTCGATTTCACTCAGTCCGAAACGCGCCAGCGCGGGCACAAGGGTTTCGGTATGTGCGTTCCTCGCCGTGAAGACTGCGCGTCCGGGCATCGCCGACGGCCATTCCTGACCCGAAGTCAGATACGCCACCCGCCTTGCGATCCCCGGACCCCCGTCGATGAAAGCGATCTTGCCGCCGGTGGCGGCGTCGAGTTCGTCCCCAAGCAACGGGAAATGGGTGCAGGCATTGACGATCACGTCGATCGCCTCGGCGCGCTCCTGCGACAGAAGCCCGGCCAAGGCGTCGCGAACCGACTCGATCGAAGGCCGCTCTCTGCCGAGCGCGGTTTCGGCGAGTTCGACCAGTTCGGCCGATCCGTGCCGGAGCACCGTGCAATCCGCAGCGAAACGCGCGGCGAGGTCGTCGACATAAGGCTGGCGAACCGTCGCCGCAGTGCCGAGCACTCCTATCACTCGCGTCCGGCTCAGTTCGGCCGCCGGCTTGATCGCGGGAACCGTGCCGACGATCGGCACGTCGAGTGCGGCGCGGACGTGCTGGAGGGCGATCGTCGAGGCGGTGTTGCAGGCGATGACGATCAACCGCGGGTCGTAGCGCTCGGCGAGGCGGCCGAGCAATGCAGGCACGCGCGTCGCGATCTCGGCCTCGCTGCGCGTGCCATAAGGGAATCCGGCCGAATCGGCGACGTAGATCAACGGCGCGTGCGGTAGCAGCCGGGCCGTCGGCGCGAGAACGGAGAGGCCGCCAACGCCGGAATCGAAGAACAGGATCGGGCGGCGATCAGCCATGGCGGGCGCATGGCCTGCTGCCGATGCGCCGTCAACCGCGGCGGACGAGCGGTTGCACCCTGCCCGACATGGATTATGCTGGTGGCGACAGGGGGTTCTGAATTGCCAACCGAAATCGTCTGGATGCCGCCGGCCGCCGCTATTCTGCTCGGCTATCTGCTGGGCTCGATCCCGTTCGGCGTGCTGCTTACGCGCCTCGGCGGTGCTGGTGATCTGCGTCAGATCGGCTCGGGCAATATCGGCGCCACCAACGTGCTGCGCACCGGCCGCAAGGGGCTGGCCGCCGCGACTTTGCTCCTCGATCTCGCCAAGGGCGCCGCGGCGGTGCTGCTTGCTGAGTGGCTGCTGCCGGGAACCGCGGTGCTCGCGGGCATGGGCGCGTTCCTCGGGCATTGCTATCCTGTGTGGCTGCGGTTCAAAGGCGGCAAGGGCGTGGCGACCTTGATGGGCATCGTCGTCGCGCTGCATTGGCCCTCGGGTCTCGTCTATGCCGCAGTCTGGCTCGGCCTGCTCGCGGCGCTGCGCATTTCCTCGCTTGCCGGGATCACCGCAGCGATCAGCGCGCCGGTGAGCGCCGCCTTCTGGGGCCGTATCGACCTCGTCCTGCTGCTGCTCGCGCTCGCGCTGATCGTGCTGTGGAAGCACCGCGAAAATATCGATCGGCTGCTGAGCGGCACCGAGCCGCGCATCGGCAGCAAGCGTGGCTGATTCGCGCGAGCCGCGGCTTCGGTTGCTGCGGTCGGCGAATATCGGTCCGATCACCTGGCGCCAGCTGATCGCGCGCTTCGGCACTGCGGAGGCGGCGCTCGACGCGCTGCCGATGCTTGCGGCGCGGGGCGGCGGGCGCGCGCCGAGGATCGCAGATGCGGGCTCGATCCGGCGCGAGATCGCGGCGGTCGAGAAATTGGGCGCGCGGTATTTGTTTCTCGGCGATCCGGACTATCCAGCGCTGCTCGCCGAGATCGAGAGCGCTCCCCCGGCGCTGATCTTGCGCGGACGGCTCGAACTAGCGGCGCGCACCTGCGTCGCGATGGTCGGAGCGCGCAACGCTTCTGCCGCCGCCTGCCGCTTCGCACGGCAGCTGGCGCTCGGACTGGCCGACGAGGGTGCCACCGTGGTGTCCGGGCTTGCGCGCGGAATCGATACCGCAGCGCATATCGGCGCGCTCGCCGGCGGCACGATCGGCGTCATCGCCAGCGGCATCGACATCGCCTTTCCCCCCGAGAATGCCGCGCTGCAGGAACGCGTCGCCCGCGAAGGCCTGCTCGTCGCCGAGCAGCCGCCGGGCACCGAGCCGCTTGCCCGCTTCTTCCCGTCGCGCAACCGGATCATTGCCGGGCTGGCCACGGGCACCGTGGTCGTGGAGGCGGCGCCGCGATCGGGTTCGCTGATCACGGCGCGCATCGCGGCGGAAGCGGGGCGCGAAGTGATGGCAGTGCCGGGTTCGCCGCTCGATCCGCGCGCGCAAGGCTGCAATCTGCTGATCCGCGAAGGCGCGACGCTCGTCCAGTCGGTCGACGACATCCTCGAGATGATCCGGCCGATCGATGCCCGGGCAGTGCGCTCTCCGGTGGATCCGTTCGACCCTCCGCCGCCGCTCGATGCCGGCGACGCCGACCGCCGCACGATCGTCGGCCTGCTCGGCCCGGTGCCGGTCGCGGTCGACGAACTGATCCGCCAGTCGGGCCTCGCGCCAGCGGTGGTACAGACAGTGCTGCTCGAGCTCGAGCTGGCCGGGCGCCTCGATCGCCATGCCGGCGGTCGCGCAAGTTTGATCGGATAAAGCAAAACCATCTCCCCGCCGTCTGGCAAGTCCCGGGGCGCCGCCTACATCGCGATGAGCAGCCCGAGGAGACTATGCATGGCCGACGCCCCCGATCCCGCCGACAACCAGCCCGCGGGCTATGTGCCGCCCAGGGTCTGGACGTGGGAGCAGCCAAGCGGCGGCCAGTTCGCCAATATCAACCGGCCGGTCTCGGGCGCGACGCACGACAAGGCGCTGCAGCGCGGCAAGCATCCGATCCAGCTTTATTCGCTCGGTACGCCCAACGGGCAGAAGGTGACGATCCTGCTCGAGGAACTGCTCGCCGCGGAGCATCAGGGTGCCGAATATGACGCGTGGAAGATCGACATCGGCAATGGCGACCAGTTCGGCAGCGGATTCGTCTCGATCAATCCCAATTCCAAGATTCCCGCACTGGTCGATCACTCTGTCGATCCCGCGATCCGCGTGTTCGAGAGCGGGGCGATCCTCGTCTATCTCGCCGAGAAATTCGGGGCTTTCCTCCCCGCCGACCCGGCGAAGCGCGTCGCGACGCTGAGCTGGCTGATGTGGCAGATGGGATCGGCGCCATTCCTCGGTGGCGGCTTCGGCCATTTCTATGTCTATGCGCCGTTCAAAATCGAGTATGCGATCAATCGCTATGCGATGGAAGTGAAGCGCCAGTTCCACGTGCTCGACACGCACCTTGCCGAGAATCGCTATCTGGCGGGGGACGAATACACCATCGCCGACATGGCGGTCTGGCCTTGGTATGGCAGCGTGGCGCGCGGCGACGCCTATACTGGCGCGGCCGAGTTCCTGAACACTGCCGAATACCAGCATTTCAATCGCTGGGCCGAAGAAGTCGCCGGGCGCGAGCCGGTGCAGCGCGGGCGCCTCGTCAATCGCGGCTCGGGGCCGGAGGACCAGCGCCTCGCCGAGCGCCACGATGCCGCCGACATCGACGCAGTCCGCGCTCGAATGTAGCCCGGCGGTCTAGCGGCAGGCGGCCTCCTTCGAATCCGCGCGACACAGCGTCGCGCGATCGAGCTGGGCGCGGGCCCAGGCTGCCTGCTGGGCGCCCGGCGTGGAGCGGAAGGCGACTTGCAGAATGTACAGCCGCGCCCCGCCGGCGACGGTGCGCTGGAACATCGTCTCTGGCTTGCCGGTCTGCGGGTTGCGCGGACAATCGATCCGGATGTCGACACCGCGAGGCCCGGCGACCGGATCGCTGGCCTTCGCGCCCACGCAGGCCTGTCGCCAGCTGGCGGCCATGCGAACGGCGAACTGCAGCGGGTCGATCGGGCCCCGGCTGATCCGGGTGATCATCCGCGTCCAGTTCTGGACCGTTTCCCCCTTGGGCACCTGCTCTTCGATACTGGCCTGCGGCGTCTCCTGATGATGCCCGACAACGAAGCCGTGGGCCGCGGGCCAGACCAGCCTTTCGCCTTGCTGCGCACCGATCAGGGTCGCGAGCGTCAACCATGCCAGCATCGAACATCCCCTTTTTCCTTGGCCCCGGGGCGCATCCCGTTGCACGGGGCCGCTTGACGGCTCCCGCCGCCGGTCCCCACCTTACACGCGTACACGTGAGGATAGCTTAACCCCCATGCAGCTCGTCATCGTCGAATCGCCCGCCAAGGCGAAGACCATCGAAAAATATCTGGGCTCGGACTACCGCGTCCTCGCCTCCTACGGCCATGTCCGCGATCTGCCGCCGCGCGACGGATCGGTGAACCCCGAAGACGGGTTCGCAATGGAGTGGGAGACTTACGCCGACAAGTCCAAGCAATTGAAGGCGATCTCCGATCTGGCGAAGACCGCCGACCGCCTGATCCTCGCGACCGATCCCGATCGCGAGGGAGAGGCGATCAGCTGGCACGTCCAGGAAGTGCTTCGCAACAAGAAGGTGCTCCCCAGGGAAGTCGAGCGCGTCACCTTCAACGCGATCACCAAGCCGGCGATCCTCGCCGCGATGAAGGCGCCGCGCGAGCTCGATACCGATTTGATCGACGCCTATCGCGCTCGCCGCGCGCTCGATTATCTCGTCGGCTTCACGCTCTCGCCGGTGCTGTGGCGCAAGCTGCCCGGCGCAAAGTCGGCCGGCCGCGTCCAATCGGTCGCGCTGCGTATCATCGTCGATCGCGAGCGCGAGATCGAAAGCTTCCGCCCACAGGAATATTGGTCGGTTACTGCCGATATGGAGCAGGACGGCACCCCGTTCGTGGCGCGCCTCGTCAAATATAAAGGCCACAAGATCGATCGCCTGACGATCGGCGAGGAAGGCACTGCGCTCGCCGCCAAGAAGGCAGTCGAGGAAGGCCGCTTCTCGGTCGCCTCGGTCGAGACCAAGCCCGCGACGCGCAACCCGCCACCGCCCTTCACCACATCGACGCTCCAGCAGGAGGCCGCGCGCAAACTCGGCTTTTCGGCGAGCCACACGATGCGCATCGCGCAGGGGCTCTACGAGGACGGCGCGATCACCTATATGCGTACCGACGGCGTCCAGATGGACCCGGGCGCGATCCAGGAGGCCCGGAAAGCCGTCGCGACGCGCTATGACGGCTCGTACGTGCCCGACAAGCCACGCATCTACACCACCAAGGCCAAGAACGCGCAGGAAGCCCATGAGGCGATCCGCCCCACCGATTTCTCGAAGGACAAGGCCGGCAGCGGCGATCATGGCCGGCTCTACGAGCTGATCTGGAAGCGCGCGCTCGCCAGCCAGATGGCGTCGGCGCGGATGGAGCGCACCACGATCGATCTCGAGGACGGCACGGGTCAGCAGGGGCTGCGCGCGACCGGTCAGGTCGTGCTCTTCGCCGGCTATCTCACGCTGTACGAGGAAGGCCGCGACGATGAGGGTGACGAGGACAGCCGCCGCCTCCCGCGCCTGTCTGCGGGCGATGCGCCGGCCAAGAAGTCCGTCAACGCCGAGCAGCATTTCACCCAGCCGCCGCCGCGCTTCTCCGAGGCTTCGCTGGTCAAGCGGCTCGAGGAGCTCGGCATCGGCCGCCCGTCGACCTATGCCTCGATCATCCAGACCCTGAAGGACCGCGCTTATGTGCGGATCGAGAAGAACCGCTTCTTCGCCGAGGAGAGCGGTCGGCTGGTGACGGCGTTCCTCGAGCGCTTCTTCGAGAAATATGTCGGCTATGATTTCACTGCCGAACTCGAGGAAGAGCTCGACGATGTTTCAGGCGGCCGCGCCCAGTGGCAGGCGGTGCTCGAATCCTTCTGGAAGGACTTCAAGCCACGCACCACCGAAGTGATGGAGCAGAAGCCGAGCGAAGTCACTGCGGCGCTCGATCTGTTCCTCGAACCCTATCTGTTTCCGGCCAAGGCCGATGGCGGCGATCCCCGGCTATGCCCGAATTGCGGCAATGGCCGACTCGCGCTGCGCGGCGGCAAGTTCGGCGCGTTCGTGGCGTGCTCCAACTATCCCGAGTGCAAATTCACGCGTCGCTTCGGCGAGCCGGGCGGCGAGGGCGCCGAATCGACGGGGCCGGAAGTGTTGGGCGTCGATCCCGACACCGGGCTCAACGTCGAGCGCAAATCGGGGCGTTTCGGGCCGTACATCCAGCTCGGCGAAGGCAAGGAAGCGGCGCGCGCCTCGATCCCCAAGGATGTCGATCTCGATCTGGAATGGGCACTGAAGCTGCTCAAGCTGCCGCGCACGGTCGGCAATCACCCGGAGAGCGGCAATCCGATCACGGCGTCGATCGGGCGCTATGGGCCGTATCTGGCGCATGACGGGAAATATGCCAGGCTCCAGTCGACCGCAGAGGTGTTCGAGACTGGCATGAACGCCGCGGTGGTCAAGCTTGCGGAAGCGGCGGCCAATGGCGGCCGTCCGGCGCGTGGCGCCGCGCGCGAACCACTCAAGGTCCTCGGCAAGCATCCGCGCACCGAGGCCGAGATCAAGCTGATGGAGGGCCGCTATGGCGCCTATGTCACCGATGGCGAGACCAATGCGACGCTGCCCAAGTCGATCGACAAGGACCAGCTCACGCTTGAGGAGGCTGCCCAGCTGATCGACGCGCGCGCCGCCGCGGGCCCCCCCAAGGGCAAGGGCAAGAAGAAAGCCGCGCCGAAAAAGGCGGCGGCGAAAAAAGCGCCCGCCAAAAAGGCTGCGGCGAAGAAATGAGTCGTGCTCCTGCGAAAGCAGGAGCCTGGGATCACAAGTGGTGCGTTTCGAGGCTCTGGGCTCCTGCTTTCGCAGGAGCACCGGGGTCGCGCGGAATGGCTTACGCCGCGCGCATCTCCAGCCCGCGCAGCCAGGCGCGTGCCGCTTTCTGCGCGTCGGTGATCTCGCGTGCGGTCATGTCTTCGGAAATTTCGGCGCGGCATTCCGCGGCGCGTTCGCTGCCCGAGACGGCGGCGATGTTGAACCATTTGTGCGCTTCGACGAGATCGACGTCGACGCCTTCGGCGCCGCTCGAATAGACGATGCCGAGATCGAAACACGCCTTCGAGTCACCGCGCGCTGCATCGCTCAGTCGGCTCTCTATCAGGAAACGTGCGCTCTTGAGGCTGTTGGCCATTGCCGCTCTTCCAATTGCTGATCCCTACTATTGCAAGGACTGGCAGGTAAGCGGGAAACAAAAGGTTAACGAGGTTAACCGTAATCATTCGTATTCAGAGGGATATTATCGATCAGCCGGGTGCCGCCGATCCGCGCGGCGGCGAGCAGCCGCATCGGCCGGCCCTCGATCGGGTCGCCCAGAGTCTCGGCATCGGCGAGGGTGACGTAATCAACCTCGAACCCGGCAGTGACCAGCATCTCGCGTGCCTGCGCCAGCGCCGTCTCGGCATCGCCGCCCCTGGCGATCGCGCGCTCGGCGACGCCCAGCGCGCGCGGCAGGGCCACGGCGCGCGTGCGTTCCTCGGGGATCAGATAGGCGTTGCGCGAAGACAGCGCGAGCCCGTCATCCTCGCGCTGGGTGGGCACCCCCAGGATCTCCACATCGAGGTCGAGGTCCGCGACGAGGCGGCGGATCACCGCCAGCTGCTGCCAGTCCTTCTCGCCGAACAAGGCGATGTCGGGCCGCACCTGATTGAGCAATTTGGTGACCACCGTCGCGACGCCATCGAAATGGCCGGGGCGGTGGGCGCCGTCCAGCACTTCGCCTACTCCGCGTACCGCGACATTGGTCACGAAGCCGTCGGGATACATCAGCTCGACCGGGGGCAGCCACAGCAGTTCGACGCCGGCCGCGGCGAGCATGCGCGAGTCGGCGAGTTCCTTGCGCGGATACTTGGCGAGATCCTCGTTCGCCCCGAACTGCTTCGGATTGACGAAGATCGAGACCACCACGCGCTGGGCTGCGCGGCGCGCTGCCTCGACCAGCGCCATATGCCCGTCATGCAGCGCCCCCATCGTCGGCACCAAAGCGACGCGCTCGCCCGCCGCGCGCCATGTGGCGACGGCGCCGCGAAGGGCATCGAGCTGACGGACGGTTTGCACGCTTGACCACTTTCGATAAGACAGGAGCGCGGCCTTCTATGGGGCGCGGGCGGCAGGATCAATAAAGGATGTTGTACGGTTGACCGACGGAGCTAAGCGCTTGCACGTGCTCGTTTTTGCCAATGAAAAGGGCGGCACCGGCAAGTCCACGACGGCGGTCCACGCGGCGATCGCGCTGTCGTCGAAAGGCGCGCGGGTGGCGTGCTTCGACCTCGACCATCGCCAGCGCACCATGGGTCGCTATCTCGACAACCGCCGTGCCACGATCAAGCGCGTCGGGCGCGACCTGCCGACGCCCGAATATGAAACGCATGACGGCGAGAGCATGGATTTCTTCTCCGATACGCTGGAGCGGCTCGGTTCGAACGCCGATTTCCTCGTGATCGACACTCCCGGCCGCGACGACAAGTTCGCCCGCATCGCCGTCACCAACGCCGATACGCTCGTCACGCCGATGAATGACAGCTTCGTCGATTTCGATCTGATCGGCCATGTCGACCCCGATACCTATAAGGTCACTCGCCCGAGCTTCTATTCCGAGCTTATCTGGGAATCGCGCAAACGCCGCGCCAAGGCTGACGGCGAGACGATCGACTGGGTGGTGCTGCGCAACCGCATGCAACACATTGAGGCCCGCAACATGCGCCGCGTCTCGGAAGCGATCGACCAGCTCTCCAAACGCGTCGGCTTCCGGGTGATCTCGGGGTTGTCCGAACGGGTCATCTATCGCGAACTGTTCCCGCAGGGACTGACCATGCTCGACAGTCGCGAGTTCGGCGAGATGGGTCTCAGCCACGTCGCCGCGCGGCAGGAGCTGCGCGAGATGATGGCGGGGCTCGCGCTTCCCGAAGTCACGATGCCGCTGTTCGCCTGATGGCCAAAGCAATCCTCGCGGCGCTTATCATCGGCGCGATCTATTATTTGTTCTTCAAGCCGCGGCCCAAGCCCAGCGCCCCCAAAATGCCGCGGGATGAAGCCCGTGCGATCCTCGGCGTCGCCGCCGATGCGGACGAGCAAGCGATTCGTAGCGCACACCGCCGGCTGGTCAGTGCGGTCCATCCCGACAAGGGCGGATCCGAGGAGTTGACGCGACGGATCAACGCCGCGCGCGACACGTTGCTTCGCCGTAGCGCGTAGCCCACACGGGCCGCCGCATCGCCCTTGTTACGCATGCGCAATTGAACTTTCGCCCCGCTCGCGATTTGGGGCCTGCGTACAGGCCCCAGGCCGGCAACATCTTCCCCGGAGGCACCATGACCCACCGTTTCGACCCCACTTCGCTGCGCGAGTACGACATTCGCGGAATCGTGGGGGAAGCGCTTGGACCCGACGATGCGCGCGCGATCGGTCGCGGCTTCGCCACTCTGGTCCGTCGCGCAGGCGGGCATCGCGTCGCGGTGGGTCGTGACGGCCGCAATTCGTCGCTCGCGTTCGAGGCGGCTCTGGTCGAGGGGCTCACCGCGTCGGGCTGCGACGTGGTCCGCATCGGCCTCGGCCCCACGCCGATGCTATATTATGCCGAAGCAACGCTCGAAGTGGATGGCGGCATCCAGATAACCGGCAGCCATAATCCCGGCAATTACAACGGCTTCAAGATGGTGCTTCAGCATCTTCCGTTCTTCGGCGAGGACATCCAGACGCTCGGCCGGATGGCTGCCGAAGGCGATTGGGAATCGGTAGAGCCCGGCGACGAGGGCACCGTCAGCGACTATGATATCCTCGACACTTATGTCGACCGGCTGATGGCGGGCTATGCCGGCGGCGCCTATCGCGTCGGATGGGATACGGGCAACGGCGCCGCCGGTCCGGTGGTCGAGAAATTGGTCAAGCTGCTGCCGGGTGAGCATCATACGATCTTCACCGAAGTGGACGGCAATTTCCCCAATCATCATCCCGATCCTACCGAGGAGAAGAACCTCGCCGACCTGAAGCGGCTTGTCGCCGAGAAGAACCTCGATTTCGGACTGGCCTTCGACGGTGACGGCGACCGGCTGGGCGCGATCGACGGGCAAGGCCGGGTGGTCTGGGGCGATCAGCTTCTGTCCATTTTGGCCGAACCCGTTCTGCGTGAGCTGCCGGGGGCGACGATCATCGCCGACGTCAAGGCGAGCCAGGCGCTTTACGACCGCGTCGCCGAACTCGGCGGTCAGCCTTTGATGTGGAAGACCGGGCACAGCCTGATCAAGACCAAGATGAAGGAAACCGGCGCGCCGCTGGCGGGCGAGATGAGCGGGCACATCTTCTTCGCGCACAATTATTATGGCTTTGACGACGCGCAATATGCCGCGATCCGGCTGATCCAGGCAGTGCACGTGATCGGCAAGTCGCTCACCCAGATCAAGGACGAGATGCCGGCGATGATCAACACGCCGGAAATGCGCTTCCAGGTATCGGACACGCGCAAGTTCGCGGTGATCGACGAAGTGCTCGACCGGCTCGAGGCCGAGGGTGCCGACGTCAACCGCACCGACGGCGCACGGGTGAACACGCCCGACGGCTGGTGGCTATTGCGCGCATCGAACACCCAGGACGTGCTCGTCGCGCGCGCCGAGGCGAAGAGCCAGGAAGGCCTTGATCGGCTGATGGCAATGATCGACGCCCAGCTCGCCGCCAGCGGACTCGAACGCGGACCGCAAGCTGCGCATTAATTCGGCGGAACCGTTCGACGGGTGGAACCTTGATCTGCATCAAGGGTTCATCCGTCCGAGTGGGACCCGGCCATGAACGACAAAACCCTGAACGACATCGCTGAGATCGAAGACGCGCAGGCCGCGTTGCGCGAGAGCATCGAGGCAACCAAGGAACTGGCCGAACGCGCCGAGGATTTGTTGCAGAAGCATAAGGCCCGCGCCGAGCGAGAGAATGCTGGCAGCGATTGATAGTGTCGATCTGTCCGTCGCAAGTTTTGGCTGGTATTCTATGACGTCACGCCCCACCTAGCCGGCATGGCCTCCCGCGCCCCCTCGCTCATCCGTGTCATCGATCTCGAAACCACCGGCCAGGCGCCGCCGACGCATGGCGTGTGCGAGATCGGCTGGCAGGACATCGTGCTCCAGCCGGACGGACGCTGGGAAATCTATGGCGAGGGCGGTAATCGGATGGTCAATCCGGGCCGTCAGATTCCGCCGCTGACGATGGCGGTGCACCATATCCGCGACGAGGATGTCGCCGACGCGCCCTATTGGCACGATGTCGCGCGCCCGGTGCTCGATCCGTGGCCACGCCGCATCGCGCTCGCCGCGCACCGCGCCGATTTCGAGCAGCAATTCTGCACGGCCTCGCTCACCCGTGGCGCCGACTGGATCTGCACCTGGAAGTGCGCGATGCGGCTGTGGCCGAGTTCGCCGGGCTTCTCCAACCAGATGCTGCGCTATTGGCGCAAGCCCGAGGGCCTGGTGCACGAGCGCGGGCTTCCGGCGCACCGCGCCTTCCCCGACGCCTATGTGACAGCCTTCCATCTGCGCGACATGCTCAATGAAGCCAGCGTCGAGCAGCTGATTGCATGGTCGAATGAGCCCGGGCTGCTGCCGCGCGTTCGCTACGGCCCTGATCGCGGCAAGGAATGGAGCGAGATCGACGACGAATCGCTCGCAATATTTCTCGGCGACCGCGACGTCGACGTGCGGCACACCGCGCAACAGGAGCATATCCGGCGCAGTGGCGGTGGCGCAGTTGGCCGCAACTCGGCGACGCAGGATTTGCTGCTCTAGCGCCGCCCGGCGATCAACGCGCGCACCCCCTCGAGCACCCAGCCATAAACGAGATGCGACGCCGCGCCATAAGCGTGAACGACAAGCGGCGTCTCGTCGGGTGCCGGTGCGAGGCCCACTGCGGGCACTGCCGCCTCGTCGAGCAGCGCCGCCGTCGCGATCCCATAGGCGCTGCCGAAACCCGAACGCGCCTCGGGCTGGTATTCGGTAAGTATTCCATAGATGCCGCCGATCACCGCGCCGGCAATATAATGGACCGCCTGTCCTGCCGGCGCACGATAGGGCGCGGGCACGGGATCACCGATAATCGCCTCGCTTGCCGCGTCGGCGGCCTTTACCGTCGCCGGGTCCTCGTCCCCGCTATCGGGCAGCAGCTTCTGCGCCTGTGCCTGAAACGCCGCCATCGCCGCCGAAGCGACCAGTCCCGCGGCGACTCCGGCGAACAGCCCGATCAAGGGGCGCGGACCTTTGGACATGCGATTCTCTCCGAAAGCGGTCAGTAGCGGATTCGCTTGGCGGTCAGCTTGCGCTTCGCCAGCCACGCCTGAACGCTGTCGCGCCCCGCAAGGTGCCCGGCACCCACGGCGATGAACACATTGCCGGGGGTGCGCATGCGCTGGTCGATCCATTCGGCCCAGCGCGCATTGCGGTCCGAAAGCAGCACTTTGCCGATCTCGGGCGTCTCGCGCATGCTCTCGTTGAGCGTCGCAGCCAGCGAATCGGGATCGCCTGTGGCCCAACTTGTCACCATCTTGTCGATTTCAGTGCCCATCTTCGGCAAATCGTCGATCGTCGAAACGAGGAATTGAAGCTGGAGCGGCTCGGGCAGCGCGTCGAAAAAGCCGAGCTGCTGTTCGGCCGTCTCGAGCCCGCCCAGCTTCTTGCCAGCCGCTTTGGCGGCGGTCGAGAGGGTGCGCTCGGCGCCGCTCTCGGGATCGTAGCCGAGCTTGGGCAGCCCCGCGACGGTCAGCGTGACTGCGGCGAACCATGGATCGAACCGATCGAGCGCGGCGGCGGGTATGCCTAGATCGGTGAGTGCCCTGGTATAGGCTTCGCGCTTGTCCGCCGGCAGCTTCTCGGTGAGCGTCGGGCCGGTCGGCGTGATCGCCAGCTTCATGATCATGCCGGCCATCGTCGCCTCATCGGGCTCGATCATCTCGAGCATGATCTCGTCGCTCTGATTGTATGCCGCCCAAACCGCTTCGTCGAACCAGCTGAGCCCCGGCTTGAGCACGTGGATGGTGCCGAACAAATAGATCCTGGTGTCGGCATCCTCCACCACCCACAATGCCGGATCGGCGTCCTTGAGCGCCTGTGCCTGCACCGGCGCGGCGAAAGCCAGTGCGAGGGCGGCCAAGCCGGGCCGGAGGAAACGCATCATCTGATTGCCCCTTATGAAATACCGCCGGGACCTCGTCTCTCCTTCCGGATCAGGCGAGGTCCTTGAGCGGTGTGGTATTATCGGCAAGCCGCGCCGGATCGATCACCGAAGCTTCGAGCACGAGCTTGCGTCCCTGAACATAGTCTTTCGTCGCGTTGACGCAGTCGAGCGCGATCACCCGGCCGGCGCGCAGATAGATCACCGAGAAGCTGCGGCTCGCGGGCTCGCCGCGCAGCACGACGGCATCGTGCCCGGCGGAAATGCCGACGGTCTGAAGCTTGAGGTCGTACTGGTTGGACCAGAACCACGGCACTGCATCGTAAACGGCGTCGACGCCGAGGATCGTCTTTGCTGCCACCGTCGCCTGATCATTCGCGTTCTGGACCGATTCGAGACGGATGCCGCGGTCTGCGGCGAAACGATTGGCATGAAGCGCGCAATCGCCGACCGCGAATATGTCTGGCAGCGAAGTGCGGGATTGCGCGTCGACCAGCACGCCATTGCCGCCATTCGCGCCCGCATCGAGCAACGGCGCGACCGCCGGATCGATGCCGATGCCGACGATCGCCATTTCCGCGGGCAAGGTCTCCCCGCCGGCCAGCCGCACGCCGGTGACGCGGTCTTCGCCGAAGATCGCCTCAACCACCACCCCGAGCCGAATGTCGACGCCGTGCGCGCGGTGTTCCGCCTCGAAAAAGCGCGACAGCGGCTCGCCGGCAACCCGCGCGAGCACCCGGTCCTGTGCTTCCAGCACGGTCACTTCGCGCCCGAGCCTGGCGAGCACCGCCGCGGCCTCCAGCCCGATATAGCCGCCGCCGATCACCACGACCCGGCGCACAGCGGGCAACTCCGCGATCATCCGGTCGACATCGGCGCGGGTGCGCACGGTGTGGATGCCCGCCAGATCGCCGCCGGCGCAGGCCAGTCGCCGGGGCTTGCCGCCGGTCGCCCAGATCAATGTGCCATAGCCGATATTCTCGCCGTCCGCGGTGGCGATGGTGTGACCGACCGGATCGACCTTCACGGCCGTACGGCCGGGGAGCAAGGCCACTTGCCGCTCGTCCCAAAACGCGGCGTTGCGGATCAGCAGCCGCTCGAACGGCTTGTCGCCGGCGAGATATTCCTTGGAGAGCGGGGGGCGCTCATAAGGAAGCTCGGGCTCGTCGCCGAGCAGACCGATCGAGCCGGCGAACTGGTGCTGCCGCAGCGCAATCGCGGCCTGCGCACCGGCATGTCCGGCACCGACGATCAGAACGTCGTAGCGAGTCACGCCGTCAGCCGTTCGGCGTGCCAGGCGACATGATCGGTCAGGAAGGTCGAGATGAAATAATAGCTGTGGTCGTAACCCGGCTGGACCCGAAGCGTCAGCGGGATGCCTGCGGCGTCGCACGCGGCGCGCAGCAGTTCGGGGCGCAGCTGATCGTGGAGGAACTGGTCGGCATCGCCGACGTCGACGAGCAGTTCGCCAACGCGTGCACCGTCGAGGATCAGCGCACACGCGTCATAGGGGTGCCATGCCGTTCGGTCCGCACCGAGATAACCGGCGAGCGCTTTCTCGCCCCACGGCACCACGCTGGGCGCGACGATCGGCGCGAAGGCCGAGACGCTGCGGAAGCGATCCGGATTGCGCAGTGCGATGGTCAGCGCGCCATGCCCGCCCATCGAATGGCCGGTAATGCCTTGCCGGGTCATGTCGGCGGGGAATTCGGCGGCGATCAGTTCGGGCAGCTCCTGCTCGATATAGCTGCGCATGCGGAAGTGCGAAGCCCAGGGCGCTTCAGTGGCATCGACATAGAAACCAGCGCCCTGGCCGAAATCATAGGCGTCGTCATTCGGCACCCCTTCGCCGCGCGGCGAAGTATCGGGCGCGATGAAGATGACGCCGCGCTCGGCGCAGGCCCGGCGATACTCGCCCTTGTCGGTGACGTTGGCGTGGGTGCAGGTGAGCCCGGAGAGATACCAGAGCACCGGCAGCTTCGCGCCTGCCGGGTGCGGCGGCACATAGACCGAGAAGGTCATCTCGGTGCCGGTCGCCAGGGATGCGTGGCGATAGACGCCCTGCACGCCATCATGCGCCTTGTTGGTGGAGAGGGTTTCCATAACGGTCCTTAGCGGGAGACGATCGTGCGGATGAAAGTGTCCAGTTGAGCGCCAGCCGCCCGACAACCGGTGCAAACACCGCGCGCAACGCGTCGGTATCCGGCCGCCTTGAACTCGACTCGCATGAAGAAGCGCCCGGCATCGAGATGGGCATATTGCTGACTATCAAGGATGAACCCGCCGCACTCCGCCAGAAAGCCGCTGACCGCCGCGGCGATGCCGGGGCGGTCCTCGCAATCGAGCGTCGGCAGCCAGGAAGAGGTCATCCCTCCACCACCGGGCGCTGCGGCGATCCTTCGCCCAGATTATGCGTGCCGCCTGGCTCGATGTTGATCATGCGGACCTCGCCGCGCCGCGCGACCGGGCGGTGCTCGACGCCGCGCCGCGCGACCGGGCGGTGCTCGACGCCGCGCGGGACGACGAAGAGCTCGCCCGGGCCGAGCGTGACGGTGCGATCACGCAGCTCGATGTCGAGCTCGCCTTCGAGAACGAGGAAGAAGTCGTCGGTGTCCGCATGGGCATGCCAGACGAACTCGCCCGCCACTTTCACGATGCGCACATCGTTGCCGTTATAGGTGGCGACCAGCCGGGGGGCCCAATGTTCGGTGAAGGTCGCGAACTTCTCCGCCAGATTGACGGGTTCGCTCACGCCGGCACGCGCCAAACCGCGCAGAGCTTGTTGCCGTCGGGATCACGGACATAGCCGAGATGCATCGTGCCCAGAAGGCCGCCATCGCGCGCGCCGGGGGGCCCCTCGATCGACTGGCCGCCATGAGCGATGGCGACGTCGTGGAACTGCTTCACTTGTTCGGGTGAGCTACACTTGAACCCGATCGTGCCGCCATTGGCAAAAGTCGCGGGTTCGTCGTTGATCGGCTCGGAGATGCACAAAGTGCCGCCGTCGTGGCGGTAGAAAAGCCGCACGTGCCCGCTCGACGCGACGTTGCGGAGCGGCTCGCCCGCGAAGCCGAGCGTGCCGAGCACTGCGTCGTAGAACCGTCGCGCCCCGTCGATGTCGTTCGAGCCGATCATGATGTGATTGAACATCGTTCTATCCCCTCAATAGACCACGACGGTGCGGATGCTCTCGCCCGAATGCATCAGGTCGAAACCCCTGTTGATCTCGTCGAGGCTAAGCACGTGCGTGATCATCGGGTCGATCTGGATCTTGCCGTTCATGTACCAGTCGACGATCTTCGGCACGTCGGTGCGGCCCTTGGCGCCGCCGAACGCGGTGCCGCGCCAGTTGCGGCCGGTAACCAGCTGGAACGGACGCGTGGCGATCTCCTTGCCGGCCTCGGCCACGCCGATGATGATGCTGGTGCCCCAGCCGCGATGGCAGGCCTCCAGCGCGGTGCGCATCACTTCGGTGTTGCCGGTGCAGTCGAAAGTGAAGTCGGCGCCGCCATCGGTGAGGGCGAGTATCTCGGCGATGGTCACCTCGCGCGATTTGCCGCGCGCGTCGATGAAATCGGTCATGCCGAACTTGCGGCCCCATTCCTCGCGGTCGGGATTGATGTCGACGCCGATGATCTTGCCGGCACCGGCCATCTTCGCGCCCTGCAGCACGTTGAGCCCGATGCCACCCAGTCCGAACACGACGATATTGTCGCCGACCTGCACCTTGGCGGTGTTGACCACCGCTCCGACGCCGGTGGTGACTCCGCAGCCGATATAGCAGCTGGTCTGGAACGGCGCGTCCTCGCGGATCTTCGCGACGGCGATCTCGGGCAGCACGGTGAAGTTCGAGAAGGTCGAGCAACCCATATAATGGTAGATCGGCTGACCCTTGTAGCTGAAGCGAGTGGTGCCGTCAGGCATCAGCCCCTTGCCCTGCGTGGCGCGGATCGCGGTGCACAAATTGGTCTTGCCCGAGAGGCACGACTTACACTGGCGGCATTCGGGGGTGTAGAGCGGGATGACATGGTCGCCGGGAGCCACGCTGGTTACCCCTGCGCCGACTTCGCGCACGATCCCCGCGCCTTCATGGCCGAGCACCGAGGGGAAGAGGCCCTCCGAATCGAGGCCGTCGAGCGTATAGGCATCGGTATGGCAAATGCCGGTCGCCATGATCTCGACCAGCACTTCCCCGGTCTTGGGACCTTCGAGGTCGAGTTCGACGATTTCGAGCGGCTGTTTCGCCTCGAATGCGACGGCGGCTCTGGTCTTCATGGGCGTCTCCTTGCTCAGGCGCCTGATCGGGGAAGCCGGGGCGGCTTGCAAGAAGGGATGGTGCTGCCGGTGAGGATTGAACTCACGACAGCTGCCCCCCGAAGGCGAGGGTGAGGCAGGAAGATGGCAAGATAATCACTTTAGATCAAGGTTTACGAACATGGCGGTTTGCCGAAGTTTCGGGGTATCACGAACGCGATAAATCGCCGCATTCACCGCTTGCCGAATCGATATTTCGGGAATATTCGAAACATCGAAGCAACGGAGATAGCGACCATGAAGCGCCTTCACATGCACGTCAGTGTGCCGAACATCGAACAGGCAATCGCATTCTACAGCACCTTGTTCGACGCGCCCCCGGCCGTCGTGAAGGACGATTATGCGAAGTGGATGCTTGAAGACCCGCGCGTCAATCTCGCCATATCGTCGCGGGCTCGGGCAACCGGGATCGATCATGTCGGCGTCCAGGTCGATAGCGCCGACGAACTCGCCGAACTCGCTACGCGGTTGAAGGCCGCAGGATCAACGACGTTCGATCAAGAGGCAACGACGTGCTGCTACGCGAAGTCCGACAAGTCATGGGTTACGGACACCGCAGGCGTTCGTTGGGAAACCTTCTTCACGCATGGCGAAGCGACCGCATACGGCGTAGACGAAATGATCCCCGATGCAGCCCCGAAGGCGGCTTGCTGCTAATGCAGTTGCCCATGGCCGTAGAGGCGCTGTCCGGCCTCGCACATGCCAGCCGTCTTGCCGTCTTCCGTCTGCTAGTGCGGGCCGGTTCGGATGGCATGGCGGCGGGCAATATTGCTCGCGAAGTTGGAGCGCTTCCCAATACGCTTTCGACGCATTTGACGATCCTCGGCAATGCGGGGTTGATCCGATCGCGACGCGACGGCCGTTCGGTGATCTATTCGGCCGACTATGACGGGATGCGCGATCTTCTCGGCTTCCTTGTCGCCGACTGTTGCGCCGGGCGCCCCGAGATATGCGGTTCGCTTGGCGAACTCGCGACCAACGCCGATTGCTGTTCGTGACGCTATCGCGGCGCATCGCTGGCGAGTTCGCCGGTACGGCGATGTTGCTCGCGATCATTGTCGGTTCGGGGATCATGGGCGAACGGCTCGCGGCCGGGAATGGTGCGGTCGCATTGCTCGGGAATACGATCGCAACCGGCGCGGGGCTGATCGTCCTTATCCATATGTTCGGACCCGTTTCCGGCGCGCACTTCAACCCGGCGGTGACATTGGCCGTCTTGCTGAAACGCGACACGACAGCGCGTGTCGCGATCCTCTACGTCACTGCGCAGGTAGCCGGGGCGATTATTGGGGTATGGGCAGCACACGCCATGTTCGCCGAACCGATCCTTCAGATATCGAGCAAGGCGCGCGACGGCCTTCCGCAAGGCTTCGCCGAATGCGTCGCCACCTTCGGCCTGGTCGGGACGATCTTCAGCACGCAACGCCATCGCCCCGAGTTCACGCCGATCGCTGTGGGACTCTACATCACCGCCGCATATTGGTTCACGGCGTCAACGTCCTTCGCGAACCCGGCCGTGACGATCGCCCGAAGCTTGTCGAACACCTTCGCCGGGATCGCGCCCGCGTCGATCGCCGTCTTCATCGCGGGGCAGCTTGTCGGCACCCTCGCGGCCATCGCGTTTTTCGGCTGGCTATTGAAAGAGGAAAGCCCACAGTGACCGACGAATTCCCGATCACGATCTATCACAACCCCGATTGCGGCACCTCGCGCAACACGCTCGCGATGATCGAATCGGCCGGATACGCGCCTAAGGTTGTCGAGTATCGCAAAGCCGGCTGGACACGGCCGCAGCTTGACCAACTGCTAGCCGCAATGGGGGCGAAGCCGCGTGACGTAATGCGCGAGAAGGGCACGCCCGCCGCTGAACTTGGCTTGCTCGATACGTCGGCGTCCGATGAAGCGATCTTGGAAGCCATGATCGAACACCCGATCCTGGTGAACAGACCGATCGTGGCGACGCCGAAGGGCACGAAGCTATGTCGGCCGTCCGAAGCCGTGTTGCCGCTGCTAGACTGCGTTCCGACCGAATTCACGAAGGAAGACGGCGAAGTCGTGCGGCCGTAGCGATTGGCGGGCACCGTGGGCGTCACATTGGTCGCGCGTGTTACCCCGGTGCGACCCGAGCGGCCCCGGGGCCGAGGAGATCTCGCTAAATCACGGGAAAAATGGTGCTGCCGGTGAGGATTGAACTCACGACCTCAGCCTTACCAAGGATGCGCTCTACCACTGAGCTACGGCAGCACTCGCCGGTCGGGGACCGGGCGGGAGGGGCCTATGTGCTTGGGGGTGAGTGATTGTCAACCCGAAGCCGGCCGGTTTATCGATGCTCCGCATGAACGATACGGAAAAACAGGCCCGGCGCGCCGAGGCGCTGCGGGCCAATCTGAGGAAACGTAAACAACAGGCGCGCGCGCAGTCGGCCGAGGCGGAGCCTCAGCGCGACTGCACCCAGCCCGCGGCGAACGATCCCAAGGCATAGCCTTTGTCGATGATGACGTGGGGACCCATCAGGTACATCGCCATCGAGACGGCACCTGCCAGAAACCACATCATCCGATTGGCGCGACCTTCGCTTCCAACCATAGCCGTTCTTCCTCGCCCAATTGCGGGCCCACCACTTCGAGGACCCGCGCGTGATACGCATTAAGCCACTGAAGTTCCTTTGAGGTTAACAGCGCCGGCTCGATCAGCCGCCGCTCGATGGGGGCGAAAGTCAGGGTTTCGAAAGCCAGCATAGGCTGCTCGGCACCGGGAACTTCGGCTTGGACGATCAGCACCAGATTCTCGATGCGGATGCCGTATTCGCCGGCTTTGTAATAGCCCGGCTCGTTCGACAGGAACATGCCGGCGCGAAGCGGCTCGAGGCTCTGGCCGCCCGGGTAAAAGGGCTGGGCGATGCGCTGGGGCCCTTCATGGACCGAGAGATAGGCGCCCACGCCGTGGCCGGTGCCATGGCCGAAATCGAGCCCCACTTCCCAGAGCGGCGCCCGCGCGAAACTGTCGAGCTGCGCGCCGGTGGTGCCGTCGGGGAACAGCGCGGTGGCGATGCCGATATGCCCCTTGAGCACGCGGGTGAAGCGATCCTTCATTTCCGGGGTCGGATCGCCCACCGGCATGACGCGAGTCACGTCGGTGGTGCCGTCGGCATATTGGCCACCCGAATCGACGAGGTAGAGCTGGCCCGGTTCGATTGGGAGGCTCGATTCCTCGGTGACCTTATAATGCGGGATCGCGCCGTTCGGCCCGGTGGCGGAGATGGTGTCGAAGCTCAGATCCTTGAGCAATCCGGTCGCTTCGCGGAACTGCTGGAGCTTCGCGGCGGCCGACATCTCGCTGAGTCCGCCGGCCGGCGCGGTCTCCTCGAACCATTTGAGGAAGCGCATCAGCGCCGCGCCATCGCGGGCCTGCGCGGCCCTGTGCCCGGCGATCTCGGCGGGGTTCTTGAGTGCCTTGGCGAGGACGACAGGGTCGCGCAGGCTCAGCACTTTCGCGCCGCCGGCATCGAGCGAATCGAAGATCGCGGCGACCGCGCGCTCGGGATCGGCGGCGACGCGCTTGCCCGCAAAGCCCGTGAGCGCCGGCGCGAACGCCGCGCGATCATGGACGCGGATCGCGTTGCCGAGATGCTGGCGGACGGTATCGGTGATCTTTTCCGGCGCGACGAACAAATCGGCGGTGCCGTCGGCGTTGACGATCGCATAAGCGAGCGCGACCGGGGTATGGCTCACGTCGTTGCCGCGAATATTGAATGCCCAGGCGATCGAATCGAGCGCCGACAGCACCACGGCGTCCGCCTTTCGCGCGGTGAGCCACTCGGCGATCTCGGCGCGCTTGGCGGCGGACGTCCGCCCGGCCGCGGCATCGTCCTGGACGCGCAGCGTCGCGTCGGAGGGGGCAGGGCGATCGGGCCAGACCGCATCGACTGGGTTCGTATCCACTGCGAGCAGCTCCGCGCCCTTTTCGGCGAGGGCCTTCTTTGCCTCCTCGACCCAGGCGCGCGTGTGCAGCCACGGATCATAGCCGATCCGCCCGCCATCGGGGGCGTGTTCGCCCAGCCAGCCGGCCATGCTGGTGCCGGGGACGGAGACATATTGCCATTGGTCGGCCGAAACCTGCTGGCGCACCTGGAGCGTGTAGCGCCCGTCGGTGAAGATCGCCGCCGCGCTCGACAGCACCACCGCGCTGCCGGCGCTGCCCTGGAATCCGGTCAGCCAGGCGAGGCGTTGGGCATAGGCGCCGACATATTCGGACATGTGCTCGTCGGTGAGCGGCACGACGAAGCCGTCGAGCCGGTCGCGCTTCAGCTGTTCGCGAAGGGCGTGCAGGCGGTCGGCATAGCTGGACATGGCGGTTCCTCGAACATCGGGTCGGCCGCGGACTCCGGGATCGGCGCCGTGAGTCGGCAGCTTGATTGACGACCGTTTGGCCGATGGAATCGCGATTGGGAAGCGCTATGCCCTGACGATGAACCTTCCGCTTCTCCGCGCCGACCTGCCCACGCCCGCCCTGATCGTCGATCGCGCAGCACTCGAGCGCAACATCGCCGCGATGGCCGCGTTCGCGGCGGCGCATGGCATCGCGCTTCGGCCGCACGCCAAGACGCACAAGAGCGCCGACATCGCGCGGCGCCAGATCGCCGCGGGCGCCGCCGGCATCTGCTGCGCCAAGCTGGCCGAGGCCGAGGCGCTGGCAGAGGAGGGCGTGCGCGACAGTCACCTCACTTCGCCGGTGGTGACGGCTTCGGCGATCGCGCGGCTGGCGGCGCTCAACCGGCGGATCGCCCTGTCGGTCGTGGTCGATCATCCAGTCAATGCGCGGCTGCTCGGGCAAGGCGTGGACGCGCCGCTCCGCGTGTTCATCGATGTCGATCCGGGCAGCCACCGCACCGGGGTGACGTCGCCGGCGGCGGCGGTCGCGTTGGCGCAGGCGATTGCGGAGACCGGCATTCTGCGGCTGGCCGGGGTGCAATATTATTGCGGCTCGCACCAGCACATCCAGAGCCTCGCCGAACGGCGCGCGGCGATCGTCGAACGCACAGCCTATCTCGGCACGGTGCTCGCGGCGCTGCGCGAAGCCGGGTTCGCGGTGCCGATCGTGACGGGCGGCGGCACCGGAACCTTCGCGATCGACGCGTCGCTCGGCGCGTTCACCGAGCTGCAGGTCGGATCGTACATCTTCCTCGATCGCGAATATGTGGATTGTGAACTCGCCGGCCCGCACTTCGAACCCGCTTTGTTCGTCGACGCCACGGTGGTGAGCGCGAACACCCCGGGGATGGTGACGATCGATTCGGGGCTGAAGGCGTTCGCGACCGACGCAGGCGTGCCGGTGGTCCTCGCCGGTGCACCGGCGAGCCGCTACGTCTTTACCGGCGACGAGCATGGCGCATTGCTGGGCGACGATCTGCCCGAACTCGGCGCCCGCGTGACGTTGATGCCGCCGCATTGCGACCCGACCGTCAATCTCTACGACCTTTATCATGTGCTCGATGGCGACAGGATCGCCGAGACCTGGCCGGTGACGGCACGCGGCCGATCGAGCTGACCGCGCCCGACCGGCCTCGAACCGCTGCGTTAAGCTTTACTGTTTTGCATATGTTGAGGCGATTCGTCGGATAGGCGACGATCGCCATCAGGATGCGGGGATCATGCGCTTCTATCTCGCCAGCTTGTTCGTGTTCCCGCCCGGCTTCCGGCTGCGCCTGTTCGCGATCTGCTTCGTGGCGACGAATCTGCCGCTGCTCGCTTATGTCGGCTGGGGCGCCGCGACCGGGCGACTGGCGCTCGCCGGTTTCCTGCTGCTGTTGCTGGCGACGGCGATCGGGATGGCGGTCGCGTTGTTCGGCATCGGCGCGATGCTGGCGCCGCTCCCTGTCGCGCAGGCGGCGCCCGCGCCGCTCTCCGGCACCGGCGATGACGTGATCGGCACTCTGCTCGGCAGCGTGAATCGCGCGGCGAGCGCCGCCGAGGCGCGGATGCGCGAGCTCGATCTCGCAGCGAAGGAGGATCTGCTCACCGGGGTGCGCAACCGGCGCGGCTTCGTCGCCGACATCGGCGACTTCCTGCCCGCCGAGCGGCGCGGTACGATTGCGTTGATCGACCTCGACCGGTTCAAGGCACTCAACGACCGTTTCGGGCATGACGAGGGCGACCGTGTGCTGCGCGATTTCGCCGCGCGGCTCTCGTCCGAGTTGCGTCGCGGCGACCTGGTCGCGCGTTGGGGCGGTGAGGAGTTCGCAGTGCTGTTTCGCGGCGCGACCGAAGACGAGGCGGCGCGGGTGCTCGCGCGCGTCAACCAGCGGCTGATCGATACCCCGCTGATCATGCTCGATGGGCAGGCGCTGACCTGCTCGGCGGGCATCTGTGGCTTCGGCGGCGAGGCGCTCGACGACGTGCTCGGCTGCGCGGACAAGGCGCTTTTCGAGGCCAAGCAGGCCGGACGGAACCGGATCGTGCGCGCCAGCGGGGGTGTGCAGCCGGTGCTGCCGCGCGCCTGACGCGATGCTCGGGGGTTCGACACGGGCCCAAGCTGCGATAAGGGCGGGAAATGACCGATCTTCCCAAGCCCCCAATCGCCGCGACGCGCCCGCACAGCTTTACCGTCCATGGCACGGTGATCGAGGATCCCTGGGCGTGGCTGCGCGACCCCGGCTATCCCGAAGTCACCGACAAGGATGTGCTGGGCTATCTCGAGCAAGAGAATAGCTATTTCGAAGCCGTGATGGCGCCGCTCAAGCCCCTCAGCGAGCGGCTGTTCGAGGAGATGCGCGGGCGAATCAAGGAAGACGAATCGACCGTGCCGCAAAAGGACGGCGACTGGCTCTACTGGACCGATTACGAGACCGGCGGCGAGTATCCGCGCTGGTGGCGCAAGCCGGTGGCGGGCGGCGAGGACCAATTGATCCTTGATGAGCCGGCGCTGGCCGCGGGCAAGGAATATTTCCGCGTCGGTGCCATCACGATCAGCGAGGACGGCGCGCTGATGGCCTGGTCGACCGACGAGGATGGATCGGAGCGCTACACGATCCGCTTCAAGGATCTGGGCGGCGGTGCCCCGATCGGCGAGACGATCGAAGGGGTGGCGGGCAAATGGGGCGATGTCTCGATCGAAGGCACGATTGGCAACATCGTCTTCACCGCCGGCGGCGACGCGATACTCTATGGCGTGACCGACGAGAATTGGCGGACGCGGACGGTCAAGCTGCATCGGCTCGGCACCAGCCCTGTCGGCGATGTCGTGGTCTATCATGAGGAGGAACTGGGCTTCTCGGTGGGTGCCGAGCTGAGCAGCGACCGCAAGTGGATCTTCCTGACCACCAGCGATCACGAAACCAGCGAGATCCGGCTCTATCCCGCACATGATCCGCTGGCTGAGCCGATCATGGTCAGCCCGCGCAAGCGCGGCCGCGAATATGATGTCGACGTGCATGGCGACACTTTGTTCATCCACACCAACGACGTGGATCCGCAGTTCCGGCTGGTCACCGCCAGCATCGCCAATCCCGGCGAATGGATCGAGCGAATCGGCCCATCGAAGCATTTCTACATGACCGGCGTGGCCTGCTTCGCCGATTTCTTCATCGTCGAGGGGCGTGAGGACGGTCTCGATCAGGTCCAGCTGCATCGCTACGATCCCGCAATTGCACCGGTACGGCTCAAATTCCCCGAGGCGAGCTATGTCGCGGGGATCGGCGACAATCCCGAATATGCGATGGACAAGATTCGGCTGAGCTACGAATCGATGGTCACGCCGGGCACCGTGCAGGATTACGACGTGGCCACAGGCGAACTCGAGACGCTCAAGGTGCAGGAGATTCCGAGCGGCTATGACGCGTCGAAATACCGTACCGAGCGGCTCAAGATCGCGGCGCGCGACGGGACCGAGGTGCCGGTCTCGATCGTCTATCCCAGGGACTTCCCGCGCGATGGCAGCGGCAAGCTCTATCTCTACGCCTATGGCGCCTATGGTCATGCGATCCCGCCGGGCTTCTCGACCAGCCGGATGTCGTTCCTCGACCGCGGCATCGCCTTTGCGATCGCGCATATTCGCGGCGGCGACGATCTCGGCCAGCAATGGTATCACGACGGCAAGCTCGACAAGCGCGAAAACACGTTCAACGATTTCGTCGACGTGGCCAAGGGGCTGATCGCGCGGGGCTTCACCCACCAAGGCGGGATCGCGATCGCGGGACGCTCGGCGGGCGGCGAATTGATGGGCGCGGTGGTCAATTCGGACCCCGATCTATGGGGGGCGGTGGTCGCCGATGTGCCGTTCGTCGACGTGCTCAACACGATGCTCGACGAGAGCCTGCCGCTCACCCCGGGCGAATGGCCCGAATGGGGCAATCCGGTCGAGGATCCCAAGGCGTTCGCACTGATCCGTTCCTATTCGCCCTACGACAATGTGCGGGCGCAGGCTTACCCCCCCTTGTTCATCTCGGGAGGGCTCAACGATCCGCGGGTGACCTATTGGGAGCCGGCCAAATGGGCGGCGAAACTGCGCGCCACGAAGACAGATGCGAACGTGCTGCTGCTCAAGACCAATATGGGCGCGGGACATGGCGGCAAATCGGGCCGCTGGGAGAGCCTGAAGGAATCCGCCGACGAGATGGCGTTCCTCCTGTGGCAGCTGGGGGTAGAGGGATAGGGCGCGATCGATCCTTCAATCCTCCCCCTCCGGGGGAGGATTTCCCTTCCCGCCTAGCGCCGCGCCCGCTGGGTCAGCCGGGCTTCGCGGTGGCAGGTATGGCAGAAGGCGAAGTCGAATATTTCGCTGAGGGCCCAGGTCTGGCTTTCCAGGTTCCATTCCGCCCAAGCGTCGCGCGTCACGGCCACGCTGCCGCACCGTTCGCACGCATATTCTACCCGAGGAGTACCGCCCTCTGCCATGCGCGCATCCTGGCATGGTTCGCGTCCGCTTCGGACGAAAGTGCCTCCGAAACGGAGATGTCTGTGCGGCCAACGGCGCGGATACGTTTTGGTTACCTCGCCCGCTTAACCTCGCGGGATGCGGCACTCCCCCGATTTCCACCGGCAGATACGCCGCACGCGCTGGCGTCGCCGCGCCCGTCTCGACTTCCGGGCCGCGTTGGTGGTCGTCGTACTTGTCGGTGGTGTGCTTGGACTGCGGCTAAGCGGCGAATGGCGCGGACCGATCGACGCGCCGCCGTCTGCGCTCCCGGACACAGTCGATCCATGGGCCGAATCGCGCAGGTCGGCCGAATTGCTCGAGGATCAGGAAGGTCCGCCGCGGATCCAGATTAGCGACAGGCGGAGTGCGAGCCCCGCTTCCGCGAATGTCTCCGCGCGGTTCGGCTTCTGCCACAGCGGCGGGGGAACCAATTGCGTGGTCGACGGCGACACCTTCTGGCTGGGTGGCGAGCGCATCCGCATCGCCGATATCGACGCGCCCGAGACGCATCCACCGCGCTGCGCCGAAGAAGCCCGGTTGGGCAGCGCCGCGACCGAGCGGCTGCAGGCGCTGCTCAATCACGGCCCGGTGACGCTGCAGATCGCCGATCGCGATACCGATCGCTACGGACGCAAGCTGCGTATCGTCACGCGCGACGGGCGCTCGCTGGGCGGGCAATTGGTCGACGAAGGACTGGCGCGCCACTGGACCGGGCGCCGCCAGCCCTGGTGCTGATTGCCCTGATCAGCCGCGCGGCTGCTGATCGGCGGGAACCGGGGTGAGTTCGTAGATGTCGAGCTGGCGGGAATCGGCCCCGGCGACCGCGAGCCGCCAGCGGAAGCCGCCGACGCGCTCGACGACGCCGACCATGTCGCGGGCAGGCTCGTTGCCATAACCCAGCGAATTGTCGCCCGGCCGGCGCTGGCGGGCGCCGAGAAAGACATACCGCTTCCCGTCCGGATAGAAATAGCCCGCTGCCGGATCGCTGCCGGTCTGCTTGACGAATGCGATCCCGTCGGCCGTGCCGGATATGAAGCAATAGTCGCTGGTCGAGCTGCGGACGGTGGCAGAACCACGCGGCGGCGTGCGCAGCCGCACCACGCGGCAGCGATAGGAGCCGGGGGTGAGGCTGGGCAGGTCGAGACCGGCGGCTGGATCGACCAGCTTGCCCTGCGCCGTCCGGACGCGGGGCGACAGTTTCGCGTGAAGGCCCGTCCAGCTCTTGCGCAGACCTTCCAGTCGCGTCTCGTCCTCAGGGCTGATCGAAGCGCGCCATGCAGGCGGCTCCTCGACCGTGACCGTGCTGATCAGCACCACCCGCGGCGGTGCCTTCGTCGCACAGGCGCCGAGCATTGCACATAACATAAGCGTGACGATGCGCCGATACATTGGCCACCCCTCGATCAACGTCCGGATTGTCGAAAACTATTGCCGAAAGATGAACGTCAAACGTTAACGAAGCGTAAATGGGACTGGAATCTTGCGCCGCAGCACGCGCGGCGCGCGACGGGTTGGTTGCCGCGCAGCTGTCGAGAAGCCGTCGACGTCCCCGAACCGCGCCGGGCGAGGGCCTATTCGGCGGCGCGCGCCTCGGGCTCGTCCTCGGCAATGTCTTCGGGGAGCGCCCATACGAGGTCGCCTTTCTGGAGCACGCGGCCGTCATGTGCCTGCACCGTCACCGGCGCGATCGGGCGGCGATCACGGGCGTCGACCAGCACCGGAAAAGCCGGCACGCAGGTTTCCCAGCGTTCGCCCCATTGCCGGAGCGCGATCATCGTCGGTAGCAGCGCATAACCCTTGTCGGTGAGGCGATATTCGATCTTTCGCCGATCCTCGGGGCAGGGCCGACGCTCGAGAATGCCCTTGTCGACCAGCCGTGCCAGCCGGTTCGCGAGGATATTGCGCGCGATGCCGAGCTCGGACTGGAACTCCTCGAAATGGGAGAGGCCGTTGAACGATCCCCGCAGGATCAGGAACGACCAGCGCTCGCCCATCGCTTCCAGCGCCGCCGGAAGGCTGCACTCTTTCGCCAGCTCGCGCAGCGACTCTCGGACCGCACCACCCATGACTGTATATCCTATCTCAATTCGCCGGCCCAAGAAACGGCATAACACATTGCGACGCAGCAATAGTTTCTGCTTGCAACTTACTTGTGTGTCAATTAGGTATTGATTCGCAACTGATGTTGCGCCCGGAAGTTCCCCAGGAGGACGACATGACCCGATATCTTGCCGTCGCGGCAGCTGCCGCGGCCACGCTGGCGCTCACCCCGGCGACCGGCTTCGCGCAGACCGCGCGCGGCTATTATACCGCCACGCCGATGACTTCGCCGGAGAAGAACAGCCTCGTCACGCGCTCGACGATCTGGAAGTGCGGCGAAGGCGTCTGCGTCGCTTCGAAAGCCAATGCCCGCGACAACATCGTCTGCGAACTCGTCGCGCGCGAAGTCGGCCAGCTCTCGTCGTTCCGCGCCAATGGCGCAAACTTCGACGCGGATGCGCTCGCCAGGTGCAACGCCAAGGCGCGCTAGGCCTCGAAAAACATTGCAATGCAGCAGCACGGGGCGCCATCTAGGCCCCGTGCTGCGTCAATATGAACTTGTAGATCGGGTCCTGTCCTACGACCCTGAAGCCGACGAGGCTTTGCTCAACCGCGCTTATGTCTTCTCGGTCAATGCTCATGGCAGCCAGAAGCGCGCCTCGGGCGACCCCTATTTCAGCCATCCGATCGAAGTCGCCGGCATCCTCACCGACTTGCATCTCGATGCCGAGACGATCGCCACGGCGATCCTCCACGACACAATCGAGGATACCGTCGCGACCCCCGAGGAGATCCGGCGGTTGTTCGGCGACAATGTCGCGCGGATGGTCGACGGCGTCACCAAGCTCTCCAAGATCGAGGCGCAGACCGAGAGCGAGCGCGCGGCGGAAAATCTCCGCAAGTTCCTGCTCGCGATGTCCGACGACATCCGCGTGCTGCTGGTCAAGCTGGCCGACCGGCTGCACAACATGCGCACGCTCCACTTCATCAAGAATCCGGACAAGCGCAAACGTATCGCCCGCGAGACGATGGACATCTATGCCCCGCTCGCCGAGCGGATCGGCATGTACGAGTTCATGAAGGAGATGCAGACGCTCGCCTTCCGCGAGCTCGAGCCCGAGGCCTATGAGAGCATCACCAAACGGCTCGAGAGCCTGAAGGTCGAGGGCGAGGACCGCATCGCCAAGATCGCCTCGGGGCTCAAGCTGCTGCTCGCGCGCGGCGGAGTCGACGGCGAAATCTCGGGGCGCGAGAAGCATCCCTATTCGATCTGGAAGAAGATGTCCGAGCGCCACGTGTCGCTCGAGCAGCTCTCCGACGTCATGGCCTTCCGCGCGATCGTCGAAAGCGAGGAGGCGTGCTACCGCGCGCTCGGGGTGATCCATCGCCGCTGGCCGATGGTGCCGGGGCGGTTCAAGGACTATATCTCGACGCCCAAGCGCAACGGCTATCGCTCGCTCCACACGACGATCATGCACGCCGGCGATACCCGCGTCGAAATCCAGATCCGCACCCGCGACATGCATGCGCGCGCCGAATTCGGCCTCGCGGCGCACTGGGCCTACAAGCAGGATTCGGTGCGGCCGGACACCCAGGTCAGCTGGATCCGCGACCTCATCGAGATCCTCGAGCACGCCGAGAGCCCCGAGGAGCTGCTCGAGCATACTCGCATGGCGATGTACCAGGACCGGATCTTCGCCTTCACGCCGAAGGGTGAGCTGATCCAGCTGCCCAAGGGCGCGACGCCGATCGACTTCGCTTATGCGGTTCATACCGATCTCGGCGATCAGGCGGTCGGCGCCAAGGTCAACGGCAAGGTGGTGCCGCTGCGCACCGAGATCGAGCAAGGCGACCAGGTCGCGATCCTCCGCTCGAAGGCGCAGGAGCCGCAGGCCAATTGGCTCAACTTCGCGATCACCGGCAAGGCGCGCGCGGCGATCCGGCGGCACATCCGCCACAAGGAGCGCGACGAGACCGTGGCGCTCGGCCGCAAGCTCTATGACGAGATCGTCCAGCGGCTGCCGACCCCGGCTGGCGAGGGGGCGCTCAAGGACGCGCTCAAGCGGCTCAAGCTCCCCGATGAAGGCGCGCTGATGGAGGCGATCGCGCGGCGCAAGCTCACCGATGGGCAAGTGATGGAAGCGGTGATGCCCGGCTCGACCGAAGGCGCCGGAGACGAAATGCCCAGCCAGGCGCGGGCGATCGATATCAAGGGGCTGACTCCGGGCGTCGCCTTCAATTTCTCCGAGGATTGCCGCCCGGTCCCCGGCGACCGCATCGTCGGCGTGCGCCGCCCCGGCGAGCCGATCGAGGTCCACCGCATCGATTGCGCCGGCCTGGGCGAAACCGACGAGGAGGATTGGGTCGACTTGACCTGGGGCGACCGGGCCGAGGGCGGCATCGCGCGGATCGCAGTCACGCTCAAGAACGAGCCGGGCGCGCTGGGCGCGGTGGCGACGCTGATCGGCGGCCAGAAGGCCAACATCCTCGGGCTCAGGATGGACAATCGCGACACCACTTTCCACACCAACGCCATCGACCTCGAGGTCCGCAACGCCACGCATCTGATGCGATTGCTCGCAGCGCTGCGCGCGGCCGACGTCGTGAACTCGGTCGAAAGGGCCTAACGTCCCTCTCCCACCGGGAGAGGGAGGGAGCCGCGAAGCGGCGGAAGGGTGAGGGTGACGCGGAGCACTCCCGACGCGAGAGGGACTCTAGCCTCCCGCCGCCTTGGTCGCCTGGTCCATCAGCGCCTTGGCGGTGCGGATCGCGTCGGCTTCCTTGATCTTGCCGGACTGCACTTCGTCGGCGATCTCGAGCACGCGGCCGCTGATCACGGTGCCGTGATCGGCCTCCTCGGTGATGCGGATGCCGCCCTTGGCTGCGGCGATGCGGTCCCATTCGGCGCGGATCGCGGCCCAATAGCCCTTGGTCGCGGCCCAATAATCCTCGGCCGCCTTCACTTCGAACCCATCGTTCTTCGTGTAGCTGTTGAGAACATATTCCTGCACGATCGGCGCAAGCTTGCCGCTCACGTCGCCGATCTTGAGATTGTCCTGCCAGTGGATCCAGCCGGCGGGCGCCAGCGCGTGCCGGTTGATCCCGAGATAGCGGTCATAGACCGGCCCGCGGATGGCATCCCGCCGGGCGAGCGGCCGCCAGCTCTGTCCGGACTGCCAGCGGCGTATACCACCGACCGTCTCCCACTTGCCCCAGCCGCCATAACGAGGGCTGTCGTCGACCTGATATACCGTTTGCGACCAGACGCCCTTGCGCTCTTCGGGGGAGAGCGCGGTCCAGCTCCAGGCGTCCGGCCCGGCATAGGTCAGCACCCGTGCGGGCTCATATTCCCAATCCTGCCGCCAATGCTTGATCACCATCGGCTTGCCGCCGGCATCGACGACGAGCAGATGCTGGAGCCGGATGACCCGGCCAGCGTCCTCGATCACCCGCACCGCCTCGAACCCGCCCGAGACCTTGACCGGGATCGGCGTGTAGTCGGCACGCCATGAGGTCGCCTCCTGCATGTCGAACTTGACCTTGTAGTTTCCGGCCATGCCCAGAATGTCGGCGCGGTCAGCTTCGAATGTCGCGGCGGGCGCGGCCGCCGGTGCGGCTTGCGCGAAAGCGGGGAGCGGCGCGAGCAGCGCCAATGCGGCGGCGAAGCGAAAATGGTGCATCGTCATTCCTTTCAGAAGCGGACGCTGAGCGAGACGCTGCCATTGCGGCCCGGCTGTGTATAGGCGTCCTTGATCGGCGAACTGGTGGCGAGCCCGCGGATATCGGCCCATTGCCAATATTTGCGGTCGGTGAGGTTGAACACGCCGGCGCGCAAAGTGATATCCGGCAGCACCCGCCAATATGCGGTGATGTCGAGAACCAGATAGTCGTCGCCCCGGAAGCAAGCGGGCGTCGGGACGGGCGTGGCGGTGCCGGGCAGCGGATAGCAGGACGATCCGCGTGTCTCCTTATTCTCCTTCTGGCCGCCATAGGTAGCGGCGAAGCGCCCGCCAAAGGCGCGGCCGGGATCGTCATAGCCGAGGCTCAACACGGCACGGAACGGATCGACCGACTGGAGCGGCGTCTTCGCCCCTGTCGCCGAGATCGCCGAACCCTCGGCATAGGCTAGGGCGAGCGTCGCGCTGACGCCGGGCGCCGGGCGCACTTCGCCCCGCGCCTCGAATCCGCTCACTTCGGCGCCGGTCAGATTGACCCATTGATAGATCCACGGGCTGCCCGGCACCGGGAAGGGCCGGCCGGTGGTCTCGATCTGCTCGATGAAATCATCATATTCCGAATGGTAGCCGGTCAGCTCGAGCGAAGCCGATTGCCCGGTGAAGCGCACGCCGCCTTCGATGCTGCGGCTGGTTTCGGGGCGCAGGTTCGGATTGGGAATGCTGAGGTAACCGACCGGCGGATTCTCGAAGAAATTGTTCACCTGGCTCGGCGAGGGCGCTTTGAAGCCCTCGGCGTAATCGGCGAACAGCCGGACCGAATCGGCGAGCCGCAGCACCGCGCCCAATTTGGGCGATAGATGCGATCCGTCCTGCGCGGCGCCCTTGAAGGTCGGCAACAGCGGGTCGTCCTCGGGATCGAGATCATAGGCGTCGAAGCGCAGTGCCGGATAAAGCGTGAGCGGCCCCAGGTCGAGCTCGCCGCCGACGAACAGACCCGCGAGCATGAAGTCGGTCTCGGGGAAGGCACGCGTCGGGAAGGTCTCGCCGGCAGGCGGGACCACCCCGTCGCGCAGCCCTTGCTGATGCGTGAAGCTGACGTCGCCGCCGGCGACGAGGCGGATGCCGCCAATGCCGCCGCGCACTTCGGCCGCCGCGCCATAGACTCGATTCTCGAAGGTGTTGAGCCGCTCGCGATCCGCCGCCGGGGTGCGGTCCTCGTCGGTGAACTGGCGATCCTCCGCATCCTGCCAATAGACGCCGATGCGCGCATAGTTGATCGCGCCCGTCCCCTGCCACGTCCAGTCGCCCGACAGGCGCTTGCGCTTGCCGGTGTCGCGGCCGTGGAGCAGTTCGACTGTCGAACTGAGCCCGCTCAGCACGTCGGTGGTGACCAGGGTGTCGAGATATTCGCCGGTCAGGCGGAATTTGTGGCTGCCCGGGGCATAGACGATGCGCCCGAGCAAAGCGTCCGAACGGCCATCCTGCGGATTGGGCTCGGTTCGGGCCGTGCCGGTGCCGCCGACCTCGCTTTTGTTGTCGAGCTCCGACCAGTCGCGACGCGTATAGGCGAGCATCGCCGACCAGTTTCCGCTGCGCGCCGCCAGGATCGCGGTTTCGGCGAATTCCGCGTCGGCCGAGCTATAGGCGGCGCGGAAGAGGCCGCCGATCGTGCGGCCGTCGTGCAGGAAATCGACCGGATCGCTGGTGACGAAGCTCACTGCCCCCGCCAGCCCGTCGCTGCCGTACAGCGCCGAGGCCGGGCCGCGCAGGATCTCGACCGATTTGATGAGCCCGAGATCGACATAGTCGCCGCGCCCCGCCGCCTGCGCACCGAAGCTGAAGCCGTCGGGCACGCGTACGCCGTCCACCTGCATCAATACGCGATTGCCGCCGATGCCGCGGATGACGAACCCTTCATTGCCCGCGCGGCCGGTCGCGCCGAGCGCGGCGCCGAACCGCGCCGGCGATCGGGGAACGCTGATGCCTGGTTCGAACCGGACGAGATCCTTGATGTCGGTCACCAGCTCGTCGGCGATGCGGCGCTCGTCGATCACCGTCACGGTGGCCGGCGCATCGACCGTGGCCAGTGGCTGGCGTGTCGCGGTCACGGTGATCGGGCGATTGTCGACGACGTCGTCGCTTATCACCGCTGTTTGCATCGTTCCCTGCGCCCATGCCGGCAGTGCCGTAGCACATGCCAACATGCTGGCTCCCATTGCCCACCGCTTCATCTGACCCCTTTCGCTAGTGCGACTGACTCGCATTAGCCTTCGGGTAGGAGCGTTCTCCCTTATGGTCAATCCCGTAACGAATCGAGCGGCTGACTGGTGCACCTGCCGAATTTCATGTGACGCCGGCCCCCCGCGGCGCTACAGCGGCCGGTCATGAAGAGACCCAAGCTTTCCGTCGTCGTTCCCTGCTACAATGAAGAGGCATGCCTCGAGATGCTGCACGGGCGCATTTCGGCCGCGGCGCAGGCGGCGGTGGGGAGCGATTACGAGATCGTGCTGATCAACGACGGCTCGCGCGACGCGAGCTGGAAAGTGATGCAGCGGCTGTCGGAAGGCGATCCACGCCTCGTCGCGATCAATCTGTCGCGCAATCATGGCCACCAGCTCGCGCTCACTGCGGGGCTCGATCTGTGTGCGGGCGACGAGATCCTGATCATCGACGCCGATCTGCAGGATCCGCCCGAATTGCTGACCGACATGCGCGCCGCGATGAAGAGCCAGGGCGCGGACGTCGTCTATGCGGTGCGGCGCAAGCGCGACGGCGAGACGATCTTCAAGAAGATCACCGCCGCCTTTTTCTATCGCATGCTCGATCGGATCACCGACACGCCGATCCCGCTCGATACCGGCGATTTCCGGTTGATGACCCGGCGCGCGCTCGACGCTTTTCTGTCGCTTCCCGAGCAGGCCCGGTTCATCCGCGGGATGGTGGCGTGGATCGGCTTCAAGCAAGTGCCGTTTCCCTATGATCGGCACGAGCGGCACGCCGGCGAGAGCAAATATCCGCTCGGCAAGATGATCCGCTTCGCGCTCGACGCGATTACCGGCTTCTCGACTGCGCCCTTGCGCTTCGCCAGCCATGTCGGGCTGCTGCTCACCGGCGCGTCGGCCTTGCTCGTGCTCTACATCCTGATCGGCTGGCTGTTCGGCGCGGCGATCCCCGGCTGGACCTCGCTGATGCTCGTCGTGGTGGTGCTCGGCGCGGTGCAGATGTTCGTGCTCGGGATGATCGGCGAGTATCTCGGGCGGCTCTACGTCGAATCAAAGCGGCGGCCGCTTTATCTGGTGGCGGACGTCGCCGGTCCGGTGCTGGGCCACGCTTCGCTCGGCTATCGGTTCGAGGATTCGGGCGAAGTCAGCGTCTCGCCGCAGACGATGCGGAGCGAAACGGGAGAATAGGGTCGTCATCCCGGCGAACGCCGGGATCGCGTGCCACCCTGCCGTTCGCGTGCCGCCTGAGGTCGGCTATTTCACCGAAGCCAGCGCGATCAGCGACAGCCCCGGCGGCAGCGGTACCCGGCCGACCATGTGGCGCTCGAGCCGGAAAATGCCTTCGAACAACGTGTTGAGCGGCTTGGGCGGCGGCGAATCGTCGCTGTCGTCCTTGCCCATCAGCTTGCCGGCGAAGCGCGCCGCGACTGCGACCGGAAAGAGCAGCGAATTGAAGTAACCGAGCTTGTGGCCCTCCAGTCCCGACTTTGCGAGCAATGCGGCGAACCCCGCTTTCGAATAGCGACGCTTGTGGTGGTTGACCACGTCGTGCGCGCTCCACATCCATTGGTGCGCGGGCACGGTGATCAGGATCTTGCCGCCCGGCTTGAGCGCCGCCGCGATCGCCTTGAGCGCCGCCACGTCGTCTTCGACATGCTCGATCACGTCGAGCACCGCGACCATATCGTAGCTGCCCGGCGCGACTCCGACGAGCTCGGGAAGCGGCGCGGTGCCGACCGGTTTGCCCAGCCGCTCGCTCGCCTTGGCGCCGGCGGTCTCGTCGATCTCGATCGCGTCGATCTCGCCGAACTGCGCGAGCATCGGCAAATTGTGCCCGGTGCCGCAACCGATCTCGAGGATGTGCGCGTCCTTCGGCAGATCGCCCCAGCGCGCGAGGTAATCGGCGAGGATGTCGCGGCGGGCGCGGTACCACCAATGGGTGGTGTCGTGCGCGGCCATGCGCTCGTAGACGATGCGATCCATTTTACCCGAATACCCAGATGCGATTGAGCGCGAAAGTGACCAGCGGCGTGACGAACAGGATCGGGATCAGCGGCCACCACCACGGCCCCGCGAGCATCGCGTCATCGGTCAACAGCCAGACGAAGGCGGTGTTGAGCCCATAGCTCACCAGCGAGACGAGGAAGAAGCGCCAGCTCGTCTTGGTCGCCTCCGCGCCATGGCCGCGGAAGCTCCATTTGCTGTGGAGCAGATAGCCCGACAGCATCGCGACCAGATAGCCGCAGATGTTGGCGACTTGCTCCGAAGTGATCTTGAACGCCGCCAGCGGAGAATAGACGAGCGTGTACAATCCGGTGGTGATGCCGCCGGCGATGCCGAAGCGGATCAGCTGGCCGAACACGCCGCTGGCCATCAATGATTCGATCCGATGCTGAAATGCGGTCACTAGTCTAGCTTGCCCTCGCGCAGGGCGCCGCCCTAATGCGGAGCGCGGAGCGAGGAAAGCGATTTTGAAGCTGAGCGGGATAAGCGGTTTGCGCGTGAAAGAGGAACTCGATCGGCGCTGGCTGACCGGGATGCTGTTGTTCTGGCTCGGCGTGATCGCCTGGTATCTGTGGCAGCGGCAGGGCAATGTGCATTGGCTCGCGCTCGGCGACACCGACGACAATATGCGGCTGATGCAGGTCCGCGCGCTGCTCGGCGGCCAGGGCTGGTACGATCTGCGTCAGTATCGGCTCGATCCGGCGATGGGCGGGTTCGACATCCACTGGTCACGCATCGTCGACTTGCCGATCGCGGGGCTGATTCTGCTGCTCAAGCCGTTCCTGGGGACTGCGGAGGCGGAGAAATGGGCATGCGGGCTGGCGCCTTTGCTCCCGCTGGCGCTTACGATGACCGGGCTCAGCCTCACCGTCCGCCGGCTGATCGCGCCGCACGCCTGGCCGCTGGCGCTGATCATCCTGATGGGCTGCACCTCGACGATGCTGATGTTTGCGCCGATGCGCATCGATCATCATGGCTGGCAGCTTGCCTGTCTCGCGCTCACCGTGGCGGGTCTCGCCGACACGCGGCGCGCCCGCGGCGGCGCCACCGTCGGGCTGTCGAGCGCATTGTCGCTCACCATCGGGCTCGAGATGCTGCCTTATTGCGCGATGGCGGGGGCGATCATCGCATTGCGCTGGGTGTGGGATGGCGGCGACGCGCGGCGGATGCAGGTTTATGGGCTGAGCCTCGCCGGCGGTTCGGCGCTTGGCTTCGCTGTGTTCGCCTCGAATGCCAACCAGGCACTGCGCTGCGACGCACTGACTCCGGTGTGGCTGACCGTGATGGTCGCGGCGGGAACATTACTCTTCGCACTGTCGCTGCTAAACATCGGAAATCGCTGGATTCGTCTGGCGCTGACGGCAGCGGCGGGCGGCGCCGTCGTCGCGGGGTTCGTGCTGCTATTCCCGCAATGCCTCGGCCGCCCGGAGCAAGTCTCGGACGAACTGGCGCGGACATGGCTCAACAATGTCCGCGAGGCGCGGCCGATCTACCGCCATCCGTTCAAGACCGGATTCCCGATCGCAGTGCTGCCGGTGATCGGCATAATCGGCGCATTGGTCGCGACGTGGCGCGCGCGGCGCAGCGAGGCGGCAGTCGCGTGGGCGACGATCGCCTTGTTCACTGCGTTCGCGGCGGCGATGCTGCTCTGGCAGATCCGCGCCGGACCCGCCGCGCAGATGCTGAGCGTACCGGGTGCAACGGCGCTGGCGTGGCTGGTGGTGCCGTGGTTCCTCGGCCGTTCGTCGATGCTGGTCCGCGTGTTCGGCTCGGCGATTGCCTTCCTGCTCGTTTCAGGCCTTTTCGCCGGCCTCGTCCTGCCGTGGATTCCCTCGGAAAAGGGCAAGCCGGGCAAGACCGGTCCCGACAAGGTCGCGCAGGCCAATGCCGCCTGTGCACGGATGTCGTCGCTGCGGCCGCTCAATACGATCCCGCGGGCGATCCTGTTCAGCCATGTCGACATGGGACCGCGGCTGATCACGATCACGCATCATGACGGTGTCGCCGGCCCTTACCATCGCAACGGCAATGCGATCCTCGACGTGCATCACGCCTTTACCGGCCAGACGAGCGGCTTCCGGGCGATCGCGGCGCGGCACAAGGCGCGCTATCTGCTGATCTGCCCGAACATGGCCGAGACCACGGTCTATCGCGCGCGCAATGCGAACGGATTCTATGGCCAGCTGCATCGCGGCGAGGTGCCCAACTGGCTCGAACCGGTAAAGTTGCCGGAGAAATCGCCGTTCCGCTTGTGGCGGATTCGCTACGATTTGCCCGACGCACCCGTCAGTGCCCCGAAAGCACTGCCCCGGCGCTGAAGCTGGCGCGCAGCCCGTCGATCACGAACTGCGCGGCAAGCGCGGCGAGCAATACGCCGAGCAGCCGCGACACCACCGCTTCGATCTTGGCGCCGACGACGCGCATGATCGGCCCGGCGATCAGCAATGCGAGCAAGGTCAGCGCGAGGATCGACGCCATTGCGGCGAGCACCACCGCCGAATTGGCGAGGCCGTTGCTCTGCGACATCAGCAGCATCACCGAGGCAATCGATCCCGGCCCGGCGATCATCGGCATCGCCATTGGGAAGATCGAGATGTCGGCCGGTTCCTCGGCGCGGATCTTCTCGGCGCGGTCCTCGCGGCGCTCGGTGCGCTTTTCGAACACCATCTCGAGTGCGATCAGGAACAGCATGATGCCCCCGGCGATGCGGAAGGCATTGAGGCTGATGCCCAGCGCCTTGAGCAACGCCTCGCCGAACAGCGCGAAGCCGAACAGGATCGCCGAGGCGACGAGCACCGCACGCACTGCCATCGTCCGGCGATGCACCGCGCTCGCGCCGGTGGTGAGCCCCGCGAAGATCGGCGCGCAGCCGGGCGGATCGATCACCACGAAGAAGGTGATGAACGCGGAGACATAGAGTTCGATCATTTGGCGGGCGCTGCGATATCGTCGAGCAAGACAATTTCGTATCCGTCACCGTCCCACAGATGCGTCAGGAAAGTCCGATGGCCATCAGGCATGACATGCCATTCCCACAGCAGCGAACGATCCGGTGACGTGCCTTCTCCATCCTCGGTGAGGTGAGGACCTATGGGAATGCGGCCGTCATCGCCAGAGGGGAGGCGACGGCAGGACGGGCGCTTCACCTTTGGCTTCGCGGGGCGCTCGCGCGCAACCTTGAGCGCGTCGCCGCCATCGACGATCCACTTCCAGCTGCCGTCCGCTTCGCGCCGCCACACGGTGGTGAAATAGCTGACCGCGCCGCTGGGCCAGTGCGCGCCACCGGTATTCACTGCCAGCTTGCCGTCGCACGAGACGTAGCTTTCAGTCGGCCACCACTCGACGGATTTTGGCGGGTCCTCGCGATCCTTGAGCCAGCCTTGGGCCTTCACCGGCTGCGGAACAAACATCGTCGCGTCCGCCGCCGCGTAATCTCGAAACGCAGTCCACTGCCCCTTCTCCTGCGCCGCTGCGTTGAACGCGCGCTCGGCATCGACCGCAGTCTGCGGCGCGGCGACTTGCAGCAGCAAAAGGGCCAACATCAGATATCTCCTTCTTCGAGCGCGACTCCCTCACGGCGATGCGCCGCCACCAGCGTGTTACGGAGCAGCACCGCGATCGTCATCGGGCCGACGCCGCCGGGTACCGGGGTGATCGCGCCCGCCACGCTCGCGGCACTGTCGAAGTCGACATCGCCGGTGAGGCCGTTCTCGGTGCGGTTGATGCCAACGTCGATCACCGTGGCGCCGGGCTTGAGCCATTCGCCCTTGACGAAGTGCGGGCGCCCGACTGCGGCGACGACGATATCGGCATGGCGAAGATAATGCGGCAGATTATGCGTGCGCGAATGCGCCACGGTGACGGTGCAGCTTTTCGCGGTGAGCAAGGCCGCCATCGGCTTGCCGACGATGTTCGATCGGCCGACTACCACCGCATCGAGCCCGGACAAGTCGCCGAGCCTGTCTTCAAGCAGCATCAGGCAGCCGAGCGGCGTGCACGGCACGAAGCCCGGCAGCCCGGTGGCGAGACGCCCGGCATTGACCGGGTGGAAGCCGTCGACGTCCTTGTCGGGGTCGATCCGCAGCAGCACTTCGTCGGCGTCGATATGCGCGGGGAGCGGCAACTGGACGAGGATGCCGTCCACCGCGGGATCCATGTTGAGCTGCTCGACCAGCGACAGCAAGGTCGCCTGGTCGGTGTCGGCCGGCAGCTTGTGCTCGAAGCTCTCCATCCCGGCCTCGCGGGTCTGTTTGCCCTTGGAACGGACATAGACCGCCGAGGCGGGGTCCTCGCCGACCAGCACCACCGCGAGCCCGGGCGCGCGCCCGGTCGCCTTCCGGAATGTGGGAACCCGTTCTGCGATGCGGGCGCGGAGGCCCGCCGCGAATGCCTTGCCGTCGATCGATGCTGCGCTCATGGTTCGCGTCCATAGAGGCTGGCGGCGATCTTCGCCAGCGCATGCGCGTCGCCGGCGATGGCGAGCCGCTTGAGACGGGCAGTATCGCCCGCGATCACGGTAACTGCGCGCTTGGGAACGCCGAAAGCCTTGGCCACCAGCGGCACCAAAGCCGCGTTCGCGGCGCCTTCGACGGGAGGCGCCGCCAGCCGCGCGGCGAAATGCGCGTCGGTGCCTGGCGCGAACCCGTCACGCGACGCGCGCGGCGTCACGCGCACAGCGATCTCGATCCCGTCTCGGCGCAGCGTCCAGGCTGCGCCCGCGCGGCTCAGAGCTGCCCGCCAAGAGCGATGCGGTAGAGTGCGGGCAGCACCGCCTGCTGGAGGATCAGCAGGATCACCAGCACGACCATCGGCGAAAGATCGAGCCCGCCGAAATCGGGCAGCACCCGCCGGATCGGCCGATAGATCGGATCGGTAATCGTCTTCAGCGCGCGCCAGATCGCCCCGACATATTCGTTGTGAGTATTGATCACGTTGAACGCGATCAGCCACGACAGGATGGCCTGGACGATGATGATCCACCAGATGACGGTCAGGATGATCTGGAGGATGTCGAGGATCAGGATCAAACCCGTTCTCCGTGAGAGGTGATTGGCACTAGATAGCGTGTGGTTCAGGCGTGGACCAGCGTGCCGGCGCCGCGCCGCGTGAAGATCTCGAGCAGCATGGCATGCGGCACCCGCCCGTCGAGGATCACTGCGGCGTCCACGCCCGCCTCGACCGCGGCGACGCAGGTCTCGACCTTGGGGATCATGCCGCCCGAGATGGTGCCGTCGGCCTTGAGTGCGGCAACGCCGGCGGGATCGAGATCGGTCATCAGATCGCCGGACTTGTCGAGCACCCCGGCCACGTCGGTGAGCAGGAAGAAGCGCTTGGCGCCGCACGCCCCGGCGATTGCGCCCGCCATCGTGTCGGCATTGATGTTGTAGGTATGCCCATCGGTGCCCAGCGCGATCGGGGCGACGACCGGGATGAAACCCTGCGCCGCCAGCGAGTGGAGAATCGCCGGATCGACTGCGACCGGCTCGCCGACGAAGCCGAGATCGACATGGCGCTCGATCCCGCTCAGCGGATTGGGCTCGCGGCCCTGGACCTTCTCGGCAGTGACGAGGCCGGCATCCTTGCCCGAGATGCCGACGCCCTTGCCGCCCGCCTGGCCGATCCAGCCGACGATCTCCTTGTTGATCGATCCGGCGAGGACCATCTCGGCGATCTTGGCGGTCTCGGCATCGGTGATGCGCAAGCCCCCGACGAATTGCGATTCGACGCCCAGCCGCTTGAGCATCGCGCCGATCTGCGGACCGCCGCCATGGACGACGATGGGGTTGATCCCGACGGCCTGGAGCAGCACGACGTCCTCGGCGAAGTCGCGCGCCAGCTCCGGATCGCCCATCGCGTGGCCGCCATATTTCACGACGAAGGTCGCGCCAGCGTAACGCTGCAGATAGGGCAGGGCTTCGGTGAGCGTCTCGGCCTTGGCGAGCAGCGCGGGATCGGGTGCGTTATCGGTCATCGCGCGCCCTTAGGACAAAGTTGCGGCCAGCCCAAGCCGTCAGAGCGAGCGCCGACGATCGAGGAAGCGCCCGAGCCCGACGAAGAAATAAATGAGCGGCGGCACCAGCACGAGGCTGAGCACGACCTTGGTGAGCATCTGGCCGACGAGCAATTCGGTGATCGGAAACACCCCGTAGAACGCGATGGTGATGAAGATCAGCGTGTCGGCGATCTGGCTGAGCATGCTCGCGACCGCCGCGCGCAGCCACAACAGCTTGCCGCCGCCGCTCTTGAGCGCGCTGAAGATGGTGACGTTGAGGATCTGCGAAATGCCGTAGGCGACGATCCCGCCCAGCCAGATGCGCGGCGTCCCCGACATCATCATCTCGAAGGCGTGCAGCCGGTCGAGCTCCATGCTCGGCGAGGCGGGCAAAGCGAGCACCAGCAGCGAGAGCAGCACCGAGGTGATCAGAGGGATGAAGCCCCAGACGACCAGCCGTCGCGCGGTCTCTGGCCCGTTGAGCTCGGCGACCGCGCTCGACACTGCCACCAGCAAAAGGAAGGCAAAGATCCCCGCCTCGACCGCGAGCGGGCCGACGCCCACCCAATTGCCGATCGCCGAAATCGGTCCCAGCGACACCTGCTTGTTGCCGAGAACCCCGGCGATGCAGACCATGCCGCCGTAGAAGATCGAGAGGAAGAAGAGCGAACGGGTGATATAGGGGCGGCTTTCCATGATCTTACGCTAGCGGGAAAGATGCGCCCGCGAAAGATGCGCCAGGGATTGCATTGTTCTCTATATGTTCCACTAATACTGTTGGTCGCACGCGTATGCACGCACTCCCGCGGGGGCCGGGTCCCGACCGCAATACGACTGGTGAGGGGGAGTGTTGCCGGTGCCCGAGCCCGTAGAATCGCACCCCGAACCTCAGCGCCTTCGAATGGGAGACAACGCACCGTCGACGCGCCGGCCAGGCGCCGCGCGCGCCGCACTCGCGCGGCATCCACGCGCCACCTGCACGTTACGCACGCACCACCAGCGCGGCACACGATCCAACGCCGGCCAGCCAGAATCGGCAGATTCCCGCGGTTTCTGCCTGTCGGCATTCCCGGACGGGTCAACCGCAGCCGCCCGGATCGCATTTCGAGTCAATCGGAGTCAATTTGGTTGCGGGTCAAGACCGCGCCTCACCGCGGGCCGTTCGCAGCGGCGGACGTGTCCGCCTGCGCCCCGATCCCGCGGGCATCCGCCACTGGCCTCATGCCATGCAGCGTGTATGCTCGCGTGTCGCCGGCTCCATCTCAGGCCGGCTATTGGGGCGGATTTTCAAGCGGATGACTCATTTCCCGATCGGTATCTTCGGCGTGCTCGCGATCCTCGCCATCGCCTATGCCCTTTCGGGCAACCGGCGGGCAATCCGGCTCCGCGTCGTCGGTGCGGCGTTCGCACTTCAGGCGGGGGTCGCGGTCCTTGTGCTGCGTACCAGCTGGGGACAGGCGGCACTGCACAGCCTCTCGAACGGCGTGACGGCGCTGCTTGGCTATGCCGGCGCCGGTACCAGCTTTCTGTTCGGCCCGCTCGCCAGGCCCGAACTCGGCGGGCAGAGCTTCGCGATCGCGGCGCTGCCGGTGATCATCTTCTTCGCGGCCTTGGTGTCGATCCTCTACCATCTCGGCGTGATGCAGTTCGTCATCCGCTGGATCGGTGGGGCGATCGAGAAGGTGGTGGGGACCACCAAGGTCGAATCGCTGTGCGCCGCCGCGAACATCTTCGTCGGCCAGAGCGAATCGCCACTGGTGATCCGTCCCTATCTGGCGCGGCTGACTCCGCCGCAGCTCTTCGCCGTGATGACCGTGGGCATGTCGGGCGTCGCGGGGACGATCCTCGCGGCCTATGCCAGCCTGCTCGGTTCGCAGGCCTTGCCCTATCTGCTCGCCGCCTCGTTCATGGCGGCGCCGGGCGGGCTGCTGATGGCCAAGATCATGATGCCCGACGATCCGGTCGCCCCCGAAGGCCAGCTGCCGCTCGGCGACAATCCCGAGGAAGAAGTGATCAAGGTCGCCGAGCACGATCTGGAGGAAGAACGCGCCGCGAACCTGATCATGGCGGCGGCGAGCGGCGCTTCGACCGGCGTCAAGATCGCGGTCGCGGTCGGCGCGATGGTGCTGGCGTTCGTCGCGCTTGTCGCGCTCGCCAACGGGCTGCTCGGAGGCGCGGGCAATTGGGTCGTCTATGCCAGCGGCAATGCCGAATGGGCGCAGTGGTTCAAGGATCTCAGCTTCCAGAAGATCATCGGGTCGGTGTTCGCGCCGGTGATGTATCTGCTCGGCATCTCGTGGCACGAGGCGACTGCGGCGGGCGGCCTGTTCGGTACCAAGGTCGTGCTCAACGAATTCGTCGCGTTCATCCAGCTCGGCGAGATGAAGGACCTCGCCCCGCGCACCGTGGCGATCATCACCTTCGCGCTGTGCGGTTTCGCCAATTTCAGCTCGATCGCGATCCAGATGGCCGCGACCGGCAGTCTTGCGCCCAATCAGCGGCCGATGATCGCCAAGCTGGGGATCCGGGCACTGGTCGCCGGCAGCCTCGCCAATCTGATGAGCGCGGCGCTGGCGGGGCTGCTGCTGCCCTAGCGCGTAGGTACCGGCTCGGTGCCCGAATAATCGTAGAAGCCGCGCTTCGTCTTGCGGCCGTACCAGCCGGCTTCGACATATTTCACCAGCAAGGGCGCGGGGCGGAATTTTGGATCGCCGGTGCCTTCGAACAGCACGCGAGTGATCTCTAGACACGTGTCGAGCCCGATAAAGTCGGCGAGGGTGAACGGGCCCATCGGATGGTTGAGCCCGAGCTGGCAGGCGGCGTCGATATCGGGGATCGTCGCCACGCCCTCGCCGAGCGCGAAGCAGGCTTCGTTGAGCATCGGCATCAGCACGCGATTGACGATGAAGCCGGGTGCGTCGTTGGCGTGGACGATCCGCTTGCCGAGCGACTGACCGAATTTCTCGACCGCCGCCACGGTGGCGTCCGATGTGGCGAGGCCGCGGATCAGTTCGATCAGCCCCATCACCGGCACCGGATTGAAGAAGTGGACGCCCATGAAGCGGGCGGGATCGGGCGCCGCCTGGGCAAGGCGCGTGATCGGAATCGACGAGGTGTTGCTGGCGAGGATGGCGTCAGGGCCGAGCACCTTGCCGACGGTCTCGAAGATACTGCGCTTGATCGCCTCGCGCTCGGTCGCAGCCTCGATGACGAGGGTGCACGGCGCCATCGCGGCGACGTCGCCGATGGGAGTGATCCGGCCGAGCGCCGCTTCGGCATCGGCGGCGCTGATCTTCTCCTTCTCGACCGCGCGGGCGAGTTGCTTGCCGATCCCGGCTTTCCCCGCCTCGGCGCGCGCCCGGTCCATGTCGGAGAGCAATACGGCATAGCCCGCCTGCGCCGAAACCTGCGCGATGCCCGCGCCCATCTGCCCCGCGCCTATCACCCCAACCGTCTGCATCGTCCGTCTCCACGATCACTTTGTTGCTTGCCCCTACCGCCCTGCGCTGACCTCGGCTAGACGCCGGGCATGCTGACGCTCGCACTCCTGCTGCTCGCCGCCGATCCCGCCGTCGGCGTTTCGCAGACCTATGGCGATTGGGCAGTGGCCTGCGACAATCTCAAAATCTGCGAAATGACTTCTTTGATCGGTGACGACGGCGATTGGCCCGCGGACGGCCCGTTGGCGGCGTCGATCAGCCGCGCGCCCGGGCCGCAGGGCGGCTTCGAGATCGTAGTCGATTCGGCCAGGGCAACCGGCAGCCTGACGCTCGCCATCGACGGCAAACCGGTGGCGCAGGCCGTGCCGCGCGAGGGCGCGGTGCGTTTCCGCGGTGCCGATGCTGCGCGCATCGTCGCGGTTTTGATCGACGGCACGAATCTCACGCTCGCCAACGGCAAGGCGGTGATCGCAAAGGTCTCGCTCAAGGGATCGTCTGCGGCGCTGCGCTTCATCGATACCGGGCAGGGGCGCGCCGGCACGGTCACCGCTGCGGCGGCCAAGGGAACGAAGCCCGCCACTGCCGTGCCCGCCGCGCCGACGGTGCCCCGCGTTCCCGCGCTCCGCGCGAGCGGAGCGCCCGCGACGGTGAGTGCTGCATTGCGCCAGCAAATGGAAAAGCGCTCGGGCTGCGACGAATCGGCGACCGAGTCCGACGCGGCCGATAAGGTCCAGACCTTCGCGCTGGGCGGCGGCGCTACCTTGGCGCTGCTGCCCTGCGGTAGTGGTGCCTACAACATCAACAGCGCGCCGTTCGTCCTGCGCGGCGGAAAAGCAGCAGTTGCCGATATCGATTATTCGGGCGACGGCAGCGGTGAGGCGCCGATGCTCACCAATGCGTGGTGGGACGCAAAAACCAGCATGTTGAGCACCCACGCCAAGGGCCGCGGGATCGGCGATTGCGGCGAGAGCGCCAATTATGTCTGGGACGGCAAGGGCTTCGTGCTGATCGAACTGCGTTCGATGGGCGAGTGCCGCGGGTCGATCAACTGGCTGCGCACGTGGAAGGCCGAGCCGGTCTATCGCTGATCGGTCACGGTGCCATCCGCAGCGGCTGCGCCTCGCACAATATCAGCCCGAACCAGTCCTGCGGATCGGTCCATTCGCGGATCGGAGTCCAGCCGCCGGCGCGCAGCAGCATGCGGCCGCCATTGGGTCCGTATTTGTGGCTATTCTCGGTGTGAATCGTCTCGCCGGCCGCCATCTTGAACGGCCGTCCGTCGACAGTGAAGGCCATGTCCCGCCGGGCCTCGAGATGCATTTCGATCCGCGCCGCGTCGGGGTTCCAGATCGCGCGGTGGCGGAACGCGTCGACGGGAATCGTCCCGCCCAGCTCGCGATTGATCCGCTCGAGCAAGTTGAGGTTGAATGCGGCGGTGACGCCCTGCGCATCGTCATAGGCGGGGATCAATATGTCGGGCGACTTGACCCGGTCCATGCCGATCAGCAGCCGCGCGCCTTCGCCCAGCCAATCGCGCATCGCGCGCAGCAGATCAACTGCGTGGAAGGCGTTCATGTTGCCGATCGTCGATCCGGGGAAGAAGCCGAGCTTGGGCAGCCCCGCCACCTCGTCGGGCAACGGCACCGGGCGCAGGAAATCGGCCTCGACCGGCAGCACCGGCAGCCCCGGAAATCCCTTGGCCAGCGCACGCGCCGAATCCCGCAGGAATTCGCCCGAGATATCGATTGGCACATAGGCGGCGGGATGGATCGCTCGAAGCAGGATCGGCGTCTTGGTCGACGAGCCCGAACCGAACTCGACCACCGCCGCATTGTTTGCCGCAAGCGCGCCGAGCTGCGGCCCGATCTGCATCAGCAATGCGGTTTCGGTGCGGGTCGGGTAATATTCGGGCAGGCCGGTGATCGCCTCGAACAATTCGGAGCCGCGGCGATCATAGAACCAGCGGGCCGGAATCGCGCGCGGGCGCGCGGCGAGGCCGGTCAATATATCGGCGCGGAAATTGGGATCGGCGAGACCGCGCTCGCCATCCTCCTGTTCCTGCTTGAGCATCGTTACAGATCCTTTGCCAAGCGTACGCCGGTGAACTGCCAGCGCTGGTGCGGATAGAAGAAGTTGCGGTAGCTTGCCCGGACATGCCCACGCGGCGTCGCACAGCTGCCGCCGCGCAGGACGAACTGTCCGCTCATGAACTTGCCGTTATATTCGCCGACGGCACCTTCGGCGGCACGGAAGCCCGGATAGGGGCGATAGGCACTGCCGGTCCATTCCCAGACGTCGCCGAAAAAGGCGGGGCCGCCGTTTGCGGGCCGGGGCTCGACTGCGCTGGCGCGGTCGAGCTGGTTGCCGCCGTTCGGATCACGGCCGCTCGCCGCAGCTTCCCATTCGAACTCGGTGGGCAGCCGGGCGCCGGCCCAGCTGGCATAGGCATCGGCCTCGAAGAAGCTGACATGGGTGACCGGGGCGGCGGGATCGACGGGGCGGCGGCCGTCGAGTCCGAAGCGCGTCCAGCCGCCGTCGCACTGCTTCCAGTAAAGCGGCGAGCCGATGCCCTCGGTCTGCACCCACGCCCAGCCGTCGGCGAGCCAATGACGGGGATCGCGATAGCCTCCGTCGGCAATGAACGTCGCCCATTCGCCATTGGTCACGGTGCGGTCGGCGAGCGCGTGTGGATGGAGCAATTCGGTATGCCGCGGGCCTTCGCAATCGAAGGTGAAAGATGACGAAGGTTGCCCACAGCCGATCTCGACGGGGCCTACGGCGCCTTCGATCCAGCCGATCGGGGCGGGCATGGCGACCGGGACCTTGGGGTCTCCGGACCAAATTGCTGATTCTAGAGGATTTACCGAAAAATGGTGGAGGATGTCGGTGAGGAGGAGTTCCTGGTGCTGCTCCTCATGGTGACAGCCGAGCTCGACCAGAGTTTGCACGGCCGGGGGCAGATCGGGCAGTGCCGCGAGCAACGCGGCGTTGACTGCCTCGCGATAGTCGAGGATCTCGGCGAGCGAGGGGCGCGATAGCATGCCGCGGCGCGGGCGGGCATGGCGCCGCCCCTCGGCTTCGTAATAGCTGTTGAACAGGAACGGCCAGCGTTCGTCGAACAGCCGATAGCCGGGGACATGATCACGCAGCACGAAGGTTTCGAAGAACCAGCTGGTGTGCGCGAGATGCCATTTGGCGGGGGAGGCGTCGTCCATCGACTGGATCGTCGCATCGGCATCCGAAAGCGGCGCGACGAGATCGGCGCTGAGCGCACGGACCGCGGCAAAACGCGACGCGAGGGCGGAGGAAGCCGGGTTCACATCGCGCTCCGTTCTCATAATGTTCCCTCTACGGCGCGGCCGTCGTAGCGTCAACCCGAAATCAATTCAGGTTAGCGCGAGGCGCCGGGCACCCACAGAACGTCGCCCACCCCGTTCCGGTTCATCGCGCGCGCCGTGACGAAGAGCAGATCCGAGAGGCGATTGAGATAGGCCAGCGCTTCGGGACGGAGCGTCACCTGCGCGGCGGTGCCGACTGCGGTCCGCTCGGCCCGGCGCACGACCGCGCGGGCGAGATGGAGGGCGGCGGCGGCCGGCTCGCCCGCCGGCAGGATGAAACTGGTCAGCGGATCGAGCGCGGCGTTGAGGTGATCGATCCGCTTCTCGAGCCAATCGATCTGGCTGGCCACGATGCGCAGCGCGCCTTCGATCTCCACCGGGGTGGCGAGATCGGCGCCGAGATCGAACAGGTCGTTCTGGATGCGCGCGAGCATTTCGCTGAAGCTGCCCGGGCCGATCGCCGCGCGCGCCACGCCGATCGCGCTGTTGGCTTCGTCGACGTCGCCGATCGCCGCCATGCGCGGATCGGCCTTCGACACGCGCGATCCGTCGACCAGCCCGGTGGTGCCATCGTCGCCCGTGCGCGTGTAGATCTTGTTGAGCTTGACCATCGCCGCCGTCCTACGCCCGGGCCGGCCGATTTGCCATTGCCTTGACCCACGATACCGGCCGCCAGGCGCAAACGCGGTTTATCCTTCGCTAAGGCTGTCGGGCGACGGAGCGTAAACCGGTGCTGTGCGATCGGTGAGAGAGGGGAGTCTGCCATGAACCCGACCGATGAAAACCGGAATGACGCACTGATCGGCCGGCTGGCCGAGGCTGACCGACGCACCAATCCGCGCACGCCGACCGCACTGACCGCGACGATCCGCGCCAGCGGCGAAGTGCGGCGGATCAAGGGCGAGGTTGCCGATGTCTCGGTGGAAGGCTGCAAGATCTACACCTGGGGCCTGCACGAAGGCGACGAAGTGTGGATCGCGATCGCGCATCTCGCGCCGATGCCGGCCCGGGTCTGCTGGGCGGCCGAAGGCGTGGTCGGGCTCAAGTTCAAGGGCACGCTGCACCAGTCGCTGGTAACGCATCTCGGCTTCCTGTGACCTGACGCGGGGCGAGACGATGCGCCGTCCGCCCTTGCTCGATCTCGAACTGGCGGTGTTGATCGGCGTGATGCTGATCGCTTTGATCTGGTGCGTGGCGATGCTGATCCGCTGAGCGAGCGCCCGACAGCCGCATCAGCCCTTGGCGGACAGGATCAGCAGGAGCAGCGCGATGATCCCGATCGCCACTCCCTGGAGCAGGATGCGCTGCTGCATCAATTTGTTCGAGCGCAGCGCGCGCTCGCTGGGACCGTCGCCTTCGAGATCCTTCGTGGTGGTCTGCGCCATGTTCACCAATCCCTTGATGAGCACGAAGACGACCGCGAGCATCGCGGCAATGAGGAGGGCTGCGAGGAAGAAGGTCATGGGGCTTCCCTACGCCTTTGCCGATCTGAATCCAACCGGAAGCCGCCCTTCGCGCAGCCGGTCGGCGAGCGCGCGGCCGTCCTCGCCGGCGAGGCGCATCGCCTCCAGCGTCGGCGCGCCGTGGCGCTTGGCGAGGCGCTGGCCGTCGGGGCCGAGCAGTAATTCGTGGTGGCGATATTCGGGCGTCGGCAAATCTAGCAGCGCCTGGAGCAGCCGGTGGATGTGAGTGGCCCCGAACAAATCCTTGCCGCGGACGATGTGGGTGATGCCCTGCGCGGCGTCATCGACGGTGGCGGCGAGGTGATAGCTGGCCGGGGCGTCCTTGCGGGCGAGGATGATGTCGCCATGCGACAACGGATCGGCGCGGATGTGGCCGGCGAAGATGTCGTGCCACCAGATTCCCCTCCCCCCTTGGGAAAAAGAGAGAGGGAGTTTAAGCGCCTTCGCCACATCGAGCCGCCAGCTATGGGGGCGGGTGAGGTCTGGCGCTGCCAGCCCACGGCAAATGCCCGGATACGCTGTCCCCTCCGGCCCGTGCGGCGCCGACAGGCTCGCGGCGATGTCGGCTCGGGTGCAGAAGCAGGGATAGAGCAGCCCCATGTTTCGCAGCCGGTCGAGCGCCTGCTGATACAGGTTCAGCCGCTGTGACTGGAACGTCACCGGGCCGTCCCAGCCCAGCCCCAGCCATTCGAGATCGCGGAGGATCGCCTCGACATGCTCGGGGCGGCTGCGGGTGCCGTCGATGTCCTCGATGCGCAGGCTGAAGCGCCCGCCGGCGGTACGCGCGCAATCATGCGCGCGGGTCGCGGAGAGGGCATGGCCGAGGTGAAGCCGTCCCGTCGGGCTCGGCGCGAAGCGCGTGTGCATAACCATCAAACCGGCCCTTGACCGCGAGTCGCGGCATATGCTGTCATGTGCCCGTCACCATATCCGGTCAGGAAGTGGCGGCCGCAACTGGTGAGGGAGCGCATGTATCATCCCGATCTTATCCGCCATCCGGACGGTTGCCCCGCGCTTGTGCTCAACGCCGATTACACGCCGCTCAGCTATTATCCCCTCAGCGTGTGGCCGTGGCAGACCGCGATAAAGGCGCTGTTCCTCGACCGGGTCGACGTCGTCTCCTTTTACGAACGCGAGGTCCGAAGTCCCAGCGCGAGGCTGAAGCTCCCTTCGGTCATCGCGCTCAAACAATATGTCAGACCTTCTCAATTCCCTGCCTTCACGCGCTTCAACCTGTTCCTCCGCGACAAGTTCTCCTGCCAATATTGCGGGACTCAGCGCGACCTCACCTTCGACCATGTCGTCCCCCGCGCCCAGGGCGGCCGTACCACCTGGGAAAATGTCGCCACTGCCTGTGCGCCCTGCAATCTCAAAAAGGGCGGGCGCACGCCGAAGCAGGCAGCGATGCCGCTCCATATCGAACCGATCCGGCCGACGAGCTGGCAGTTGCAGGAACATGGCCGACGCTTCCCCCCGCATTATCTTCACCAGACGTGGCGCGACTGGCTCTATTGGGATGTGGAGCTCGAAGCCTGACCCCGGGCGCCATCGGACACGCTATGCAATCGCGGTGGCGCGCCTATACGGCCCCGGTTCGTTGAGGAGTAAAGATGCGTATCCTGCTTTCCATTCTCGTTTTCGCTGGAGCTGCCGGTTCCGCAGCGGCCTCCGAAAATGTCATGCCCGCACGCTTCCAGGGCGAATGGGCGGTCCGGCTCACCGATTGCGGCTCGAAGGGTGGCGACAATACCGAAGGCATGACCATCGGTCCGCGCGAGATCGGACACTATGAAGAGGGTGTGAAGATCACGCGCGTGACGATGCTGAGCCGAGACAGCGTCCGTTACGAAGGTATTTTGTCGACCTATGACGGCGACGAGCCCGCCATGGCGACGCTCCGCCTGTCGCCCGACGGCAACCGGCTGGTCGGGGCGAGCTATGCCGATGGCTCGAACGGCAAGGCGCCCGATCTTCTGCGCTGCGCGAAATAGCGTCTTCGAGCGCGACGCGCGCGCGTTCGGGGAACATTTGCCTCGCGGACTGTCTTATAATAACAACACACCGTGGCGTATTGCTTTTCCCAATGGCCAGAGGCCGATAAGAGGCGCTGATGGCCCGTGAACCCGGCTCCGGCGACGTCCGCTTCCCGCTTCGGCGGCAGACCGAATCGGGCGAGGATTCGTCGGGTGCGCCGGTGCGTGCGTGGCGGCCGAAGAATGCCGATCCGGCGCCGATCGAGATGACGATCGGCAAGCCGGCACTCGAGGCGCCGAAACCCGGCCTGACGCCCGATCCCTTCTGGCGCGCCGCGCCGCCGCCGCCTCTGCCACCGGTGCCTCCCGAAGGCGTACCACCATCTGGCGAGGGCGGCACCAACCTTCCCGCAATTCGCAAGCGTTTCCGCTTCCGCTGGCGCTGGCTGAGCTGGGGCGTGGCCGGGTTGATCCTGTTGTTCGTGCTCGCGGTGGCGTGGCTGGCGCTGACCGCGCCCTTGTCCAAGTCGCTCGAGCCGCCCGCGCCGCCTTCGATCACCTTGCTCTCGGCCGAAGGCAAGCCGATCGCACGGCGGGGTGCAGTGATTGCGGCACCGGTCGATGTCGCGAAGCTGCCCAAACATGTCGGCGCGGCGTTCATCGCGATCGAGGACCGGCGCTTCTTCGGGCATATGGGGGTCGATCCGCGCGGTATTGCCCGGGCGTTCCTGCACAATTCGACGAGCGACGGCCGCTCGCAGGGCGGCAGTACGATCACCCAGCAGCTCGCCAAGAACGCATTCCTGACCTCCGACCGGACGATGACGCGCAAGCTGCGCGAAGTGATGATCGCCTTCTGGCTCGAGGCGTGGCTGTCGAAGGACGAGATCCTCTCGCGCTATCTGTCGAACGTCTATTTCGGCGACAACGTCTATGGCCTGCGTGCCGCCGCGCAGCATTATTTCAGCGTCGCACCGGAAAATCTGACGGTCAGCCAGGCGAGTTTGCTCGCCGGTCTGGTCAAGGCGCCGAGCCGGCTGGCGCCGACGGGCAACCTCAAAGGCGCCCGCGAACGGCAGAAACTGGTGATCGGCGCGATGATTGCCAGCGGCGCGCTGACCGAGGCCGAGGCGGCGCGGGTGCGCCCGGCGGTGCTCAAGGTGAGCAAGGAAAAGGAACTGCCCAATGGCACCTATTTCGCCGATTGGGTGCTGCCCGAGGCACGCGACCGCGCCGGCGGCGTCGCGACTGAGCAGACGGTGCGAACCACGCTGGAAACCGATATCCAGGCGGCGGCCGAGCGCGCGGTGCGCGGCGCGGGGCTGAAGAAGACCCAGATCGCGCTGGTGGCGATGCGCCCCGACGGCCGTGTCGTCGCGATGGTCGGCGGCAAAAATTATCGCGAAAGCCCGTTCAATCGGGCGACGCAGGCGCGGCGCCAGCCGGGATCGACCTTCAAGCTGTTCGTCTATCTCGCCGCGCTGCGCTCGGGAATGACGCCCGACAGCATGGTCGACGACTCGCCGGTGACGATCGGCGAATGGTCGCCGACCAACAGCGACGGGCGCTATGCCGGCAAGATCACCTTGCGCCAGGCCTTCGCCAAATCGAGCAACGTGGTGGCGGCGCGGCTGACCAACGAGATCGGCGTCGGCCGGGTGATCCGCGCCGCGCGCGATCTCGGCATTTCGACACCGATCGCCAACGAGGCCTCGATCGCATTGGGCACTTCGACGGTGTCGCTGCTCGAACTGACCGCGGCTTATGCCGCGGTGGCGAACGGCAGCTATCCAGTGCGGCCGCGCGGCCTCGACGACGCCGAATCTGCCGATGACTGGCTCGCCGCGCGGCTGGGCGCGGCGACGCGCATCCCCGGGGGCGAGCTCGCCGATCTGCGTTCGATGCTCGGCACCGTGGTGACTTCGGGCACCGGGCGCAGCGCGGCGCTGTCGATCCCCGCTTTCGGCAAGACCGGGACGACGCAGGACGCCCGCGACGCGTGGTTCATCGGCTATGCTGGCGATCTGGTCGCGGCGGTGTGGATCGGCAATGACGACAATTCGCCAATCCCCGGCCTGTCGGGCGGGGGCATCCCGGCGCGGGTGTGGCGCGATTTCATGGTGCGCGCACTGGGCGTCTCGCTGCCGCCGGCGCCGGTGGTCGAGGACGAAACCGTCAACGAGACGACGCTCGACGACGTGCTCAACAGCGTCGGCGATTTCGTCGAGGGTTCGGGGATCGAGACCGATGTGTTCGGCCCGCGCGACCGGCCCGTGCGGGAGGACGAGGAAGAGCCTCCGCTCGAAGACGAGCAGGGTCCGCCCCCGCGCGCTACCGGCGGACGCCGCGGCGAAGAATAGGGGAATTGACCTGAAGTGCGGGGCCCGCGATGGCAGGCCATGCGCTTCTTCTCCGACAACGCCGCCCCGGTCTGCCCGCAAGTGCTCGAGGCGCTGGCTCGAGTGAATGTGCTCGACACCGCGTATGACGGCGATCGCTGGTCGCAACAGCTCGACGGGGCGTTTTCGGATTTGTTCGAAACGCCGGTGCGCACCTTGTGGGTGCCTTCGGGGACGTCGGCCAACGCGCTCGCGCTCGCGGCCTTGTGTCCCCCGCACGGCAGCGTGGTGTGTCATCGCGACGCGCACATCCAGAATGACGAGTGCGGCGCGCCCGAATTCTACACGCACGGCGCCAAGCTCGCGCTCGCCGAAGGCGTTGGCGCCAAATTGACCCCCGACAGCGTCATCGCAGTGCTCGACCGCGTCCAACAGGGGGTCCATTGGGTCCAGCCGCACGCGATCTCGATTACCAATGCGACCGAATATGGGCTGGTCTATACGCCGGGCGAAGTCGCGGCGATCTCGGAAGTCGCAAAGGCGCGCGCGCTCGGTCTGCATATGGATGGCGCGCGCTTTGCAAATGCAGTGGCGCATCTAGGCTGCGCGCCCGGCGACGTGACGTGGCGTGCCGGAGTCGACGTGCTCAGCTTCGGCTTCGTCAAGAATGGCGGGATGAGCGCCGAGGCGCTCATCTTCTTCCAGACCGAGTTGGCCGACGCGACCTTGTACCGCCGCAAGCGCGCGGGGCTGCTGCTGTCGAAGGGCCGCTATCTCGCGGCGCAATTGCTCGCGATGCTGGAGGACGATCTGTGGCTGGCCAATGCGCGCGCGGCCAATGCGGGTGCGCAGCTGCTGGCGCAAGCGGCGGCCGATCGGCTGGTGCATCCGGTCGAGGCGAACGAAGTGTTCCTGAAGGTCACGCCCGACGAGGCGGCGTCGCTGCGCAGGCTGGGTTTTGATTTCCACGACTGGGCGCCGGGCGAGGTGCGGCTGGTGACGTCGTGGGATCAAAGCGAGGCGGCGATCCGGCCACTCGCGGACGCGATCGCGGCGCTGTGAGCGAGGCGGCACCGCCCCGCTCCGCGCGCCTGTCGGTCCTGATCCCGTTCCTCGTCGTCACGTTGATCTGGGGATCGACGTGGATCGTCATCCGCGACCAGCTGTCGGTGGTGCCGCCGAGCTGGTCGGTGACCTATCGCTTCGTCGTGGCGGGCGTGGTGATCCTCGGCTGGGCGGCGTTGCGGCGGGACTCGCTCAAGCTCGATGCGCGCGGCTGGACGTTCGCGGTGGCGTTGGGCTTCGCGCAGTTCGTGCTCAACTTCAACTTCGTCTACCGCGCCGAGCAGCACATCACCTCGGGGGTGGTGGCGATCGTCTATGCGCTGCTGCTGGTGCCCAATGCGATCCTTGCACGGGTGTTTCTCGGCCAGCTGATGGGGCGCCAATTGCTGATCGGCTCGGCGGTGGCGATGGCGGGCGTCGCCTTGCTGTTCCTCCACGAGGCGCGGCTGAGCGATGCCGGACCCCAAGCCGCGCTGATCGGGATTGGCATCGCGTTGCTCGGCGTGCTCTCCGCTTCGGTCGCCAACGTCATGCAGGCGATGAAGACCGCCAGGGCCTATCCGATGGCGACGACGCTCGGCTGGGCGATGCTGACCGGCGCAGCGATCGACGCGGCGTTCGCGTGGACCACCACCGGCCCGCCGGTGATCGAGATGCGCTGGAGCTACATCGCCGGCACGTTGTATCTCGGCGTGCTCGGATCTGCGCTGGCCTTCACCATCTATTTCCAGCTGATCCGCACGATCGGCCCGGCCAAGGCGGCCTATACCAGCGTACTGATCCCGGTGATCGCGATGCTGCTCTCGACGATCTACGAAGGCTATCGCTGGTCGCTGCTCGCCGTGGCGGGGGCAGCGCTGGTGATGATCGGGCTGGTGCTGGCGCTCAAGGCGCGCAGGCCCAATCGATAATCGGGGAAACGCGGCCGCCAGCCGAGCAAGCGCTTTGCCTTGCCGTTCGCGACGCGCCGATTCTCCGAATAAAAAGCGCGTGCCTGCGGGCTGAGCCGCGCTTCTCCCAGCGCGATGAGCGGCGGCGGGGGGATGCCGAGCAGCCGGCACGCATAAGCGACGACGTCGCTCTGCGGCGCGGGCAGGTCGTCCGCGAGGTTCCAGGCGCCTCGTGGCGCGTCGAATCCGGTGACTATGCCGGCGACGAGGTCGTCGAGATGGATGCGGCTGAAGACCTGACCCGGGACATGGATCCGTGCGGCGTCGCCCCGCGCGGCGCGGTCGAGCGGCGAGCGGCCGGGGCCGTAGATGCCGGGCAGACGGAACACGCGCGCGCCGAGCGCCAGCCACGCAGCATCGGCCTCGGTACGCGCGGTGCGGCGGCCGCCACCGGTGGTTGCGGTCTCGTCGACCCAGGCGCCGCGCGTGTCGCCATAGACCCCGGTCGAGGAGAGATAGCCGAGCCAGCCGCGCGCGCGTGCGAGTTCAGGGCCGAATGCAGCGAGAATGGGATCGGCCGCGTCCGGCGCGACGGTCGAGACGATATGCGTGGCGTGATCGATCTCGAACGCGGCGCGCTCGCGATCGGCAAAGGCGATGCTGCCATCGCGCCCGTCGCGGGTGACTGCCGCGATCCGCCAGCCCCCGGGGGCGAGGTGCCGCGCCAGCGCGCTGCCGGTATAGCCGAGGCCGAAGATCAGCAGGCGCATCCGCTGATCCTCCCCTTCCGGGGGAGGATTTGGCTAGCGCGCGCCGTAACCACCGAACCGCGCCCCGAAGAAATCGCCCTTGGCCCAGCGCGGACGCGCATCCGCGTCGGCGATCGCCCGGGCGGCGGCATAGTTGACGCGCGTGAACTTCGCGGCGGCCGCCCAGTCGATCGGCAGCGACAGATCGTCCGAAGGCTTGTGATAATGATTGGCGAGGAAATCCTGCTGCGCCGCCTCGCCGGGTCCGCCGGGTCCGCTGTCGATCGAGACCGCCGGAATCCCCGCCTGGACGAAGCTGTAATGGTCCGAGCGGACGAAGAACATCTCCTCGGGTGCGGGATCGGGCACCACCCTGAGCCCCTCTGCCGCGGCTGCGGCGGCATAGACCGCGCCAAGGCTCGATCGCTCGCCGCCCAGCACCACGATGTCCTGCATCGCGAAAGTCAGGATCGGCATGTCGAGATTGATGTCGGCGATCAGACTGCCCTGCGGCACGCCGGGACGTGCCGCGAAATAGCTCGACCCCACCAACCCCTTTTCCTCGGCGGTGAGCGCGACGAACAGGATCGATCGGCGCGGCCGCTTGCCCGATGCCCGAAAGGTCCGTGCGATTTCGAGCATCGTGCCGACGCCCACGGCATTGTCCATCGCGCCGTTATAGATGCTGTCGCCTTTCTCGGGCTCGCCGATCCCGACATGATCGAGATGTGCCGAGAGCACGAGATATTCGCCGCGCAGCGCCGGATCGGAGCCCTCGAGCAACCCGACCACGTTGCTGCTGCGGCTGGCTCGCACCTGCGTCTTCGCCGTCACTGCGAGTGTGCCGACGAGCGGACCGGTCGGCAGCCGGGCACCACGACGCTCGGCGGCGAGCACGTCGCGCCACTTGATCCGCGAGCCGGCGAACAATTTCTCGGCGCCGGCCTGGCCGACATAGCCGACCACCGGCGCGCCCGGCGCGATCATGTGCGGCTTGCCGTCGGGGGCGATCCACGTCGTGCGCTCGTAATCGTAATAAGGCGCCATCGCTTCGACCGGGAATTCGCCGCGGCGCTCGAGTGATTCGAGGATGATCACCGCTTTGGCGCCGCGCGCCTCGGCGAGGCGGGCCTTCTGATCGTCGTCGCCGAGATGCGCGGCGACTTCGTCGGGGAGTCCCGCGGGAACGCCGGCATAGAGCGCGACGATCTTGCCGCGCACATCGAGCCCGCGATAATCGTCGCGCTTGCCCTCGGGATAGACGAGGCCGTAGCCGGCGAAGACCACCGGACCCGAGGCCCGGTAATCGGGCGTCGTGGGAATGCCTTGGTTGACGAAATCGATGCCGAACTGGAGCGGTATCGCGCTACCGCCGCGAGTCAGCGTCCATTTCGCCTTTTCGGCGGGGCGCCAGGTGGCAAGTCCCACCGGCTGGAGCCAGTTGCCCCCCGCGCCCGGCGCGAGCCCCGTGGCGAGCATCTGCGCGGCGACATATTCGGCGGCGATGTCGTACTCGTGGGTCCCCGCCTCGCGTCCGCGCAGTGTATCCTGGGCGAGGAACTGGACATGCGCCGCGAGCGCCGACTGTTCGGGAGGGAGTTGCTGCGCGTGGGCGGGAGAGGCAAGCGCGAGGAGCGCGGCTGCGACGCGCCCCCCTTTCAGGCAGGAGGGCAAGAAGCGGATGCGCGGCACCATCACTTCGCACCCGGGCCGTCGTACAGCGTTCCGAAGAAGTCGCCCTTGTTCCACAAGGGGCGCTGGTCGGCGTCGGCGAGTGCGCGGGCGATCGCATAATTGAGCTTCACGAAGCGCACGCCCTGGCCGAAATCGACGAGGCCCACCTCGTCCGAAGGCTGGTGGTAGTGCTTCGCGCCGAATTCCTCGACCGCGGCCTTGCCCGGGCCCGCGGGGCCGGGTTCGAGCGACACCGCGGGGATGCCCGCGCGGACGAAGCTGTAATGGTCCGAACGCACGAAGCTCGCTTGCTCGGGCGCGGGATCGGGGGTGAGCGTCAGCCCCTCGGCCCTGGCCACCGCCGCCACCGTCGCGCCGATGCTGGTGCGGTCGGCGCCATACGCCACCAGATCCTCGAACTTGTAGGTGAGCACCGGCATGTCGAGATTGACGTTGGCGACGATGCTGCCTTTGGGCACGGTCGGGTTGGCGGCGAAATAGTCCGAGCCGACCAGCCCCTTCTCCTCGGCAGTGACCGCGACGAACAGGATCGAGCGGCGCGGACGCTTGCCCGAGGCAGTGAACGCCTTCGCCACTTCGAGCATCGACGCGGTGCCGACGGCATTGTCCATCGCGCCGTTATAGATCGTGTCGCCCTTCGCATCGGGCTTGCCGATTCCGACATGATCGAGATGCGCCGAGATCACGACATACTGGCCCTTGAGTGCGGGATCGCTGCCTTCGAGCAAGCCGACGACGTTGTTGGCGCCGAGCGTCTCGATCTCGGTATTGGCAATGCCCTGCGCGGTTACGCCGAGCGCGCCGGTGGGGAGCTTCTTGCCTGCTTTGTCCGCGGCGAGGACATCCGCCCATTTGAGTTTCGCGCCGGCGAACAGTTTCTCGGCGCCGGCCATGCTCAGATAGGCGAAGGCGGGTGCGCGCGGACCTCCGCTGTTCGCCTTGCCGTCGGGATCGGCCCAGGTCATGCCGGAGCTGTTCCAGTAACCGACGCTCGCTTCGAACGGGAAGACCGCGTGGCGGGTGTTGCCCTCGATCAGGATCACGCCGATCGCACCATGCGCGGCGGCGTTGCGCGCCTGTTCGTCGGGCTGGCTCAGATGTGCGCGGACCTCGCTCTGCAGCGCCTGCGGGGCGTCGCGCAGGATCGCGACGATTTTCCCCTTTACGTCGAGGGCCTTGTAATCGTCGTAGCCGGTGGCGCGATCGGTCACGCCATAGCCCGCGAACACCACCGGCGCCGACAAGGCGACCTTCGCCTCGCGCGGGTTCGAGCGGGCGACATAGTCCTTGCCCCATTCGAGCGGCGTCGCGGTGGTGCCGCGGGTGAGCGTGAGGGTCCCGTGATCGGCGCCCTTGAACGACACGAGCGGCACCGGCTGGAGCCATGCGCCGTTGGGACCGCCCGGCTTGAGCCCGGCCGCGAGCATCTGCGCGGCGACATATTGCTCGGCCACCGCGAGTTCATTCGAGCCGGTATCGCGCCCGCGCATCGCGTCCGAGGCGAGAAAGGCGACATGCGCCTTGAGCGCCGCCTCGGCGGGCGGAAGGCCCTGCGCAATTGCCGGCAGCGGCTCGAGCAGCGAGAATGCGATCAGCAGACTTTTCATGTTCGCACTCCTCACTTCTCCATCGGCCCGCCGAACAGCGTTCCGAAGAAGTCACCCTTCTTCCACATCGGCTTCTGGTCGGCATCAGCGATCTCGCGGGCGATGCGATAATTGACGTCGACGAAGCGCGCCCCCGATTCCCAGTCTATCGCCGGCTGCTGGACGAGATCGTCCGACGGCTGGTGGTAATGGGTGCTCAGGAACGCCTCGGTCGCTGCCTTGCCCGGACCCTTTTCGCCCGGCCACAGAAACACCGAGGGAATACCCTGCTGGACGAAGCGATAATGGTCCGAGCGGACGAAGAACGCCTCGTCGGGGCGCGGATCGCCGCCCATCCCGACGCCGATCTGCGCGGCGGCGCGCGCCACCGTCTCGCCGAGAGTCGAATGCGCGGCGCCGAACGGCGTCACGTCCTCGAACTTGTAGGTGAGGATCGGCATGTCGAGATTGACGTCGGCGACGAGGTTCGCCTTCGGGACGGTGGGATTGCGCGCAAAATAGTCGGCGCCGACGAGACCCTTTTCCTCGGCGGTGACTGCGAGGAACAGGATCGAGCGGCGCGGCGGCTTGCCCGATGCCTTGAAGCGGCGCGCTTCCTCGATCAGGGAGGCCACTCCGACGGCATTGTCCATTGCGCCGTTATAGATGGTGTCGCCCTTCGCATCGGCCTTGCCGACGCCGACATGGTCGAGATGCGCCGAGAGGACGACGACTTCCTTGCCGATCGCCGGATCGCTGCCGGGGAGGATGCCGGCGACATTGTAGCTTGCGATCGCGGTGTTGGCGGTGTTGAGCGTCACCGACAGCGTGGCCGGGAGCTGCACCGCCTTGAATTTGGCGTTGTCATCCTGGGCGAGCTTCGCGACGGTCGCCCACTTTACCCCGGAGCCCTCGAACAGCCGCGCGGCCGCGGTGGTGCTCAACATGCCGAGCCCAGGCGCGGTCGGCGTCGGGATATGGCCGCTGCCATCGGCCTCGGCCCAGGTGACGCGTGGGCGATCATAGGTGCCCGCAAGCGTTTTGAATGGATAATTGCCGCGACCGGCACGCGGCGACTCGAGCGTGATATAGCCGATCGCACCCTTTGCGCGCGCAATCTCGGCCTTGGTGGGCACGCTTCCGAAATGGGCGCGCTCCTCGGCGGGGAATTTGGACGGCGCGCCGCCGAAGAAGGCGACGATCTTGCCCTTTACGTCGACGCCCTTGTAATCGTCGCGGCCCAGCCCGGCGATGCCATAGCCGACGAACACCAAGGGGGCGCTTAGCTGGAAGGCGGTCTTGTTTGGATTACCGGCCGGGAGATAGTCCTCGCCGAAGACGAACGCGACCGGCTCGCCGCCCTTGCGCGTGAACGCCATGCTGCCCTTGTCGGCCGGCTTGTAGCTGATCAAAGGTACCTTCTGGAGATACGATCCGTCGTCGCCGGCGGGGCGCAGGCCCTGCGCGTAGAATTGCGATGCGACATATTGCGCGGCGATGTCATATTCGGCGCTGCCCGCCTCGCGCCCGCGCATCTGATCCGAGGCGAGGAACATGATGTGGCTCTTGAGCGCTGCCTGATCGGCGGGAAGCTCGGCGTTGAGCAGCGCGTTGGTCTGGGCAGGTGAAGGTACAGGTGCCGCGGTCGGGGTCTGCGCCAGCGCTGGAGCGGCGCCGAGCGCGATCAGGCCGAGCGGCGCAATCAGTCGAAGCATAGGGTAATCCTGAGGAAAGTCTGGGATGACTTACCGGTAGCAGCGCGCAACCGTTAGGCAAGCGGACAGTTTATGGTGGCGGCCCAAGGGGCTGATCCTATATCGCAAGCATGATGGCAGACGCTCAGACCGCAACCCAGGCGCCCAACGTGACGCGCCGCGAGGATTACAACGAACCCGATTGGCGCGTTCCAGAGATCGCGCTCGACCTCGATCTCGACCCCGCTGCGACTCGGGTGCGCACGACTTTGTGGGTCGAACGGGGCGGCGTGCATGATCGGCCGCTGCGGCTCGACGGCGACGGGCTGACCGCGCTTTCGGTCAAGGTCGACGGTGCCGAGACCATGGACTGGCACATGGACGGCCCGAACCTCGTGGTGCCGCTTTCCGGGTCGGCGCACACGATCGAGACCGAGGTCGAGATCGCGCCCGAACGCAACACCCAGCTGCAGGGGCTTTATGCCTCGAGCGGCATGCTGTGCACCCAGTGCGAGGCCGAGGGCTTCCGCCGCATCACTTTCTTCCCCGACCGGCCCGACGTGCTCAGCCGCTACAAGGTCAAGCTGACTGCCGACAAAACGCGCTTCCCGGTGCTGCTGGCGAACGGCGATCCGATCGCGCAGGGCGAACTCGACGGCGGCAAGCATTGGGCCGAGTGGCACGATCCGTTTCTCAAGCCGAGCTATCTGTTCGCTTTGGTGGCGGGCGATCTCGTCGCCAATCGCGGCACCTTCACGACGATGTCGGGGCGCGAAGTGCAGCTCGGCATCTGGGTACGCGCGCCCGATCTCGCCAAGACCGATCACGCGCTCCACGCGCTCAAGCTTTCGATGGCGTGGGACGAGAAGGTCTATGGCCGCGAGTACGATCTCGACGTGTTCAACATCGTCGCGGTCGACGATTTCAATTTCGGCGCGATGGAGAACAAGGGGCTGAACGTTTTCAACAGCCGCTACATCCTCGCCGATCCCGATACCGCGACCGATTATGATTACGACGCGATCGCCGCGGTGGTCGCGCACGAATATTTCCACAATTGGTCGGGCAATCGCGTCACGTGCCGCGACTGGTTCCAGCTCAGTCTCAAGGAAGGCTTCACGGTCTTTCGCGATCAGAGCTTTTCGGCCGATCAGGGCAGCGCCGCGGTCAAGAGGATCGAGGACGTGCGCGGGCTGCGCGCCAGTCAGTTCCCCGAGGATGCGGGTCCGCTCGCGCACCCGGTGCGCCCCGACGAATATATCGAGATCTCTAACTTCTACACCGCGACGATCTACAACAAGGGCGCCGAAGTCATCCGGATGATGGCGACGATCCTCGGTCCCGAGAAATTCCGTGCCGCGACCGATCTCTATTTCGACCGCTTCGACGGCACCGCCGCGACCTGCGAAGATTTCGTCCAGTGCATGGAGCAGGCCGGCGGAGTCGACCTGACCCAGTTCCGTCGCTGGTACAGCCAGGCGGGCACGCCGCGCGTCTCGGCGACGCTCGCGCAGGAGGGCGGCCGCGCGCGGCTCAGCCTGCGCCAGCTCGTTCCGCCCACCCCGGGCCAGCCGGTCAAGGAGCCGATGGTGCTCCCGCTGAAGCTCAAGCTGTTCGGCGGCTTCACCGGCCGGCCGATGTGCGACGAGCAATTGATTCTGCTCAAGGAAGACGCACAGGAACTGCTGTTCGAAAACCTGTCCGAGACGCCGGTGCTGTCGATCAACCGCGGCTTCTCGGCGCCGATCGTGGTCGAGACCAACCGCACCGCGAAAGACCTCGCTTTCCTGTCGGCGCACGATGACGATCCGTTTGCGCGCTACGAGGCGATGCAGCAGCTGATGCTCGATACGCTGGTGACCTCAGTCACCAATGGCGGAACCGATCATGCGGCAGTGATCGAGGCGGTACGCAACACGCTGACCGATTCCGCGCTCGATCGCGCCTTCGTCGCCGAGGCGGTGCTGTTGCCGTCGGACAGCTTCATCGGCGATCAAATGGCGGTGGTCGAGCCCGAGGCGATCTTCCGCGCGCGCGAGGCGCTGCGCGCGGATCTCGGCAAGGCGCTCGAAGCCGAATGGCGCGCGGCCTATGAGGGAAGCTTGGCCAACCGCTTCGAATATTCTCCCTCGGCAAAGGGCGCGCGGCGGCTCAAGACGGTATCGCTCGGCTATATCGCCGCGAGCGGAGCGGCCGATGCCGATCAGCTGGCGTTCGACCAGTTCTCGCTGGCCGACAACATGACCGATCGGCAAGGTGGGCTGACCACGCTGGTCAACGGCGCGTCGCCGCTGCGTGAGGAGGCGCTGGAGGCGTTCTACCAGCGCTATCAGGGTAACGGCCTGGTGCTCGACAAATGGTTCCAGGCGCAGGCGCTGTCGACCCGCGAAGATACCGCCGAGATGGTCGAGCGGCTGGTTGCGCATCGGGACTTCACGCTCTCGAACCCCAATCGTGCCAGGTCGCTGATCGGCGCATTCAGCGTCAACCAGCGCGCTTTTCACGACGTGTCGGGCCGCGGCTACCGCTTCGTCGCGGATCAGCTGATCGCGCTCGACAAGCTCAACCCGCAGACTGCCGCCAAGCTGATCCCCCCGCTCGGCCGCTGGAAGCGATTCGACGAGGCGCGCGCCGCCAAGATGCGCGCCGAACTCGAGCGAATCGTCGCGACGCCGGGGCTGAGCAAGGACATGTTCGAGCAGGCGTCGAAGTCGCTGGACTGACCGGCTTTGACGCGTGGTTCCGGGAAGCGCCGCGGTGCGCGCCGCGGCAGGATGGCATGCCCATTCCGGAACGGAGAACCCGCATGACCCATGTTCGCAAGGCAATTCCGTCGCCGATCGGCGTGCTGACTCTCGTGGCGCGCGACGATCGCTTGACGGCCATCCTCTGGGAGAATGACGATCCCGGGCGTGTGCGGTTGGGCGCGATGATCGACGACCCCGATCATCCGATCCTGTGCGAGACCGAACGCCAGCTCGCACTCTATTTCGCGGGCAAGCTCGATGCGTTCACCGTGCCGCTCGATTTCAGCGGCACTGCGTTCCAGAAAAGTGTCTGGAAAGCGTTGCTGGCGATTCCGTTTGGGGAGACGCGCTCTTATGGCGAGATCGCGCGGCAACTCGGGCGGCCCGGCGCAGCGCGGGCGGTGGGCGCTGCGAACGGACGCAACCCGATCTCGATCATCGCGCCCTGTCACCGGGTGATCGGCGCGAGCGGCAAGCTCACCGGATTCGCCGGCGGGCTCGAGGCGAAACGATATCTGCTCGGGCTGGAAAGCCGGGCGGCCTAGCCGGCATCGCGTCGCGGCGACATGGCTGGATGGCCCTTCATCGCAAAGTCGGTGCGCGAAGTCCGGCGGCGGGTGACAGCCTGTGCCGCCTTCGGTAAGCGACGACCAGGTCGGTCGCAAACAAGGCGAAATCCATGCACTCGTCGCGGACTTTGGCATCCGAGAAGCGGGGCGGGCGCAACTGATGGCGCGCGAAAGCGCCGTTGCGCCGACGCGCACGCTGCGGCTGCCGTCGCTCGCCACCGCCTTGGCCGCGCTTCCTCCCTGGCTGGTGCTGCTTGCGGCCGCGATCGCGGTGCGTGCGGTCGCCTTCGGCAACCCGGTGGTGCATGTCGACGAGGAGTTCTATTTCCTCACGGCGCAGCGGATGCTCGAAGGCGCGCTGCCTTATGTCGACATCTGGGACCGCAAGCCGATCGGGCTGTTCCTGATCTATCTGCCGGCAGCCGGGTTCGGACCTTGGGTCGGGCTCTGGGTCTATCAATTGATGGCGCTGGCGAGCGTGGTGCTCACCGCGTTGCTGATCCTGCGGCTCGCCGAGCGCGGCGGCTGGGGCGAGGGCGGGCTCGTCGCGGCATTGCTCTATCTCTTCATGCTCGGCTTCGGCGACGGGCAGAGCGGGCAGGCGCCGATATTCTACAATCTGCTAACCGCCTCGGCGATGGTGCTCGCCCTGCCCTGTGCCGCGTCGGCGGCGTCCGGCCGACTGCGCAGGGCCCGGGCGATCGGCGCGATGGCGCTGATCGGCGTTGCGCTGCAGGTCAAATATTCGGTGCTGTTCGAGGGGATGTTCCTCGGGCTGTGGCTGCTCTGGCGCGAGCATCGGCTGGGCCGCGCGCCGTGGCGGATCGGGGTGTTCGGCGTCGAACTGGTCGTGGCGGCGATGGTACCGACGTTCCTCGCCTGGGGCGTCTATGCCGTGTTCGGCCATGGCTATGCGTGGTTCTATGCCAATCTGGGTTCGATCCTCGATCGCAACAGCGATCCGCCGCTGGTGCTGCTCGGCGCGTTCCTGAAGGTCGCGCTGATCCTCGCACCCTTGCTGATCGTCGGCGGGCTTTCGCGCCATGTTCCGGTCAAGGACGAAAGCGAGCGCCCGATACGTGCGCTCTATTTCGGCTGGCTGATCGCCTCGGTGTTCGGGCTGATCGTGTTCGGCACCTGGTTCAACCATTATGCGCTGCCGGTGATGTTGCCGGCGTGCCTGTGCTGCGCGGGGTTTCTCGGCCGCAATCCAACCGGGCGGCGCCTCGTCACGCCGCTGCTGCTGCTCGCGGCGGGGCTGGGCGGTGAGTACACCGTGTGGAGCGCAAAATGGCACCGCGGCGACGCGCGGCAGCTCGAGACCTTGGCCGAGGCGATCGGCCGAGGGCCCGGCTGCCTATACGTCTATTCGGGCAATTCGAGCCTCTATTCACACACCGGGCGCTGTGCGCTGAGCCCGTGGGTCTATCCCAGCCATCTGTCGCGCGAGCGCGAGAATGGCGCGATCGGAGTCGATCAGCTTGCCGAGATCGGCCGGATCTTCGCGCGGCGGCCCGAGATCGTCGTGATGGGGCCGGCATTTTCCGGCGAACGCGCGGAATCGCGCCGGCTGGTGATCGATCGGTTGAAGGCGGGGAATTACACGCTGCGCGGGCACTACCCGCTCGGCAAGACGCTCCTCGAAATCTATGCCGCGCCGGGCAGCACCGCAGGCGTCGCGCCGCGCCGCGCGGCCAGAAGTCCTTCATAATAAGCCATCAGCTCGACCGTGTGATCGCGGTCGTTGCGCACCTTGCCTGCGGCCACGCGCGCAGCGGCGCGCAGGATCGCGGGTTCGCGCGCGAACATCCGGCGGATCGCATCGGCGGCCGACAGTGCGTCGCGTGCGGCATAGGTCTCGGCGAACAGGGGATCGGCCAGTTCGGCGAACCCACCTTCGTCGGGGCCGATCAGCGGCAGGCCCGAAGCCAGCGCCTCGGATGCGACCAGCCCGAACGGCTCGGCATCGGAGCCGTGCACCAGCGCGTCGCAGCTCGCCATGATCCGCGACAGCCGGACGCGGTCATATACCGGGCGGAAGATCCGGATGTGCGGGCTTCCGGCAATCCGGGTCTCGAGATGGCGGCGCTCCGGGCCGTCGCCGATCAGGATCAGCCCCACCGGCAAATCGGTCGCCGCCGCCTCGACGGCATCGATCACCAGCGGCCAGCGCTTTTCCTTGTGATGCCGACCGAGCCCGAGCAGCAAATGCCCCTCGGGCGGCAGCCCGCATTGCTCGAGCAGCGCCACGCGCAGCTTCTCGTCGCGCAGATCGGGCGAGAACCAGCTGCGCTCGATCCCCAGCGGCATCGATGCGTCGACCGTCATGCCGCGGCGGCGGAAGCGCTTGGCGAGCGCCGGCCCGTTGGTGACGAACGCGTCATAGTGGCTGAGGAAGCGGTTCATGTAGCGCGTGTACCAGGCGAAGGCGCGCTCGACCTGAATCGGCGTGGCGATGTTGTCGAGCCAGCGCTGCGGATAGGCGCCCATCTGATCGCCATGCGCGAAAAAGACCTTTAGCGCGTCGCCCTGCCAGTTCGCGACTGTCCAGGCGGGGAGCCAGGGCGAGCTGCATTCGACGATGTCGGGCTGGAGCCGGTCGAGCAATTCCCAGACCGGCTCGTCCTTGACGAAGATGCAGTAATTGCGGTCGAGCACCAGCGCCGGCGACTTGACCCAGAGGATGCGGCCGCCGCCGGGGCGATCTTCGACTCCGTCTTCGAGCGCCGGGGCGATGACGGTCAGCTCATGCCCCATATCGGCCATGATGCCGATCTTGCGGTCGATATAGGTGCGCACCCCGCCGCCGGTGGGGGAGTAGAATTCGTTGACGTCGACGATGCGCATTCGCGGCCTCCTCAATCGAGCGGGCCGAAGCCGCCGAGCCCCTTGAGATATTGCGCGCGCACCGTGATCTGGCCGCCATTCGCGGGGACATTAACCAGCGCCTGACGGACCTTGGGGCGGCTCCGCCCGAGCCGCTGATTGCTGGGGAAGCCGGCGCCGTCCTGCCAGAAATTGAACTTGTTCTTGCCGTCGCGATCGTGGGTGAACAGCAAGGCCCATTGCCCGGCCCCCGGCGCGCGGATGCACAGGGTAACCGCGCCCGAAGCCGGCGTGGCCGCCCAGATGCGGCGCATCTGCTTGCCCTCGGCCTTGATCGTGCGGTCGTCCTTGAGGAAATCGGCCTCGTTGCCGGGATAGAGTTCGAGCTTGAGCCGGCCACCGCGATCCTTGAGGCCGGTGACGTTGACGTAGAGCTTGGGCCCCACGCCGCGCGCGCACGAACCGTCGAGCGGGTCCTGCGCCCGCGCCGCGCCGGGCAGCGCCAGCGCGACAAGCGCGAGCGAGAGAAGAGCGGGGCGAATCATTGCTTGTTCCTCGTGATCAGGGCGTGCGCGCTGAAGCCCGCGATCAGCGCGACATGGGCGAGCAGCGTCAGCGCAGCGATCAGCGCCATCAGCTCCGAAAGGGCATCGCCTTGCCCGATCACCACGCCGGCGATCGTCGCGAAGGCGACTTCCTTGTTTGGGACCAAAGGCAGGCGCCAGACGAGCAGGCGTCCGGCGGCCATCAGCAGCCAGAAGCCGACCGAAACTTCGGGCAGCGCGAAATGCCATGCCAGCGCGATGAGGAACGAGCCGGTCAGAATGCGCGCGCAATGTACGCCGAAGATCCACCACAAGGTGCCGCGCGGCAGCGAGAAGACGCGCCGCGAGAAGATCATGAAGGGCAGCGACGTGGCGACGATGATCGCGATCGAGCCCCATACCCAATTCTGCTGGACATGGGTGAGCAGCCCCATCCCGAACGGCGCGGCGAGCACGATCATCGCCAGCGTGACCATGTTGCCCGCGATCGCCGAAAGGATCGTCACGTCCTTGACCGCGCCGAACGGCGCCGCGACCATCTGGGTACGCTGGCGCGCCCAGGCGTAGAAATAGGCCTCACCCGAATAGCCGATCAGCACTTCGTTCGAGATGCGCTTCTTGTGGAGCGCGGCCATGCCGGCGAGCGGGATGTTCCACAGCCGCTTGAAGATCACGTAATCGAAGGTCGGCGGGCCGAAATAATATAGCGCAAAAGCGAGATAGAAGAGCGGATTGGTCGGCAGCCGCCGCGACAGGCCGGCAAGCCCCGAATCGAACAATTCGTGCGCCAGCGCGCCGATCATCAGCAGCGTCAGCGCGCCGCCCAGCAGCATCGGCCAGCGGCGTCTGATCTTTTCGACGGGTTCGAGCCCCGCCAGGTCCGGCGTGCCCGCCAAGGGGGCTTCGACAGCGCTGGTGTTCACCGAAGCCTCCACTGCTGGTTCATTCACTGGGTTGTTTCCGCTGCAGACACGTAAAAACAAATTCGCTTTGTTTCCGCGTCTTGCATCGCTTCCCCAAAATGCGTGCCCGTGCGGAGATGGCGGATTGACAGCAGAATGCGGTTTATTGCCGGGGCGATTTGGGCCTAAGGATGGCAAACCGCAAGGGCAGATGTTGCACCGCACCTATTCCGAAACCGCACAACACGTCCTCAGTTACGCCCAGACCATGCGTGGCGGCGGGGTCGAGCGGGCGCTGCTGCGCATGGTCGAAGGCTGGCTGCGCGCCGGCCGGCGGGTGACCTTGGTGCTGGGCAGCGACGAGGGGCCATTGGCCGCAGAGATCCCGCCAGGCGTGGATCTGATCCATCTCGGCGACGCGCGCTATTCGGCGCTGTTCGCGCTTGCGCGGCATGTCCGGAATGTGGCGCCGGATCTGATCTTTTGCCCGGGCAATCATTATAGCGGTGTCGCGGCGCTGACCCGGCTGCGCCTCGGTCGCGCCTCGCCGCCGATCGTCGCCAAGGTATCGAATGCGCTGGTTCGCCCCGAGCAGACTGGCCGCGAAGCCTGGGCCTATCGCCGCTGGCTGCGGCTCCACCCGCGCTTCATCGATCATGTCGTCGCGATGACGCCGGCGATGGCGGCGGAGGCGGTCGCGGAGATGCATATCGCCCCCGAGCGCGTGAGCGTGATCGCCAACCCGCCGGCCTTGCCGCGCCCCGATGCCGCGCCGGTGCAGTTGCCGGAGGGGCGCTATATCGTCGGCGTCGGGCGGCTCGAGCCGCAGAAACGCTGGGACCGGCTGATCGACGCGCTGGCGCGAACCGATGACCAACATGTGCAGCTGCTGATCCTTGGTGAAGGCAGCATGCGCGTGCAGCTGGAGGCGCAGGTGGCAGCGCTGGGGCTGGCCGCGCGTGTGCGGATGCCGGGCCATGCGGGGGATCCGCTGCCGGCGCTGGCCGGGGCCGCGGTCGCGGTGCTGACGTCGGACTATGAAGGCGTGCCCGGCGTGCTGCGCGAGGCGCTGTCGGTGGGGACGCCGGTGGTGTCGACCGAATCGAGCGTCGCGGTGCGCGAGATCGTCGGTGCGCCGGAATTGGGGACGGTGATCGCGCGGGAGGATGCTGCGAGTCTGGTAGCCGCGCTAAATTTCTGGCTGGCGCCGGGACGCCCGCGGCCGGCACCGGTCGCGGCGGGCGGCGATCCGATCGCGGAATATCTCGCGCTGTTCGACCGGCTGGTCGCGAAATAGCGCCAGGGCTCCTGCTTTTGCCGCAGGACTGTTCTTCTGAAAGGTTAGCGTAGCCGGTAGCGCAGCCCCAGCCACAATGTCCGCGGGGTTGCCCGTTCGATCACCCCCGGGCCGCTGATCCCCGCTTCGACCCGTGCATCCGCGAGGTTCTCCGCGCGCGCCTCGACGGTCAGGTTATTCGTCAATGGCACCGCCGCGACCGCGTCGAAGGTAAGCGCGTCGGCGAGTTCGCGGCTGTTCTGGTCGTCTTCATATTGCGGCGAGGCATAGCGCGCGGTGAGCGATGCCCCCAGATCGTCGCGATGCCATGCCAGTGTCGTCGAGGCTTGGTGCGCCGCGGTCTGCGCGGGGCGGAGACCATCGAGCGCCGCGGCCGCGCCTGAGGCACGCACGCGCGAATCGGCAAAGGCGTAGGAAGCCGACAAGCGGATCGCGCCGGTGTCGAATCTGCCGTCCAGCTCGATCCCGCGGGCTTCGACGGCGTCGAGATTCTGGCGCTGGCGATAAACCCCTGCCGCCGAGACGAAGCCGACGCCGGGGAAAATGCCCGGGCCGCTGGCCATCGTCACATTGGCGATCGCGCCATCGAGACGGTTCCAATAGCCGGTGGCGCGCAGCGTCAGCGCAGCCAGCGGGCGCCAGTCGAGGCCGAGTTCGGCGCCGGTCAGCCGTTCGGGATCGAGTGCGGTGTTGGCTGCGGTCGCGTCGGCGCCGACGCGGAAGGGACGATAGAGTTCGTTGAGGGTCGGCAGGCGCCAGCCGCGATAGGCGGCGGCGCGAAAGGTGACCGGGCCGGCTGCGAACGCCGCGCCGACGCGGCCGGTCGCCTCGGTGCCGCTGCGGTCGGCGAAGGCGAGATTGGTGAGCGCGGCGCCTCCGGCGAGCGGGCGTTCGACCAGTGAACCATTGGTGATCGTCCAGTGGTCGAGCCGCCCGCCGGCATTGAGCGTCAGCCCGCCGGCTTCGTAGCTCGCGTCGATGAACCCGCCGAGGATATTGCTCTCGCCGCCGGCGACACGACGGCGCGTCGGGGTGCCCGCCACGAAGGTGTAGCGCTCCTGGGTGCGCCCGGAGACGCGGCGAACATCGCCGCCCAGCCGAAGCGTGATGCCTCCGCCGATCGGAGGCGCCAGCTCGATACGGCCGCCCATGCCGGTGGCCGGGACATTATACTGGTCGAGCGTCGGAGATGCGGCGGCACGGGCATCGTCGACACTGGCGAAGCCGCTCGCGAACTGGCGCGCTTGCAGCCAGGCCAGCGCCGACCAGCCCCAGCCGCCGCGCTTGACCAGCCGGATGCTTGCGTCGGCGCCGTCGCTGGCGACGCGGGTGAAGTCGATGCCGCGGTCGCGCCGGTCGGTGTAGCCCGAGACATTGGCCTGGAGCTCGGCGCCGGCACCGATATCGACGACGCTACGCAGTGCGAGGCTGGCTTGCTCGTAGGGCGCGGCGCGGTCGGCGGGGCCGCGGTCCTCCGCGACCACGGGCACGAAGCCGTCGCCACGGGCATATTGGCCGGCGAGCGTGACGAAGCCGCCGCCGAGCTCTGCCGAGGCGACCGCGCTGGCGTCCATGCTGTCGCGGCTGCCATAAGCGGCGCGCAGCTGGAGCGGGCCGAAATCGCGGGGCGATCCGCTGGTCAGGTCGATGGTGCCGGCAAGCGCGCCCGGCCCCGCATAGCCACTGCCGCCGCCGCGAATGACGCGGATCGCGGCAAGGCGGTCGGGCATATAAGCGGGGAAGGCGACCCAGCCGCCGAACGGATCGGTCTGCGGCACGCCGTCGAGCACCACCAAAGCGCGGCTCGACGCATTGCCGCCGAGCCCGCGCAGCGTCACGCCCTGGCTGGTCGGGTGTGCCGAGCGCGAGTCCGAGCGGCGGAACTGGGCGATGCCCGCTGCGTCGCGCAGCGCGTCCTCGATCCGGTTGCTCGCCGTGCCGGTGAGGCGCTCGCGATCGATCGTGACGACGTCATAGGCCGCCTCGCCCGGCGGTGCATCGAGCCCGCGGCCGGTGACGACGATGTCGTTCGGGTCGGTCTGGGCGAGGGCGGGAAGCGGAAGGAGCGCGGCGCCGGCTGCGAGTAACCAGCCCTGGCTATGCATGCGGACCCACCCGGTCCGGGTGCGCGGCGGCGAAGGCAGGAATTTCCTGCGCGGCGGCGTCGGCGCGAACCAGCTTCGGAAACGCCTCGAGCGGCGTGGCGAAGCGGCGCGCGTTGAACATCTGGGGGACGAGGAAGATGTCGGCTACATCGGGCGTTGTCCCGCCGAGGAACGGCCCGTCGCCAGCCATTGCCTCTAGCGCAGCGAAGCCCTCCGCGATCCAGTGGCGCGTCCATTCGTCGCGTGCATCGTCGTCGACACCCATAACCTTGAGCCGGCGCATCACGCGGAGATTGTTTAGCGGGTGGGTATCGGCGGCGATCACCAGCGCGCGGGCAAGCGCGGCGGCGCGCGCATCGGGATCGGCGGGGATCAACCGCGGCTCGGGGTATCTGGCATCGAGCCAGTCGATGATCGCGAGGCTCTGGGTCAGCACCTTGCCGTCGACCTCGAGCGCAGGGACGAAACCCTGCGGATTCAGCGCGAGATGCTCGGGGCTGCGCTGCTGGTTCTCGAGCAGCATCACCTCGCGGCGTTCGTAGGTGAGGCCCTTAAGATTGAGCGCGATGCGGACCCGAAAGGCTGCGGACGAGCGGAAATAATCGTGAAGCAGCATGGCATTTCCCCGGTTGGCTCAGGTGGCGGCGGGCTGCCCCGGCGGTTCAGCGATCGTCGCCGCACCGGCGACCGTATCGCGATGGCGGATGCGCCAGTGGAAGCCGCGAGGCGCGTTCTCGCCGGCCTTGGCGGCGCGCTCGGCCTCGCTCTCCAGCGCGACCTTGATCATTGCGACGATCGGATCGGCGAGCGCGAGGCCCATCACCCCGAACAAGGTGCTGGCAAGGATCTGGGCGGAGAGCGTAAGTGCCGGCGGCAAGTCGACGGTGCGCTTGGCGACCAGCGGGATCAGGACATAGCCGTCGAAGGTCTGCACGCCGAAATAGATCGCAATCGCCCACAGGCCTTGATCCTGGCCGGCGCTGAAGCCGACCGAGACCATCAGCACGCCACTGACGAACGCGCCGATATTGGGAATGAAGGCGAGGATGCCGGTGATGATGCCGAGCAGCAAGGCCATCGGCACTCCGGCGAACCAGAGCAGGATGAAGGTCAGCATGCCCTCGAACAGCATGCCGAGCAGCCGGCCGGCGAGCAGCACGCGAAGCATCCGCGCCATGCGGGCGATCGTCACCGAGAAATCGTCGCGCGCGCCGATCGGCACCATCCATTGCAGCCCGCGTTCGTAAATCCGCGGGTCCATTGCAACGAACAACCCGATTGACATCACCATGAGCAGACTCGCGCCGGCGCCGAGCACCGACCCTACGGCCGAAGTGAGCCGGCCAATCGAACCGAGCGCCTGCTGCGCCATGCCGGTCAGATCGGCGCGCCCCGGCATCAAGCCGAGGCTCGAGATCCATTCGACGACGCGGTTGCCCTGGACTTCGAGTGTTGTCCGCAACTGTTCGGCCTGGAGTGCGATCTGGACGCCGGTCAGATAGAAGACGCCGCCGATGAACGCGATGACGAACAATACGACGAGCAGCAGCCGTAATCCGCGCGGAATCGGTAAAACGCGGCCGAGCAGTCGTACCCCGCCGTCAAGCATCGAGGCGAAGACCAGCCCACCGAAGATGATCAGCAAAGGCTGGATCAGCAGCACCACCAAAGCGGTGCCGATCGCCAGCCCGAACCATACCGAGGCGCGCTTCAGCTCGGCGCGCACGATCGGATCGCGCAGCTCGTTGGGGCCGGGCTGGTGGACCACCTGGACGCCTTCGCTCTCCGGTGAGTCGGCAGTCATCGGGTCTCCTGCGTCGGGTGGAGTGAAGTTCCGGCGCGGCCGCGGCGGAACGAGGCGGGCCAGCTGAGCGGGTTCCAGCTCGCGCTGCCGTCGAGCGAGAAGGTGAGGAATTCGGCGCGGCCGCCGATATTCTCCCACGGCACCGGGCCGCCTAGACCGTTCTGGGCGACCGTGAAGCGGCTGTCGGCGCTGTTGTCGCGATTGTCACCCATCAGGAACACGCGACCCTGCGGCACGAGGGTCTCCGGGTAGTTGTCGCCCGGGCTCCAGCCGAGGTCGACGGTGTCGTAGGAGCGGCCCTCGGGCAGAGTCTCACGGAAGATCGGCAGGCGACACACCGCCTTGCCATCCGAAAGCCGGACGAGGCTGTCGCGATAATGGTCGGGATCGCAGCGGGTGTTGGCGTCGACGGAAATGTCGCGCGTTCCTGCGGCGCGGCGCGGGATCGCCTTTCCGTTCAGATAAATCACGCCCTCGCGTACGGCGATCCGGTCCCCGGGCAGCCCGATCACGCGCTTGATATAGTCGGTCTCGGTCCCCGGCGGGGTGACGATCACTACGTCGCCGCGCCTCGGCAGGCTGCCGAACACCCGGCCGGGCATGAACGGAAGCAAGTGGAAGGTCGGCGTGACGAAGCTGTAGCCATAGGGATATTTGGTGACGACCAGCCGATCGCCGACCAGCAGCCCCGGCATCATCGATTCGGACGGGATGTAGAAGGGCTTGGCGACGAGGCTATGGAAGCCGAGCACCGCAAGGATCAGCCAGAAAATGCCGCGCAATTCGGCCCACCAATCGGTGCCCCGCCGCGTCTCGGTCTCGATCCTGGAAGTCTCTTCGTGCGTCAACGCCAACTCGTCTGCGGCCATGGCCATCAATCGTCCTTCCCGACCGCGATCGCCTCGATCATCACCATGGCGAACGCCCAGGGATGATCGTCGGTCAGCGTGAGATGCACCTTCGCGACGTGGCCGTCGGGAGTGAGGGCGTCAAGCCTCGCTTTCGCTCCCCCGGTCAGCGCCAGCGTCGGCGCACCCGAAGGGGCGTTGACGACACCGATGTCCTTGAGGAACACTCCCTGCTTGAACCCGGTTCCGACCGCCTTCGAATAAGCTTCCTTGGCGGCGAAGCGCTTGGCGAAGGTCGCGGCGCGATTATGGGGGCGGCGATTGGCCTTTTTGATCTCGACCTCGGTGAAGGCGCGTTGCTCGAAGCGGGTGCCGAAGCGATCGAGCGAATTCTGGATCCGCTCGATGTTGCAGAGGTCGGAGCCTAGGCCGAGGATCATAGCAACAACCAGATTGCTAGTTGCGCGCACCATGCCAGCAAGGGCGCTCCGAGCAGAAGCAACCAGGCGACCCGGGGACGGGACGGTACGAAATAGAGACCGGCAAGCACGCAGCCTAGACCGAGCACAAGACAGGGTAGGCCCTCGTCGCGAAAGATTTCGCGCGCCCTCTGCGCGGTGTCCGGATCGATCTTCGCGAGGTATCGATGCACTGGCACAACTGCCACCAAGGTTATCAGCGAAGCCGCAATGGCGGAAGCAGTTGCCTGCAATCTCATCGCGCCTCGTCCATCAGCGCACGCATCCGCTGCACGACCGGTGCAAGCCCGTCGAAGATCGCCTCGCCGATCAGGAAATGGCCGATGTTGAGCTCCATCACCTGCGGGATCGCGGCGATCGGCACGACATTGTCGAAGGTCAGGCCGTGGCCGGCATGCGGCTCGAGCCCGGCTTTGACCGCGAGCGCGGCGGCATCTGCGATCCGGCGCAGCTCTTGGGCGCGCGCATCCTCAGCCAGCTCACAATAGCGACCGGTATGCAGCTCGACCACCGGCGCGCGCAGGCGCAAAGCCGCGTCGATCTGACGTTCGTCGGGCTCGATGAACAGCGATACGCGACAACCGGCGTCAAGCAGCTTGCTCACCATCGGCGCGAGATGATTATGCTGGCCCGCAGCGTCGAGCCCGCCTTCGGTGGTGCGTTCCTCGCGCTTTTCCGGGACGATGCACACCGCATGCGGACGATGACGCAACGCGATCGCCAGCATCTCCTCGGTCGCGGCCATTTCGAGGTTGAGCGGCACGGTAAGCTCGGCGGAGAGACGGGCGATGTCCTCGTCGGTGATGTGGCGCCGATCCTCGCGCAGATGCGCGGTGATGCCGTCGGCGCCGGCCTCGGCGGCGAGCAAGGCCGCACGCACCGGATCGGGATAGCCCGAGCCGCGCGCGTTCCGCACGGTCGCAACGTGATCGATGTTGAGCCCGAGGCGGAGCTTGCCGGTCATGCCGCCGCGCGGCTCCCCGGCTTTACGGGGGGAATCGCGGCGAGCTCGGGGGGCAGTGCGTCGGGCTGATAGGCGGGGACGTCGAGTTCGATCAACGCGAAGAAGGGTATGTCGAACTCCGCTTTGCCGCCCGAGCGATCGACCAGCGAAGCCATTGCGATCACTTGCCCGCCCGCTTCCTCGATCGCCTTGATCGCCTCGCGTGAAGACAGGCCGGTGGTGACGACATCCTCCATCATCAGCACCTTCTGGCCGGGTTCGAGGCGAAAGCCGCGGCGCAGCTCGAAACTGCCGGTCGGGCGCTCAACGAACATCGCCTCGACGCCCAGCGCCCGCGCCATTTCGTGCCCGGCGATGACGCCGCCCATTGCGGGGGACACCACGGCGGAAATCTGTATGCGCAGTTCGGCCGGGATTTGCGCCGCGAGCGCCTCGGCGAGCCGGCTGCCGCGCGCCGGATCCATCAGCACTCGCGCGCACTGGAGATAGCGCGAACTCCGGAGCCCGGAAGAGAGGATGAAATGGCCCTCGAGCAATGCATCCGCAGCGCGGAACTCCTCCAGAACCTCGTCGCGTGTCAACGCTTCACTCCTCATGTTGCACCGGCGGGCACTCTTAGGGTCGGCACCCCGCGACCGCAACGGCCATGCAAAAAGGGTTGAGAATGGGCATGAGCCGCGTATAGGCCGCTGACTCGGTTCCTTTTCCTTTTCTTGCCGACCGCGCAGCCACGCGAACAGGGTGAAAATAGACGATGCGCATGCTTGGATTGACTTCGATTGTCCTGGCTGCGGGGCTGGCGCTGGGGGCGCCGGTCCACGCCCAGAATAGCGCCGCGCCTGTCGCTGCGCCGGCGCCCGCCGCCGCGACTCAGCAGGATGCCGGCACGACGGGAGCGCCGGCCGGCGCTCCAGCCACCATCGCAGCGCCGACGCCTGCCGCGATCCCCGATCCGACGCTCGATGCCGCGGGCAAGCCGCTGACCAAGGCCGTCCCGGGCATGGGCCAGCCGCAGGACGCGATCTATGGCCTGCAGGAGCAGGTTACGCCGAATGGCCGCGACGCGCATTGGTTCCATAACTGGGTGCTGATGCCGCTGATCGTGATCATCTCGCTGTTCGTGCTCGCGCTGCTGATCTACGTGATCATCCGCTATCGCCGCGCCGCCAATCCGACGCCGTCGCGCACCAGCCACAACACTGCGATCGAGATCGTCTGGACGCTGCTACCGGTCCTGATCCTGATCGCGATCGCGGTTCCCTCGATCCGGCTGCTCGCCGCGCAGTTCAAGCCTGCGCCCGACAATGCCGTGACCTTGAAGGCGATCGGCAACCAGTGGTTCTGGAGTTACGAATATCCCGATCACGGCGACATCAAGCTGACCGCCAACATGCTCAAGGAGCAGGCCGAGGTTCCCGCCGGCCAGCGCTATCGCACCGACGCCGACGGCCCGCGCCTGCTTGCGACCGACACCCGCGTCGTGCTGCCGGTCGGCGTGCCGATCCGCCTCGTCACCACGGCGCAGGACGTGATCCACAGCTGGGCGGTTCCCGCTTTCTGGATCAAGCTCGACGCCGTCCCCGGCCGCCTCAACGAGACCAGCTTCATCATCGAGAAGCCCGGCCTCTATTTCGGCCAATGCTCCGAGCTGTGCGGTGCACGCCATGCCTATATGCCGATCGCGGTCGAGGCGGTTTCGCCCGAAGTGTTCGCGCGCTGGGTAGCCTCGAAGGGCGGCAAGATGCCGGGCGCGAAGGCCGAGCCGCAATCGGCCACCGCGGCGGGCAACGACGCCTCCGCCGAGCCCGACAACGCCAGCGAGGCCGGGCCGGTCGTAAACGCCACTGCCGCTCCGGCGGTCACCAACAAGCCCGCGACGCAGAACCCGGCGGGCCTCGGACAGACGGGCAACTGAGACCATGACCGACACCGCCATTCCCTATGCCGCGCATGAAGATCATGCGCACGATCATCACGATGCCGATCACAAGCCCGGCTTCTTCCAGCGCTGGTTCATGTCCACCAATCACAAGGACATCGGCACGCTCTATCTGATCTTCGCGATCGTCGCAGGAATCATCGGCGGCGGTATCTCGGGTCTGATGCGCGCCGAGCTGATGCATCCGGGCATCCAGTATCTGCCGACCTGGCTCGAATATCTCCACGGCTCGGCGACGTTCGACGAATCGCTCCACTTCTGGAACGTGCTGATCACCGCGCACGGCCTGATCATGGTGTTCTTCATGGTCATGCCGGCTATGATCGGCGGCTTCGGCAACTGGTTCGTGCCGATCATGATCGGGGCGCCGGACATGGCGTTCCCGCGGATGAACAACATCTCGTTCTGGCTGCTGATCCCGGCTTTCGCGCTGCTTCTGGCCTCGCCCTTTGTCGGCAACGGCGCGGGCACCGGCTGGACGGTCTACGCCCCGCTCTCGACCTATGGCGAGCCCGGTCCTTCGGTGGATATGGCGATCCTGTCGCTTCACCTCGCGGGCGCCAGCTCGATCCTCGGCGCGATCAATTTCATCACGACGATCTTCAACATGCGCGCGCCGGGCATGACCCTGCACAAGATGCCGCTGTTCGTCTGGTCGGTGCTGATTACCGCCTTCCTGCTGCTGCTGGCGCTGCCGGTGCTCGCCGCGGCGATCACCATGCTGCTGACCGATCGCAACTTCGGCACAGCGTTCTACGATCCCGCGTACGGCGGCGATCCGATCCTCTACCAGCATCTCTTCTGGTTCTTCGGCCACCCCGAAGTCTACATCATGATTCTGCCGGGCTTCGGCATCGTCAGCCAGATCATCGCCACCTTCAGCCGCAAGCCGGTGTTCGGCTATCTCGGCATGGCCTATGCCATGGTCGCGATCGGCCTGGTCGGCTTCGTCGTCTGGGCACACCACATGTTCACCACCGGGCTTTCGGTCACCGTGAAGATGTACTTCACCGCGGCGACGATGGTGATCGCGGTGCCCACCGGCGTGAAGATTTTCTCGTGGATCGCGACGATGTGGGGCGGCTCGCTGAGCTTCAAGACCCCGATGGTGTGGTCGATCGGCTTCATCTTCATGTTCACCGTCGGGGGCGTGACCGGCGTCGTGCTCGCCAATGGCGGCGTCGACGATTACATGCAGGACACCTATTACGTGGTGGCCCACTTCCACTATGTGCTGTCGCTCGGCGCGGTGTTCTCGCTGTTCGCAGGCTTCTATTACTGGTTCCCCAAAATCACCGGCAAGATGTACAGCGAGCTGCTCGGCCAGCTGCACTTCTGGGTGTTCTTCATCGGCGTGAACGTGATGTTCTTCCCGATGCACTTCCTCGGTCTCCAAGGCATGCCGCGTCGCTATCCGGACTATCCGGATGCCTATGCCCATTGGAACACGGTCGCGACTTATGGCTACATGATCATGTTCGCCGGCGTGCTGATCTTCTTCGTCAACGTCTTCTGGTCGCTGTTCGCGGGCAAGAAGGCGGGTGCCAATCCGTGGGGCGAAGGCGCGACGACGCTCGAATGGACACTGTCGAGCCCGCCGCCATTCCACCAGTTCGAGACGCTGCCGGTGATCGACGGCGGCTCGCACCACTAAACCCTCTGCCGGAAGGCGGACGCAAGCGCCCCGGGGGAAACTCCGGGGCGTTTTCGTTTGGAAATTGCGGACCCAAGCGCGACACTGGCTCGTTAAAGCGGGGCGCGGCTTCGTTCCTGGCGCTCTTGGAAGGGTCGACGATGTACAAATGGGCATATGGCGGCTGGGCCAGCGCAGGCATCGACGCCTGGACGCTGGGCATGGAGGCTTCCGCAGTGATCGGCCTGCGCACCATGAAGATGGCGGCGGGTGGGACCGGCGCGGCCGAAGAGGCGCGACTGATGGTCTCGGAGAAGATGCAGGCTGCGCTTGAGCTTCAAACGGCCTTGGTCAGTGGTCGGCTGGGCGGCGATCCGCTGGCGGACACGCGCAAGGTTCTGCGTCACTATCGCGGCAAGGTGAAGGCCAACCGCACACGGCTGGGTTGACACCGGCCTGGCCGTCGCGCTGCCCCTTTCGCCTCGCGCAACCGCGGCTTATAGGCCGCAACGAGTCATGACCACCACCGCCGCCCCGATCACCCTTCCCGCCGACTGGCGCGACTTCCTCGCGCTCACCAAGCCGCGGGTGATGACGCTTGTCGTATTCACCGGGTTGTGCGGGATGCTCGCAGCACCCGTGCCGATCCATCCGATCCTTGGCTTCACCGCGATCCTGTGCATCGCATTGGGTGCGGGCGCCGCGGGCGCGCTCAACCAATGGTACGAGGCCGATCTCGACGCCAAGATGAAGCGGACCCAGCAGCGCCCGCTTCCCGCCGGGCGGATGGACCGTCAGTCTGCACTGCATTTCGGCGTAGGGCTCGCCGGCTTCAGCCTGGCGTTGATGTATTTCGCGATCAACCTGACCGCGACTGTGATCCTTGCCGTCTCGATCCTGTTCTACGTGTTCGTCTATACGATCTGGCTGAAGCGGCGGACCCCGCAGAACATCGTCATCGGCGGCGCCGCGGGCGCCTTTCCGCCGCTGATCGGCTGGGCGGCGGCGACGGGCGACGTTGCGCTGCTGCCGGTTCTGTTATTCGCATTGATCTTCCTGTGGACTCCGCCGCATTTCTGGGCGCTCGCGCTGTTCGTGAAAACCGATTACGCCAATGCCGGGGTGCCGATGTTGCCGGTGGTGGCGGGCGAGCGTTCGACCCGCATCCAGATCGGGCTCTACACCCTGCCGATGATCGCCGCCGCGATCGTGCCGTGGCCGCTGGGGCTCGCGGGGGCGATCTATGGCTGGTCCGCAATGCTGCTCAGCGCGATCTTCCTCGCCTTCGCCGCGATGGTCGCGTTCCGCAGCTCGGGGACCAACGACGCAATGATCCCCGAGAAACGGCTATTCAAATATTCGATCCTCTATCTGTTCCTCATGTTCGGCGCGCTGGTGGCCGATAGGTGGCTTGCATGACTGATATTGATTCGACCGACCTGATCCGCGCCCGCCAGCGTTCGCGCGCACGGATCATGGGGCTGCTCCTTGCTGCCTTCGTCATTCTCATCTTCGCGATCTCGATCGTGAAGATGCAGATCGGGCATTCGGGATGAGCCGCAATTTGCGGACCGCGCTGCTCGCCGGACTCGGCGTTTGTACGATGACCGGGATCGGCTTCGCCAGCGTGCCACTCTACCGGATGTTCTGCGAAGTCACCGGTCTCAACGGTACCACCCAGCGCGGGCTTCGCGCGCCGGGGACCACCGGCGACAAGATCACCGTCGCGTTCGACAGCAACGTCAGCCCCAGGCTGCCCTGGACCTTCGTTCCGGAGCGTCGCGCCGACACGATCGACGTTGGCGGACGCGACATGGCGTTCTTCAAGGCGAAGAATCTGTCGAACAAGGCCGTAACCGGCTCGGCGACGTTCAACGTCACCCCCGCCGCAGCGGGCAAATATTTCACCAAGATCCAGTGCTTCTGCTTCACCCAGCAGACGCTTCAGCCGGGGGAGGAAGTCCGCATGCCGGTGATCTTCTATGTCGACCCGGCGATCCAGAAGGATCCTGATGCGAAGGACATCCAGGAGATCACGCTCTCCTACACATTTTACCCGGTAGATTCCGGCAAGACTGCAAGCTAGAGCAGCGCCAAACCTAAGAAACAGGGACGAGCCGATGGCGGGTGCCAAGAACCATCAATATCACATCCTTCCGCCGAGTGTCTGGCCGCTGTTCGGTGCGATGTCCGCGCTGGTGCTGGCCGCGGGTGCCATCATGTGGATGCACCCCAAGGAAGTTGGCTCGAGCGGGACTCTCGTGTTCTTCGCCGGCGTCGCGGGCATCCTGATCACGTTCTTCGGCTGGTGGGCCGACGTGATCAAGGAAGCGCATGCCGGCGATCACACCCCGATCGTCCAACTCCACCTGCGCTACGGCATGATCCTGTTCATCGCCTCCGAAGTGATGTTCTTCGTCGGCTGGTTCTGGGCATGGTTCGATTTCGCGCTCTTCCCCTCGACGGTTGAGGCGGTAGGTGGGACGTGGCCGCCCAAGGGTATGCACGTGTTCGACGCGTTCCAGCTGCCGCTGCTCAACACGCTGATCCTGCTCTGCTCGGGCTGCACCGTGACGTGGGCGCATCACGGCCTGCTCCACAATCAGCGCGGCGGCGCGATGAAGGGCCTGTGGGGTCTGATCGGCGTCGGCGAGAATGATTCGGTGAAGAAGGGGCTGTGGCTCACCGTGATCCTCGGCCTCAGTTTCACCGCGCTGCAGGCGGTCGAGTATATGGAGGCACCGTTCCCGTTCAAGGCGGCGAGCGAGCATGGCAGCAGCTATGGCGGCGCCTTCTTCATGGCGACCGGCTTCCATGGCTTCCACGTGCTGGTCGGCACGATCTTCCTGATCGTCAACCTCGTGCGCGTCTATAAGGGCCACTTCACTCCGCGGCAGCATTTCGGCTTCGAGGCCGCCGCCTGGTATTGGCACTTCGTCGACGTGGTCTGGCTGTTCCTCTTCGCCTCGATCTACGTCTGGGGCGGCTGGGGTGCGCCGGTGCACGGCTGACGTGCCCGAACAGCCTGAATTGTCGGGGGGAGGTGGCCCAAAGCTGCCTCCCCCCATTCATTCCGGACTATATGGCTGCTGCCCGCGTTGCGGCGCGAAGACGTTGTTCCGCAACTTCGTGGCCTTCGCCGATATCTGCCCGGACTGCGAGCTCGACTATCGCGCTTTCAACGTCGGCGACGGTCCGGTAGTGTTCCTCACACTCGGCATCGGCGCGCTGATCACCGCTTTGGCTTTGTGGGTGGAATTTTCTTTCGAACCCGGGCTGCTGATCCACGTCCTGCTGTGGGTCCCGCTGACCCTGCTTCTCACCGTGCTGGCGCTCCGCGTCGCCAAGGGTTTGCTGCTCGCGCTCGAATACCGCCACCGCGCCCGCGAAGGTCGGATCGCCTCGGACGAATGACCCGCCGTGTTCCCCTGATCCCCACCGTCGTCGTCGCGCTCGCCGTCGCGGCGATGATCGGGCTCGGGCTGTGGCAGCTGGTGATCCGCAAGCCGCAGAAAGAGGCGGCGCTCGCGCAGCTCGCCGCCAACCCAGGCAAGCCGGAGATCGCCTTCCCCCGGCTCCCCGACGACCGGCTGCTGTTCCGCAAGGCGAGCGGCTATTGTGTGCAGCCGGTGTCAAGCAGGCTCACCGGGGCGGGGAGCGCCGGCTTCCGCTTCATCGTCGAATGCCGCACCGGCGGAGGCGAAGGTCCGGGGATGCTGGTCCAGCTCGGCACAACCCGCGATCCGATGGCGAAGCCGGTGTGGAAGGGCGGCGCGGTGCGCGGGACGATCAGCCATGCGCCCGACGGCCGTTCGATGCTGGCGTCGCTGTTCGATCGCGCGCCGAAGCGGCTGCTGCTGGTGGCGGATACGCCTGCGCCAGGGCTCGTCCCCAACGCTGCGCCCGACCTGTCGTCGGTGCCTAACAACCATCTGGCGTACGGCGTGCAATGGTTCCTGTTCGCGGCGGTGGCGAGTGTGATCTACATTCTCGCGCTGCGCTGGCGGGGGCGCAAGGCGCCATAGCCGTCGTCCCGACGAAGGCCCGGCTCTCGAGCTGCGAGCGCGCCGCTTGAGACCACGGCCTTCGCCAAGGTGACGACACGGGTAAACATAGCCTATCTTGTGACCGGGCCTGTGCGCCGCTAACCCCGCCGCCATGCGCTACCAAAGCACCCGAGGCGCCGCGCCCCTGCTCGGCTTTCGCGACGTCACGCTCGCCGGACTGGCGAGCGATGGCGGGCTCTACGTCCCCGAGATCTGGCCGAGCCTCACCCGCGACGAGATCGCCGGGCTCGCCGGCCTATCCTATGTCGAGACCGCCGTCCGGGTGATGCTGCCGTTCGTCGGCCCGGACCTGTCCGAGGACGAACTACGCGATCTGTGCACCCAGGCCTATGGGCGCTTCTCGCACGCCGCGGTTACCCCGCTGGTCCAGCTCGATCACCAGCATTGGTTGCTCGAATTGTTCCATGGACCCACGCTCGCGTTCAAGGACGTCGCGCTCCAACTGCTCGGGCTGTTGTTCGAGAAATTCCTAGCGGGCGGCGCGACGCATCTCACCATCGTCGGCGCGACTTCGGGCGACACCGGCAGCGCCGCGATCGACGCAGTGGCCGGACGTATCGGCGTCGATATCTTCATGCTCCACCCCAAGGGCCGGGTTTCCGAGGTCCAGCGCCGCCAGATGACCACGGTGCTGGCGCCCAACGTCCACAACATCGCGATCGAAGGCAGCTTCGACGATGCCCAGGCGCTGGTGAAGGCGATGTTCAACGACGCGGTTTTCTCCGGGCGTTTCCAGGTGACCGCGGTCAATTCGATCAACTGGGCCCGGCTGATGGCGCAGGTGGTCTATTATTTCTACGCCGCGATCCGGCTCGGCGCGCCCGAGAAGGCGGTCGCCTTCTCGGTGCCCACCGGCAATTTCGGCGATGTGTTCGCGGGCTATGTCGCGGCGAAGATGGGGTTGCCGGTAGCGAAGCTGATCGTCGCGACTAACGTCAACGACATCCTTCACCGCGCGCTTTCCTCGGGCGATTACTCGACCGGAACGGTAACGCCCACTGCGGCTCCGTCGATGGACATCCAGGTCAGCTCGAATTTCGAGCGGCTGCTTGCCGATCTCGCCGGCGGGTCCATTGCCGATCAGATGCGCGGCTTCGAGGCGGCCCGGGCGATGCGGCTGACCAATGCCCAGCGCGAAGGCGCGGCCGGGCTGTTCGTCAGCGATCGAATCGATTCGGATGCGATGAGCGAAGCGATGCGCTGGGCTCATGCCGAAGCGGGGCAGGTGCTCGATCCGCACAGCGCGATCGGCCTTGCCGCCGCACGTCGCGCCGGGCTGCCGGCGGACGTGCCCATGGTGACGCTCGCCACTGCGCATCCTGCCAAGTTCGCCGACGCAGTCGAGCGCGCTACCGGTTTGCGCCCTTCGGTGCCGGCACGCGTGGGCGACTTGCACGAGCGTCAGGAGCGCTACGACGTGCTTCCCGCCACCTTCGAGGCGGTGACTGCCTATATCGCCGAGCGCGCAACGCCCAAGGCCTGACAATTGGCCGCAGCCTCGATAATGGGCGGCATGGATCTCATCACTCTCACCGGCGAGCCTTGGGCCGATTACGGGCTGATCGACTCTGGCCACGGCCGCAAACTCGAGCGCTACGGCAAATACCGTTTCATCCGGCCCGAGCCGCAGGCGATGTGGGCGCCCGCCGCCGATTGGGATGCGCATGGCGAGTTCCTTCCCGGATCGGACGAGGAGGGCGGCGGCCGTTGGATGTTTCATCAGCCGACCCCGCGCGAAGGCTGGCCGCTCGCTTGGGAAGAAGTCCGCTTCACTGCCCAGACCACGCCATTCCGCCATCTCGGCTTCTTCCCCGATATGGCGCCGGTGTGGCGCTGGATGCGGGGGCAGATCGCCGACAAGCCCGAGGCCGAATGCATGAACCTGTTCGGCTATACGGGCGTCGGTACGCTGGCGCTGGCGGCCAAGGGCGCGCGGATGACGCATGTCGACGCGTCGAAGAAATCGGTCGCCGAGGGCAAGGCCAATGCCGCGCTCTCCGGGATGGAGGATTTGCCGATCCGCTGGATGATCGACGACGCGGGCAAATTCGTCGCCCGCGAGGTACGCCGCGGCCGGCGCTATGACGGGATCATCCTGGATCCGCCCAAATGGGGGAGGGGGCCAAACGGCGAGGTGTGGAAGCTCGAGGAAGGGCTGCCCGCGCTGATCGCCGATACCCGCAAGCTGCTCGATGCCGAGTCGCGCTTTTTGTTCCTGACGGTCTACGCAGTGCGCATGTCGGCGCTGGCGATCGGCGAGCTGGTCCGCCAGCATTTCGCCGATCTTGGCGGCAAGGTCGAAGCCGGCGAGCTGACCGTGCGCGAGGAAGCGCGTGGGCTCGAGCTGCCGACCGCGATCTTCGCGCGCTGGAGCCGTTAGCTCCGGCCCATCCGGATCGCCGCGCCGGCGACGAACGGGCAGCCCGCTACCAATAGCAGACTCACCGCGGCGAGCAGCTTGAAGGCGCCGGGCTGGTCGCTGCCTGTGCCCGCGCCGAAGATCAGCAGCGGCACTGCAAACGGGAGCATCACCAGTCCCGCCAGGGCGCCCGCGCCGCGCAGGCCCGCGACCAGAGCCGCAGTGGCGATTCCGAGCGCGGCCAGCCCCGGCGTTCCGATCGCGAGGCCCGCGAGCAGCGGCAACAACGCGGGGGCAGGCAAGTGCAGAAGTGCCGCGGCGATCATTGTCGCGGCGAGCAATGCCGGCGCGAAGCCAAGCCAGTGACCGACCATCTTCGCGGCGGCCACTCCCGCATCGGAAAGCCCACGCGCAGCGAACTGATCGAGCACCCCGCTTTCGACGTCGGGGGTCACCAGTCGTTCGACGGGGAGCAATGCCGCGAGCAACGCCGCCGCCCAGATCACCCCGCCGCCCACCCGCGCCAGCAATTTGCCGTCGGGGCCGATCGCGAAGGGAAACAGGATCGCGACGAGCAGGAAGAAGGCGATCGGCATCAGCAGCCCGCCGCTGCTCCACGCCCGCCGCAACTCGCGCCAGACGATGGCGGTGAAGGGGCTCACAGCCGCACTTCCTGCGCGTGCGGCAGCGCGATCGGCAAATGCGTCGCCACCAACGCGATCCCGCCGCAGCCTCGATGATCGGCGATCAGCTGCTCCAGAACTTGCGCCGATTGCGTATCGAGTCCGTTGGCGGGTTCGTCGAGCAGCCAGACCGGTGCGCCGCTCGCCAGAATTCGGGCAAAGGCGGCGCGTCGGCGCTGCCCGGTCGACAGCAGCCGCACCGGCACCTGCGCGAGTTGTTCGAGGTCGACTGCAGCAAGCGCCGCTTCGACCGCCATGGCGCGCCCGTCGATACGCGCCCAGAAGCGCAAAGCCGCGGCGAGCGCTAGTTCGGGATCGAGCGCCGCGGTCTCGGCGAGCAAGGCGCGCGCTCCTTTGCCGGTCACGCGCCCCGCTGCGGCCGGGAGCAACCCCGCGGCGATGCGGATCAGGCTCGATTTGCCGGTACCGTTGGGTCCGGTGACCAATGCCGCGTCGCCGGGTCCCAGCGCGAAGCGCAGCCCTTCGAACAGCAATCGTCCGCCGCGAACGCATGCAACGTCGGCGAAGGCGAGGCCGGCGCTCACCCGGCGGCGTCTTCCAGCGCGTGCATGTCGTCGTCGGACAACCCGAAATGATGCCCGACCTCGTGCACCACGATATGGCTGACCAGCGCCTCAAGGCTCACCCCCGTATCACTCCATTCGTCGAGAATCGCGCGACGATAAAGGTGGATGCGATCGGGCAAGGCTCCGGAGTCGAAGGCGGATTTCTCGCCGATCGGGCGGCCGTGATAGAGGCCGGTCAGTTCGAACGGGTCCTCGATCCCCATTACATCGAGCGTCTCGTCGTCGGCGAATTCCTCGACGATCAGCACCACGTCGGCGAGGTGCTCGGCAAAGGGCGACGGGATACGCGCCAGCGCCTCGCGGGCCAGCGCCTCGATCCTTGCTGCGTCCGGCGCGTGGGAAGCCGCTTGCCCGCTCATCCGCGAACCCATAGGCGGAGGGGCGGAGGCGGGGCAAGGAGGCGATCATGGTGGCACGGCTGACCGAGGGGCACAGGCGCGAGTCGCTTGCTGCGATCCCGGACTGGAATTGGGACGAAGCCCGCGACGCGATCACGCGGCGCGTCACCTTCAAGGATTTCAACGAGGCGTTTGGTTTCATGGCGCGTGTCGCGCTGATCGCCGAGAAGGCCGACCACCATCCCGAATGGTCGAACGTGTGGAACCGGGTGGAAATCTTGCTCACCACCCACGACGCCGGTGGCCTTTCCCAGCGCGACATCGTGATGGCGCAGGCGATTGACGCGTTGCTCTAGCGAATCGCGCCGCGCCGCATTTGCTTGCGCAGCGCCCCCGGCATCCAGCGTGCCGCGAAGGCGAGGCGGCGCGCGGTCTTGCCGATGATGATATGGACCTTGTCGCGCTGGATGCCGTTCCAGATCTCCTCGGCAACCTGATCGACCGGCGTGAACTCGAGCCCTGCGGCGCGCACCGAATCGCGCGCGGTGTGGTTGGTGCCCGAGACGTTCGAATCGAGCAAAGGCGTGTCGATGAAGCTCGGCATCACCACCCGCACCTTGATCCCGTCGGCGGCCCATTCGGCGTCGAGCGCTTCCGAAAGCCCACGGACCCCAAACTTGACCGCAGCATAAAGGCCGAGCCCGCTCGATCCGTAGATCGCGGCGGCGGACGCGGTGTTGACCAGTGCCGAGCCCGGGGTCGCCTTCAGCATGGGATAGGCCGCGCGCGCGCCGTTGATCACCCCGACCAGATTGATCCCGACGATGCGATCGATCTCGTCGTCGGTCGCCCCGGCGAGCGCTCCGCCGACGGCGATCCCGGCGTTGTTGAACAGCACGTCGAGCCGCCCGCCGCTGGCTTCGGTGAACGCCGCCAGTGCCTCGCGCCATTGGCCGCGGTCGCGCACGTCCACAACGTGGGTGGTCGCCATGCCGGCGGGAAGCATAGCCCGGGTCGCCGCGAGCCCGGCGGTGTTGATGTCGGCGAGTCCGACTCGCCATCCGCGCGCGGCGAACAGCTTCGCGACTGCCTGGCCGATTCCCGACGCCCCGCCGGTGATGAAGATCGCCTTCTCGCCTGCCATCCTGCCCCCCTGTTTTGACCTTTTGAACTTCATCCCGCACAAAAGTCGCCGATGCCAGAGCAAACGCGCAGCGTTACCTACAAAAATGTCAGCAAGGTCTATGCGGGCGGAGTGAAGGCCGTCGACGACGTGTCGCTGGAGATCGCCGGCGGCAGTTTCGTGGCGCTGGTCGGCGCCTCCGGATCGGGCAAGTCGACCTTGCTCAAGACAGTCAACCGGCTGATCGAACCGAGCGCGGGCGAAGTGCGGATCGGCGGCATGCCGGTAAGCGCGGAGCCGGCCCACCTGCTGCGTCGGCGGATCGGCTATGTCTTCCAGAATATCGGGCTCTTCCGGCATATGAGCGTGGCGCAGAACGTCGCGATCGGGCTGCGGCTGGCGGGCGAGCGCGACACGGCCGCACGGGTGGCGGAGCTGCTCGCATTGGTCGAACTCGCGCCGGAACTGGCGGAGCGCACACCCGATGCGCTGTCGGGTGGCCAGCGCCAGCGCGTCGGCGTGGCGCGCGCGCTCGCCTGCCGGCCCGGGCTGCTGCTGATGGACGAGCCGTTCGGCGCGCTCGACCCGGTGACCCGGGACGGACTCGGCAAGGCGATACGCGCGCTGCACGACCGGATGGCGCTCACCACGATCCTCGTCACCCACGACATGGTCGAGGCACTGCTCCTCGCCGATCGCGTGCTGGTAATGGCGGCGGGTCGGATCGTCGCGGACGGCACGCCGCGCGAATTGCTGTCGGGCAGGGCGGGCCCCGCGGCCGACGCACTGATCGCAGTGCCGCGCGAACAGGCGCACCGGCTGGCGGAGCTGGAGACGTGAGGGGGCTGTTCCAATTCCTCCCCCGGAGGGGGAGGGGGAGCGCGAAGCGGTGGAGGGGTAGTCTCCACAAGCCGCCGCGTTGCCTGCGGCTATTACCCCTTCACCAGCTTCGCTGGTCCCCCTCCCCCTCCGGGGGAGGATCAAGATGAGCCAAGCCTTCTCCCGCGTTCCCGAATTGCTCGCGCAGCATCTGCTGCTGGCCTTTTCAGCGCTGCTGCTCGGGTTGGTCGTCAGCCTGCCGCTGGCAGTGCTGTCGTCGCGCAACCGGTCGGTGGCGCGAGTCGCGCTCGGCTTCGCCAGCCTCGTCCAGACCATTCCGAGCCTCGCGCTGCTCGCATTGTTCTACCCGATCCTGTTGTGGCTCTCGGCACTGGTCGGCGGTGGCATCCCGGCGCTCGGCTTCCTGCCCTCGCTGCTCGCTTTGTCGCTCTATGCGCTGCTGCCTATCCTTCGGAACGGTGTCACCGGGCTGGCCAATATCGATCCCGCGGTGATCGAGGCGGCCGACGGCATGGGGATGACCCGAAACCAGAAATTGTGGCTGGTCGAGGCGCCTTTGGTGGCCCCGGTGCTGATGGCGGGCATCCGCACCGCCGCAGTTTGGACGATCGGCGCGGCGACGCTGTCGACCACGGTCGGCCAGCCGAGCCTCGGGGACCTGATCTTTGCGGGCTTGCAGACGCAGAACTGGACGCTGGTACTGGCCGGCTGCGTCGCTGCGGCAGTGCTGGCACTCGCAGTCGACGCTTTGCTCGGACTCGCCGAGCGCGGCATCGCCCGGCGCAAGCGCGGGCTGACCTGGGCCAGTCTCGCCACGCTCGCGATTGCCGCAATGGTGGCGCTGGCACCGGCATGGCCGGCGGCACGGGGCACGGTGACGGTGGGCGCCAAGGGCTTCTCCGAGCAATATATCCTCGCTCGACTGATCGGCCATCGGCTCGAGGCCGCAGGGTACCAGGTGCGGTACCGCGAGGGCCTCGGCTCGGCGGTCGCTTTCGGCGCGCTCACGACGGGCGATATCGATATCTATGTCGATTATTCGGGGACGATCTGGACCAACCAGATGCAACGCGCCGACGTTCCGCCGCGCGCGGCGATCGTCGCGGGTGTCGCCAAATGGGCGAAGGCGACGCACGGGGTGACCTTGCTCGGATCGCTGGGGTTCGAGAATGCCTATGCCTTCGCGATGCGCGGCGACGACGCGAAACGGCGCGGGATAACCAGCCTGAGCGATCTCGCGCTGCAAGCCCGGGACCTCGATTTCGCCACCGATATCGAGTTCCTCGAGCGCCCCGAATGGGCCGCGGTGCGCCGTGCCTATGGCCTGAGCTTCAAGTCGGCACGGCCCTATCAGCCGACCTTCATGTACCGCGCACTGGCGAGCGGCGAGGCCGATGTGATTCCGGCTTTCTCCTCGGATGGGCGCATCGCTGCCGATCGCCTCACCATCCTGCAGGATCCCAAGGGCGCGATCCCCGGCTATGACGCGATCCTGCTGCTCGCCCCCAAGCGTGCCGGCGACGCGCGGTTTCAGGCGGCGCTCCGCCCGCTGATCGGCGCGATTCCGGTCGAAAAAATGCGCGAGGCCAACTACCTGGTCGATCGCGATGCCGACAAGAAAAGCCCCGACGAAGCCGCGAAATGGCTGGCAAGTGGACTCAGGCGCTGAATTTGCGTTATCGCTAACACAAAGAACAAGACGGAGGAGATGAGATGCGGTCCGGAACGAAGCTGTTGCTTGCCACCACGATATTCTGGTCCGCGCCGGTTTTGGCGCAGCAGGCGCCGACAACGCTGTCTGGCGGACCCACCGTCGCCGACCCCGCCAAATGGCCCAAGGCCGCGAGCGAAGGGCTGATCGACACCGCCACCGAGAAGCGCGTCTCCGATCTGCTGGCGAAGATGACGCTCGAGCAGAAGGTCGGGCAGATGATCCAGGGCGACATCGCCAGCGTGAAGCCCGAGGATCTCCGGAAATATCCGCTCGGCTCGATCCTCGCAGGCGGCAATTCGCCGCCGCTATCGGGCAATGACCGCGCGCCGCAGGCCGATTGGGTCGCCACCGCGCGCGCCTTCCGCGCCGTCGCGATGGAGCCGCATCCGGGCAGCGTCACCATTCCGCTGATCTTCGGGGTCGATGCCGTCCACGGCAACAACAACGTCATCGGCGCGGTGATCTTCCCGCACAATATCGGGCTCGGCGCGGCGAACGATCCTGCGCTGATCCGCCGGCTCGGCGAAGCGACCGCCGCCGAGACCGCCGCCACGGGCCCCGACTGGGCGTTCGGGCCGACGCTCGCGGTGCCGCAGGACGATCGCTGGGGGCGCAGCTATGAAGGCTATTCGGAGGATCCGGCGATCGTCCGCTCTTTTGCCGGCGAGATGGTCCGCGGACTGCAGGGCGAACCGACCACCACCGGCCGCATCCAGAAGGGCAAGGTCGCCGCATCGGCCAAGCATTTCCTCGGCGACGGCGGCACCTTCAACGGCGTCGATCAGGGCGATACCCGGGTCAGCGAGGACGAGCTGATCGCGATCCATAGCGCCGGCTATCCAAACGCGGTCGAGGCCGGAGCGCTCACCGTGATGGCGTCGTACAACAGCTGGAACGGCGTGAAGATGCACGGCAACAAGTCGCTGCTCACCGATGTGCTCAAGGGCCGGATGGGCTTTCAGGGCTTCGTCGTCGGCGACTGGAACGGCCACGGCCAGATCCCGGGCTGCACCCCGACCGACTGCGCCGCGACCTTCAACGCCGGGCTCGACATGGCGATGGCGCCCGACAGCTGGAAGGGCCTGTTCGATTCGACGGTGAAGCACGTCAAGGCCGGCACGATCCCGATGGCGCGCGTCGACGATGCGGTGCGCCGCATCCTGCGCGTCAAGGTCAAGCTCGGGCTGTTCGATCCCGCCCGCCCGCTCGAAGGCAAGGCCGGGGTGCTCGGCAGTCCCGAGCATCGCGCCATTGCGCGCGAGGCCGCGGCCAAATCGCTCGTCCTGCTCAAGAACAATGGCGTGCTGCCGGTCAAGGCGAGCGCGAAGGTGCTCGTCACCGGCCCGGGCGCCGACTCGATGGGAATGCAGACCGGCGGCTGGACTTTGAGCTGGCAGGGCGACGGCAACGGCAACGAGCTGTTCCCCAATGGCGAGACGATCTTCGCCGGGGTGAAGAAGGCAGTCGAGGCCGCGGGCGGCACCGCGACGCTCTCGCCCGACGGCACTTTCACGGCACAGCCCGATGTCGCGATCGTGGTGTTCGGCGAGCAGCCTTATGCCGAGATGCGCGGCGACGTCCGCACGCTCGAGTTCCAGCCCGGCGACAAGCAGGCGCTGGGGCTGCTCAAGAAGCTCAAGAACGCCGGGGTGCCGGTGGTGTCGGTATTCCTCTCGGGCCGCCCGCTGTGGACCAATCCCGAGATCAACGCCTCCGACGCCTTCGTCGCGGCGTGGCTCCCGGGCAGCGAAGGCGGCGGCGTCGCCGATGTGCTGGTCGGCGACGCCGCCGGCAAGCCGCGCACCGACTTCAAGGGGCGTCTGTCGTTCAGCTGGCCGAAGACTGCGGGGCAGTTCACGCTCAACAAGGGCAAGCCGGGCTACGACCCGCTGTTTCCCCTCGGCTATGGCCTGACCTATGCCAAAGGCGGCGCGGTGCCGGCACTCAGCGAGGAGGCTGGCATCGACCCGTCGCTCGGCAATACCAGCACCTATTTCGCGAAGGGGGTGACGCCCGCGCCGTTCTCGTTCGCGACCGACAGCCGCATTACGCGGACGACGGTCGATGGTCCGCAGACGCAGGAAGGCGCGCAGCAGCTCGTCTGGCCCAGCGGCCCGGCGACGCTGCGGATCGGCGGCGGCGATCTCGACTTGAGCCGCGAGGCGAACGGCGATCTGTCGCTCCAGATCAGCTACCGGGTCGACCGCGCGCCGGCGGGCAAGGTGCGGCTGTCGATGGAAGGCGGCACCAACAAGGGCAGCATCGACGCGACCAGCCTGTTCACCGGCCAGACGGGAACGTGGCGCAACGCAAAGGTCTTCCTCAAATGCTATCAGCAGAACGGCGTCGATCTTGCCAAGGTCCTCGTGCCGCTGGTGATCGAGGCGAGCGGTCCGTTCGGGTTGAGCATCGCCGATGTGCGGATCGTCTCCGATCCCAACAACTCGGTCTGCCCAGGTGCCAAACCGTGAGCAAAAGCGCGACGATCGAGACGGTGACGATCGCCCGCGGCGACCATCGCGCCGAGCTGCTGACGCTCGGCGCGACGCTGCGCCGGCTCCAGGTGCCCGGACGCGATGGCCGCCGCGCCAATGTCGTGCTCGGCTATCGCGACCTCGAAGAGTATCGCGCGCGTGCGCGTTTCTATGGCGCCACCGCCGGGCGCTACGCCAACCGGATCGGCGGCGCGCGCTTCACCCTCGACGGCGTCGAATATCGGCTGCCGGCGAACAATGGGGCGAACAACTTGCATTCGGGGCCGGGCGGCTTCGATCTGCAGGATTGGACAATCGAGGCGCGCGACGCGCATTCGGTGACCTTCGCGCTGCTGAGTCCGCATCTCCACAATGGCTTTCCGGGCAATCTTCACGTCCGGGTCCGCTATGCGATCGAGCCGGACGGACTATCGATCGGTTTCCGCGCCACCGCTGACCGCGTGACGGTGGTCAATCTGACCAACCATGCGTATTTCAATCTCGCCGGCGAGAGCAGCGGCACGACGATCCTCGATCACCTGTTGCAGATCCCGGCGAGCCAGATCACCCCGGTCGGCGCTGGGCTGATCCCGACCGGCGAATACAAGTCGGTGGAGGGAACGCCGTTCGACTTCCGCATCCCCAAGCCGGTGGGTCGCGATATTGAGGCCGCCGACCCCCAACTCGCGCTCGGCCACGGCTATGACCATAATTTCGTACTGGTTGGCGCCGCGGGTACGATCCGGCGGATCGCGACCTTGTTCGATCCCGCCTCCGGCCGGGTGATGGACGTGCATTCGACCGAGCCGGGCGTGCAGCTCTACACCGCCAACCATATCGCGAACGGCGCACCGGGGACCGGCGGCGGCATTTATCCGGCGCGCGGCGGACTATGTCTCGAGCCGCAGAAATTCCCCGACACCCCGAACAAGCCGAACTTTCCTTCGGCACGGCTCGATCCGGGGGAGGAATATCGCCACGATATGGCGTTCCGGTTCCGGACGGCGGAGGACCTGGCGGGGGCGTTTGAGTAGATTGCAGGGCACCGCGGAGGGGTACGGAATTCCTGACCCGGCGCCTACCGCGTCTTACGCTCCACGTTGAAGATCTTGTTGACGATATGCCATTCACCCTCGGCTTTCACTAGCGACAGATAGTCGGTGAAGCGCACGTTGGGATAATCGAGGACCACCTTGGCCATCGCGGCGTTGCCGGTAACGTCGAGGCTCTCGATCGTGCGGCGGCGCCGGGCCTCGTCCGCCGCAGGTTTGCCAGGAGCGCCGGCGATATAATCGGCACTGGTCCGTTCGGCGAAAGCGCCGTCCTTGTTCCAGTAGAGCATCGCCTTGGGATAAAAGGCCGCGCGAAATTCGTCGGCGCTGCCGGTGGCGTGGCCGGCGAGATAATGGTTTACCGCAGCGCGGGCGCCTGCCTCGTCCTTTTCCTGCGCCGCGGCCGGAACGGCGATCACAAGTTCGGCAAGCAACAACAAGCTACGCATGGGCTGATCTCCTCGCGATTGAGGAGCGCAGGCTAATACGTCCGACCGACGGCGCAACGATGGATGGGTCCAACGTCGCGCCGGCGGGCTGAACGTCAGAGCGTCGGCTTGCCGTCGACGCGGCGCGGGATGCCGGCCTCACCGTCGCGCAGCTCGGCGGGGAGCAGCGCCGCGGGCAGATCCTGATAGGCTACCGGGCGCAGGAAGCGCTCGATCGCCAAGGTGCCCACCGAAGTGCTGCGGCCGTCCGAAGTCGACGGGAAGGGTCCACCATGGACCTGTGCGTCGGTCACTTCGACGCCGGTCGGCCAGCCATTGGCTAGGATGCGGCCCGCGAGCCGTTCGAGCACCGGCAGCAACTGCTGTGCCAGCGCGGTGTCGTCCTCGGCGAGGTGCAACGTCGCGGTGAGCTGGCCTTCGAGCAGTTTCACTACCTCGATCAGCTCTTCGATGCTCGCGCAGCGCACCAGCAAGGATGCCGCGCCGAACACTTCCTCGGCATGGCTGGGATCGGCGATGAAGTCGGCGCCTGTCATCGTGAACAGCGCGCCGCGGCCAGAGGTTGGTCCGCTGGGTTCCTGCCCTTCGGCGAGCAGCTTGAGCGCGGGCGCCGAGGCCCAGCGTGCCACGCCGCTGGTATAGGCCTTGTGGATGCCGGGGGTGAGCATCACCTGCGAGGGCGCGCCGCACATCGCGTCCGATGCCGCAGTCACGAAGCGATCGAGATCGGGGCCTTCGAGCGCGAGCACGAGGCCGGGATTGGTGCAGAACTGGCCCGCGCCCATGGTCAGCGAGGCGATGAAGCCCGTGCCCAGTGCCTCCGCCTTGGCAGTGAGCGCGCCCGGCAGCAGGAAGACCGGGTTGATGCTGCTCATTTCGGCATAGACGGGGATCGGCACCGGGCGGTTCTGCGCGAGCTTCATCAGCGCCGTGCCGCCGCCGCGCGAGCCGGTGAAGCCGACCGCCTTGATCCGCGGATCGGTGACCAGAGCCGACCCGACCGAATTGCCCGCGCCGTTGATCAGCGAGAACACGCCTTGGGGCATCCCGGTCTTTTCAGCCGCCCGCGTGATCGCGCCGGCGACGAGCTCGGAGGTGCCGGGATGCGCCGAGTGACCCTTGACGATGACCGGGCACCCTGCGGCCAGCGCCGCTGCGGTGTCGCCGCCGGCGACCGAGAAAGCGAGCGGGAAGTTGCTCGCCCCGAACACCGTCACCGGGCCGAGTGGCACCATGCGCAGGCGCAGGTCGGGTTTGGGCGCCGGCGCGCGGTCGGGGATGGCGTGATCGATGCGGGCGCGCAGATAGTCGCCGAGCCGCAGCTCCTTCGCGAACAACCGGAGCTGGCCCGCGGTGCGCCCGCGTTCGCCAGTCAGTCGTGCCTGGGGCAGGCCGCTTTCCTGCATCGCGCGCTCGACCAGCTCGTCGCCGAGCGCCTCGATTTCTTCGGCGATCGCCTCTAGGAATTTGGCGCGCTCCTCGCGCGGTAAATTGGCATAGATCGGAAAGGCGGCCTCGGCGGCGGCGGCGGCGGTCTCGACGTCGTCGGTGGTGGCGATGCTGAAGCTCGGCTCGATCTCCGCCCCGGTCGCGGCCGCGACCGCCCGGAAGCCTGGTCCGTCCCTGCGCACGCGCTTCGATGCGACAAACAATTCCCCGGTCAGCGGCATGCGAACTCTCCGATGTGACTAAATGAAGTTAGCGGTAACAATGTATACGGAAGGATTTAAGCACGCCGACGCCGTGGTTCAACCCGAGCTTAGCAGCAAACTGCGACCCGCCCCCGCTCGGAGCTCGGATCGCGCGCCTCCATCGTGTCGGTCAGCCCACGCTCGACCAGCCGCGCCATCGCGTCGTGTGCGCCTTGCGCATCCTGCGCCTCGATCGCCGCATATACCGCGAGGTGGACCGGCAGCGCGTCGTGCGGTGCGGGAAGCCGGTGCTGCTTGAAGGCCGTGGTGATCGCGATCGCCGCGGCGACGCCGCTGGTCAGCGAGATGATGAAGTCGTTGGCCGAGGCCTCGAGCAGTGCCGAGTGGAATTCCTCGTCGCGGCGCCGGCCGATCTCGGTGGCGAAGCCATGTTGCGCGACGCCGTCCAGCCCCGCCTTCATCCGCGCGAGCTGCTCGGGTGTGCGGCGTGCGGCGGCGAGGCGGGCGGCATCGGGCTCGACGATTCGGCGCAGCTCGAACAAATTGGCGATCAGTCCCTCGTCAGGCTCGCCGACGAAGATCCAGCCAAGCACGTCGGGATCGAGAAGGTGCCATTCCTTCCGGGGCGAGACCTGGGTGCCGATCTTGGGCCGCGAATTGACCAGCCCCTTGGCGGCGAGGATGCGGATCGCCTCGCGATAGGCAGTGCGCGAGACGTTGAACTGGCTGCTCGCGGCGATCTCGCCCTCAAGAATCTCGCCGGGCTTGAGCACCCCCGAGACGATACGGATGCCGAGCTCGCGCGCCACCGTGCCGTGCAGCCGCAGCGAACGCGGCCGCGGCGGGCGGCGGCGGACGCGCTTGGGCCTGGTATCGGGCTGCGGCTTGGGCTGGGCGGTGGCCATCGGCTCCTGGCTGCTGACATGTGGCGGCCGGGACCAACGACGTGGCGACCGGTGCCGCTCTCTAGCTTCATTTCCGCGACACATAAAGACCGTCGGCAGATCGCGCGATGCGTCGGCCGCGCCGCGGCAAGATGAAACTCCTCCAGCGAAGCAAGGCCTGCAATTGCTGCGCATGCGCGCAGAATATCGGAATGAAACATCCGAGAGGAACGAAAATTACAAAAGCGCTTTCAAGGTAAAATATCGCTGTTAACGTGGGAGTTGCGAGTCGCCGGGATTGTCGAATCCCGCTTGGGTTTCGTCGGTCCCGATTTGGGGGCGACGGCGGCTCGCGCCGAGGGCAGTCGTCCCCAACAGGGGAGTTAATGACTATGGCTTCGACACCGGCTCGCACGGCGCTTCGGCGCGTGCTGCAAGGGACGGCTGCGCTCGGCGCGATCACGCTGGCTACGCAAGCTTATGCGCAGGATGGACGGCCCACCGGGGTCGAGAACACGCCGGGGATCGTGATCCGCAACGATCTCAACCCCAACACGCTGCCGCCGACCGGGGTCCTCGATCCTGTCGACATCACCGGCGTGGGGCAAGTGACGGTGGATGCCGGCGGTGGTTCGGTCGGACTGTGCACGGGCACGCTGATCAACCCCCGCACGGTGATCTTCGCGGCGCATTGCGTGAACGACGCGGCCGCCAACAGCTATGGCAAGGCGAGCGGCGGCACCGGGATCAGCGTCGGCTTCAAGATGAACAATCTGCCCGCGATCCAGCAATGGCTCGGTGCCGGCAACTATGCCACCAACACCACCAACGCGCTCTACAATGTCGAGCAGGTCTGGTACGATCCGCGCTCAACCACGCCCAGCGCCAACAGCTTCCTCGAGGGTGACGTCGCGCTGGCGACGCTCGATGCGCCGGCGACCGGCATCCCCACCTGGACGATGCTGTTCTCGCCACTGACCGAGGAGACCCATGCAGTCATCACCGGCTATGGCAGCCGGGGCACCAGCGCGACCGGCGCGACAGGCATCGATTTCCGCCGCCGCGTTGCGGAGAACATGGTCTCGGTGCTCGGCTCGCTCGACGACCGCGACGACTGGTTGTTCGGCCCCGCGCCGGCCTCCAACCCGCAGAGCCTCTACATGCTCGATTTCGACAGCCCGGCGGGGCAGGCGGCGTACAACCCCGCCGCCGGCCGTTATGATTTCGACGTCTTCGACGGAGGCGCGTTGCCTCGCGAAGGTACCACCGCAGGAGGCGACTCGGGCGGACCGCTAATCGCCGATCAGGCGTTCAACAAGCCGGTGGTGATCGGCGTGCTCTCGGGCGGCTCGCGCTTTTTCGCCGGCCAGCCATTCTCGACCTACGGCACGCATAGCTTCTATCAGCCTTTGTTCCTGTTCTGGGACGCGATCGTCGCCAACAACAGCTACGTCTATGCCAGTGCCAAAGCAGGCGCCGCGGATTGGGATGATGCCAACCACTGGATCCAGGACATGGACCCCAACTACGCAATCACCGTCAATGGTCAGCTGGTCAACAGCCTGCCCGACACGCCCGCGCTGGGGGTGAGCGGCAGCACGGTCAAGTTCGGCTCGGTCTGTTTCCTCGACGACTGTACCGACCTCGCCGACGATCCAGAGGCGACGCCTTTCCCCACCGGCAGCGGCACGCCGATCTACATCGTCGGCGGACCGGGCACGACCAACTTCGTTCCCAACAACGTCGTCGCCAATCCGACGACCGGCGTGAAGGCGCGCTATTACGATGTGGCGCTTTCGGCGGCGGGCCTCACCAGCCTTGGCACCAACCGCACGATCGACCGGCTGACGGTGAGCGGATCGCACCTGTTCGATGTCCGCAATACCGGTCAGCTCAACGTTCTCACCGACTTTACCCAATGGTCGGGCTGGAGCAACATCGACGGCCTGCTGCGCTCGCGCGAGGCGCTGATCGCAACTGGCACGCTTACCGGCACGGGCACAATCGATCCGACCTATCTGACCGTCGGTGCAGCCACGGTCAGCCCCGGCGGCCCGGTCGCCGGCACGTTCACGGTGAAGGGCGATCTGATCCTCTCGTCGGGGGCGACGCTTGCGATCGATCTCGGCCAGTCGCTATGGGACAGGCTGGTCGTTCAAGGCGACACGCTGAATACGGGCATCGCGGCGCTCGGCGGCACCGTGGCGTTCACGCGCGGGCTGATGTCGACGACGCCGCGCGACGGCCAGAGCTTCGTGTTCCTCACTGCGACCGGCGGCGTCAACGGCACCTTCGCGAACGTGACGAGCAGCAGCCTCGGTTTGCTCCAGCCGCAGGTGACCTACGCCACCAACTCGGTGACGGTGACGCTCCAGGCCGGCTCGATGGCGGCGTTTCTGGGCAGGAACAGCGGGGTCGCGGGTACCTTCGCCAGCGCCCTCGATTCGTTGCGCGGCAAGCATTACAACAGTTTGTACAACCTCTTCGGTTCGGTCGACCTGATGGCGCCCGACCAGATGGCGTCGACGCTGCGTGGGCTCAATCCCGCGATCATGGGTGAATCGCGGGCGCTCCAGGAACGCCAGTCCATGGTGATGCTCAGCGCAGTGACGGATCGTCTCTCGATGCTCGGCACTGGCCAGATGGCCGGCAAGCTCAGCATCGTCGGCACGCCTGACGCGCTCGCCGGGCTGACCAGCATCGACCGGGGTGAAACCGCTGCGCGTTCCAGCACGGTGCGCTCGCTGCTGCCGGGAACGACCAGCATCGGCAATTTGCCCGAGAAGGTCTCGGGCTTCATCTCGGGCGGCTTCACCAACGGGAGCTCGGGCTATGGCGTGCGCGGCCAGACCAACGGCCAGCAAAGCTGGTACGTCGGCATGGGTCTCGAGATGGAAGTTGCGGACTACACCACCTTCGGCACCGCGGTCGGCTTCTCGGAGGGCACCAGCCGTCCTGGCGTCGACAGCGACGAGGCAGATACCCGCGTCTCGCAGATCGCGGTCTATGGCTCGCACCGGCTCGGCGGCGGCGCCTATCTCGCCGGGCTGGGGATGGCCGAGCAGACCCGCACGGGACTGCGCCGCGAGGCAAGCACGGGCGATCTGGCGTATCGGTTGGCCGGGAGTGCCAATATCAGCCGCTATGCCGCGCGTGCCGAGGCAGGCGTCAACGTGGTCGTGGGGCAGAAGCTGACCGTCACGCCACGTGTGTCGTTCGGCTATTCGGCCTTCGCCTATACGCCGTTCCGCGAAGGCGGCGGCGAACTGGCGCTGCAGGTCGACCGGATGAGCGCCTCGACCTTCGACGGTCGTGCCGGCGTCCAGTTCGCCGGATCGGCGAAGATGGGCAGCTGGACCTTCGTTCCACAGATGACGGCGGACTATGTCCGCACACTGGCTGGGGACCGCGGGTCGATGCTGGTACGCTTCGCCGCGGCGCCCGATGCGGCGATGCTGCTCCCGCTGATGAACGGCGATGTGGCCTATGGCGAGGTCCGCGGTGGCTTCCGCCTCGTCAACGGCCCGGTCGAGTTCGGTGCCGGGCTCGAAAGCCGGATCGGTCGCGCGCTGTATCGCGACGATCGCGCAGTGGTCGACGCGCGGTTCCGCTTCTGAACCGCAAGGCACGGCGCCGGGTGATCCCGGCGCCGTGTCGTTGCTAGCTCCGGACGCCCAGCGTGCGATTTCGATAGAAGTCGATACCGAGCATCAGGCTCTCGGCGATCCGCGCGGCCCTTTCTTGCATCGCAGCGGCGGCATCGGCCGGTAGAAGCGCGTCGGTGGTTTCGCGCCACAGTACCAGCCAACGTTCGAACATGGCGGGACTTATCTCGGCGGCATGCCGGGTGTGCGCCACCATCGGCTGACCCTTGTAACGCCCGGAGGTGAGCATCACCGAGGACCAGAAGGCCTGCAACGTCGCGAGATGGCCGGGCCAGTCGTGGATCGCGCCGTTGAAGATCGGCCCCAACATCTCGTCGGTGCGAACGCTGGCGTAGAAGGCTTCGACGACCCGGTTGAGATCGTCTTCCGTAAGCGCGGGCGAGGTCATGTCGATCCGTCTCGTGGCTGCGGCACACAGGTCCGCCGATCGGTGAGGCTGTCAGAGACCCTCCACCAGATGCGTCCAAGATGGGCGCGGGTAGCAGATGTTCAATGCTGGCGCCCCTGGACAAAACGTCTGGTGCGCCCTTGCCCGCAGGCGCACAATACCTGCGAAAAGCAGGAGGGGTATGCAGGGAAAGCCGATCGCCATTGCGACTTTGGTCGCTGGCACACTCGATATCGCATCTGCGATCCTCCTCACCTTGCTTGGCGGCAAATCGGTGATGGCGATGCTGCAAGGGGTCGCCTCGGGGCCGTTCGGCGCATGGCCGCGCGCGAACGACTGGCTCGGCGCCGCGGCCGGGCTCGCGGTGCATTTCGCGATCACGGCGGTGATGGCCGGGGTCTTCGCCGCGCTCGCACCCCGGCTGCCGTGGCTGCGCGAGCGATGGCTGGTTTATGGCATCGGCTATGGCATGCTGCTCTATCTGGTGATGTACTGGATCGTGCTGCCGCTGCGCTTTGCCGGCGCCGGAGGCGCCTCGGCCGGGCTTGGAGGAATCCTGATCCCGCTCGCGATCCACATATTGCTCGTCGGCATTCCGATCGCGCGGATACTCGGCAAGTCTAGCGCGCCGCGATCGCCAGAATGAACAATGCGCTGGCGATCGCCGAGGCCAGCATGCGCACATGGTTCCACAATGCCCAGCGCCTGAGATAGTGCGGCCATAGCGCCGCGGCCTCCCGGGTGAGTGCGTTGTTGAGCGGTACGTTGAACGCCATCGTCACGCCGAACATGCCGATCGCATAGATCGCACCGCCAGAGAGCATCGCGGTCGCGCCAGCCTCGTCTCGATTGACCGCGCCGATCACTGCGAGAGCCAGACCCGCGAGAGTCGTGCCGAGGAAGAGCGGCATGAATAAGGACTGCAGAATCCGGGCGTTGATCGCGTTCATCGCCTGCGCCGCAGGGGCCGGGCCCAGCTGGTTGAGCGCCTGCAGTATGAAGGTCGAGAAGGCGAAATAAAGCCCCGCGATCAGCCCGCAGCCGATCGCAGAGAACCATAACAGGCCCGGCACGACGATCTTGCCCATGTCACCTACCCGAAGCTTTGGCCGCGATGCGATAGCGAATGCGATAGAGATCCATATCGCCGTCCTTTCCGCGTTGCGCGGAGAAGGTCAGCCAGTTGCGGTCCGACCAGTCGAGCATCGCGCCATAACTGTCCTGGTCGTTGTTGACCGCTGCCGGGAGCCGGGTCCCCGCGTCATAGCCATGACGGCCGGGTGCGGCGTGGAATAGTTCGACCCGGTCTTTGCGGAAGTCCGTCGCGCGGGCAAATATGATCGTCGTGCCGTCGCGCAGGAAGGTGGCGTCGAACTCGTTCGCCGCGCTGTTGACGGCGCCGGGCAGCCGCCCGGCCGCGGCGAAGCCCGAGCGGCTGCGGCGCGCAGTAAACAGGTCGTGCCCGCCCGCCCCGCCGCCGCGGTCACTCGAGAAGAGCAAGGTGCGTCCGTCCGGCGCCGGCATCGGCGCAAACTCATCGCCGGGGCTGTTGACGGCCGGTCCCAGATTGACGGCGAGGCCGAAGGCACCGGCGGTGACCGGCACGCGATAGATGTCGTCGCCGCCCGACCCTCCTGCGCGATCCGAGCAGAAATAGACGACTCGTCCGTCGGCCGAGAATGCAGGATCGAAGTCGCGCCCGGGGCTGTTGAACGACACAGGCGAGGGTGGCTGCCACCCGCCCTCGGTGCGGCGCGAAATCCAGATGTCGTAGCCGCCGGACCCGCCCGGACGTTCGCGACTGAACCACAAGGCCGACTTGCCATCGGGGCTGAGCGTCAGCCGGATCTCGGAATGCGCGGCCGAGGCGATACCGGGCGCGAATGGCTCGGCTGTGCCGACGATCTCGACCTGCAGCGGAACGCCGCCGGGGGCGAACGCGGCGAGCAAGGTCAGCAGACGAGGGATCATGAGCGGCGCATGAACTCGCTGATCCAGTTGGTCTCCCAACTTGCCCCGCCGTCGCCGGACATCGCCTGCTCCCAGCGCGCGCTGTGCGCGGTGATCGCCGACCAGCGGGTCCGGGTCCTTACCGGCCGGGTGTCGAGCAGGTCATCGCCCTCGAAGGTGCCGACGCCGCCCTCGAAGCGGCCGCGCACTGGTGCGGCGAAGTGCGTCGGGCCGCGGCCGTCGAGCCACCAGCTCAGCCAATCGCCGGTCTTGGGATCGAACGTGCGCAGCCCGATTCCGTTGTGCGCTCCGCCCGGCCGGTCGAAGCGGTTGCCACCGATATTGCCGCAGCCGCCGAGTATCGGGCGGTTAACCAAAGTGCCGGTGAAGATTTCCCAATCGCCGCTGCCGGCGAGCCGCCGGCGGAGGCGGCGATGCCGGACCGACCAGCTGCCATGGAGGAAATCGAAGTCGCGCGGGCGATCCGCGGTCATCGGCAGCGGCGTCGCGACAGGAGCGATCCGGGTGAAGAAATTCTCCCAGTTGATTTCCCAGCTCTTGCCGCCGTCGGTCGACATCGCCTGTTCCCAATGCGGCCGCGCGCTGTGAATATCGAGCCAGCGGAATCGCACGGTGACCGGGGTGCCTTTGAAGACATCGGGCCCGGCGAAGATGCCGGTGTCGCCGGCGAAGCCGCCGCGCACCGGCGGGTCGATCACGGTCGGGTAGCGCCCGTCCACCCACCAGATCGCCCATCGGGCGCTTTTCGGGTCCCAGGCGCGGACGGTCAGTCCACGATAGGTGCCGGTGGGGATGTCGACGATGTTGTCGTCGATCGTGGCGAGGCCGTCGAGCGCCAGCCACAATGCGCTCTTGCCGGTGAATTCCTGCCACTCGTTGTTGCCCGCCAGCCGCTCCTTGAGCCGGCGGTGCCATACGTCCCAATTGCCCACCAGCCAGTCCCAGTCGTGCTCGCGGGTCGCACGGGCATCCAGGGCGAGTGCCGGTCCCGAAGGCACGAGCGCCCCGGCGGCGATCCCGGCGATCAGCTCGCGTCGCGAAACCTGCATTTGCATCTGCCCACCTCGTCGCTCGTGCAGGCCGAGAAGATCGTGCGCGGATGCTTTTGGCTATGCGAAGCTTTAGGCAGGAGGGTAAGTCATACTTATGCTCGACCGGCCGCTCCCGTCGCTCGCCGCCATCCGCGCCTTCGAGGCGGCGGCGCGGCACGGCAGCTTCACCCGGGCCGGCACCGAGCTCGGCACGTCCTCGGCATCGGTCAGCTATCATGTTCGCCAGCTGGAGGCGCAATTGGGCGTCACTTTATTCTGTCGACACCCGCACCGGGTTGAACTGAGCGAGGCGGGCGCGCTGATTGCGGCCGAGGCGGAGAAAGCGTTCGCGGGACTGCGCGCCAGCTTTGCGCGCGCGGCGGAGATCGATGGAAACCGGCTGTCGCTGACTGCCTTGCCGACCTTCGGCACCAGCTGGCTGACGCCGCGGCTCGGCCGCTTTCGCGCGCTGCATCCCGACATCCAGGTCCAGCTCGACGTTTCGGACATCGCCGAGGATCTCGCCGCGGGGCGCTTCGATCTGGCCATCCGCAACGGCGATGGCGGCTGGCCGGGCTTGCGCACGATCGAGCTGTTCCCCAGCGTCTTCATGCCGCTGTGCGCGCCCGAGCTGAAGCCCGCGACGGCGGGAATCGAGGATCCGCGCACCCCGCTGGCAGTGCCGCTGCTCGGCCGGCCCGATTGGTGGGGGCAATGGTATCGGGCATTGGGCTGGGAGCAGGGTCCGCCGCCCTCGCGCTTCGGCACCAGCCTCGCCACCGAATATCTCGACGTCGCGGCGGCGCTGGCCGGGCACGGCGTGGTGATCGCCTCGCCGATCCTGTTCCGGGCGGAGATTGATGCCGGTCGGCTGGTCCCCGCGCACGACCGGGTGGTGTCGGCGGGGCGGTCCTTCTGGCTCGCTTACCCGATCGCGCGCCGGCACAGCCGCAAGATCGGGCTGTTTCGCGAATGGCTTTGCGCCGAAGCAGCCGCGGCGCGCGCGGCGGCAGCACATTTTATCGGAGACGCGTGATGGCGCTGGTGGAACTCGGCCGCTTCGATCGGCAGGAAGCCTATATCGTCCAGACCCGGCTCGAGAGCGAAGGCATCATGAGCTTCGTCTTCGATGCAGGCGCGAGCATCGCCGACGGCAGTTGGCTGCTCATCCCGGTGCGGGTGATGGTCGACGACGAGGATGTCGACGTGGCGCGGGGGCTGCTCGAGCGGCCGGATTAACGACCGGCGACGGGACCGTGAAAATCGGCCTCGACGATCCCGAGCCGCCAGCCCGGCGGCACCGCGTCGGCGCCGGTATCCCCCGCCTTGCGCGACGTGTCGAGCTCGACCACCTTGCCGAAAGCGTCGCGGTCCTCGACCGGCGCCATCTGGGTAATCCGCAGCACCCGGCCGGTGGCAGGGGCGAACGCCAGATGGGCATAGCCGAGCTGACGTTCGGTGGCGCCTTCCCACAATATTCGTCCGTCGAGTGTGATGCGCAGCGAATAGCTGCGCGAGCGCCAGCCGACGAGCTTGAGGTCGATCTCGCTCAGCGTCGCCTGCGTACCGAAATGATATTCGATCCACGCCGATTCGGGCCGGCCATCGCTGGTCCAGCGCGAGAGCTCGTTGTCGTCGGCGCTGCGCTGCGCCTCGTTAACATTCGAGCCGGCTGCGATCGATGCCGGCATCAGCGTCGTGCGGCTCGGCGTGAACGACGGACCCGAGGGTGTCGGGCCACGCGTCAGCAGCCCGGGCTGATGATCTTCAGGGAAGTCCGCTGAAAGCCCGCCGGCTGCGGGGCGTACGCGTATCGTCGGGATCGTCAACAGGGCAGGCTTGAGCCCCGCAGCGGTTGCCGTGACCCGCACGCGGCCGTCCTGCGTTCGGGCGCGCAGCAGCACGCGGTTGACCCCGGCTTCGACCGGCAGCTTGCGGGAGAGGACGTAATTGTCTTCTTCGCGCGCGGTGCCGGCATAATATGTGGTTTGGTCGGCGCCGGCGGGCTTGACAGGCTCGGCCGGCCCGGCGGCGACATCCGACCGTTGCCGGCCCGAGGAGTCTCCCTGCGCGATGCCGCCGCGCCATTCGGCCGGCCCATCGAGCGTGAACTGCACCAGATCACCGGCGGTCGGCACTCGCCGTCCTTTCGCGTCGACCACCTCAACATCGACCAGCGCGACGTCGGCGCCGTCCATCACGAACCCACGCGGCGAGACATGCGGGGTCAGTCGCAGCGCTGTCGCCGGCCCGACGGTTTCGAGGCGATGTTCGGATGTTCGCCCATCGGCGTACGTTGCCACTGCGCGCAGCGTCCCCGGTGCCCAGGCGACTTGCTTCCAGCCGAACAGAAAGCCGCTGCTCCGCACGCCTTTGCCGAGCGATTTTCCGTTGACGAACAGCTCGACGCTTTCGCCGTTCGAGACCACGGTCATGTCCTTGCGCGCACCGGGGGCATAGTTCCAATGGCCGATGATGTGCGTCGCCGGAGTGACGCTGTCGACCCAGTCGCTCCACATCACCTTGTGCGCGAAGAACCCGGCCTTGGGCAGCCGCATCGCGTCGACTTCGCCCGAGCGGCGGTAATTATTGTCGCCGCGATAATGCGTATTCGAATCCGAGAAGATGATGTTGACGCCGCCCGAGCTGACTCGCTTCCCCGTGCCCGGCCGCACCCGATAATAGTCCCACCAGCGCTTGACGTCCTCGATCGCATGGCTGTCCTGGTTGCGGTTATAGTCGGGCGAATCCTTGTGAAACGGCGGAGTCAGCTCGTCCTGATAGAGCCGCGCGCCTTCGTCGCGCGAATATTCCATCGCCCATACGGGCTTGGTGCCGCTCTTGTTGATGTAGAGCATCTCGCCGCCGTATTCGGCTTGCCTGCTGTCGAGCATCTCGCGCGATCCGATCGCGCGGCCGCCATGCGGGTCGAAGCGATCGCGGATTGCCTTCAGTTCGGCCATGTGCGCCTCGCTGATATTCTCGTTGCCGCCTTCGTAGAACAGGATCGACGGATTGTTGCGGTTATAGACGATCGCCGCCTGCATCGCTTCCTTACGCTGCTCCCAGCGCCGGCCGGTGACGTCGCTCTCGGCGTCGCCCGCCGGCATCGCCTGGATCAGCCCGGCCCGATCGGCGGATTCCACGTCCTGCTTCGAGGGCGCGATGTGCATCCAGCGCACCAGGTTGCCGCCGCTCTCCACCATCAGGGCATTCGAGAAGTCGCTCAGCCAGGGCGGGATCGACACGCCCAGCGCGGGCCATTCGTTCGACGTCCGCTGCGCATAGCCATGCATCTGGATCACGCGGCCGTTGAGCGTCACCATACCCTCGGCGAACTGCGTCTGGCGGAAGCCGGTGCGGGTATCGACGCTGTCGATCGGCCGACCATTCTCGGTGAGACTAGTGGTCACCGTGTAGAGATAGCCATAACCCCAGCTCCAGAAATGGAGCCCCGCCACTCGGTCCGCCACGGCGAGCGTCCGGGTCTCGCCGGGAGCCAGCGTCGCCTCGCCGCCGTCGAGTCGCGCGACCAGGCGGGCGTTGCGGTCGCGGATCTCGACGCGATAGCCGATCCGCCGCGGCACCGCGCCGGCGTTGCGAACCTCGGTCTCGGCATGGATCGTCGCGGCGCGACGTGCGAGATCGAAACCGTCCGCCCAGACGTATTGGCCACTGGTGCCCAGCCCGGGCTGGAGCGGCAGGGTCTGATAGACCGGCCCGGTAAGATGCAGCCGCACGTTGCGAGTGATGCCGCCGTAATTGACGTTGAAATTGTCGTTGTTCCACTGGAAGCCGCTGCCGGTCGCGCGTTCCTTGTATTTCCAGTCATTGTCGACGCGCACCGCTATCAGATTCGCGCCGGGCTTGAGTGCCGGGCTGATATCCGCTCCAAACGCGCTCACGCCGTTCTCGGACAAGGCAACCCACTGGCCGTTGACCCAGATTTCGGCGGCCTGCCGCACCCCCTCGAATTCGAGGAACGCCCGTCCGCTTTCCTGCCGCGCCGGCAAGACGATGCGCTTGCGATACCAGATGATGCCCGTCGACAGCTTCTTGATGTCGCGGGCGAAGGCTTCCTTCTCGTTGAAGGCGTGGGGCAATGTCACGGCGCGCCATGCGCGGTCGTCATAGTCGTTCTGCTCGGCGCCCGCTTGTTCGCCGACAGCCATGCGCCAGCCCGGGTTGAGGTTCCACGTGGTGCGCGGGGAAGCCACCGCAGTGGACGCGTCATGCGCAATCGCGGGGCTGGCCCCCCCGGGCACTGCCAGCGCGGCCGCAAGCCGGATCAGACCTTCTCTCAAGGAAACCTCACTCGGGCGTCATCCACGATGACGGGCATTCCACCATTTGGCACCAGCTTATGAGATATGGGCTAAAAATGGTCAAGCCATTCCGGCACGCGAGGAATATTGGCCTTACCAATGCGCGACGGAGGCGAATCGCTGAGGCCCTCAGCGAGACGGCCGCCACAGACAGATATGCTCAAGCCGCCGGGTTGGCCGCAGCGCAGCGCCTAAGGGCGAGCATTCTCACGAATCACCTCGTTACCGCTTGGTCTGACAAATGGGTTGCGTGGGTCAAAAAAGCTGATAATTCTATAAGCTGAATAGTTGTCTCATATTGTGAGAGAATTGGGAAAGCCCAATCTCTCGGGTGTCCGTCGCGGGGGACAACAGGGAAATCCTGGACCCGCTGCGGGCGAGTGCGTGCGCAACACGGTGGAGAGGGGAAAACATGCATATTGGATCGACGTCGCGCGTCCGGATCGGGGCGACTGCCTCGTGGATGGTATTGGGGCTGCTGCTCGCCTGTGGAAATGAGGCAGCGGCACAGACCGTGCCCGGGTCTGGCGAGCAGGCTGCACCCGAGGCGGGCGAGCAAACCGCTCCCGAGGTGGACGATGCCAACGCCCAATCCGAGACGATCATCGTCGTCGGATCGCGCGCCAGCCAGCAATCGGCGATCGGACGCAAGAAGAACGCCCGCACCGCGACCGACTCGATCGTCGCCGACGACATCGGCTCCTTCCCTGATCGCAACGTCAACGAAGCGATCTCGCGAATCCCGGGTGTGGCGCTCAGCCGCAATGAGTTCGGCGAGGGCGACAGCGTCGCGGTGCGCGGCAATGGCCCCGATCTGACCCGCGTCGAGTTGGACGGCATCGGCGTCCAGGCCACCAATTCGCTGGCGATCGACGGCGGCAGCAGCCGCGGCGCCGATCTGCGCGAACTGCCTGCCGAGCTGATCAAGAGCGTCGACGTGGTCAAGGGCTCGACCGCCGACCAGACCGAGGGGTCGCTCGGCGGTAGCATCTCGATCAAGACGCGCACCGGGCTCGATTTTAGCAAGCCTTACATCTCGCTCCGCGCAGGCGCGCAGCAGAATTCGCTCGGGCGCGACTGGACTCCCGACTTCAACGGCGTCGCCGCCACCAAGCTGTTCGGCGACCGGCTCGGCGTGATCGTCAGCGGCAATTATTCGAAGATCCAGAACAACGGTCACGGTTTCGAAACGACGACGAGCAACAATCGCGGCTATTCGCGCCTGTTCGATTTCGACCAGTCCGCCGAAAAGACCTTCGCATTCAATCCCGCGACCGTGGGTACCGACGCGGCCGACGTCGCCTTCGCCAACAGCACCGCTCCCGACGGCACCTCGCTGACGCCGCGCGAACTGGTCACGCTCTCGGCCGGTGCCACCAGCAAGGCGCAGTGCCTCCAGCTCTTCCCGCATCTGGCAACCAGCGCCAGCACGAATGCGCGCAACCAGCGCATTCTCGAGCAGCAGACCTGCCTCAACCAGTGGAATGACTATACGCCGTCGCTGATCCGCAACTTCATGAACACCCAGACCGACGAACGCTATTCGTTCGACGGGCGCCTCGATTATCGGCTGACCGACAATCTGACGATCTTCGCCAAGGGCACGATCGCCAACCGCAAGGTGCACGACCAGAATCGTAGCCGCAATCCGGTGACTCTGTTCAACCAGAACCTCAACGGCACCTTCGACATTTCCACCGCGCCCACCAATCCGCGCACCCGCACCGTCTCGCTCAACGCGCCGGCCGGCTATCATCTGTTCGACCCGGCTTATGGGATCAACAATGTCAGCAGCAACACCGTGCTGGGCAATGTGCTCAACGTGATACCGGGCAGCGTCGTGGTCGACGCGGATCACAACGTCACCGGGATGACGCTGACCAACAATTCGGTGAACATCGACCAGATCGAGAACCGGATCGACACCAAGACCAAATATGCGCAGGTCGGCGCCGAATATCACGGGGATCGCCTCGACGTCGAAGCGATGGCGGGGCTCACCACCGCGGAGACGACTCGCGGCGACATGCGCACCTCGCGCACCTATGCTTATGGCGACGCGACGCTGGCGTTGCAGCCCAACGGGCTGTGGGACATCGAACTGCCCGCCAATTACGATGAGTCCAACCCCGCGAACTTCGCGCAGGTGCGCCCCGCCGCATGCGTTTCCGGGGGCAGCAACCCGGCTACCTGCACTGGCCAGAACGCCGTGGCGGCAAGCCCCACCGGGCCGGCGACGCCCGCCTATCTCGTCTCGCAGATGCCGCTGACCACGCCGGGTTTCAGCGTCTCCTATTCGCCGCGCATCGGCGAATCGACCGAGAAGATCGCCAAGCTCGATCTCACCTATCGCACCGAGGACATGCTGCCGTTCATCACGCGTTTCAAGGTCGGCGCGATGTACCGCGACAACGATATCAAGCGCTGGGGCGGCGGCGGCTATACGGCGAGCCCGCAGCGGGGCATCTTCGGGCAGGCAGGCTATGTTCCCGCGGTCGTCGTGCCGGTCGCGCAGGTCCGCGGCACGCTGCGCGCGTGCGAACCGACGGCGGGGTCATCGGCGCTCGGAGGGCTCTCGTGCAACTACGGCTTCGTGCCCAGCACCAATCCCTTGAACAACCGTTCGGGCGTCGACACGCTCACCCGGCAGGAACTGATCGACCTCTTCACCAAGACGCTCGAGGACAGCGATTCCGAATATTTCGGCGATGTGCCGAACCGCGGCAATTTGCCGCCGGCGTGGCAAGGCATCCGCACCGACGAGCTGTTCGCCGCGCTCGGCGCGTCGAAGTTCATGAACTTCGATTGCATGAAGCAGTGCGTCGGCAGTGACGGCCAGACCTACGATCAGCCGATCACCCGCGCGAACGAGACGATCAAGAACATCTATGGCATGGTCGATTTCGAGCAGCGTCTGCCGCTCGGGCTGCTGTTCAACGGCAATGTCGGCCTCCGCGGCGTTTTCAGGAGCGTCAAATCGTCCGGCCTGCAGACGATCTCGACGATCCGGACGACCGGAACCTTCAACCCGGGCGATCCCAACAACGCGGGCGGCATCACCGTCTATACCTATAGCCAGAACACCGCCTTCAAGAGCAGCACGACCGATTGGCTGCCCAGCGTCAACCTCAACTTCTGGGCCTTCAACGAGAAGGTCGTTCTCCGCCTCTACAGCGCCAAGACGGTCGCGGCGCCGAACATCAACAATCTGATCCCCGGCGGCACCTGCTCGATCGACCAGCGCGTCGACCTCACCGCGGACGATGACGATTATGGCTGCAGCGGCCGCGTCGGCAACCCGGCGCTCTCGCCGTTCAAGGCGTGGAACTACAATGCCAGCCTCGAATGGTATCCGAACGCAGATACGATGTTCTCGGCAACCTATGGCAAGCTCGACGTCAAGGTCGGTAACCCGATCGCAGTTACCGTCCTCGAGCGCCCGTTCGCGGACAGCACCCAGGTCGATCCGATCACAGGCACCGCACTTGCCGATATCGAGTTCCAGGTTCCCACCTGGGCCAATGGCCCCGGCTACAAGCGTTCCATCTGGGAGTTCTCGGGCAAGACCGCGTTCACCTTCCTGCCGTGGTTCCTCAAATATACTGGCGCGGATGCCAATTTCTCGATCCTCAGCTCTGTGGTGACTTCGGGCCAGCAAGATCCGCTGACCGGCGATGTGATGCTGCCGCCCGACGAGTCCAAATATTACACCAATGCCTCGCTCTGGTATGATGACGGCAAGCTCAACATCCGCGTCGCTTATCAGAAGCGCAGCTCACGTTTCATGTGCGTGACTCCGTGCGGGGGCAACTCCACCGACATCAACTATCCCGGCGAGCAGTGGACCAACGTTCGGCTCGTTGCGCCCGGTTACAATCCCGGCGTGGCGCGGTTCGCCGACGGCTCGACCTTCATCGACGCCAAAATCTCGTACAACATCACGCGCAACTTCCAGGTCTATGCAGAGGGCCGCAACATGACCCGGCAGGTGCAGACGATCTCGACCGGCGAGTATCTGCCGTTCGCCGACGGCACGCCGCGGGTCATGCGGATGAACTATGGCGGTCGCCGCATTCTCGGCGGCGTGCGCATCCAGTTCGGCAACTGATCGCAGCCGGGGCCGTCTGCGCAGGACGGCCCCGGATTTGATGCTAGATTGCCGCGATGAAGATTGCGCAGGGACAGGATGTGGCGGGCAGGATTGCGCGCGCTGGGCTTGACGAGGGCGCACTCGTCGTCCGCAAACTGCTCGATCGCTCCACGCATGGTGCGGTGGAACTCCCGCGACCGCCGCTCGATGAATTGCCGTACCATGCACTGGTGCGTGCGCTGCTCGCGCGGCCCGGGTTCAAGCTCGACTTCAATCGTCTCGAGCCCGATGCCGCGCTCGCGCTGGTTTCCGATCGGCTGCTCGGCGTCGGCGCCTTCGTCCATGAGCGTGCGCTGCTCGCACAGGACATTGCGGCATTAGCCGATTTAACCAGCGGCCTGGTGAATGCCCGCGCTTCGGTGTCGATCCGCACCTATTTCGCGCCGGGAGATCTGGTGTGGCACGTCGATCGGGTCAATGAAGCGGTCGCCTTCCGGCTGGTATGGCCGATAGGGCGCCCGGCGGGCATGCACGTGACGCCGGCGGACAATATCCACCCCGAGATTTACCGCGCTTATATGCAGCGCGAATATCCGCTGTTGTGTGCGCTCGACACCCGTGTCCTGCGAACCGGCGTGCCGGTCGAGGCGTTGTGGGCGCATCGCCCGGTCCAGCTCGCGGCGATGGTTTCGGGGCGCTTCCGGTTTGTGCGCGACCCGGAATCCGAGCGCGAAGTGACGCCGGGCGCCGCCAGTATCCACCGCGTGCAGACGCCGGGGCAGTCGGGGGCCTGGCATCGTTCTTCCTGGGCCAATCGGCACGTGCCCGGACTGCAGATCGTGATCACTGCCGCCGCGGATCCGTGCTGATGCGCTTTCGCAAGCTCGGGCGCGCCGGCCTCGATCTGTCGGAACTGGCCATCGGCGTGTCGGCGGGGGACCCGGGCGACACCGCCGCCGCCATTGCTTCGGCTTTCGACCTCGGCGTCAACACCGTGACCATCTGCGCGGGCGACCGGGAAGCTGCCGGACTCCTCGCTGGAACGGGCGGGATCCGCGCCGTGCATGTCTGCGCCACGGCGACGTCGCGCGTTCCTTTCGACTTGCCGTCGCCGCATGTGCCGGCGTGGCAGGCCTATCCCGGCAGCCATTTGCGTGCCGAGGCCGAAGCACTGCTGGGCAGGCTCGGGATCGAGCGGCTGGCGCTGGTGCAATTGCCCGCCTGGTGCCCCGAATGGCTGCACGAGGGCGACTGGCTCGAGACGCTCGTTCGGCTCCGGGACGAAGGGAAGATCGCCGGCTTCGGGGTTTCGCTGTTCGATCATGACCTGGACGCGGCGCTGGAGGCCGTCGCCAGCGGCCTGATCGACGCGGTGCAGCTGATGTACAATATCTTCGATCAGGGAGCCGCCGCGGCGTTGCTGCCCCTGTGCGAGAAGCACAATGTCGGGGTCGTCGTACGATCCCCGCTTTATTATGGTGCGATCACGCCGGCTTTCGCTCGGACACCCGCCTTCCCGGATGGCGATTGGCGCAGCGGCTATTTCTTCGACGAACATCGCTGCGAGACGGCGGAGCGAGTGCGGCAGCTGGAGGGGCTGGTGGCCCCGCCCGATCGCTCGGTGACCGACATGGCGCTACGCTTCTGCCTGTCGCACCCTGCCGTCTCGACGGTGGCGGTGGGCATGCACCAGCGCATGCATCTCGAGGCCAATCTGCGCGCGATCGAGCAGGGACCGCTCGAGGCCGACCGGCATGCGGCGCTGGCGCAGCATAAATGGCTGTGTTGACCGGCCTGCAGCCGCGGGTAGGGGGAAGCGTGCCTAATTATCGGGCAGCCTATCGGGTCTGCACGAAATTTGCCCGCCTACGAGAAAGGATTGCGCTGCGACGCGGCGAAAATACGCGGAATTGGCGGCTGGCACGGCACTTGCTGAGCGTCCCCCGGGGTTAACCGCCAAGAGGGGGCGACATGAAGCTCATCATCGCCATCATAAAACCGTTCAAGCTCGACGAGGTACGCGAGGCGCTCACGCAAGTGGGGATCGCCGGCATGACCGTCACCGAGGTCAAGGGTTTCGGTCGCCAGAAGGGCCAGACCGAGATCTATCGCGGCGCCGAGTACAGCACCAACATGGTGCCCAAGATCAAGCTCGAGATCGCCTGCGGCACCGACATCGTCGACCGCGCGGTCGAGGCGATCCAGGCCGCGGCCAGCACCGGCGCGATCGGCGACGGCAAGATTTTCGTCCTCGATCTCGGCCAGGCGGTGCGCATCCGCACGGGCGAGACCGACGAGACGGCGCTGTGATGAAGGGGGTCCAGATGAAGACAGGAATGAAACTGGCCGCGGGGGCGGGGCTCGCCCTGTTCGCGGCAGCACCCGCATGGGCGCAGGACGCCGCGGCGACGGTCGTGCCGACCGACGCGATGGTCAACAAGGGCGACGTCGCGTGGATGCTCGTTTCGACGGCGTTCGTGCTGATGATGTCGGTGCCGGGCCTCGCGCTCTTCTATGGCGGCCTCGTCCGCACCAAGAACATGCTGTCGGTGCTGATGCAGGTGCTGACCATCGTCTGCGTCGCAGGCATCGTCTGGTGCGCCTGGGGCTATTCGATGGCGTTCACCAACGGCGGCAGCCTCAACAGCTTCGTGGGAGGTTTCTCCAAGGTGCTGCTCAAGGGCGTCGACGCGAACACCTTCGCGGCGACCTTCTCGAACGGCGTCTATCTGCCGGAGACGGTGTTCATCGTCTTCCAGATGACCTTCGCGATGATCACCCCCGCGCTGATCGTGGGTGCGTTCGCCGAGCGGGTGAAGTTCACTCCGCTGATCATCTTTGTCGTCGCCTGGCTGACCCTGGTCTATTTCCCGATGGCGCACATGGTGTGGTATTGGGCGGGCCCGGACTTCCTGGCCGCCAACCCCTCCGACGCCGGCTATCTGTGGAACATGGGCGCGCTCGACTTTGCCGGCGGCACCGTCGTCCACATCAATGCGGGTATCGCCGGCCTCGTCGGCTGCCTCGTGATCGGCAAGCGCACCGGCTACAAGACCGACCCGATGCCGCCGCACTCGCTGACCATGACGATGATCGGCGCGGCTCTGCTGTGGGTGGGCTGGTTCGGCTTCAACGCCGGCTCCAACCTCGAAGCCAACAAGTTCGCCGCACTCGCCTTCATCAATACGATGACCGCCACCGCCGCGGCGGGCGCGATGTGGGCGATCATCGAGCAGATCATCCACAAGAAGCCGTCGCTTCTCGGCGCGGCCTCGGGTGTCGTGGCGGGCCTCGTCGCGATCACACCGGCCGCCGGCCTGATCCATCCGATGACCGCGATCGTCCTCGGCGCAGTGGCCTCGCTCGTGTGCTTCTTCTTCGTCACCACCGTGAAGAACAAGTTCAAGTATGACGACACGCTCGACGTGTTCGGCATCCACTGCGTCGGCGGGATCATCGGTGCGATCGGCACCGGCATCCTCGCCTCGCCCGATCTGGGCGGCCAGGGCGTGCTCAACTTCACGGTCATCCCGGTCGCTGCGGGCGAGTTCAACATGGCCGCGCAGGTCCTGACCCAAGCCAAGGCGGTCGGCGTGACCTTGCTGCTCTCGGGCGGGGTCTCGGCGATCCTGTTCCTCGCGCTCAAGCACACCATCGGCCTTCGTCCGAGCGTAGAAGTCGAGCTCGAAGGGCTCGACATCAACGAGCATGGCGAACGCGCCTATAATTACTGACGAGATCGGGCGCCGCGCCTCTTACGGCGCGGCGCCCTAACCAGGTTCCTCCTGCGGACGACTGGGCCGGTGGTTTTCGAACCGCCGGCCCTCTTTTTCGCCGGCCGATGCAGTTGACTCGCGGTTGACTCGGGGTCCGGCATTTCGATCCCCCCGCAGAACCAGGTCAACCGGGGTCTCGGCCTGGAAATGGCTTATTTCACAAAGACTTGTCGGATGATCAGGTGCGAAGGCGGTGCGTCAACCAACCAAAGGGTTGGTTGACTTGGTTGACTCGAAACGCGTTTTTGTCGGGCGCGAGTCAAGCCATCGAGGCAGCGCCGTCGCGCGCGGATATGGTGCAATCACGGTGTCAAAGAGCGGCGGAGCGCGGAGGCCCGCAGCGTTAGCCAAGCAGGCGAAATCCTACATTGCAAGTGCGGATCCGGCCCGGGAGGTGCCAGGCGTGAGCCCGCAACGGGAACGTCGGCTAACGCCCCAAAGTCGGTTGTTCAGCCGGCGAGACTCATCTCCCGAAAGCTGACGTTTGTTAATCGCTGGGGACGACGACCGCTAACGCCCCCAATCAGCCACCCCGCGGCACCAAGTTACAACCCGGTTGCAGACATGCTGCGGCTGCCCCAGAAAGTGCTGATGGGCTGGATCGCAGAGTTCGTCATTCAAGGATTTTGGGAAGGTATCGTAGAGCTAGCTTATCGAAAATGGGGCTGGTTTGGCGGAATCATCGCTTTCCTCTCGCCTTTCGTGGCGGTTGCGTCCGTTGTGTGGCTGCTGGTCCGCTAACGCTCAATTTTCTTCCGTTCAGACAGCTCAGGCTAGATCCTAAGAGCCGCCATTTGTTCAAGCTGGGATGGTTGAACATGCAGAGTGCGCGGCGCTTCGGCGCCATACGGTTCGCTATCTTCCCGTCGCACGTTTCTCTCGGCGGCGCGCCAAGAGAGTTGCATCCGCCTCGTCGGACGATGGTAGCGGTCGCCCCGTTCTCATTTGATGGAACGCGCCACAGTTATCGTCCGGGCAGCCGCACGGAACGGTATCCACATGGTATTTTGGTCCATCGCTACGCGCCTGCAGGCTGTTCATCTTCTCTTCGCTTTTGATCGTATCGATGATCGCGCCGCGCCTAAGAAACTTGCCAGCCATGTTGTCCCAATCGATTGAGAGCGAATCCCCGAGTGCTTGTTCTACGGTTGACGACGGCGGGTTTCCACCGACCACAACCGAAAGCTGCTGGTCTGCAATCCACCCACTTTCGGCCAATCGCGACTATCAATCCACGGCCTGCCTCACGCGCCCGCCTCCGCAAGGAACGCCGCGCAGCGCTCACCGATCATGATGCTCGGGGCATTGGTGTTGCCGCCGATCAGCCGCGGCATCACCGAGGCGTCCGCAATGTAGAGACCGTCGACTCCGCGAACCTTGAGCCGCGGATCGACGACGGCATCCGCATCCGATCCCATCCGTGCCGTGCCGACGGGGTGATAGACCGTGTCGGCGCGCGCGCGGATCAGGCGCTCGAGCGCGGCATCGTTGGCGAGATCGATCGGATAACGGTCGCGGCCTGCATAGCCGGCAAGCGGCGGAGTCCCGAGGATGCGGTACATCGCGCGAACCCCGGCTTTGAGCACCGCCATGTCGCGCGGGTCCGACAGAAAGTTCGGATCGATCAGCGGCGGCGAATGCACATCGGGCGACTGGAGCCGGACGGTGCCCCGGCTCTCGGGCCGAAGCACGCAGGTGTGGCAGCTATAGCCGTGCCCCTTGAGCTTGGTACGGCCATGATCCTCGACGATCGCGATCAGAAAGTGGAGCTGGACGTCGGGGCGCGCGCCGGCGAGTTCGGTGCGCAGGAACCCGCCTGCCTCGGCATAAGGCGAGGTCATCCCGCCGCGGCGGGTGAATAGCCATTGCACGAGCGCCCCGAGCGATTTGAGCGTCCCCATCGGCGAACGGCCGAGGAAGAAGCTGCCCTCGGTCTCGAACGCCGCGACATAGTCGATATGGTCCTGGAGGTCCGAGCCGACCGCGGGGCGATCGACCTGCACCGAAAGGCCCATCTCGGCGAGGTGCGCGCCAGGGCCGATTCCCGACAGCATCAGCAATTGCGGAGTCTGGAAAGCGCCGGCGGCGAGCACGACGGCGCGGCGCGCCCGGATCTCGCGCGACTGCCCGCCTTGCCGGTACGCGACGCCCCAGGCGCGGCCTTTCTCGAACAGGATGCGCTCGACCATTGCGTCGCAGACGATCTCCAGATTGTCGCGCCGCTTCGCGTCCGACAGATAGGCGCGCGACGCCGTCCAGCGCTCGCCGCCTTTCTGGGTCACCTGATAGAGGCCGACGCCGTCCTGCCGTGCGCCATTGAAATCGCGGTTGACCGGGATCTGCAGCCGCGACGCCGCCTCGATGAACGCGCGCGATCCCGGATGGGCGAAATCCTGGTCGCTGACCCAGAGCGGACCGTCGTCGCCGTGGAATTCGTCCGAACCCCGGACATTATGCTCCGAGCGGCGGAACCACGGCAGCACGTCGTCCCAGCCCCAGCCGGTGCAGCCGAGATCTCGCCACTCGTCATAATCCTGACGGTGGCCGCGGATGTAGAGCATCGCGTTGATCGCGCTCGATCCGCCCAGACCCTTGCCGCGCGGCTGGTAGCCGCGGCGGCCGTTCAGGCCGGCTTGCGGCACCGTCTCGAAGCGCCAGTTGGTCTTGTCGGTCTGGAAGGGCATCATGCCGGGCATGATCGTCTTGAGGCTGGTGTTGCGCCCGCCTGCCTCGAGGACCGCGACTGTGTATTTGCCGCCTTCGCTCAGGCGGCCCGCGACGGCGCTCCCGCCGGATCCGCATCCGATGACGACGATATCGGCTTCTTCCATTCCTGCCCCCGTTCCTGGCTGGCCTGCCACCGCGCCTTTATGATTTCCGACGTGTCGCGGCTGCCGTCATGGCTCCAGCCCGGTGGCCGGATCATGTAGGCGACGCGCGCCTTCCAGCCGGGCGCGTGCCAGACGTCGCGGGCGATGCCGATCCACTCGTGGGTGGCGGCCCACAGGATGTTGAAGCTGCCCAGATCCTTGACGATGCCGTAGCGGGGCTTGTCGTCGTCGCGCTCGGGCTCGAAGGTTCCGAGCCAGCGATCCCAGACGATGAACACGCCGGCGTAATTGCGGTCGAGATAGCGCGGATTGGTCGCGTGATGGACGCGGTGGTGCGAGGGTGTGTTCATCACCGCCTCGAACCAGCGTGGCATGCGGCCGATCACTTCGGTGTGGATCCAGAACTGGTAGACCAGGTTGAGCCCCGCGACGAAGAAGACCATCGCCGGCGGGAAGCCGATCAGGAACAAAGGCAGGCGGAACAGGAAGGCGAGGCTGAAGAAGCCGGTCCAGGTCTGCCGCAGCGCGGTCGACAGATTATAATGCTGGCTCGAATGGTGGATGACGTGGCTCGCCCAGAACCAGCGGACGCGATGCGCCGAGCGGTGGAACAAATAATAAGCGAAGTCGTCGATCACGAAGGCGAGGACGAACCAATACCAGCCATAACCGATCTCGAAGAGCCGGAACTGCCAGACCCACATCGCCAGCGCGAATACCGCCCCGGCGGAAAGCACTCCGGCAATCGTACTGCCCAGCCCGAGCGCGAGCGACGTCAGCGTATCGCGCGGCTCATAGCGGCCGCGATCCTTGATTCGCGCGACGATCATCTCCGCCAGCACCAGCAGCACGAAGGCGGGAATCGCCAGCGTCACGGGATCGGCGAGCGTCATGCCGGCGTACTTACATGATTGTAAGTTGTGCTTCCAGCCTGTCGACGTCCTCGGGAAGCACACCGTACAACAGCACCGGGCCGAACATCCGCTCGCCGGTCTCGATCGTCACCCCTTCGGGCGCGGAACGCCGCCACAGCGGCCGGCCCAGCCGGCGTACCGCGACCTTGGCGCCATGGCGCTTGAGCAATGCGATGCCGTCTCTGCCGAGCACCAGCGCCGCCGCGCCGTTGGTGCCAACCAGAGCGGCGCGCGGGGCGAAATCGCCCAATGCCTCCTCAGCCATGCGCTTCGCGGTTTCGGCATCGGCGATGCGGCTCTCGCCCAGCTTGAGCAGCCGCGCGATCCACGCGAGCAGCACGACCGCGACGAGCGAACCGCCGAGCTGGGTCCAGTTCATGCGCGTCCGGCGAGCGCGTCGAGCAGCGGCCGGATGCCCGAAATGTCGTAGCCCGCGCCTGCCGCCTTGACGGTGAGCGCGGCGGGATCGCCGCCGCGGCTGGCTTCGGCGAGCGCCCAGAGGTTGCACGAGCGCGTGCCCGAGCGGCAATAAGCGAGCATTGGTCCTCCGGCGCCCTCGATCGCCTTCGCCATCGCCTCAACCTGAGTCGCCGAGAAGCCGGCATGAGTCACCGGGATCTCGGCGTAGGACAGTCCCGCCGCCTCGGCCGCGGCGCGCACTGCATCGCCGGTCGGTTGGCCGAACTCCTCGCCCTCGGGGCGGTTGTTGACGATCGCGGTGAATCCCGCCGCGGCGAGGCCTGCCACTTCCTCGGGCGCGATCTGCGGCGCTACCGATATTGTCTCGTCGATCTTCCGGATCATGCCGCCTCGCGAATTACTTGCAGGAACGCGTCACCATAAGCTTCGAGCTTGCGCGCGCCAACGCCCGAGATCTGGCCAAGCCGGGACAGGCTGTCGGGCCGCGCCATCGCCATGTCGCGCAGCACCGAATCGTGGAAGATGACATAGGGGGGCAGCCCCGCCTCGATCGCGATCTCGCGGCGCTTGGCGCGCAGCGCCTCGAACAGCGGATTGCCGATCGGATTGACGCCGCCGTCTCCGGTTCGTCCGCGCTTGGAGCGGCGCTCGCGCTTGGGCGGTAGCACCAGCTTGAGATCGGCGCCTTCCTTGAGGATCGGCTTTGCACCAGGGCCGAATTCGAGCCCGCCATGGGCATTGGTGCGCAGCGCGTCGCGCAGCAGCAAAGCGCGCGCCACCGGCTTGAGCATCGCCGCCTCGTCGCCATCGACGATGCCGAACACCGAAAGCTTTTCGTGCCCGTTCATCAGGCTGCGCTCGCTCGACTGGCCAAGCAGGATGCTCTCGATATAGCCGACGCCGAACATCATGCCGGTGCGGAACACCGCGGAGAGGAATTTTTGCGCAGTGACGGTGGCGTCGATCGCGGCGGGCGGGGTGAGGCAATTGTCGCAATTGCCGCAGCTCTCGGGGGCGTCCTCGCCGAAATGCCGGAGCAGGATGCGGCGACGGCACCCCGCGGTCTCGACCAGCGCGCCGAGCGCAGTCAGCCGGACGCGCTCGCCCGCCTGCCGTCCGGCTTCGACTTCGCCGATCCGTTGGCGTGCCTTGGCGAAATCCTCGGCACCCCAGAAGAGATGCGCGACTGCCGGATCGCCGTCGCGGCCGGCGCGGCCGGTCTCCTGATAATAGGCTTCGATCGACTTGGGCAGCCCGGCATGGGCGACGAAGCGGACGTCGGGCTTGTCGATCCCCATGCCGAACGCGACGGTGGCGACCACCACCATATCCTCCGAGGCGACGAACGCCGATTGGTTGCGGCGGCGGACGGCGGGGTCGAGCCCGGCATGATAGGGCAATACGCTGCGCCCGGTCTCGGCGAGCTTTGCGGCGAGTTTCTCCACGCCTGCGCGGGTCTGGGCATAGACGATGCCGGGGCCGGGCTGCTCGGCGATGAGGTCGACAATCTGCCGCGTCGTGTTCTCGCGCGGGGTGATCGTGTAGCGGATATTGGGCCGGTCGAACCCCGCGACGATCAGCCCGTCCTGCGGGATGCCGAGCTGCTCGAGGATGTCGGCCCGGGTATGCGCATCGGCAGTGGCGGTGAGCGCCAGCCGCGGCACATCGCCGAACCGATCGAGCAGCGGGCGAAGCAGGCGGTAATCGGGGCGGAAATCATGCCCCCATTCGGAGACGCAATGCGCCTCGTCGATCGCGAACAGGCTGAGCTTGGCCTGGCTCAGCAGGTTGCGGAAGCCTTCGCCCGAAGCGCGTTCGGGAGCGATGTAGAGCAAGTCGAGCGTGCCGGCGCGAAAGCGCGCGATCGTCTCCTCGCGATTGTCGTCGACCGAAGTCAGTGTCGCGGCGCGGATGCCGACGGCCTCGGCGGCGCGAAGCTGATCGTGCATCAGTGCGATCAGCGGGCTGACGACGATGCAGGTGCCGTCGAGCGCGAGGCTGGGCACTTGATAGCAGAGCGACTTGCCGGCGCCGGTGGGCATCACGGCGAGCGTGTTCGCGCCCGCCATAACGCGCTCGATCACCTGCGGCTGCACGCCGCGAAAATCGGGGAAGCCAAAGGTTTTCCGGAGAATGTCGAGCGGTTGGTTCACGCGGTCCCTATCCCTCGCCGCGTCGCGTCGGGCAAGGCCACCATCCACAGCATTGCGATGGCCGGCCGCACGCGGCGCTTGCCTGCGCCCCTCCGCATCCGCCAAAGCAGCGGCGAATGACGGTTCGCGTGGAAATGGGGAAGGATACGGGCGGGGCGCCGGTGTCGATGGATCTCGAGGAGCTCCTGGCCACGCGTCTGCTCGTCCAGGGCAATTCGGGGTCGGGAAAGTCGCATCTGCTGCGCCGCCTGCTCGAGCAATGCGCCGGGCAGGTCCAGCAAGTGGTGATCGATCCCGAGGGCGACTTCGTCACCTTGAGCGACCGCTATGGTCATATCGCGATCGAGGCGTCGGAGCATAGCGAGCGCGACGTCGCGCGCTTCGCCGCGCGGATCCGCGAGCACCGCGCCTCGGTGGTGCTCAGCCTCGAGGGGCTCGAGGCCGAAGGGCAGATGAAATGCGCCGCGGCGTTCCTGAACGGACTGTTCGATGCGCCCCGCGAACATTGGTATCCCGCTTTGGTGGTGGTCGACGAGGCGCAATTGTTCGCGCCGGCGGGCGGCGGCGAAGTCGCCGAGGACGTCCGCCGCGCATCGCTGAGCGCGATGACCAATCTGATGTGCCGCGGGCGCAAGCGCGGGCTCGCCGGGGTGATCGCCACCCAGCGCCTCGCCAAGCTCGCCAAGAACGTCGCCGCCGAGGCGTCGAACTTCCTGATGGGGCGGACCTTTCTCGACATCGACATGGCGCGCGCCGCCGATCTGCTCGGCATGGAGCGCCGCCAGGCCGAAGCGATCCGCGACTTGCAGCGCGGCCATTTCCTCGCGCTCGGCCCGGCGGTGGCGCGGCGGCCGGTGGCGATCGAGATCGGCGCGGTCGAGACCAGCGCGCGCAGTTCGAGCCCCAAGCTGACGCCGCTGCCGCAGGCCGCGGCCGAGGACATGAAGGGCCTGCTGCTCGCTCCCGCCGAGCCCGAATGGACGCCGCCGACACCGGCGCCGGTGCCGACCCAGATGCCTTCGGAGCGACTGATCGAGGCGCTCGCACGCTCGACTCCCGCGCCGGTGGACGAAGTGCCGGTGGATCCCGAAGAGGCTGCGGGGCGCATCGCCGACGTGTTGCGCGACATCGTCGTAGACCCCGATTCGACCTATCGCTCGCCTTCGGTGCTCTATCAGGACTTTCTCGTCCGCTGCCGGATGGTCGGGCTGGCGCGGCCGCCGCTCGACCTTTCGGGATTCGTCCGCCGGCTTTCCGCGGCGCGCGCGGGAATCCACGGCGATCCCGACGCCGATTGGGCGCAGGCGCTCGACGCCGCGCGCGCGCTGCCCGACGACATGCTCGGGCCGTTCCTGCTCGTCGCCCGCGCCGCGCGCGAAGGGCTGCCCTGCCCGAGCGATACCGAGCTGGCCGCCACCTATGGCACCAGCTCGCTCGGCCGGGTTCGCCGGCTGCTCACCTATATCGAGAGCAAGGAGCTGTTCGTCACGCGCGTCGATCTCGCCGGCAAGCGTTCGATCACGATTCCCCGGCTCGGCTGGACGACCCAACCATCCGAAGTGGGTTGAGCTCCGCTTCTAAAGTCACGCTGGTTCATGTTAGCTTCCCGACCAGCAACGGGAGGGACATGTCATGGAAAACGACTCTGACGATTCGAACGAACCGCCCGGATTCAATTTGGGGCGTAGTTCGCTGGCCTTGGCGGGGATCGGTCTTATCTATGGTGCGGTCGCTCTGTTCGGGTTCGTTTGCTATCTGCTGGTGCAGGATGACACGCACGCCAGCGAGCGCGCGACGACGCTCGCCGACTTCACCCCGGAGCTCATCCTCAGCGGGATCGGCTTCGTCGGCGCGATCCTGGGGATCCAGCTGCTGCGGTCGGTGGGGCTCTCGCGCGGCCAGCAACCCGGCCGGGTGATCAACAGCGAGGAATGGGCGACGATCTGCGATCAGGTGAAATCGGGTCAGGAAGACGCGGTCACCCAATATATCCGGCTGACCAGCCTCAGCGGGTTCACCGGCGCATTCACCAAATTGGGGCTGACCGGCCTGCCGCTCGCGACGATCGGGTTGACCTTGTTCTTCTCGCTCCTCGCGATCCGCTTTCCCGCCTTCATGGACCTCGCCAAGCTGACTCTCGGCGCGTTCATCGGATCGTTCGTGCAGAAGCAGGCCGGGGCAGGCGGATCGGTGAAGCTGCCCGGCGGTCAGACGGTGTCGGTGAGCGCGCCGCCGGTGGCCTGAGCGTCATCGGCCAGCACGCGGCGTAGCCATGCTTCGGTTTCGTCGGCATGAGTGATTGGCAGCATATGGCCGCCCGCGATCAGCTCGAGCGTCGCGCCGGGGATTTCGGCGGCGGTCTTTTCGCCGTTGAGCTGCGGGTCGAGCACCTGGTCCTCGCGGCCGTACAGGATCGCCACGGGCACGCGGAAGCTGGCGTAGCGCGCGGCGAGCGCTGCCATCTCGGCGGCGGCGATGCGGATCTCGAACGATCCCGCCATATAGCTTTTGGGGCGCAGCGACAGCGCACCGCCGCCGCGCGTCGCAAAGTCGGCCGGCACCGGATCGGGCGCGAACACCGCCTGTGCCACCTTGGCGCCCGACATCGTCCCCGCGGGCACCGCGATCAGCCACGCGATCGCCGGACGCAGCGGCTGCGGCGCGAGCAGGCCGGCGAAGACTTTGGGCACCGTGCTGACCGGCTGGCTGAGCGGCGCGATCAAGGCAAGCCCGCGGACCAGCTCAGGCCGATCGAGCGCGAGCGCGAGCGCCACCGCGCCGCCCAGCGAATGGCCGACCAGTAGCGGCTTATCGAGCTCGAGCTGTTCGATCAGCGCGGCGATCATCGCGGCCTGCGTGCCGATCCCGGGGCGCGGCCCCGCGATCGATGAATGCCCCCAGCCCGGCCGGTCGACGAGGATCACGCGGTGATCCGCCGCGAGCCACTCTGAAAGCGAGTGCGAGAAATTGCGGAGCTGCCCCATCAGCCCGTGGACCATCACGATCGCGGGGGCATCGCGCGGGCCGGTGTCGACATAATGGAGCCGGGCGCCCGGAACCTCGGCGAACTGCCCGTCGGGCGGGACCATCTCCTCGGCCTTGCGGCCCACATAAGCCGACCAGCCCGCCAGCCCGAGACTCGCCACACCCAATATGCCCAAAGGAAACAGCATTGCTTCGGCTCCTTGCCCGATCCGGACCGTTCTATAGGGTCCGGCCATGGCGACAACGCCCCACGTAGCAAAGGTGCCCGATGAGCGACGTCCGCGACAATACCGACGAGCAACGTTTCGAGCTGGTCGAGCAAGGCCATCTCGCCTTCGCCGAATATCAGATCGAAGGCGAGGTGATCACTTTCACGCACACGGTGGTGCCCGCGTCGCTGCAGGGCATGGGGGTCGGCAGCCGGCTGATCGAGGGGGCGCTCGCCGATGTCCGCAGCCGCGGGCTCAAGGTCCGTCCGCAATGCAGCTTCGTCGCGGCCTATATCGCGCGGCACCCGGAATGGCAGGACCTCAAGGGCTGAACTACTCGGCCGCGAGTTCGTCGCCGGCCTCGCGCTCCTGTGCCTGGCGTGCCCACATCTCGGCATAGATGCCGCCCTGGCGGAGCAAGGCGGCGTGGGTGCCGTGCTCGGCGACGCGGCCGGCTTCGAGCACGATGATCCGGTCGGCATGGACCACGGTCGACAGGCGGTGGGCGATGACGATCGTGGTGCGGCCACGTTCGATCGCCTCGAGCGTCGCCTGGATGTCGGCTTCGGTGCGGCTGTCGAGCGCGCTGGTCGCTTCGTCGAGGATCAGGATCGGCGGGTTCTTGACCAAGGTCCGGGCGATCGCGACGCGCTGCTTCTCGCCGCCCGACAGCTTGAGCCCGCGTTCGCCGACGCGCGCGTCGAACCCTTCGGGAAGCGACTGGATGAACCCGGCAATCGCGGCACCGCGCGCCGCCGACGCGACTTCGTCGGGCGTGGCGCCTTCGCGGCCATAAGCGATGTTGTAGCCGATGGTGTCGTTGAACAGCACCGTGTCCTGCGGAACGATGCCGATCGCCGCCCGCAGCGAGCTTTGCGTCACGTCGCGGATGTCCTGGCCGTCGATCGTGATCCGGCCGCCGGTGACGTCGTAGAAGCGGTACATCAGCCGCGCGAGCGTCGACTTGCCCGCGCCCGAAGGCCCGACCACCGCCACCGTCGACCCGGCGGGGATGTCGAGGTCGATCCCCTTGAGGATCTGCCGATCCGGATCATAGCCGAATTCGACATTCTCGAAGCGGACATGGCCCTGGCCGACCGCGAGCGGCTGCGCGTCCGGCGCGTCGACGATCTCGGCATGGGTGTCGATCAGGTCGAACATGCTGCCCATGTCGATCACACCCTGGCGGATCGTGCGATAGACCCAGCCGAGCATGTCGAGCGGACGGAACAACTGGCTGAGCAGTGTCGAGACGAGCACCACGTCACCCGCAGTGAATTTTCCCGAGTGCCACCCGAACACCACCAGAGTCATCCCTGCGCCGAGCATCAGATTGGTGATCAGCGCCTGGCCGATATTGAGCCAGGCAAGTGAGTTTTCGGAGGTGACCGCAGCCTTCATGTACGAGGCCATCGCCTTGTCGTAGCGCGCCGATTCACGCGCTTCGGCGTTGAAATATTTGACGGTCTCGAAGTTGAGTAGCGAATCGACTGCGTGGGCGACCGCGCCGGTATCGAGATCGTTCATCTGCTCACGCAGCTTCGACCGCCAGTCGGTCACCCAACGGGTGAAGGCGATATATGCCACCACCATCACCAAAGTGCCGACGACCAGCCAGACGCCGAAGCGCGTCCAGAAGATCCCGAGCACCAGTGCCAGCTCGAGGATCGTCGGGGCGATGTTGAACAGCAGAAAATAGAGCATCGTATCGATGCTCTTGGTGCCGCGCTCGACTACCTTGGTGATCGCGCCGGTGCGACGCTCGAGATGGAAGCGCAGCGACAGGCCGTGGAGATGGCGGAACACGTCCGACGCAAGGCGCCGGGTCGCGTCCTGCCCGACCTTCTCGAACACGGCGTTGCGCAGATTGTCGAACAGCACCCCGCCCAATCGCGCCGCAGCATAGCCGGCGACCAGAGCGGTCACGAGCCACACGGCGTCGCGTGATCCGCTCGCCATCCGATCGATCGCGCCCTGCAATGCGAACGGTGCGCCATAGACCTGGATGAGCTTCGAGAAGACCACGAGGACGAGCGCGATGACGATGCGCGCACGCAGCCCGGGCGAGTCCTTCGGCCAGAGATAGGGAAGGAAGCGCTTCATCGTCGCGAGCAACGGGCGCTCGGGTGCGGATTCAGAATTTAGTGGAGGCATCAAGTCTCGATTTGGTGCGCCGGGCGCGCGCTTGCAACAGTCTGGCGGAACGTCGCGGCGGCGCCTTCGTTTTCAGGAGCGGAAGGAACCGCGATGGATCAGGTGCTCTACGTGCTGGCGATCATGGGCTGCGGCGATGATTCGATGCAGTGCCAGCAGGCGCGGGTCGAGCCTGCGCGCTACACGTCGATCCAGGCATGCCAGCAAGCGATGCCCGCCGCGCTTCGGCGCAACATCGACGTCGATTTCCCGGTGATCAGCGCCACCTGTCAGCGCCACACCGGGCAGGTGGCCGATGCGCGCGCTGCGATGGCCGATCGTCGCGGCAGCTGACCGCGTCGTCATCGCGGCCGTTGCCAAATCCGGGTTGTCAGATTCGCGTTCGCGTAGCGTTGCTTCCTGCCGAAAGCCTGAGCCGCCGATCGAACGATCCAGCCTAGCTTGTCGATGCCAGAGACGGTGACACGCGAATCCCATGCGGCGTCGCCGCGCTGCGCCACCTTGCGCGCAATGTCGCCATAGATGCCGGCGGCTGCGAGCACCGCCCAAGCCGAACGGAACGCCAAGGCCGGCGTGCCCGCGCGTGCCTGTGCCTCATATTCCGCGGCGCGATCGGTGAGTCGCCGCGTCAGCGCCGCGAGCTTTACCCGATCCTCCATCAGCCGGTCGCGCGGGATCGCGGCTTCGGCGAGCCAATCCTCGGGAAGATAGCAGCGCCCGGCGGCGGCATCCTCGCCGACATCGCGGGCGATGTTGGCGAGCTGGAAGGCGAGCCCGAGATCGCAGGCGCGGTCGAGCACGCTATCGTCGTCGGGGGATATCCCCATTACCACCGCCATCATGCAGCCGACCGCGCCTGCGACATGATAGCAATAGCGCAGCAGATCGGCCTCGGTGCTCGGGCGCCAGCCCGCGGCATCGAGCGTGAAGCCTTCGACCACGTCCCAGACGAGCCGATGCGGCATCGCCGTCTCCTCGACGACGATGCGCAGCGCATCGAAGGCTGGATCGCCGACCCATCGGCCTTCGAGTGCCGCCGCGGTGCGCAGGCGGATCGCCTCGAGGCGCGCCTCGGCGTCCGCAACCGCCATCATCCGGTGGCCGTGATCCTGCCCGTCGGCGAGATCGTCGCAGGCGCGGCACCAGGCGTAGAGCAGCCACGCGCGCTCGCGCGTCTTGCGGTCGAACAACCGGCTCGCCGCCGAAAAGCTCTTCGAGCCGCGGCCGATCGATTCGCCCGCGGTCGCTACGATCGCGTCGCGCCCGGGCAGGTTTCCGCTCAGAGGTCCTCGCGCTTCATCTGGATGATCGGCACGGCGGGCTCGAATGCCGCCATTTGCACGAGCAGCCCCTCGAGGGTGTCGTCGATCAGCAGCAGCCCCTGGTGCTGCGCCCGCACGAAGCCAACGCTCCCCATATGCTGCCAAAAGTCGATCAATTTGTCGTAATAGCCAGCGATGTTGAGCAGGCCGATCGGATCGGCGTGATAGCCCAGCTGCGCCCAGCTCAGCGCCTCCCACAATTCGTCCATCGTACCCGTCCCGCCCGGCAGATTGACGAAGCCGTCGGCGAGTTCGGTGAAGCGCGCCTTGCGCTCGTGCATCGTATCGACGACGTGGAGTTCGGTGAGCCCGCGATGCGCGACCTCGGCATTGACCAGAGCGGTGGGGATCACGCCGATCACTTCGCCGCCCGCTGCCAGCGCCGAATCGGCGACTGCGCCCATCAGCCCCAATTTGCCGCCGCCATATACGATGCCGATGCCGCGCTCGGCGAGGCTTCGCCCTACCTGACGGGCGGATTCGACATAGACCGGATCGACCGGGGTCGCCGATCCGCAATAGACTGCGACCCGCTTCACCGGGCATCTCCCAGCATCAGCGCCGCAGTCGCCTTTGCGCTGCCGACGACGCCCGGAATGCCGGCACCGGGATGCGTGCCCGCGCCGACGAAATAGAGATTCGAGATCGCTTCGTCGCGATTATGGACGCGGAACCAGGCGCTCTGGGTGAGGATCGGCTCGAGGCTGAACGCCGAGCCGAGATGCGCGTGCAGATCGGTGGCGAAATCGGGCGGCGCATAAGAGAATTTGGTCACGATACGGTCCTTGAGGTCGGGAATCAGCCGGCGCGAGACTTCGGCGAGGATGCGTTCCTCGAGCACCGGGCCGACTTCGCTCCAGTCGGCGGGGAATTTGCCCAGATGCGGCACCGGAGCAAGCGCATAGAAAGTCGAATGGCCTTCCGGGGCCATGGCGGGATCGGTCGCGGTCGGATGGTGGAGATAGAGCGAGAAATCCTCGCTCAGCACGCCGTGATCATAGATGTCGGCGAGCAGCGCCTGATAGCGCGGGCCGAACAGGATCGAATGGTGCGGGATCTCGGGGAAGGTGCCGCGCACGCCGAAATGGACGAGAAACAGCGAAGGCGAGAAGCGCTTCTGTTCGAGCTTCGACGCGGCGCGCTGGGCGCTGCGCGAATCTTTCAGCAAATGGCGATAGCTGTGGACGACATCGGCGTTGCTGGCGACGGCATCGACCAGCAGTTCGAACCCGCTCTCGGTACGCACGCCGGTCGCGCGATCGCCCAGTGTGTCGATCGCCGCCACGGCGTCGCCCAGCCGGACCACGCCGCCCAGCCGCTCGAAATGGCGGACCATGCCGGCGACCAGCTTGTTGGTGCCGCCTTGCGCGAACCACACGCCGCCGTCGCGCTCAAGCTTGTGGATCAGCGCGTAGATCGCGCTCGTCGTCGTCGGGTTGCCGCCGACCAGCAGGGTGTGGAAGCTCAGCGCCTGGCGGAGCTTCTCGTTCTTCACGAAGTGCGACACCATCGAATAGACCGAGCGCCACGCCTGATATTTCATCAGCGCTGGCGCCGCGCGGACCATCGAGCCGAAGTCGAGGAAGGCGACATGGCCGAGCTTCAGATAGCCTTCGCGATAGACACCTTCCGAATATTTGAGAAAGCGGCGATAGCCGGCGACATCGTCGGGATTGAGCCGGGCGATCTCGGCGCGCAGTTGCGCGTCGTCATTGCCATAGTCGAAGGCTGTGCCATCGGGCCAGGACAGCCGGTAAAAGGGCGAGACCGGCATCAGATTGACGTCTTCGGAGATGTCGTGCCCCGAAAGCCGCCACAATTCCTGCAGCGCTTCGGGTGCGGTGATCACGGTGGGTCCGGCATCGAAGACGAAGCCGTCGCGTTCCCAGAAATAAGCGCGCCCGCCGGGCTTGTCGCGCGCCTCGAGGATGGTGGTGTCCACCCCCGCCGATTGCAGCCGGATCGCGAGCGCGAGCCCGCCAATCCCTGCACCGATCACTGCCGCTTTCTTCATTGGACCCCCATTATCGCGCGCGCCGCCCGGCCGATCGGCACCGGCGGCTTGCCCGTCATCACCCGGATCTTGTCGCCCAGGCTTGAATTGGCCGCATAGAAGCGGCGGATCAGGCCCTCGTCCAGCCGATAGAAGCGCGCGAGGATCCGATAGCGTTCCTCGGGCTCGGCGGCTTTGAACAGCATCGCCGCGAGCATCCGATAGAATCGCCGGCTGCGCCACAGGCGCGCGGCGTAGAGGTGCAGCAGATTGTGGAGCGCGGCGCCGTCGAACGAGGTCGCCTGCGCAACGAGCGACGCCGTGCGCACCGCGTCGGGCAGCGAATAGCTGGTGAGCGGGTGAAACAATCCGGCGCGCATCCCGGCTTTGGCCACGGCGCCACCCGAGCGCCAATAGGCCTCGAAATCGCCGCCGAGCGCGACCGGCAGCACCCCGCTCTCCTCGCGCGCCGTCGAAGCGACCTGCCAGCCGCGCGCCGCGACATAGGCATGGATCCGGCCGCCAAGAGCATCCGCATCGATGGCGCGATCGTCGCTGTAATAGGTGTCCTCGACGAAGATCCGGTCGGCCCCAAAGGGCAGGCAATAGACGAAGCGATAGCCGTCCTGTTGGTCAACCGTCGCGTCCATCACCATCGGACGCTGGAGATGGTGCGGGCTGGTCAGTACGAGCTCGCGGCCGAGGAATTTCTGCCAGCCGAGTTCGAGTGTCGCGAGGTCGCCGGTTCCACGACAGTCGATCACACCCTTCGCCTCGATGCGGTCGCCGTCGGCGAGTTGTACGATATTGCTGGTTACTTCGATCGCCTGGCGTTCCAGCATGACGGCAGACACCGGCAGCGCGGCAAGCAGCTGGCGCTCGAATTGCCTCGATTCGATCGAATAATAAGGCGACTTCAGCGTGCGGGCATGATCCGGAAAGGCGACGTCATAGCGCGTCCAGCCATGGCTGATCAGCGGGCTCACCAGCCAGCGATTAGCGGGCGTCACGTCGCTGGCGAAGAACGACCAGAGATGGTTACCGCCAAGATGCGCGCCGCCTTCGATCAGACGGATTTCCGCATGCGGGTGCCGCTGGTGCACCGCGCGGGCGATCAATCCTCCGGCAAGACCGCCGCCGACGATGGCGAGGTCGCAGCTGATCGTGGCCGACATCGCCTCGGCCTAGCCCAGCGCGGCCGGGCGTTCCAACAAAAACCCTCCCCGGCGCGAGGCCGGGGAGGGCAGGTGTGGCGGGAGCGGAGCGATGCGGCTCGCCCCCGAGAGCTTGTCTCAGGCGGCTTTGAGCAGCGGCCATTCCTCGGCCATCGCCCTGGCGACCGAAGGGCGCTTGCGAAGCCGGGTGCGATAATCGAGCAGCACCGGCCAGTCGGCGATCGCCACGCCCGAATGCTCGCACCAGTTTAGCACGCTCAAAAGATAGGCATCGGCAACGGTGAAGCGGTCCTCGAGAAATTCGCGGCCCTCGAGATGGCGAGCCAGCATATCGAAAGGCCTGGCGACGCGTGTCAGTGCAGCCGTGCGCTCCTCAGGGCTCGCGGACTTGCCGAGCAGGGGGGCAAACACCGCCTTGTGCAGCTCGGTGCTGATGAAGTTGAGCCAGGCGAGCATCCGGTAATGCGCATCGGAAAAGCCGGTGAAGCTCAGCGAGCCTTCGGGCGCCAGCTCGGCGATGTAGGTGAGCACCGCCGGGCCTTCGGTGAGCACGAAGCCGCCGCGCGTCTCTATCGCGGGGACATAGCCCATCGGGCTCAGCTGGCTGAAATGGCGACCGTCGGGCAGCCGGCCGTCCGCCGGCACCGCCACGAACTCGGCGTCGAGCTCGGCCTCCTCAATCGCAATCCGCGCGGCGAGCGAGCAGGCGAACGGACGAAAATAGAGCTTCATGACCAACCTCCCTTGATTTCTATACGATCTCGCATAGAAATGTTCGGGTCAAGAGATTATTTGCGGGTTCGCATAAAATGCCCACGAAAGTGCGGGGACGTCCGCGCAGCTTCGATCCCGACGAGGCGCTCCAGCGCGCGGCGGAGCGCTTCCGGACATTTGGTTTCGCAGGGACGTCGCTCGACGAATTGTCCGAAGCGACCGGGCTGGCGCGGCCGAGCCTCGCCGCGGCTTTCGGCGACAAGCGTGCGCTGTATATTGCCGCGATCGAGCGGTTGATGGCGCGGGTCGAGCGCCAGTTGATCCGCCTCGGCGAGGCCCGGCTGCCGCCGCGCGAACTGGTCGAGCGGCTACTGCTCGGCGGAATCAACCTGTATCTGACCGGCAGCGACGGACCCGAAGGCTGCCTGATCATCAACACCGCGGCGACGCAGGCGGCTTCGGATCCGCTGGTCCGCGAAAAGGTCGGCGCGTTCCTGAAGGTGGAGGACGATCGCATCGCGGAGCTGCTCGCCGCGGCGGGCAGCCCGGCTCCCGAAGCGCAGGGCCGGCTGGTGGCTTCGGTGCTCCATTCGCTCAGCGTTCGCGCACGTGCCGGTGCATCGCGCGAGGAGTTGGAGCAAGTCGTCCGCGATTGCGTCGACCTGATCGCGGGAGCGGGCAATTGAGCGCGCTGCGGGTGCCAGGGCGCGCGGCGATTGCGGCGTTGCTGATCTGCCTCGCGGTGGCCGGGATATTGGTGGCGATGGACCGGCCACCGATCTGCGCGTGCGGGACGATCAAGCTGTGGCACGGCGTGGTCCAGTCGAACGAGAACAGCCAGCACCTCGCCGATTGGTACAGCTTCAGCCACATCATCCACGGTTTCCTGTTCTACGCCGCCGCGCATTTTGCGCTGCGCGGGAGGGCGCGGGATTGGGCGCTGCCGATCGCCGTCACGGTCGAGGGTTTCTGGGAGCTCCTCGAAAACTCGCCGATCATCATCAACCGCTACCGCGAGGCGACGATCGCGCTCGGCTATTCGGGCGACAGCATCGTCAATGCGCTGAGCGATATCGGCTGGATGGCGTTCGGCTTCTGGCTCGCTGCGAAGCTGCCGGCCTGGGCGACGATCGCATTGGCGATCGGCTTCGAGCTGATGACGCTCGCGCTGATCCGCGACAATCTGACGCTCAACGTGCTGATGCTCGTCTGGCCGATCGAGGCGGTCCGGACCTGGCAAGGCGGGTGACGCCAACGGGCGGCGGGTGTAGGCGGGACCATGGCCCTCGCCATCCTTATCTCCTCGCTGGCGATGACGCTGATCGTCGGGCTGCGCTATCTCGCCGCATCGGGCGCCTTCGCGCTCGCGACGCGATTGCGGCATCCCGGTCTCTACGCCGGGCTCGACCGGCAGGTGCGCCGCGAGATCGGCTGGAGCCTCGCTTCCGCGGCGATCTACGGCATTCCTGCCGGAGTGGTTGCGTGGGGCTGGCAGAATCACGGCTGGACCCGGGTCTACAGCGATATCGCCGCATGGCCGCTCTGGTATCTGCCATTGTCGGTGCTGCTCTATTTATGCGCGCATGACGCCTGGTTCTACTGGACGCACCGGCTGATGCACCGCCCGCGCTGGTTCCGCATCGCCCACGCCGTTCATCATGCCAGCCGCCCGCCCACCGCATGGGCGGCGATGAGCTTCCACCCCGTCGAGGCGCTCACCGGCGCGATCGTCATTCCTTTGCTCGTCTTCCTGATCCCGATCCATGTTGGCGCGCTGGGGCTGGTGCTGACCATCATGACGCTTATGGGAGTGACCAATCATATGGGCTGGGAGATTTTCCCGCGGTTCATGCATAGCGGGCCATTGGGCGGATGGCTGATCACCGCGAGCCATCATCAGCGGCACCACCAGCTCTATGGATGCAATTATGGCCTCTACTTTCGCTTCTGGGACCGGCTGTGCGGCACCGACAAGGGGCTCGGCGATTTCGCGCATCGCGGCCGCGGGGCTGTGCCTCGCGCTGCTCCCCGGAGCGACGCCGCTCGCCAGCCTTGAAATCGAGATCACCGGTCTGCGCTCGGGCAAGGGACTGATCCAGCTGTGCCTCACCGCCGATGTCGGCGCCTTCCCCGATTGCAAGAGCGGCGGCGGGATCAAGCGCACCTTGTCCGCCGCTGCGCCGCGCATCCGCTTCGAAGGTCTGGCGCCCGGTGACTATGCCGTCGCAGTGATTCACGATGCCAATGCCAATTCCAGGCTCGATACCATGCTGGGCATCCCGCGCGAGGGCTTCGGCTTCTCGCGCAATCCCGCGATCCGCTTCGGCCCGCCGCGCTTCGATGCGGCACGGTTTGCGGTCGCCCCGAACGGCGGGATCCAGCAAATCCGGATGCGCTATCTGCTCTGATCAAGCACCGCGCGCCTGACACAGGCGAGGCGCGGTTACCGGGCAGGCTTGCCCATGGGCCGCCCGCGCCGGTCGCGATCGAACATCTGGGGGCGCAGGGTCAGCAATTCGCTGCGCGCGAGCGATCCATCCTTGTTCGAGTCGAACCGCGCGAAGAGCAAGGCGAAACGCGCGGCGAGTTCGTCCCAGGTGATGCGGTTGTCGCCGTCGCGATCGGTCTCGAACGGGCTGGGCAGGGTGTTGCGATCGCCGAGCCAGCGCTCGGACCAGTCGGAAAAGCCAATATAGCCGAGCGATCCGGCACTGCGCGTGTCGATGCTGTCGAAGCTCTGGCGGAGGCCTGCGTCGAATTCGGCGCGGCTGACCCTCGCGTCGCCGTCGCGATCGAACGCCGCGATCATCATCGCGACCGGCTCGGCCATCACCGTGGCGGCCGGCTGGCTCTGCGGGACCGATACGATCGGCGGGGCCGGCACCTGCTGGGCGAGGGCGGGAGTCGCGGCGAAGGTGGCGAGCAACAGGAACAGGCGCATCGACGTCCTCTCAGGGCAGCAAAAGGCTGGCGTCGCCATAGCTATAGAAGCGGTAGTCTGTGGCAATGGCGTGCGCATAGGCCGCCTGCATCCGATCGAGCCCCATCAGCGCCGATACCAGCATGAACAGGGTCGAGCGCGGCAAGTGAAAATTGGTGACCAGCCCGTCGATTCCGCGGAAGCGATAGCCGGGAGTGATGAAGATCGCGGTGTCGCCTTCGAACGCCTGGATGCGGCCGTCATCGCGGGCGGCGCTCTCGATCAGGCGCAGGCTTGTGGTGCCGACTGCGATCACCCGGCCGCCCGCGGCGCGGACCGCATTGAGCCGATCAGCAGTCTCTGCGTCGATCCGGCCCCATTCGGCGTGCATCCTGTGCGCGTCGGTGTCCTCGGCCTTGACCGGCAGGAAGGTGCCCGCGCCGACATGGAGCGTAAGCGTGGCGTGGCCGATGCCGGCGGCGTCGAGGGCGGCAAGCAGTTCGGGCGTGAAGTGGAGCGCGGCCGTGGGCGCGGCGACGGCGCCCGGCTGGCTGGCGAACATGGTTTGATAGTCGTCGGCATCGCGCGCGTCGGTGGGGCGCTTCGAGGCGATATAGGGCGGCAACGGCATGCGGCCGCAGCGTTCGAGGAGCAATTCGACCGGCTCGGTCCCGGCGAAGTCGAGTGCGAAGCTGCCGTCCTCGGCGCGGTCCGAGGCGATCGCCGTGACGCCGTGGCCGAAATCCACGCTGTCGCCTTGGCGCAGGCGTTTGGCGTTGCGGATGAAGGCGCGCCAGCGGCGCGGCCCTTCGCGCTTGTGGAGCGTCGCGCCGATACGCGCCTCGCCGCGCAGCCCGTCGAGCTGCGCCGGGATGACGCGGGTGTCGTTGAATATGAGCAGGTCGCCCTTGCGCAGATACGACGGCAAATCGCGCACGCACGCGTCGCGCGTTTCGGCGCCGTCGAGCACCAGCAGCCGGGCGGAATCACGCGGGCTCGCCGGGCGGAGTGCGATCCGCTCGGGCGGCAGTTCGAAATCGAATAGGTCGACGTTCACTTAAATATTACTTGGCACTTACTGGGGCAGCGTGACCTTGGTCTCGCCCTCCGGCAGCGCCGGGGCGGCGACCGGTGCCGCCTGATAGGCCGGCGGCTTGTCCGCCGCGATATAGGCATGAACGATCCGGGTCGGGTTCGCCGGGGGCTCGCCGCGCTCGATCTTGTCCACCCATTGCATACCTTCGGCCACACGCCCGAACACGGTATAGTCATGATCGAAACCGAGCCGCGGACCGAACATGATGAAGAACTGGCTGTTGGCGCTGTTAGGATCTTTGGTCCGTGCGGCCGAGACGGCGCCGCGGACATGGGGGAGATTATTGAACTCGGCGACGACGTCGGGAAGGTCGGATTCGCCGGTGCCCGTGCCGGTCGGATCGCCGCCCTGCGCCATGTTCTCGGGGCCGTCGATCACGCGGTGGAAGACCGTGCCGTCGTAGAATTTGCGGCGGGTGAGCGTCTTGATCTGCTCGACCATCTTGGGTGCGACATCGGGGCGCAGGCGGATGGTGACCCGGCCGCCGGTGGAGAGATCGAGCACCCAGGTATTTTCGGGGTCGGCGGCAACCGCAGTGGCGACGGCGGCCTTGGGATCGGCGGCGACGCCCTTGAACGTCTCGATCTCTGGCTTGGCGGGCGGACCCTTTTGCGCGGTGGCGGGCAAGGCAAACAGCATGGCGGCAGCAGCGGCCAGGGCGGCAACGAAACGCATCAATATCCCCACTCGGATTTTCTTGTCGGCGAAGGGTCTAGAGCAAAGGTGTGGCCGCGGAAAGGCAGCCATTCAGCTGCCCTTGCGGCCGATCTCGGACACGCGGCGGGCGACGTCGACCTCGACCGCAGGGCTCACGAACTTGCGAATCGCGCCGCCATAGAGCGCGATCTCCTTGACCAGCCGCGACGCGATCGGCTGAAGCGAGACGTCGGCCATCAGGAAGACCGTCTCGATGCGGTCATTGAGCTGCTGGTTCATGCCGGCCATCTGATATTCGTATTCGAAGTCGGCGACCGCGCGGAGGCCGCGGATGATCATGCTGGCGCCGGCGCGCTCGGCGAAATCCATGAGCAGCGAATCGAAGCTGACCACTTCGATGTCGCCTTCGATCCCGACAGTTTCGCGCAGCACCATCGCCATGCGCTCGTCGATGCTGAACATCGGCGACTTGGACGGATTGGTGGTCACTCCGATCACCAGCCGATCGACCAGCTTCGCGCCGCGACGGATGATGTCCATATGCCCGCGGGTAATCGGGTCGAAGGTGCCGGGATAGACGCCGGTGCGGATGGTCATCGGTCCCTCTCGAGCGTGTATCGGGCGATATCGCGAAGCAGGTCGGCTTCGGCGCCATAGGGTTTGAGGTGGGTGATCGCCTGATCGACGAGCAGCCGCGCCTGTTCGCGGGCACGGTCGAGGCCGAGCAGGCTGAGGAAGGTCTCCTTGCCCGCCGCCTCGTCCTTGCGCAGCTTCTTGCCGGCAAGCGCCTCATCCCCCTCGGCATCGAGGATGTCGTCGGCGATCTGGAAAGCGAGGCCGACATCGCGGGCATAGCCGCGCAGGCCGGTGCGGCCCTCGGGCGGTACGCGGCCGAGGATCGCGCCCGATTCGACCGCGCAACTGATCAGCGCGCCGGTCTTCATTGCCTGCAGCCGCGTGACGGTGGGCAAGTCGAAGCTGGCTTTCTCGGCCTCGAGGTCCATCATCTGTCCGCCGGCCATGCCCGAGGGCCCCGAGGCATGGGCGAGCGCGCCGACCAGTTCGACTCGCACGAACGGATCGGGATGGGTGGCATCGTCGGCGAGGATCTCGAAGGCGAGCGCGTGGAGGCAGTCGCCGGCGAGGATCGCTGTGGCCTCGTCGAAGGCCTTGTGCACGGTGGGCTTGCCGCGGCGCATGTCGTCATCGTCCATTGCCGGCAGATCGTCATGGATCAGCGAATAGACATGGATGCATTCGAGCGCAGTGGCGACGCGCGCGATGGCATTGCGATTGACCCCGAACAGGCCTGCGGTGCCGAACACGAGCAAAGGCCGCAGCCTTTTGCCGCCGCCGATCGCGGCGTGGCGCATCGCGCGGTAGAGCCCCTGGCGCGGATCGTCGGGGATCGCGAGCAGCAGATCGAACTGGCGGTCGATCTCGGTGGAGACCTGGCGGAGGGCCGCCTGGAGCGCGAGAGACGCATCGGCCACGCTCGCCACCCGGTCAGCCGGCGGCGAAGGGGGCAGTGCCCACGGCACGGCCCTGCGCGTCGGTGCGAATCGCCTCGATGCGCGCCTGCGCGGCGTCGAGCCGCGCGGCGCACTGGCGGCGAAGCTGATCGCCGCGCTCGTACAGGTCGATCGCCTCCTGGAGCTGGGCGTCGCCGCTCTCGAGCCGGGTCACGATCCGTTCGAGTTCCTTGAGGGCCTCCTCGAACGAGAGCTCCGCGATTTGCGCTTCGTCTGCCATGCGCTCGCTATGCGGCAGGGCGGGCGGGGATTGCAACCGCCGAACCGCGCCACATGTTGGGGGCCGGGTTTTCGAGGAGACGGCGCCATGTTCAACAGCATCAATCCCGCGAGCGGCGAGGCCGGCGACAGCTTCGAAGAACTGGATGCCGACCGCGTGGAACTGGCCCTGAGCCGGGCGCAAACCTGTTTCCAATCGTGGCGCAATTCGCCGCTCGAGCAGCGGACGCAATTGCTCTCGGCGATCGCGGATCAGTGGGAGGCGAACAAGCGTCACCTCGCAGAGACGGCGGTCCGCGAGATGGGAAAGCCGATCACCGGGGCGATTGCCGAGGTCGAGAAGTGCATATCGGGGTTCCGGCACTATGCCGAGCATGGCCCCGGCTATCTCGAGCCGACCGAGATCAAGACCCCGACCGGACATGCTGTCGCGCGCTGGTTGCCGATGGGGCCGGTGCTCGCGGTGATGCCGTGGAATTTCCCCTATTGGCAGGTGGTGCGCTTCCTCGCCCCGACGATCATGGCGGGCAATGTGGCCTTGCTGAAGCACGCGTCGAGCGTGCAGGGCTGCGCGGCGTTGATGCAGCAATTGGCGAGCGCCGCGGGAGCGCCCGACGGGCTGTTCCAGAACCTCGCGATTAAATCCGACAAGGTCTCCGACATCATCGCCGACAAGCGCGTGGTGGCGGTGACGCTGACCGGGAGCGAAGGCGCGGGCGCCAAGGTCGCCGCGGCGGCGGGCAAGGCGCTCAAGAAAGTGGTGCTCGAGCTCGGCGGATCGGACCCGTTGATCGTGATGCCTTCGGCCGATCTCGACCTCGCGGCGAAGACTGCGGTCACCGCGCGCGTGCAGAATGCGGGGCAGAGCTGCATCTGCGCCAAGCGGATGATCGTGCATGCCGAGGTCTATGACGCGTTTCTGGAGAAATTCTCGGCAGGGATGAAGGCAGTGAAGATCGGCGACCCGATGGACGAAGCGACGGTGATGGGGCCGCTTTCCAGCGTACAGCAGCGCGACACCGTGCTGGAACAGGTCGCGCGGGCGAAGGCGGCGGGCGCGGAGCTGCTGTTCGGCGCGGAGAAGATCGAGCGTGAAGGTGCGTGGATGACGCCAGGGGTGCTGATGGGGCTCAATCCGGAGAGCGATGTCGCCAAAGAGGAGATCTTCGGACCAGTGGCGGCGGTGTACAAGGCCGACGACATCGATGCCGCAATCGCGCTGGCTAACGATGTGCCGTACGGGCTCGGATCCGCGGTGTGGACGACCGACGAGGCGGAAATCGAGCGGTTCGCGCGGGACATCGAGGCAGGGATGACTGCGGTTAATTCGCTGCTCGCCTCGACGCCGGAGGCGCCGTTCGGCGGCGTGAAGCTGTCGGGCCACGGGCGCGAGTTGGGGCCGTGGGGGATGCACGAGTTCATGAATTTGAAGGCGGTGATGTTCGGCGGGGGCAAGCCAGGGGATTAAATCCTCCCCCGCTCGGCGAGGGGAGGATTCAGGCGGAAACCTCGGCGATCAGGTCCTTGCGGCTGAGCTTGCCGATCATCGTCTTGGGCAGGCTTTCGCGGATCACCACCTGGCTGACGCGCTCGTGCTTGCCGAGCTGGGCGTTGAGCCAAAGGGAGAGTTCGGGACCCGAGATCGGATCGGCTTCCTCGTTCAGCACGACATACGCGTGGGGCAGCTCGCCGTGATAGGCGTCGGGCAGGCCGATCACGAGCGCTTCCTTGATCGCCGGGTGGCGATACAGCACCGCCTCGATCTGGCTGGGGAAAACCTTGAAGCCGCCGACTGCGATCATGTCCTTCAGCCGGTCGACGATGCGGATATAGCCATCCTCGTCGATGGTGCCGACATCGCCGGTGCGCAGCCAATGATCATCGACGAACACCTCGGCGTCGGCGTCGGGGCGGTTCCAATAGCCTTTCATGATCTGTGGGCCCGAAACGACGATCTCGCCGGGCTCGCCCGGGGGCGGCGGTCGGGTGGGATCTTCCTTGTCGACGAGCCGGACGCGGGTGGCGGCGAGCGGCTGGCCGATCGTGCCAGGCTTGTTGAGCCCCTCATAGGGATTGGTCGAGACCACGCCCGAGCTTTCGGACAGGCCATAGCCCTCGATCACGCGCGCGCCGGTGACACGCTCCCATTCCTCCTTGAGCTGGGCGGAGAGCGGCGCGCCGCCCGAGATGCAGTAGCGCAGCGAGCTGAAGTCGGCAGCCTTCATGCCGGGCGCGTCGAGCAGCGCCTGGTACATGGTCGGGACGCCGGGGAGCGAGCGCGGCCGGGTGCGGCGGAGTTCGGCGAGCGCCTGCTTGGCGTTGAAGCGCGGCAGCATGACGATCTCGCCGCCGGTCAGCACGGTGCGGTTGAGCACGCAGGTGTTGGCGAAGACGTGGAAGAAGGGGAGGACGCCGAGGATCGAATCCCGGGTCTTGCCGAAATCGGGATCGAGCTGGGCGACCTGCCGGGCATTGGCCGAAAGATTCTGATGGGTCAGCACCGCGCCCTTGGGCGTACCGGTGGTGCCGCCGGTATATTGGATCAGCGCGACGTCGCGTTCGGGATCGAGCGCCACAGGCTCACAGCCGCCCTCGTTCGCGATCAGCTGCGAGAAAGCGAGAATGCGCGGATCATCGGGGCGCTCGGCGACTTCCTTTGCCTTGAACCAGCGATAGAAGAGCGACTTGGCCGGGGGCAATGCCCCCGCCACCGAGCCGACGACGAGACGCTCGAGTGCGCTCTGCTCGAGCACTTTCAGCGCAGTGGGCAGCAGCGCCGAAGCGGAAAGCGTGAAGAGCAGCTTCGTGCCCGAATCCGCGACCTGCGCCGCCAGCTCCTCGACCGAGTAAAGCGGTGAGAAATTGACGACTGTCGCACCAAGCTTGAGGATGCCGTAATAGGCCGCGACATAATGCGGGACATTGGGCAGAAAGAGCCCGATCCGGTCGCCGGGGCCGTAGCCGAGCGCTCTCAGTCCGCAGGCGACGCGGTGAACGCCATTGCGGGTCTCGCCATAGCTGTATTTGCGGCCCATGAAATCGAGCAAGGGCGCCTGCGGATGCGCGGCGGCGCTCGCTTCGAAAAGGTCGACCATCGTGGCGGGGGGGAAACGCGTATCCCATTGGCCGGGATGATGAAACGCAGTGCGCCAGACGTGCTCGGGGTCGGTCATTTACACGGGTGTAAGCAGGCTGCGGCGATCGTTCAATAGCCGAGCCGCTTGCTCCAGGTTACGAGGACCGAGACCGAAGCGAGGCCGATATCGACGATCGCCTGCGCCTTTTGCGGGGCGAGATCGCCGGGGCGATGCGCGAGGATGCGGATGTCGGCGCGATGATCGGGCGAGGCCAGGATCAAGAATGCGAGCACCGCCGCGACGGCGATCAGAAAAGTCCGGCTACGCTTGAACATCGCATTCCTCCCGGACCGGGCATAGGCCCGCCGCGCGCGGGCGGCAAGCGAATCAGGCGGCTTCGCGCAGGGCGTGGCGGACGCGGTCGCGCCCCGCCGACTTGGCGTCGAACAATGCGGAATCGGCGATGCGGTACAGCGCTTTCCATTCGATTTCGCTGTTCAGCGTGCCGCGGCACGTGCCGATGCTGGCGGTGACCTGAATGTCGAACGGCATGCGCATCTGGCGGAGCCGGGCGAGCACGGCTTCGGGCTCGACCGGCGCGTCCACAGGCGTGAGGATGGCGAACTCCTCGCCGCCGATGCGTGCGACGAGGGTGCCCTGCGGCACCGAAGTGCGCAGCATCCGCGCGAATACGCGGAGCACTTCGTCGCCGCCGTCATGGCCGAGGGTTTCGTTGACTCGCTTGAAATGATCGAGATCGATGATCAGCAGCAATTGCTCGCCGCTGCGGCCGATCGCCTGATTCAGGAAGGCGCGGCGATTGAGCAGGCCGGTGAGCGGATCGGTGTCCGCCAGTCGGCGCATCATCACTTCGCGCTCGATCGCATCGTCGCGTTCGCTGCGCAGCAGCTTGATGCGATATGCCACGGCGAGCGAGGAGACGACCGCCTCTATCATCATCGCGAGAATCGTCGAATTGTCGATCCAGAATCCCCATCGGATCAAATGGAGATTGGCGAGCGCGCGGAGCGCGGCGGTGAGGATAGGCGCGCCCCAGGCGAAGGCGAACAGCCAGAGATAGTTGCTGCGCAACCGCCATGCGCGCCACAGCAAAGGAAAGACCGCAGCGGACAATGCGATGAACGAGCAGGTGAACGCGGTGTCGGTCAGCCCGATGGCGAAGGGGGCAGTGAGGAAGTAGAACAGGCCGACCCCGCTCGTCGCAAATCCCACCATGGTGGCGTAGCGGCCGAGCCAACCGGCGAAGATGCGCTCCTCGAAGAAGCTGCGCGCGAAGACGAGCGCCGCGGTGCCGGTGGCGCCGAGCAGCAGGAAGTTGGTCCGCAGCCGGGTGTTGTTGGCGATCTCCGGCCATGCCCAGGCGAGCGCGCCGGAAGTCGAGAAGGTATAGGCCAGCAGCAGCGCGACCATCAGGCAGTAATAGAGCTGAAAGCGGTGGCGAAGCGCGCCCCACAAAGCGAGATTGTAGATGATCAGCGCGAGCGCGAGCCCCGCGAAGCCGGCGTAGAGCGCCGCCATGGTCAAATTCGCGTGCGCGCTTTCGGCGGCTGTGGACAGGCGCGCGCCGAGCAGGATGCCGCGCAGATTGGCGGCGCCCTCGACATGCCAGAGCAAGCGGACGATTTTGGACTGCCGCGCCGGGAGCGGGTGTTCGGCGATCGCGCCAAGCTGGAGCAGCGGGGTTATGCCGCGGGCATCGGTGGTCTGCGCATCGATGCTGCCGTCGGCATAGAGGATCTGGAGGGTGAGCGACTGTTGCCACAGGCTCGCTACCCGAACGTTGAGCGGCAGATGGGGATGCGAAGGGCGATCGATCTCTTGCGAGATCACCCAGTAATCCCCTGGGCCGAAGCGATATTGTTCGGTGTCGCAGTCGAAACGGCGGGGCTGGTGGATCAGCGCGGCAGGATCCATGCCGCCGATGTCGCGCAATATGCAGACTTCAAGCGGCTCGCCGGCGACGCCCTTCTGCGCACAGGCCGGCACGCCGCACAGCAAAGCGACGCAGCTGACAAACGCCAGCAACAGTTTGATGATCCCCCCGACCATGATTCTGTTGCTACGGCAGCATGAAGAACAACCGGTAAAGATCGACCGCAGGTTGCTGGATTTCGGTGGAAGCCGCCCCTAGCGTGCGCCGCGCAAAAGGAGTCGCGAATGCAAGAAGCAACGGCCGCGAGGCACGCTGCCCCGGACGCACGGCTGGAATCGGTGGATATCGTGCGCGGCTTCGCGCTGATGGCGCTGTTTCTCGTCCATATGATCGAGAGCTACGAACTTTATTGGGCGGATCCCAGGACCGGGCCGATCTCGGACACGGTCTATCTGCTGTTCATGGGCAAGAGCTTCTCGCTGCTCGCGCTCTGCTTCGGGTTCAGCTTCTTCATCCTGATGGACCGCGCGGCGCGGCGCGGGGTGGATTTCACCGCCCGCTTCGCGTGGCGGCTGACCATGTTGTTCGCGATCGGCTTCGTCCATGCGATGATCTATCGCGGCGACATCATCCAGTTGCTCGCATTGACGGGGTTCCTGTTGCTCGCCTTCCACCGGGTGCGCAGTAACCGGCTGCTGATCGGGATCGCCGCTTTCTGCTTCCTGAGCCCGATCATGCTGGTCCAGCTCTGGGCGGCGATGGCCGGGGCGGGCTGGGCGAACCAGCCGCCGCATCATTTTTCGGATCCGGCGATGACGGTCTATCTCCACGGCAGTCTCGCCGAGCATATCCGCGCCAACCTCTGGGCCGGGCAGCTGCCGAAATGGTGGTTCATGGTCGAATCCGGGCGGATGGCCCAGATCCTCGGGCTGTATCTGGTCGGGATGGTGTTCGGGCGGATCGGCTTCTTCGCGCGGCTTGGCGACTTCGCACGGGCGCGGTGGATCGCGCTGGGGCTTGCGGCGGCGCTGACGCTGGCGCTCTATTTCCTGCGCGACGGGGTCAAGGCGTGGTTCGCCGCGCAGCATCACGGCGAGGCGGCGGACCGCCTGCTATCGTATCTGCTCGGCACCTGGTTCGAGCTGGCGGGGACGGCGGTATGGGCGCTGCTGCTGCTCGCCTTGTACGAGAGCCCGGTACGCGCGCTCCTCCGCCCGCTGGCGGCCGTCGGGCGGACGACGCTGACTTTGTACATCCTGCAGTCGCTGGTGTTCGTGCCGGTCTTTTACGGGTTTGGGCTGGGACTGCACGACGACTGGAACCAGCTGGTGCGGCTGTGGGTGGGACTCGGCGCGATTGCGGCGCAGCTGGTGCTGGCGCATTGGTGGCTGCGGCGCTTCCGCTACGGCCCGGTCGAATGGGTATGGCGCGCGCTCACTTTCTGGCGGCGCGACATTCCATTCCGCGGGCCGGCTATCGGCTGAGCCGGCGCCCCGGGCGCGGGCGGCGGAACCAGAAGCTCCACACCGCGAAGCTGCCGAGCATCGCCAGGCCGAGGCCCGAGAGCGTCATCACCAGCCGGTAGCCAAGGCCGCCGACTTTGGCGGCGTGGAGGGGGTAGATGGTGTTGTAGGCCTTGACGACCTGCGGGAGTTTCGAGTCGTCGCGATGCGCGAGCAAGGCGCCGGTGTCGGCGGCGAACCACAAGGTGGTGCGGCCGTTGGGGAGCCATTCGGCGGGCTTGCGCATGCGCAGGGTGATCGTGCCGCCGGCGCCGCGGGGCAAAGCGAGGCTGCGGATCTCGGCATCGGGGTAGAGCGCCCGGGCAGCGACGATCATGCCGCGCCAGTCGAGGCGGTCGGCGAGCCTTGCGGGCGGCGCTTTGGGGGCTTTCAGCGCCTTGTCGATCGTCGCGGGCGCGGAGGGGCCGAGGATGACCGCTGTGAGCGGCCGGAACACCAAGGTCGCGCCGGTGAGTAGCGACAAAGCGAGCAGCGGCGCGATCACGATGCCGAGATCGCGATGCTGGCGGACGATTGCGGGCCGGGTCATCCGCGCGGGCCACAGGCGGAAGGCAAAAGTCTTGCGGGTGCGCCACCACAGGATCGTGCCGGAGATCACGAAGAACAGCCCGATCAGCGCGGCCACGCCGATCACCGCCTCACCGGCGTCGCCTGTGAACAGGTGGTGGTGGAAGTCGAACAGCCAGAGCTCGGGACGCTCCCATTGGCTGCTCCAGCGCAGCAGGACATTGCCCGCCTGATCGGTATAGGCACCGCCGCCGCCCGGCGTCGCCAGCCGGTCGAGCCCGAAATTGGCGCTGGCGAAGGTGACGCTCTGGGGCCGCGTCGCCGGATCCGCCATCAGCCGCTCGGCCACCGTGGCGATCGCCGCGGTCGACTGGATCTGCGCGTCGCCGGCATGCGGCAACGTCACCCAGGCGTCGCGGTGGACGAGGATCGCGCCCGACAGCCCCATCAGTGCCAGCAGCAGCCCGATCAGCCCGCCCGCCCAGCGGTGGATAAGGTCGAGCAGCTTCATGCCTTAGAATCGCAGGTCCCAGCCGAGGGTAAAGTTGCGGCCCCGGCCCGCGAAATAATGGAGGTTGTCGGTGGGGCGAACCGTGTCGGAATAGTAGTCGATGTAGAAGGTGTCGAAGAGGTTCTGGGCGCTGAGCGTCAGGCCGCCGAAGCCGGTTTGGTAGCGGATGCTGGCGTCGGTGACGTTGTAGCCGCGGAAGTCGAGGATGCGGGCGAGGCCGTCGTAACGGCGCGACAGATAAAATTGAGTCTGTACGCGCGCCGAGACCGGGCCGGCGGCATAGATGGCGGCGAGGTTGAACCGGTCGGGCGAGATATTGGCGCCGTCGAGGTCCTGATCGACCTTGCCGTCGCTGTTCGAATCGGTGCGGCCGATCAAGTGCGCATAGCCGGTAGACACGCTGAGCCCGGGAAGCGGCGTGCGGACCGCGAGGCTGAGCTCGAGGCCCTGGATCTCGACGCGCTGGCGCTGGACTTCGTACGAGCCGCCGATCAGCACGAGCAGCGAGCCCTCATCGCTGCTCGACCAGAAATAGGTGGCGCTGGCGTCCAGCGGGCCGCGCTTCACCTCGACTCCGATCTCGCGATTGTTGGACACGATCGGCGTCAGATCGAGATAATCGTCGAGATCGACGCCGTCGCGATTGATCGCGCGGGCGATGCGGCCGACATCGGGGACGGTATAGCCCTCGGCGTAGCTGGCATAAGCGCGGAGGCCGGCGAGCGGCTCGACGATCACGCCGCCGTTGAACAAGGTGTCGCTGAATTTGGGACTGCCGCCCGAGACGAAATGGCCGCCGGCATAGGAAGCCAGGGTGGTGTAATCGTCGATGGTGATCTCGACGCTCTCGTGGCGCACGCCGCCGGCGAGGCGCAATTTCTTGTCGAACAGCGCCAGATTGGCCTGCGCGAACGGCGCGAGGCTACGGAACTCGGCGGGCGGCACCCAGATCCGGTCGGTGGCGATCAGGCGCTGCTCGGTCTTGTCGAACAGCGCATCGAAGCCGACCGTGGCGGTGAGCGCCTCGAAGCCCGGGATCGCGCGCTCGTAGCTCAATTTGCCGCCGAATTTGCGCGAGCGATTCTGCGACTGATCGAACAAGGTGCCGACCGGCGCGATCCGCGCGTCCTGGAACGTGGCGATCGGCGCGATTTCGCCGCCATAGGTGTCACGCGAACGATTGTAGAAGAGCTGGCTGACCAGATTGCCGCCCCATAAAGACGAATCGGTGAGCGACAGCGCCACGCTCTCGGTACGGTTGGTCGCCGGCACGCCCGGCGGCGTGCCGCGCACCGAGCCGGTCGGCAAGTCGATCCGGTAATTGCCGGCGACCGCGACATAATCGCCGTCGCCCTTCAGCTCGAAGCGGCTGGCGGTGAGATCGAGCCGCATCGTGTCGCTGACTGCAAAACCGAGCCGGGCGAACAACGACCAGCTCTGCGAATCCTGCGTCTCGCCCTGAGTCAGATCGGTGCCGACGCGGTGGCCCGCGCCGTCGTAAAAGGCGCCGCGCTTCTCATACGCGCCGCCGATCGTCGCGTCGAAGCGGCCCGCGCGCCACGCGAGCAAACCGGCGACCTTGCCGCCCATTCCGTCGCCGTGGAAGCCGGTATCGGCATTGCCCTGCACCAGCGCGCGGCCGCTCAGCCCCTCGGCACCGGGCGGGGCGACGGTGACCTGATTGACGATGCCGCCGGTGCCGCCGATCCCCTGCAGCGCGTTCGATCCGTAGATCAATTCGACTCGATCGATGAAGAAGGGATCGATGGTGAAGCCGTCGCGGGCGCCGTCGCGCAGCGGGGTGGTCTGCGGGATGCCATTGATCGCGTAGAGCGGCGAGCGGCCGCGCAGCGTCTCGCCCGCGCCCGACAGTTTCTGGCGGGTCGGCGAGAAGCTGGGAGTGAGATTGGCGACCGCGTCGACCACCGAGCCGGCGATCGACACTTGCTGGCCGAGCGCCGCCCGATCGATCACGTCGATGGTGAGCGGCAGCGCATTGGCGGGCAGGATGGTGCGCGCGCCGGTGACGATGATCTCGCCCTGGTCTTCAGCCTGCGTCTCCGCCGGTGCTTCGGGCGCCTGTTGCGCCAGCGCCGGCGCAGCGAGCGCGAGCGAAGAGACGGCGAGAAGCGAACGGACCCGGATGCGCATGATTACCCCTGTAGAAGCGGCGCGGCGCTAGCGCGCGGCGGGGCTTATTGCAAGTAAGTATCAATGGCAGTCGGGTCGGGCGTCTCAGCGCGAGGGGCGGCACCAACGGATCGCGGCGGCGATCGCCAGAACGGCGAGGATCGCGCCGGTATCGGCGAGCCAGTCGCGCCAGTCGGAACTGCGATGGAGCGCGGGGATCGCCTGGACCAGTTCGATCAGCACGCCGAAACCGGACAAGGCGAGGAGCAGGCGAAGCCATGTTGCCGCAGGCCATGCGGCGATTGCGAGTCCGGTGAGCACGGTGAAGGCGAGGATATGCTGGATCTTGTCGGTCGGCTGGCCGGGGAGCTGCGGCGGATGCGGCAGCACCGCCATCACGAAGGTGAAAAGGAGGGCTGCCCAGAGAACGAGGCGGAGCGATCGATGCATCGTGGACGCATGCCATTGGAATGCATGGAAGGGCAACCGCCGTCGGGAAGAGCGGCAAGACGAAAACGCTCACATCAAATAACCATATAGGCACAAAACACTTGACATCGTAACGCTGATCAGGTACCAATCAGGAACGCTGAAGAATTGCGAGTCGGGGTCTTCGGGCCTCTCCTGAGCCGGATGCACCGAGTGCGTCCGGCCTTTCTGTTGCGCGGGAGTGCGACTGTTGGACAAAATCATCACCTTTTGCGAAAAAACCGGGCAGCGGCAGAAGCGCCGGGCGCGCGCCAAAGCCTTTACCGGGCCGAAGCGTCAGCGATTCCTCGACGCACTCGCGCTGACCTGCAACGTCGAGGCATCCGCCGCGCATGCGGGGGTGCATCGCGTCACGCCTTATACCTGCCGAAGGCGGGATCCGCATTTTGCCAGGCAATGGCAGGAGGCGCTGACCGCCGGATATGATCGGCTCGAGGCGCTGGTGCTCGAACACGGCGGCGCGGGCGTCGCGCTCGAGCCGGCGGATCCGTATCGCGCCGGGGAGGAAGGCGCCGCGCCGCCGCCCTTCGACTTCGACAAGGCGCTCCGGATACTCGCTTTGTATCGCAGCCAGCGCCATGGCCAGGCCGGGCGCCGCCCCGGAGCCGCGCGTCGGCGCGCGACCCGCGAAGAGACCAATGCCGTTTTGATCAAGGCGATTGCCGCGGCGAAGAAGCGCCTGGGTCTGTCCGATGACGCCTGACCCGGCGGCCGCCGAAGACATGGCGCTGCTGCGCGCGCTGGCCGCGCTCCCCTTGCGGGAGTGGCCCCGCGTGCTGGCGCGGCTGAACGAAGCGCAAAGCGTCGAACTGGTCGAACGCTTTCCGATCTGGGCGCATAACGGGCAGCTCGATCCGGGCGGGGACCCGCTGGTCTGGCTGATCATGGCCGGACGCGGCTTCGGCAAGACCCGGGCGGGCGCCGAATGGCTGAGCGCGCTGGCGCGGCAATGCGAGGATGGCCGCTTCGCACTGGTGGGGGCGACGCGCGACGACGTGCGCCGGGTGATGGTCGAGGGGCCGAGCGGGTTGCTCGCCGTCGCCCGCGAAGACGAGGCGATCGTCTGGACGCGCGACCGGGGCGAAGTCCGTTTCGCCTCGGGTGCGATTGCGTTCGCCTATTCGGCCGAGGCTGCCGAAGCGCTGCGCGGACCCGAGCATCACGCAGCGTGGTGCGACGAGATCGGCAAATGGGGACGCGGCGGGGATGCCGCATGGGACAATCTGATGTTCGGTCTGCGGCTGGCGACGCGGCCGCGCGTGCTGGTGACGACGACACCGAAGCCAACCGCACTGGTTCGTCGGGTGCAGCGGCTCGCGAACAAGGACGAAGCTTCGATCCGGGGCCGGACGGCCGACAATCCGAACCTGCCCGCGGACTTCGTCGCGGCGATGCTGGCGACCTATGCCGGGACGCGGCTGGCGCGACAGGAACTGGACGGCGAATTGCTCGAGGACGTCGCCGGGGCGCTATGGACCCGGCGGCTGATCGAGCGCGCGCGGATTTCGGCGGCGCCCGAGCTGGTGCGCGTGGTGGTGGGCGTCGACCCGCCGGCGAGCGCCGAGGGGGACGCTTGCGGGATCGTCGCGGTCGGGCTGGGGCGCGATGGGTGCGGCTATGTGCTCGAAGACGCGACCGTCGCCGGTGCCTCGCCCGAGGGCTGGGCACGCGCGGTGGTGGCGTGCGCGGCGCGGCACGCGGCGGACCGGGTGGTGGCCGAGAAGAACCAGGGCGGCGACATGGTGGCGAGCGTGCTGCGCGGGGCGGACAGCGGATTGCCGGTGCGGCTGGTCCACGCCTCCCGCGGCAAGAGCGCCCGCGCCGAGCCGGTGGCGATGCTCTACGAGGCAGGCAAAGCACGGCATGCCGGGGCGTTCCCCGAGCTGGAGGATGAATTGTGCGGGCTGCAGGCGGGCGGCGGCTATGAAGGGCCGGGGCGTTCACCCGACCGTGCCGATGCCCTGGTTTGGGCGATGACCGAATTGATGCTGGGCAAGCGGGGTGCGGCGCGGGTTACGGTGATGTGAGCCGGACTGGCGCAGCGGGCGCGGCAATCGATCCAGGGCGGTTTATGAAGCAGCCTCCTGGAAACCGAATACGTAATAGCTACCGTCTCGGATCGAACCTTTGGAAATGTCCGCGACGACCCAAACGCGGACATTCCGGATCAACTCGTCAGATCGCCGGGTTAGCGAAGAATTTTAAGGAACTGCGGTGAAGGTATCGGCGCCGACCAACACGTGCTCGAATGGAAAAGCAGTTTTCGGTCTCGCGAGATGCCAAACCGTCCTGATGACGGATCTGCCTGCTACCTCCCGGCACGTTCCGGCCCACGCGGTTGCGCTCCCATAGGGAGTCCACCGGACGGTGAAGGTCAGCACAGGCACCACATCCTTCGTCGGATCGGGTGCAGTGGTATTCAGCCAACCAATCAGATTGAATGTCTCTCCAGCTGTTCCCGAAGGCGAAGAGTAGGTGCCCTCGATGCGCCCGGTGGCCGCGTCTACTGATGTGATTGTCATAGTGGATTGGAGCTCGTTGCTCCATCTCCCTACAAGATTTGTACAGCTTCCTGCCGCCCAAGCTGGTTGCACTGCAATAGCGGTCACGATCACGCCAACTATCTTTAGATAATTTGTCATCTTCCCCTCCTGCCAGTCTCGCACATGCGGACTATATCGGAGTTTTCGAGATCTTGGTCTATAAATTAATTCATAATAACATGCCGATGAGAAACCAAAATAATGCGGATAATCCGAGTTAAACGACTGATTTTCCTCTGATAGGGTAGAGCTCCTCTGTCCGAACAAGGCTACCGTCCATCCAGAAAGTCAAGTCATCGCTTGTGTTTACCTGACCAATTTAACAGCGACGGCTGTCACGCTCCCTGTAACGCGAATGTGTTGGTTCGGGCATAATGGCCATCGGCAATCAACATGTGAGTGTGCATTGCCAATCTCGGTCACTCATGGCCCGGCTGACGGATGAGGACCCGCAAATTCCACGCGGGGGACGGATCGTTCTCCTCGTGCCAAGTCCAAGGTTAGCGCTACGCAAACTCAGCCACTGCCTTTGCGGGAGCGCTGGATGGTAACAATTAGATCGAGCAGCCGATCGGCGCTTGTGCGAACGCAGGCCAAAGCGGATAGCGACCGCATGGTACCACGTGAATTGATCGATACGGCGGACGTGCCCGGCGGCGAGCCGTTGCGGCTGTTCCGGCGCGGCAGCGACTATATGATCGTGCTCGAGCGCAACGAGCTGATGAACAGCCGGATGAGCGGATCGGAAGAAGCGCTTGCCGAAATGACGATCGATCGGCTGCGAGTGCCGGCGCCGCATCTGCTGATCGGCGGATACGGCATGGGGTTTACCCTGCGCGCGGCATTGCGGCGACTGGACGGCGATGCGCGGGTGACCGTCGCCGAACTGGTGCCGGGGATCATCGACTGGGCGCGCGGGCCGATGGCCGAATTGACGGCGGGATGCCTCGACGACCGGCGCGTGGAAGTGGTGCTCGACGATGTCGGCGCGATGATCCGGCACGGGCGCGGCGGCTATGACGCGATCCTGCTCGACGTCGACAACGGCCCCGACGGGCTGACCCGGCCGGGCAATGACGGGCTCTATTCGATGCGCGGACTGGCGGCGGCGCGGGCGGCGCTGCGGACCGGCGGGATATTGGCGGTGTGGTCGGCGGCGCCCGACGCGGCATTCGTGCGGCGACTGAACGACGCCGGGTTCGCAGTCGAGGAAGTCGGCGTGAAGGCACGGAGCAACGGCAAGGGGCCGCGGCACGTGATCTGGTTCGCGACGAAGCGGTGAGGTTGATGCGAGGGGGCGACGGCCTTCCACTCGATAGTCGACGCCGGCCCCGGCAGGAGGATCGGCCATGATTGCGACGGCACGCACCTTGGCGATCATGCTCGCGGCGCCCCCGCTGATGCTCCTTTTCTGGGCGCACCTCATACGACCGACTGTGTCCGGCCTGGATTTGCTGGCCATGTTTTTGGCTGGCGCCACCGGGTTGGCAGGCGCGGCGACCGGGCCCTGGTCTGGACAGACCAAGGCGTTGGTGGCGATCGTCTATATTGTGCTCGGCGTCGGCGCGATTCCATTTTGGACGCTGTTTGCAGTCTGTTCGACCGGGGATTGTCTCTAACTCAGGGTGAGTGACGCCCCGGCGAGGCGTGCGGGTAGCGCGCGCCCGCGATGTTCAGTCATGCCGGGGACGACTATTGGTAGTTGGCGGACAAACGCCTTCTCCCCTTGCGGGAGAGGGAATGATTGGGCCGGTCATGCCCTGTGCCGAGAAGGGGCGCCGGGCAGCTGCCCATGACAGCGAAGGTTGCGCGAACGCGACTCTGATCCGGGAGACAGGCATGAAATGGTTCGGACGTAAGTCGGCCGGGCGCGATGGCGCGCGGCCGGCGCTGGCGCAGGGCGGCAGCATCACCAGTCTCGGCGAATGGCCGCGCAGCTATGAGGCGCAGGTGCGCGAGGGCTATTGCCACAATCCGGTGGCGCAGCGCGCAGTCAAACTGGTTAGCGAGAGCGTCGGATCGGCGCCGCTCGTCGCGAGCGATCCGGCATTGGCGGCGCTGGCGACGGCGCGGTCGAGCGGGCAGGTGCTGACCGAGGCGCTGGCGGCGCAATTGCTGCTCCACGGCAATGCCTGGGTGCAGATCCTGACCGACAGCGAGGGCATGGTGCGCGAGCTGTTCGCGCTGCGACCCGAGCGGATGACGGTCGAGGCCGATGCGAGCGGCTGGCCGGTGGCGTATCGTTATCGGGTGGGCGCGCATGTCAACCGGCTGACGGCGGAGGATGCGGCGGGGCGGCCGGCGGTGGCGCATATCCGGACGTTCAATCCGGTCGACGACCATTATGGGCTCGGCTGCCTCGGCGCGGCGGCGGGAGCGGTGGCGATCCACAATGCCGCGACGCGCTGGAACAAGGCGTTGCTCGACAATGCGGCGCGGCCCTCGGGCGCTCTGGTCTATGACGTCGGCGACGGCGGGGTGCTGAGCCCCGACCAGTTCGCGCGGGTGAAAGGCGAGCTCGAGGCGGGGTTTGCCGGTGCGGCGAACGCGGGGCGGCCGATGCTGCTCGAGGGTGGGCTAAAATGGCAGGCGATGAGCATGACGCCGGCCGATATGGATTTCGTCGGGCTGAAGGCGGCGGCGGCGCGCGAGATCGCGCTGGCGTTCGGGGTTCCGCCGATGCTGATGGGGCTGCCCGGCGACGCCGCCTACGCCAATTACCGCGAGGCCAACCGGGCCTTGTGGCGGCTGGCGATCCTGCCGATCGCGGGCAACATCCTCGCGGGGCTGTCGCAGGCGTTGCGCGGCTGGTTCCCTGACGCGTCGCTGGCGATCGACCTCGACCAGGTGCCGGCGCTGGCCGAGGATCGCGAACGGCTGTGGCGCCAGGTGAGCGCGGCGGACTTTCTGAGCGACGACGAGAAACGGGCTATGGTCGGATTGTCGTGACCTGAAGCTCGCAGATGCGGGTCCCGGCGTTCCAGAGGCCGCCTGCGTCCAGACATTTGTCGACCAGAATATAATCCGACCACCAGAGCCACGCGAGCAGCGCGGCGAGCGCGACGGTCAACAGAACGAGCAGCGGAAAGAGCAGGCGGCGCATGGGTGCTGCCTAAGCGCTGCCGCGCGGGCGGGCAAATCCGGGGGATCGAGGAGAGTAGGATGCGTAACGAGACAGTGCTCGCGCAATTGATCGAGCAGGCAAAGGAAGACGGCGCCGATATCGCGACGCTCAGGGCGATCGCGGAGGAGGCGGGCGAACTGAGCGCGCAGCGCGCGCTGGCGCGGCTGGGGCTCGAGGATGTCGGCGCGGCCAAGGACATGGCCGAGCTGCGCGAGCTGCTGGGCGCGTGGCGCGACGCCAAGCGCTCGGCATTGAAGGCGGCGTTTTCGTGGGCCGGGCGAATGGCGGCGGCTTTGGTGCTGGTCGGGCTGGCAGTGAAGCTGGGCTTTCCCGGGTGGCTCAAATGAGCGTGCGCTTCGCAGGATACGCCGCGGTGTTCGACGTGCCCGATCGCGGCGGCGACGTGGTGCGCCGTGGCGCCTTCCGGCTGGCGGGACCGGTGCCCTTGCTGTGGCAGCATGACGGGGCGCCGGTCGGGATGGTCGAGCAGCTGGCGGAGGACAGCCGCGGGCTGCGGGTGATCGGACGGGTCGCGGCGTCCGGGCTGGCTGAGGCCGTGGCGAAGGGCGCGGTGACCGGGCTTTCGTTCGGCTACCGCGTGACCGAGGCGCGGGGCGTGACGCGGCGCGAGATCCGCGCGCTCGAATTGCTCGAGATCAGCCTCGTGGCGAGCCCGATGCAGCCGCTGGCGCGAGTGCACGCAGTGAGCGGATGAGGCCAGCGCCGGCGATGCCCGCGGGCCAACCCGCCCAATACAATCAACCAAGAAGGAAATGCGATGACGACTTCAGTGGACGTGACGAGCTTTGGCGCCGTTGGCGATGGGATCACCGACGACAGCGCGGCCTTTGCGGCAGCACTTGGCAGCACCGCCAGCCAGATCATCGTGCCGCCGGGGATCTATTGCGTGGAGAATGTGCAACTGCCTGCGGGCAAGCATTTGCAGGGTGCAGGCCCGGGCCAGACCACGCTCAAGATCGTGAGCGGAAGCAGCTACAACATCCTGACCGCGTCCCTCGCGAACTCGGTCGCGGTGACCGGCATGACGCTGGACGACACTGGCGCAACCGGCACGAGCCACGGCCTGTTCGTTTCGCAATGTGCCGACGTCTTGCTGCTCGACATCTCGACCCGGAACACGCCGGGCCACGGTATCTGGCTTTACGATAGCCCGCGCGCGCGGGTGGACCGGATCTTCATCGAGGCCGCCGGCGATTGGGGGATGCACGTCGGGGGCGGCAATTCGGTCTTCTCGACCTATTCGAACATTCATACGCGCAACTGCGCCACGATCGGCGTGAGGGCGCGCGATTGCGCGTTGCTGACCTTCTCGAACATCTCCGGAAGCGGGAATGGCGGTGACTCTACCACCATGTCGTTTTACAACGCCAATTGGTGCCTCGCCTCCAACATCACCGAATATGACGGTGCCCTCGGCGATACCGTGGTCATCGCCGGCGATTCGATCGGCACGTGGATCAGGGGCGTTACCGCGAAGAACGGCGGGGGCCACGGCGCCTCGATCTCGGCCACCGAAACCGGCGCACCGGTCGATTGCCACATCGTCGACGCCTATTTCGAGAATCAGGGCGAGTGCCTTGGCTGCATTACCGACCAAGGTGAGGGCAATCAGCCCTCCAATTGCAGTATCCGCAACGTGCGGGGGCGGAATCCGGGAACGGTCAACCCGTCGGAAGCCTTTGCCATCTCCAACGCCGTCAACTGCGTCATCACTGGCAGCGTCATCGATACGCAGGGCAACATGCTCTACGCGGTTCAGGAGCATAACGGCGTGGGAAGCTCCGCGAACAACCGGTTCGAAATCGACAATTGGGTCCCCGGGACGTCGGGCTATTTCAGTCTCGCCTCCCCGACCTCGACCATCGTGCATACCCGCCTCGAGCGCGGGTACGTGCAGAAGAGCGACGTCGACTATAATTGGGATCCGGCCGTGGACGCGCGCCAGATCTCCTTCGATGCCCCGCTGACGGCGAACCGCAATCTGGTTCTCGCACCTTCATGGTCCGGGGATCGGGTTCGCGTGGTCCGATCGGCGAGCGGGTCGTTCACGCTGGCGGTGAAGCAAGGTGGCACGACGCTGAAGATACTGAACGCCGCCGGCGATTGGGTCGAACTCTATTTCGACGGAACGAACTGGCGGCTTGCTGCCGACAGCTGACCGCCGCGGCGGTCCCGAGTGATCGACAGTGCAAAGTGACAGGTGGCGCGGAGAGATCCGCGCCATTTCTTTATGTGGGAGACGGACATGGACGACGTGACGACGGATGCGCTCGAAGCGAGCTTCGAGGCAGTGGAGAAAGCGGGATTGCCGCCGGTGCGGCCGATGCTGGCGGGCGGGCGGCCTTTGGGCAGCGCGGCGTTCGAAGGGTTTCTGCGAAGCGGCGGCGGCGGGCTCGAGATGAAGGCGCTTTCGGGCGCCAGCGACGCCGCGGGCGGCTATGCCGTGCCCGAGGAGATCGACAGCCGGATCGACGCGACGCTGAAGGCGGTGTCGCCGATCCGCGGCATCGCCAATGTCGTGAAGGTGGGGACCAGCGGCTACCGCAAGCTGGTGACCAGCGGGGGGTTCGAGAGCGGATGGGCGGCGGAGACCGCGGCGCGCGCCGAGACCGACACGCCGGTGTTCAACGAAGGCGCGTGCCGATGGGCGACCTCTATGCCAATCCGGCGGCGAGCCAGGCGATGCTCGACGACGCGGCGTTCGATGTCGAGCAATGGCTGGCGGGCGAAGTCGCGCGCGAGTTCGCAGTGGCCGAGGGCGCGGCGTTCGTCAGCGGCAACGGCGTGAACAAGCCCAAGGGATTCCTCGCCGTGCCGACGGCGGCCACCGGCGACGCGACACGGGCGTTCGGGACGCTGCAATATCTGGCGAGCGGCGCGGCGGGGGCGTTCGCGGCGAACCCGGAAGAGAAACTGATCGACCTCGTCCAGAGCCTGCGCGCGCCGTATCGGCAAGGCGCGAGCTGGGTGATGAACAGCGCCACGCTGGCGCGGATCCGCAAGTTCAAGACCAGCGACGGGGCGTTCCTGTGGGTCCCTTCGCTCGCCGCGGGGCAGCCGGCGACGTTGCTCGGCTATCCAGTGGTCGAGGCCGAGGACATGCCCGACATCGCGGCGAACGCATTGTCGATCGCCTTCGGCAATTTCAAGGCAGGCTATCTGATCGCCGAGCGCGGCGAGACGCAGGTGCTGCGCGATCCCTACAGCAACAAGCCGTTCGTGCATTTCTATGCGACCAAGCGGGTCGGCGGGATGGTGAGCAATTCCGAGGCGATCAAGCTGCTCAAGTTCGCAGCTTCGTGATCAAATTCCCTCTCCCCTTGTGGGAGAGGGAAGGGCCCGCTCGCGGAGCGAGTGGGAAGGGTGAGGGGACTTGAGTCTCACTCACCCTCACCCTTCCGCGCCTTCGGCGCTCCCTCCCTCTCCCACAAGGGGAGAGGGATTTAGGTGAGGAGATTCCAATGCTTGCTCCGCCCTTTCCGGCGGCGGTGATCGCGGCTGCGCGCGATGCTGCCCGGCTTCACTTGCGGATCACGGGCACCGCCGAGGATGCGCTGCTCGAAACCCATGTCGCGGCTGCGCTCGCTTTGTGCGAGGCCTTTACCGGCCAGGCGCTGATCGCGCGGGCATGGGAAACGGTGCTGCCGGCGCATGGCGCATGGCAACGCCTTTCGGGCGCGCCGGTGACGGCGATCCATAGCGTCGAAGGACTGAGCGCGTCGGGCAACGGGTTCGCGCTGCCCGCCGAAGCCTATGGCATGGACATCGACGCGGCCGGCGAAGGATGGGTGCGCGGCAACCCGGCGATCGCCGCCGGACGGATCCGGATCGGCTATTCGGCCGGGCTCGCATCCGACTGGGCGGCCGTGCCGGCGCCATTGGCGCAGGGCGTGGTGCTGCTCGCGACGCATTTTTTCGAGGCGCGCGCGAGCGGCGGCGCGCCGCCGGCGGCGGTGGCGGCTTTGTGGCGGCCGTGGCGGCGGGTGCGGCTCGAAGCCGCCCGGCGGTCGGCATGAAGGGGCTTCAGGCGCGCGCCGAAGCGGCGGGCGAGCGCGCCGCGGCGCAGGCGGTGTCGCGGCTGCGCGATGCCGCGCGCGAGGCGCTGCCCGGACTTTCGGTGGAGGCCGAGCCCGGGCGCGTCGTGATTTCGGGGCGCGGATTGGGGCGGCGCTGGCTGCGCGATGCCGCGCTGCGCTGGCCGGGAGGGTGGCTGCGATGAGCGCGCATGCGAAATTGACCGAAGCGGTCGAGGCGCTGCTGGGCGCGCATCCGGGCGTGGGGATCGCAGTCAACGGGGTCTTCGATTCGCCACCGCAGCGCGCGGTGCGGCCCTACGCAGTGATCGAGGATGCGGTGCTCGTCGACTGGAGCACCAAGGACATGATCGGGCGTGAGGGCCGGCTGGCGGTGGGACTGTTCGAGATGGGCGAGGACCGTAAGCGGCTGCGCGCACTGGCCGACCAGATCGCGGCGGCGATCCCCCAGCTCCCGAGCGAGTTGGGCGAGGGATGGCGGATCGCCAGCCTCGCCTTTCTGCGCAGCCGGATCTTCCGCGAGGGCCCCGGGCAGTGCGCGGCGGTGATCGAGTTCCGGGTGCGGATGCTGCAGGCGAATTAGGAGAGAGAATATGGCGGCGGAGAAGGGTAGCGCGTTCCTGCTCAAGGTGGGGAATGGCGGGTCACCGGTGGGCTTCACCACGGTGGCGGGGCTGAGGACGACGCAATTGAGCGTCAACGGCGAAGCGGTGGTGATCACGTCGAAGGATTCGGGCGGCTGGCGCGAATTGCTGTCGGGCGCCGGCGTGCGCTCGGTGAGCGTGTCGGGCGCGGGGGTGTTCACCGGATCGGCGGCGGAAAACCGGGTGAAGACCAATGCGCTCGCCGGCGTGATCGACGATTACCGGCTGAGCTTCGAGAGCGGGGAGAGCATGACCGGACGCTTTCTGGTCACCCGGCTGGACTATGCCGGGGATTTCAATGGCGAACGTAGCTACACGCTGAGCCTCGAAAGTTCCGGGCCGGTGGTGTCGGCATGAGCGGGGTGCTCGCGCCCGAGCCCCTTAAAGAGGCTGCCAATCCAGCGCGCGGCGAAGCGGAGCTGCGGATAGCTGGCGAGATTTTGGTGTTGCGGCCGAGTTTTGCCGCATTGGTGGCCGCCGAGGGCGAGCTGGGGCCGCTATTCGCTTTGGTCGAGCGCGCCGCCGAGGGGCGATTGGGACTAAGCGAGATGGTGGGGCTGTTCTGGCATTGCCTGCGCGCGCGGCCCGAGCGGCTGACCCGCGACGGCTTTGCCGAGGCAGTGACCGCGCGGGGGCTGGCGGCGAACACGCCGGTGCTGAAGACGCTGCTCGGGCAGATATTGGCGGGGCGGTGATGTTTGCCGAGGCGGCGACGCGGCTCGCGGGGGCGGCGGGTCTGGCATTCGGGTGGATGCCCGAGACTTTCTGGAACGCGACGCCGGCCGAGCTGGCCGCGCTGGTGCGGGCGCTGGCCGGTGAGGAGGTGGCGCCGCCCGGCGCAGGCGAGATCGCGCGGCTCAAGGAGCTTTTTCCCGATGGATGAAGAGATCGAACAGCTGATCATCGGCGTGCGCGCCGACACGCGCGGCTTTGCGCGCGACGTGGCCGAGATGCGCGGGCAGATCGAGGGACCACTGGAGGCGGGCGCCGATCGCGCCGGGCGCGGGATCGAGAATGCGCTGCTCCGCGCGGTGCGAACCGGCAAGCTGGGCTTCGAGGATCTGCGCGGCGTGGCGCTGGGCGTGCTCGGCGAGATTGCCGCGGCGGCGCTGCACCAGGGATTGGGGGCGCTGGGCGGCGGTGGATCGGGCGGCGGAGGCTTGCTCGGGGCGATCCTCGGCTTGTTCGGCGGATCCCCCGGCCGTGCGACCGGCGGGCCGGTGAGCCCCGGGCGCCCTTATTGGGTAGGTGAGCGCGGGCCGGAGCTGTTCGTGCCGGCGAGTGCGGGCGCAGTGACGGCGCCGGTGGCGGGTGCGGCGCGGGAAGTGCGCGTTGCGATCACGATCAACGCCGGCGCGGGCGAGGCGCCGCGGGCGCTGGCGCAATCGAGCCGGCAAGTGGCGCGGGCAGTGAAGGCGGCGCTGGCGGGGGTGGAATAAAATCCCTCTCCCGCCGGGAGAGGGAGGGAGCAGCGGAGCTGCGGAAGGGTGAGGGTGCGGGGCGGTTGTCGCCCTCACCCTTCCCATGCCTTTGGCATGGGGCCCTTCCCTCTCCCAATGGGAGAGGGAGAATGGGACAGTGGCTAGCCGAGGCACGCGGCGGACAGGCGGAGGGCGTGCTCTCACGTTTCGACCCTGTCTATTGGACCGTCAATTTCCCGCGGCCGATGATGGCGAGCGTGGTGACCACGGCGCCCGACGCGCTGCGCGTCGATGCGGTGTTCTATCGCCAGGACGATCTTGCCGGACTGATCTGGGAGGCCGAGGACCGGCACGATCACGTGCTGCTGCGGTATCAGACCAGCCGCGATTTTCGCGGGTGCCGGCTGCGGTTTCGCTGGCGCTCGGCGGGGGTGCTGGCGCTCGACCGGGTCAGCGGGCCGGTGCTCACCATCGAGGGGCGCGACGCGGCGGGCAACCCGCGTGCCTGGTATGTGCGGCTGTGGAATTATGCGAGCGGTGCCCCTGAAGACGCGCTGGTCTCGATCGACTTCACCACGGTTCAGGGCGGCTATCTGCTGCCCGGCGAAGCCGATCCGGTGTTCGCCGGGGACGTCGACCGGATGTTCGTGTCGCTGGTAGCGGAAGGCTATTCGGGCATGGATGCGGCGCTGGCGGCGCCGGTCGCGGCGTGGGTCGAGCTCAGCGAGATCGCCTGCGACGGGCCGGGTTCGGTGCTGGCGATCGGCGATGTCGTGGTGCCCGAGCACGGGCTGCAGATCGCCAATGGCTATGACGATTGCTATCATCTGACGCCGGCGCGGGTGCTCAGGAATGCGCTCCAGCTCGGCTATCGCGGGAGCATCCTGCATTATGTCGGGATGAGCCATTATTTCCGGCTCGAGCCCAATTCGGGCGGCTATTATGTCAGCCTGACCGGAGGCACGCTCAACGTGGCGTGTGCGGCATGGCACGTTGATTTCGCGCGACGCGCGGCGGCGCTCGATTATGAAGTGATCTGGTCGCTCTCCTACGAGCTGCTCGACCAGCATTGCTGGAACGACTGGAAGCAGCGTGCCGCCGATGGAGCGCCGGGGCTCACCGGCTGGAGCCCGCCCTCGGCGTTGCTGTCGCCCGCACATGCGGGGGCGATGTATTATCTGCGGGTGGTGGCGCTGGCGTTCGTCGGCATTGCGCAGGCGGCCGGGCTGGCGATCAAGTTCCAGATCGGCGAGCCGTGGTGGTGGGTGATGCCCGACGGACGATTGTGCATCCATGACGAGGCGGCGCGGGCGGAACTCGACGATCCGGCCGAACAGAATGTTCGGGGCGAAGTGGATAGCGCTGTGCTCGATGCGGCGGGCGCGTTGCTCGCCGCTTCGACGCTGGCGTTGCGCGATGTGGTGCGCTGGGCGCCGGGAGCGGAAGTGCTGTTGCTGGCGTATCTGCCGACGGTGCTCGATCGGGCGATGCCCGAGCTTCAGCGCGCCAATTTGCCGCTCGGCTGGGCGGCGCCGGCGTTCGATATACTCCAGCTCGAGGATTATGACTGGGCCGCCACGGGCAATGCCGCAGCGAGCGCCAAGGGCGTCGCGCTGGCCGAGGCGCGGCTCGGCTATCCGGCTTCGGCGCAACATTATCTCGCGGGGTTCGTGCTCAACGCCGAGGACAAGGATCAGTGGCGGCCGATCGCGGCGGCGGCGGAGCGTGGACGCCAGCGCGGCGTTGCGGCGACCTTCGTCTGGGCGCTGCCGCAGGTGTTGCGCGACGGCTTCGTGCATTTCGAGCAGGAGGATGATGTGGACGCGTTCGACGATGTGCTGTTCCCGCTCGCGCTGGGTCGCGAGGCCGAAGTGGCGCCCGAGGTCTCGACTGCGATCGTGACCAGCGCCGGCGGGCGCGAGAACCGCAATGCCGAATGGGCCGAGGCGCGATTGCGCTACGATGTCGGGCCGGGCGTGCGATCGGAGGCCGACATTGCGGCACTGATCGGGTTTTTTCGGGCGCGGATGGGGCCGGCGCGGGGGTTTCGGCTGCGCGATCCGTTCGATCATTCGGGCGAGAATGTCGTGTTGGGGATCGGCGACGGTGCCGAGGCGCGCTTCCAATTGGTCAAACGCTATGGCGAAGTGGTGCGGCGGATCACGCGACCGGTGCGCGGCAGCGTGCGCGTGGCCGTGGACGGGCTGGAGACCGCGGCCTTCACGCTCGAGGGCGGGATGGTGACGCTCGACGTGCCGCCGCCGGCGGGCGCGGTGGTGACGGCGAGCTTCGCTTTCGACGTGCCGGTGCGCTTCGCCGAGGATCGGCTGAGCGTTAGCCGCGCGACCTATCTGGCGGGGGCGGCGGCATCGGTGCCGCTGATCGAGGTGCGCGAATGAGCTGGCTCGAAGGCGAACTCACCAGCTTGGCCTTGTGCTGGCGGATCGACCGGCGCGACGGCGTGACGATCGGAATCACCGCGCACGATCGCGATCTCGAGATCGACGGACTGGTCTATCGCGCCGCGCCGGGGATGACGCCGAGCGCAATCGCGCGGAGCGCGAGCCTCGACGCCGACAGCATGGACGTGACCGGGGCGCTGACCAGCGCCGCGATCGGCGAGACCGATCTGCTCGCCGGGCGCTGGGACGGCGCGCGGGTGATGCTGTTCGCGACCGACTGGCGCGATCCGGGCGCGCGCGTGCCGCTGGGCGAGGGGACGATCGGCGCGGTGGAGACGCGCGGGGACATGCTGACCGCGGAGCTGCGCGGAGTTTCGGCGGCGCTCGAACGGCCGGTGGTCGAGGAGACGTCGCCCGAATGCCGGGCTGCGCTCGGCGATCGGCGCTGCCGCGTGGCGATGGCGGGGCGGCGGCGGTTCGCGCGGGTGATCGCGGAGGTGGGTGCGGTGCTGACCCTCGACGCGGCGGAGCCGATCGCCAATGGCTATGGCGGCGGCCGGCTGCGCTGGTTCGGCGGAGCGAATTCGGGACTGGAGGATGCCGTCGCCCGCTCCGAAGGCGCGACGGTGACGTTGCGGCGGCCACCGCGGTTCGCGGCCGTCGGCGCGCTAGTGGCGATCGAGCAGGGCTGCGACAAAAGGCTGGCGACCTGTGCGGAGCGGTTTGCCAATGCGGCGAATTTCCGCGGCGAGCCGTATCTGCCGGGGATCGACTTGCTGACTCGCTACCCGGGCGCGTGAGCTCCGGCGACCGCGCCGTGGCAGCGGCGCGGGGCGCGCTGGGCGTGCGGTTTCGGCTGCACGGGCGCGACGCGGACGGGCTCGACTGCGTCGGGCTGGCCGCATTGGCGATGCGTGCCGCGGGCGTCGGCGGCGCGGTGCCGAGCGGCTATGCGCTGCGCACCGACGATGTCGCGCAGGTCGTGGCGACGATCGAGGCGGCGGGGCTGGTGGCGGCCACGGAGGCCCGGGCCGGCGACTTGCTGTTGCTGCGCGCGGGACCCGGGCAATTGCATTTCGCGATCCAGACCGAGGACGGAATGATCCATGCCGACGCGATGCTGCGGCGCGTGGTGGAACGGCGCGAATTGCCCTGGCCGGTGATCGGCCGCTGGCGGGGGCACGAGGGAGACTGACATGGCGACGGTGATATTGACGGTCGCCGGCACGCTGATCGGCGGGCCGGTGGGCGGCGCGATCGGCGGGATGATCGGCAATGCCCTCGACCGCGAACTTTTGTTCAAGCCCAAGGGGCGCGAAGGTCCGCGGCTGACCGAGCTGCGTGTGCAGACCTCTTCCTACGGTACCCAGATCCCGAAACTGTTCGGGACGATGCGCGTGGCGGGATCGGTGATCTGGGCGACCGACCTGGTCGAGCACCGCAGCAAGCAGAGCGGCGGCAAGGGCCGACCGAGCACCACCAGTTTCAGCTACACGGCGTCGTTCGCAGTGGCGCTTTCGGCGCGACCGATTCAGGGCATCGGGCGGATCTGGGCGGACGGCAAGCTGCTGCGCGGCACCGCCGGCGACTTCAAGAGCCGCACCGGCTTCCGATTGCATCCCGGCAGCGAGGATCAGCAGCCCGATCCGCTGATCGCCGCCGCCGAGGGGATCGGACTGACTCCGGCGCACCGCGGGATCGCTTATGCGGTGTTCGAGAATCTCGAGCTCGCCGATTTCGGCAATCGCATTCCCTCGCTCAGCTTCGAGGTTATCGCCGATCCGGGGCCGCTGGCGGCCGGTGCGGTCGTGGCGGAACTGGGCGAGGGCGCGGTGGCCATACCGGAAGACACGGTTCGGCTTGCCGGCTTCGCGGCTTCGGGCGCGAGCGTGCGCGCCGCGGTGGAGGTGCTGGCGGGGGCCACGGGAGGATGGTTCCGGGCCGAGGCCGAAGCGCTGACGCTGTTGAGCGGCCCCGGTGCGGCGGTTCCGCTCGCCGATAGGGGGGCGGGCGAAGCCCATCGCAGCCAAAGGCGGCGCGATATCGCGGCGGCGGAGACTGCGCCGCGCACGCTGACGCTCGCTTATTACGAGCCGGCGCGCGACTATCAGGCGGGCATCCAGCGCGCGGTGCGGCCGGGCGCGGGGATGCGCGAGGCACGGATGGAGCTTGCCGCGGCGATCGACGCGACCGGTGCGCGGTCCATCGCCGAGACTGCGCTGACCCGGCTCGACGTGGAACGCGAGCGCCGAACGCTGGCGCTGCCGTGGGACTCGCTGGCGATTCGGCCCGGCGAGCGCGTGACGATCGCCGGCGCGCGCGGGATCTGGCGAGTCGATCGATGGCGACTGGAGAACATGGCGGTGCTGCTCGAATGCGTCGCGGTCGCTCCGGGGACGCTGGCGGGCGAGGCGAGCGGCGGACGCGTGCTGCCGGCCCCCGACCTCGCAATGGGCGAGACCGTCGTCCACGCTTTCGAGCTTCCGCCGCTGGGCCCGCTCGCGACCGTCCCGCAGCTCGCGGTCGCGGCGGGCGGCACGGGTCCCGGCTGGCGAAGCGCCGCGCTCCTCGTCAGCGTCGATCAAGGCGCGAGCTGGTCCCCCGCCGGAGCAACCCCGATGCCGGCGGTGGTCGGGCGCGTGATTACGCCCCCGGGCGTAGCGCCCGCGCAGCTCGCCGACCGGATCCATGCGATCGTCGTCGAGCTGGCGAGCGGCGCGATGCTGTTGCACGACGCCAACGACGCCGCGCTCGCGGCGGGGTCGAACCTCGCGATGGTGGGCGACGAACTGCTCCAGTTCGCGCACGCGACTCCGCTGGGCGGCCGCCAATGGGAGTTGCACGGACTATGGCGCGGCCGCCGCGGGACCGAGCCGGCGATCGGGAGCCAGGCGCCGGGCGACCGATTCGTCCTGCTCGAGGCGGAGGCGCTGGCGACGCTCGATCTGCCCGCACAGGCGACAGGGGCGATCGTGCAGGTGCTCGCCCAAAGCGTGAGCGACGACGAAGCGGCGCAAGCGCAGGCGCATGTGCGCGGCATCTCGCTGGTGCCGCCCGCGCCGGCGCACCCGCGCGAACGGATCCTGGCCGACGGGGCGACGGAGATCAGCTGGGTGCGCCGCAGCAGGAACGGCTGGGACTGGATCGACGGCGTCGATGCACCGCTCGGCGAGGAAAGCGAGCGCTACCAGCTCACCCTTGCGCTTGCGGCGGGCGGCACCCGTACGGTCGAGACCGAAGCGCCGCGCTTCGTGCTGAACGCAGAAGAGCGACTGGCGACGGCTGCGGCCACCATCCGCCAGATCGGCGCGCACGGGCTGTCTCCGCCGGCCACGCTGGAATTGCCAACGGGAGAAGGCTGATGACCGACAATGTGACGCCCCGCCTCGCGATGCCGCTGCTTCAATCGGGTCAGGCACAGAAGGAGATGACGCATAACGAGTCGCTCGCGCGACTCGATTTGATCGTGCAGGGCGCGGTCGTCGCCGCCGGCGTCGACACACCGCCGACGAGTCCCGAACCCGGCGCCTGTTGGCTCGTGGGCGCGGCGCCCGACGGCGTCTGGGCAGGTCATCCGCACGCGCTGGCAGGCTGGACGCGTTCGGGATGGATTTTCGTAGAGCCCCGCGAGGGCATGCAGCTCTCGCTCGGATCGACACAGGGTATTGCACGGTTCTCGGCGGGGATATGGCGGCTCGGAGAGCTCCACGGAAAAGTTTTTGTCGAGGGAGACCAAGTGGTTGGCCCAAGGGGCGACGCAGTGGCGGAACCCTCGGGAGGGTCGACGGTTGATGCCGAAGCGCGGACGGCAATCGTTTCGATACTGGAAGCAATGCGTTCACATGGTTTGATCGAGGGAGGTTGAACCTGTGGCGCTAATGCAACAGTCTCGGTTTTGTGTGCTTGCGCAGAAACCTTCGTTTCGGTAGTGAGTTTGTCGCTGTCCGTAGTGACAACTTTGAAAGGGGATTAATATGCGGAAGCTTGCCGTAACTTTGGCACTTGCGACGACCGCGCTCAGCACGCCCGCACTTGCACGCGACGATGCGTGGTATGTGGGTGTCGAGGGCGGCGCCATGCTGGTCGAAGACATTGATTGGGACGTTGGGGCTGCCATTGACAGCACGACCGTCGACCACCGCGCCGGCTTCGACGTCGGCGGTACCGTCGGTTACGACCTGGGTGTCGTCCGCCTCGAAGCCGAAGTCGGCTATCGTGCAGCGAACGTGACCGGTCTGCGCTCGACGACGACCATTCCGTTCGTGAACGGAGCAGGCGCTACGGTGTTCGCACCTGGTGGCAGCTATGATTATGCCGGCGGCCGTACGTCGGCACTGAGCTTCATGGTCAACGCGCTGTGGGACTTCGGTGATGACGACGGCGTTCAGGGCTTCGTTGGCCCGGGTCTCGGTGTCGCTCGCGTGAAGAGCCGTCTGGCGCTCAACACCAATGGCGATGCGCTCGACGATTCGGACACGGTGGTTGCCTGGCAGGCGGTTGCGGGCGTTCGCGCCCCGATCTCCGACAATATCGACGTGTCGCTGAAGTATCGCTTCTTCAACGCACCGGGCGTCGAGCTCGTCGACATTGCAGGTCGTCAGTGGTACGGCCGTTTCCGTTCGCACAGCATCATGGGCGGCCTGACCTTCAACTTCGGTGCGCCTGAGCCCGAGCCCGTCGTTCCGACGCCGGAACCGACCCCGGCGCCGACCTACACCCCGCCGCCGGAACAGCCGCCGGTTGCACAGCCCATCCAGTGCACCCCCGGACCGTACATCGTGTTCTTCGACTGGGATAAGTCGGATATCACGCCGGAGGCCGCGAGCATTCTCGACAACGCCATCAGCAACTATCAGAACTGCGGTAACTCGCAGGTCATGCTGGCGGGCCACGCCGACCGTTCGGGTTCGGCGAGCTACAATGTCGGTCTGTCGCAGCGTCGCGCCGATGCAACCAAGGCCTATCTGTCGGGCCGTGGCATCTCCGACGGTGTCATCTCGACCGAAGCGTTCGGCGAAAGCCGCCCGCGCGTCGAGACCGCCGATGGCGTCCGCGAACTGCAGAACCGTCGTGTGGAAATCATGTACGGCCCGGGTTCGGGTCAGTAAGCCACAGCGGTTCTTCGGAACGACAAAGAACAAGGGGAGGTCGGGAAACCGGCCTCCCTTTTTCTTTGTGGACGACGCGACACCAGAAACCGTGAGCTTATTCAGATGAGCTCCCGGACGGCGTTGCGTATCTTTGTCGCGCTATCGGCGCTCTATTTCACGATAGTGCTCGCGCTGTTTTTCACGCAGCGTGCCCTGCTGTTCCCCGCCCCGCGCGGCGCGAGTGCGGCACCCCCGCCCGGCTTCGGGGCAGCGCAATTGAATACTGAGGATGGTTTGAGGCTGGCAGCCGCCTATCGGCCGAACTCCGGCAACCTTGCCACGATCGTCTTCTTTCACGGCAATGGCGACAGTCTGGCGGGCGCCGACGACGCGACGCGCGCGATCGGCGCCGCCGGCTATGGCTTGTTGCTGGTCGAGTATCGCGGTTACGCCGGAAATCCCGGCAGCCCCGGCGAGCAGGGGCTGTATCGCGACGGGCGAGCTGCTTTGGCCTGGCTAATGCAGCGCGGGGTGGATTTCCGCTGCATCGTCGTCGTCGGTAACTCGCTCGGCTCTGGCGTTGCGACGGAGATCGCCGCCGGCGCGCCGGTGGCCGGGCTCGTACTCGTTTCCGGATTTACCAGCATGCCCGATGTGGTGGCGCCGCTTTATCCCTGGGTTCCGGTGCGGGTGTTGCTGCGTGACCGCTTCGATAATCGCGCGAAGATCAGGCGCGTGGAGGCTCCGATATTGTTGCTCCACGGGACCGCCGATCACCTGATCCCGGCGCGTCACAGCACGACGTTGGCCGGCGTCGCGAGGAACGTGAGGCTAGGGCTGGTGCCCGAGGCGGGGCACGCGCTGGTCTATTCGGCGCGATCCCAGACGATGATCCTGCGCTGGTTGGCAGGCGTCGGGCGCGCATGCCGGGCGGGCAATCAGGTGTCCGGCGAACCCCCTAAGGCGGCCGACAGCCACTCCGGCGTGATTGCATCGCCGAGCGCCTCGGTTCGCCGTAATTCGATCATCAGGCCCAAATCCGGATAGCGCGTCCGGGTCCGCTCCCCCGGCTCGCCGAGCGGCGCCACTACCAGCCGGCGATTGACCTTGGCGCGATAGTGCATCCGCGCGGTGTTTTCCTGGCCGACATAACAGCCCTTGGTGAAGCTGACTCCGTTCAGTTCTGCCGCGTTGCATTCGAGCCAGAGCGTCTTGTCCTGGCCGAGTTCGTCCATGCCCTCGATCACACCCAGGCCAAGGCGATGCGCCAGCCAGCCGGTGGCAGGGCTGCCGGCCCCGGGACCCAGCCAGCGGCGGCCCAGCGCTGGCAGGCGCGGATCGGCGACGCCCTCTTCCTCTTCCAGGCTCCAGTGGACGCCGCCTTCGACCGGCTCGATCAGGATCGGGCGGCGGAGGCGATAGAGCGTCAGACGTCGGGCGAGCGCTTCGCGCCGGGTTGTCTCGCAGTCGATCAGGATCGCGTCGCCATCCGCCCAAAGCAGGAAATCGAACAGTGCTTTCCCTTGCGGAGTCAGCAGCCCCGCCCATTGCGGCGTGGCGGGCGTCACCAGTGCGAGGTCCTGCGTCACCAGCCCCTGCAGAAAGCCGCGAACGTCTTCGCCGCCGACGCGCAGCAGCGCGCGATCGGGCAGCCATGTTCCGGGACTGGTCTCGTTCATGGGGAACAGGTAGGAGCCAGGGACGCGCGACGGAAGAGGGCGATATGACGAACGTCGATTTCAAGCTTAAGGGCGGGCGAGTGCATCTGCCCGGTGGACCTGTCGATGTCGACATCGGCGTCAGCGGCGGGCGCATCGTCGCGATCGGCGATGTCGGCGACGCGGGCGAGACGGTGGATTGCACCGGGCTCGACGTGCTGCCCGGCGTGATCGACAGCCAGGTCCATTTCCGCGAACCGGGACTCGAGCTCAAGGAAGATCTGGAAAGCGGCAGCCGGGCGGCGGTGCTGGGCGGAGTGACTGCGGTGTTCGAGATGCCGAACACCAAGCCCAATACCGACAGCGCCGAAGCGATCAACGACAAGCTGGCGCGGGCCAGGGACCGCATGTGGTGCGATCATGCCTTTTATGTCGGCGCGACTGCCGCCAACGCACCGCTGCTCAAGGAACTCGAACGGCTGCCGGGCACTGCGGGCGTCAAGATCTTCATGGGCGCCTCGACCGGCGACTTGCTCGTCGCCGAGGATTCGGAGCTGGCGCGAGTGCTCGCCTCGGGCAAGCGACGCGTCGCGATCCATGCCGAGGACGAAGCGCGGATGAACGCGCGGATGGACGAGCGGGTAGCGGGCGACCCCGCCTCGCATCCGGTGTGGCGCGACGACGAGAGCGCGTTGCTGGCGACGCAGAGAATCCTGCGGCTGGCGCGCGAAGCCAGACGGCGGATCCATGTGCTCCACGTCACCACCCCCGCCGAGCTCGAGCTGCTGGGCAGGAACAAGGATATCGCAACCTGCGAAGTCACGCCGCAGCATCTGACGCTGGCCGGCGAAGACGCCTATCCGCGGCTCGGCACCTTCGCCCAGATGAACCCGCCGATCCGCTCGGGCGCGCATCGCGACGGGCTGTGGCGCTGGCTCAATCAAGGCGTTCCCGACGTGATCGGATCCGATCACGCGCCGCACACGCGCGAGGAGAAGGCGAAGGAGTATCCCGCCAGCCCGAGCGGGATGCCCGGGGTGCAGACGCTGCTGCCGCTGATGCTCAATCACGTCGCCGAGGGGCGGCTGACGCTGCAGCGGCTGATCGACATGACCAGCGCCGGACCGCAGCGCATCTTCGGGATCGTCGGCAAGGGACGGATCGCGGTGGGCTATGACGCGGATTTCACTGTGGTCGATCTCAAGGCGCGCTGGACGATCGACGAGCAATGGCTCGCTTCGCGCTGCGGCTGGTCGCCGTTCACCGGCATGACGCTCACCGGCAAGCCGGTGGGGACGATCATCCGCGGCAATCGGGTGATGTGGGAAGGCCAACTCGCCAATGCGGCGATCGGCGCGCCGGTGAGGTTCGAGGCAGTCGAGTTCGGCTGACGCCTGTGCACGGGGATGCGCAATGCATCCCGGTGGCAGGCGCGGACGTTCCTTCCGCATGGGTTTCGTACGATCGACGCGAATGGAGCGGAGCAGGGCGGCACTGGCCGCGGCGCTGCTGACCGTTGCGCTCGGCTATGCTCTGGTCGCCGGGCTGGCGCTGGGCAGGGGGGCATCCCCCGAAGAGGCGCTCCGGATCTTCGAGATCGGACCCGATCCGCCCCCGCCGCAGCGCGAGAAGCTCAGGCCGCACCGGCTGCAAAGCAGTCGACGCGAAGGCGCGGCCTCGCCCCCGAACTTGCGATCGGAGCCGACCGAGATCGTGGCGCCTGAACCTGTGCTGCGCTTGCCCGTGCCGACGCCGGTCATTGCCGCGCCGATTGCAGGGGCGGGTGGCGATCCGTCCGCCGGCAGTGCCGAGATTGCCGGTCCCGGCACCGGCAGCGGTGGGCAAGGCGATGGGCGTGGCAGCGGCGGTGAGGGGGACGGCAGCGGTGATGGCGGCGCCGAAACTCCGCCCCGCTGGACGCGCGGCGAGCTGAAGGATTCGGATTACCCTGATGGCGCGGCCGAGGCCGGAGTGGGCGGGACCGTGGGGGTGCGTTATCTCGTCTGGACCGACGGCCGGGTTCGGGACTGCGAAATCACCCGGTCGAGCGGCAGCGCCGAACTCGATGCGACGACTTGTCGGCTGATCGAAGCGCGCTTCCGCTTCCGCCCGTCGCGCGATGCGCGCGGGAGGATGGTACCGGCGGTGATCGTGGAGAACCATAGCTGGATGGTCCATCGCGAGCCTGCCGAACCTCCACCGCCTAGGCCGAAGCGGCGATGGGGCTGGTGACCGCCAGGCTCGGTCAATCCTGGCGCCGCTTGCGCCCCGGGAACTGGACCACGGCGCCCCCGGCATTCCGCGCGGCCGCCGCCTGCTCGACCGCCGGCAGCAGCTGATCCTGCCGGAACGGCTTGGCGAGGCGAGGAAGGTCGTTCGCAATCCCCTCCGGGAGCTCCGCATAGCCCGAGACGAGCAGCACCGGCAGTGCCGGCCAGCCCGCTCGCGCCGCCTCGGCCAGCTGGGCGCCGTTCATTTCGGGCATCGCGAAATCGGTGACGACTATGTCGACGTGGCACTCGCTGAGCAATTGGAGGGCGACTCTGCCCGAGGTGGCCTGGAGCACGCGGTGGCCGCCGTCCTCGAGCATCGCCGCGGTGTTGGTGAGCACCAGCGCGTCGTCGTCGACGGCGAGTATGACGAGTTGCCGAACGTGCGTGCTGCGGTCTTCGACGGGCGTGATCGATTGTTCGGTCAGCGCGCCCTCCGAGACAGGGAGCCAGATGTCGGCGGTGGTGCCTTCGCCGAGCCGGCTGTCGAGCACCAGTTTGCCGCCGCATTGCTCGGCAAAACCGTGCGCCATCGACAAACCTAGTCCGGTGCCCTTGCCGACGCCCTTGGTCGTGTAGAACGGCTCGGTCGCGCGGGCGAGCGTGGCGGGATCCATGCCCGCGCCGGTATCGGACACCGAGAGGCAGACATAGGTGCCGGGCTTCAGTCCTTCGCCGGCCACGACCCGTTCCTCTCGCGCGGCGATGACGATCCGCCCGCCATCGGGCATTGCATCCCGGGCATTGACCGCGAGGTTGAGCAAAGCCAGCTCGAGCTGCGCCGGATCGGCGTGCACTCGCTTCACCAGCAAGGGAAATTGGGTGTCGATGCGGATGCCGCCGCCGATCGTGCGCTGAAGCAGATCGGCCATGCCCCGGACCAGTGCCGAAGGGTCGACGGTCTCGAGCTTGAGTTCCTGTTTGCGTGCGAAGGCGAGCATCCGCTGGGTGAGCGTCGCGCCGCGCTCGGCGGCCTTCATCGCATTGTCGATGAAGCGCGAGACGTCGCCGCCTCCTGCCAGTTTGCGGCGCGCGAGATCGAGACTGCCGACGATGGCGGCGAGCAGATTGTTGAAGTCGTGCGCCACCCCGCCGGTCAGCTTGCCGATCGCCTCCATTTTCTGGGCATGGAAAAAGGCCTCCTGCGCCTGTTCGAGCGCGAGCTGCGACCGGCGCCGTTCGGTGAGATCGCGGGTGATCTTGGCGAAGCCGATCAGGATGCCCGAGGGATCGCGTACCGGATCGATGACGACAGTGGCCCAGAAATGCGTGCCGTCCTTGCGCACGCGCCAGCCCTCGGCCTCGAAGCGGCCCTCGGTCCGCGCCAGCTCGAGCGCTTTTCGCGGAATGCCCGCGGCGCGATCCTCATCGGTGTAGAAATTGGAGAAATGGCGGCCGATAATCTCGTCCGCGCGATAGCCCTTGAAGCGCTCGGCGCCGGCGTTCCAGCTCGCGACATTGCCGTCCACGTCGATCATGTAGATCGCATAATCGGTCACGCTCTGGACGAGCAGACGGAAGCGCTCCTCGCTGCGGCGCAATGCTTCCTCACCGGCGCGGCGCTCGGTGAGGTCGCGCGTCACCTTCGCAAAGCCGACCAGCTGACCCGAAGGATCGCGGATCGGATCGATGACGACATTGGCCCAGAAGCGGGTGCCGTCCTTGCGCACACGCCAGCCTTCGGCCTCGAAGCGGCCCTCCTCCTCGGCGGTGCGTAGCGCGATGACGGGAATGCCCGCTGCGCGATCCTCGTCGGTATAGAAGCGCGAAAAATGGTGGCCGATGATCTCGTCCGCTTCATACCCCTTGAAGCGTTGCGCGCCGGCGTTCCAGCTCGCCACCACTCCGGTGGGGTCGAGCATGTAGATCGCATAATCGGTGACGCTCTGAACCAGAAGCTCGAAGCGATTCATCTCTGGTCCGGTGGAAGCGGCCGCGATACGCGTCATGGGGTTCCCGCGGGTCCCACATGCGGCCCGGCTCGCCGGGCGAAACGGGTTTTACGCGCCTTTGTTCCCAAGAGGTTGAAGTCAACCGCGGTCTGTGGATCAGAATGGCAGCCAGCGCTGCTTCTCGCTGAATTTCATATAGCCGGCGTTGACGCCCAGCCGCCAACCGACCCCGAGCCGGACCGGAATCAGCACCACGTCGCCGCGCCGCATATAGCTCGCCGAGAATCCACCGACGAAATAGACGCGCCCCTCGCCCGACGGGAAGCGCTTGTAGAGCTCCTGGCTGTCGTAGAGATTATAGACCAGCACGAAGACCTTGTTGGCATCGCCGCCGATGTCGAAACCGATCGACGGCCCGGTCCAATAGACCTTTCGCTGCCCCTCGACCTTGTGGAACAGCTCGCCCGAGCCGTAGCGCAGGCCGACGCCGATCGCGCCGCCCGCCTCGCGCCCGGCGATATAGGCATTGGGTTGGCCCTGATCCTTGAGGATGTTCTCGAGGATCCCGGCGAGCCCCGACGCGCCCTTGCCGAACACGCCCTCGGCTGCGCCGATCAGATCGTCGCGCTGATAGGTGTTGGTCGCCTGCGCGCGCGCATTTTCCGCCGTGTTCGCATCCGCGGGCGGTGGCGCGGCCTGCGCGTCGACGGGGGCTTCGTTGCGGGGAACCTCCTGATACGCGCCCTGATCGACCGGCTGGGGCTCGTTCTGCGGCGGCGGCGGCGGTGACTGCAGGTCCGAATCGATCGCCGTATTGGGATCGATCGTGGTGATCTGGGCCGCGGCGGGAACAGTGCCGAGCCCGAGCGCGGCCGTCGCCGCCCACAGCATCAAGGTCCGCACGCGCATTCATCACCCCCAGAAAACCAGCCCCCCACGCTACGCCGGCACGCCTGACCCTGCAATGAACGGACGATGAGGGGAATCGATTTTGCGTCGAGACGGTTATGCCGTTGATCGCGCAAAACTAGGTCGCTATAGGCCTCGGCTTCGAGCCTCTTACGGAGACGTGGGTGAGTGGCTGAAACCAGCGGTTTGCTAAACCGCCGTACCGGGATTACTGGTACCGAGGGTTCGAATCCCTCCGTCTCCGCCAGGGCTCGCCTCCCTGAGGGCCCCGGCCCGAGATCGCCGCGAAACGCGCGCATCTCCGCCCGGCCTCGGCTTGAATGTAAATCATTGTAACGCCGCAACGGGATTGCTGCGCAATTGCCCGAGCGCCTGTATACAGGCGCATCGGCTGAAAACCGGTGGATCTGACGGGTCGCCGCCGTTGTTGACCGGCACCCGAATCATGCGTCCATGGGCTCCAGCGCAAAGGGGGAGGCAGGATCATGCCCAGGTTGAGCGTTCGGTTTCTCGCAGAGGCCTGCGGGACCTTTTGGCTGGTTTTTGGCGGTTGTGGTTCGGCCGTGTTGGCGGCGGGCTTCCCCGAACTCGGCATCGGCTTTGTCGGCGTCAGCCTGGCGTTCGGCCTGACCGTGCTGACTATGGCCTATTCGATCGGCCATATCTCCGGGTGCCATCTCAATCCGGCAGTGACGTTCGGCCTGTGGATCGGCGGACGCTTCCCCGCCCGCGATATCCCGCCTTATTTTCTCGCCCAGCTGCTCGGCGCGATCCTCGCCGCCGCGACGCTCTATCTGATCGCCTCCGGAAAGGCGGGATTCGACCTGCAGGCATCGGGCCTCGCGGCGAATGGCTATGACGCGCACTCTCCCGGAGGATATTCGCTGGCCGCCGGCCTGCTCATCGAATTCATCCTGACCATGGGCTTTCTGCTCGTGATCCTCGGATCCACCGATGCGCGGGCGCCGCAGGGCTTTGCCCCGATCGCGATCGGCATGGCGCTCGTCCTGATCCACCTGATCGCGATCCCGGTCACCAACACGTCGGTCAATCCCGCCCGCTCCACCGGCCCTGCGCTGCTGGTTGGCGGCTGGGCGCTTGCGCAGCTTTGGGCGTTCTGGATCGCACCGCTTCTGGGTGCCGCCGCCGGCGGGCTGCTATACCGCGTCTTCGCCGAGCGCCCGGGCAAGCCCGACATCAGCGGCGAGGCGCTCTAGGGCGTATCGAGCTCGATGCCTGGGCGTCCGAATTCCCCTCCCAATCACAGGTGAGGGCTATGGTTCGACGCCGAACGCCGCCTGGAATCCCGAATTTCGATATGTCTGCAGCATTTGGATCGTAGGGCGGCTGATCGGACGCTGAATGGTCTCAGGACGCGGTACCGTCGCAGCCGCCATCGCGTATGTCGGGCGTCCCCCAGCGCATCGCCGACCGTGCCTGGACTCTCTCCGCTCCGAGATCCAGGCCAGTCGGGCTGCGCTCCCGCACTCGGATCGACCTTGCGCCGGGACCGTCGAACCGTTCGGCCTCCAGCTTCGCCAACATCCTGGCCACGTGCCGAAGCGAAGGCGTAGCGCTGCTCAACGGCCGGAACCGGGGGCGCGTGAACAGGGGGGCTGGCGCAAGACGCGGGACATTCGGGTTCCTCGGGACAGTGAGGCTTGAGCATCTGAGAGCCGCAGGGTCTCGCCGCAAGCGCGCGTTACAAGGTTTTACGGCACCCGGAGGCAGCCGCAGACCCACAATGTTCCAAAGGTCGTTTCGCTCCCGGTATTTTGTAAAATGATGTAAAATCAATCCATTGATGTGGATCGTTAACGCCGGTCAAACGCTGGTCCGTGTCCGTCGCATCCGTCGAACGGGGGCTCGGCAGCCACCCGGCGGCCGCACCCCAGCCGACCGCCGCCGAGTTGAGCCTCGGCGACGGTTTCGTCTATGCCCGGCCCGGTATCGACTGGAGAGCGGCATGAACACGGGATCGTTGATCGCAGGAGCGCTGCTGTTGCTCGTGGGCGCCTGTACGTCTCCGCTCAGCCGCGAGGGCCGGCTGCCGCCGCCCGGCGAAGGGCTCGCGGATGCCACTTACGCGCTCGCGCCGGTTCCGGGTGACAGTGATGCGGCTGTGGCCGGCGCGGTCTCGCTGGTCCGCGACGCGCTTGCGGACAAGGGGTATCGCGAGACGGCGAATGGGCGCTACCGGCTCGAAGTCGGATTGGCGAGCGCCGCGCCCGAGCTCGAGGTGCAGCGCGCGGAAAGCGGCGAGTCTGCAGCGAGGAGCATGCGGCGAAACCCGATCGTTCTGTGCCGTCCGCGGCGCTACGTGCTCACCGTCGGGATGATCGACCGGGCGAGCGGGGAGGTGTTGTTTCGCAACGCCGCGGCTGCCCGGCATTGCGGGACGTCGCCGGGAAAGATCCTGCCCAAAATGGTGCGCGCTGCCGTCAATGGGTAAGGGCGGAGGCGAGCGCCGGTAGCGCGAGGATGAAGCGCGAGCCATGCGGCGAGACCGTGGCATAGCGCAGGCGGCCGCCATGGCGTTCGGCTACCGTTCTGACATAGGCCAGCCCGAGACCGACGCTCAGCCCGGGCGCGGATCCGGCCAGAGGCCCGAAGCGTCCGGTCAGGTCTGCCAGCCGCTCCGCCGAGATGCCCGGGCCCTCGTCTTCGACCCACGCCTCGAACCGGGCGCTGCCTTCGGACATCACCGCGTCGATCCCGCAGCGGATTTCGGCATTGGCGGGGCTGAAACGCACGGCGTTGTCGAGCAGGTTGAGAAAGGCGCGGGTCAGCGCGTGGCGTTCGCCCGCGACACAGCAGGGCTCGCTCGCGGGGGTGACGATGCGCACGCCCTTTTTCGACGCCAGCGGCCACAGCGCGTCGCTGGCTTCGCCGATGCAATCGTGAAGGTCGGTCTCTTCGGGATCGAAGCTGGTTTCGTGAAGCCGGGCGAGCTGCACGAAATTCTCGGCCAGCCCCAGCGTCCGCCGGGCGTGATAGGCGATCTTGTCTGCGGTATCGGCGCCGAACCCGTCCACCGGAGTGCCTTCGAGCAAGGTGATGATCGACGCCTGGGGCGAGCGCATGTCGTGGCTGAGGAATTCGAGGGCCTGCTCGCGGTCCCGCTCGATCGCGCGGATCCCGGTGATCTCGGCCAAAAGGTGGATCCAGCCGCGTTGCGCGCCATTGGCATCGGTGAGCGAGGTCCGACGATGCGAGAAGTGCCGGCCGTCCAGCGAGATGAGATCGTTGACCGCGGGAATGCCGTAAAGCGCAGCGCGAACCTCGGTGTCCTGCCTGAGAAGCGCTTCGGCGCGGCCGTTGGCGACCAGCACATCGCCTGCCATGGTGGTGACGATCAGCGGATCGGCCACGCCTTCGACAGTGTCGGCGACGAGGCGCTTCAGATCCTGCAGCGCCGAGATCGAGCCACTGAGGGCGAGCGCGTTGCGTCCGGCGTGATCGAGCCGCGCGGGGGTCTGCGTCACTGAGCCGCCAAGGTCTTCCGACAGCCGTGACAGCTCCCAGGCGATGGCCTTGTCGATCGTGTGCAGCCGTCGCCAGCCCCATAACGGGTATACGAACGCCACGCCGAGCAGGGCGGCCGCGGGTGGGATCCACAGCCCGGTGGCGGCGATGAACACGATCGGCGCCGCAGCGACGGCGGCAAACATCGCAAGCGAGGCGATCAGCGCACCGGACGGCCTGAGCCGCCAGAATATCAACAACAGGATGAGGCTCGGCAGTGCGCCCGCCGCCAGACGGATCGCCAGCGGCGCCTCGCGGATGAAGCGGTCGGCGAGCATCGCGTTCAGCAAATTGGCCTGCACCTCGACTCCGGCGAGCGTGCCCGCACCGGCGACGTCATGACGGTCGCCGAGCCCTCCCGCCGCCGCGCCGACAAGGACGATATGGTCGCGAACGAAAGCCGGGGGCACCCGCCCGGCGACGAGGTCGCCGAACGAGACGGTGCGGTATGCGCCGGCAGATCGATAGGGCACCAGCACCGACATTTCGCCGCTTTGCGACGCGCGCCGCCACGCCGGCGAGGGCCGGCCGAATGCCAGTCTGTACGTCTGTTCGACCAGATGCGGCCAGGCACGGGATCCGTCGTTCACCTCGAGCAGCGCCGCCCGGGCAGTGCCGTCCGCCTCATGCGGCAAAGCCACGTGTCCCAGCGCCGCGGCGGCGTCTGCGGCGGGCGGAATCGGGGCGACGGTCTCGAAAGCGCGCCCGTTCACGCCGGGTGCGTCGAAAAGCACCGGCAGCGCCACCTTCGTCCGCCGCAGCGCGCCGGCGAGCGCTGCATCCTCCCCGCTGGAACGCGCGGGCTCGGTGAACAGCACGTCATAGGCGACCGCTGCGGGGCGGGCGGCGGCGAGCACTTCCAATGCCTGGGCATGAAGCGTGCGCGGCCACGGCCATTGGCCGAGCGCGGCGAGGCTGGCATCGTCGATGGTGACCAGCAGGATCCGTTCGGAAGCCGGTGGCGCGCGCAGTTCGACGACGAGATCGTAGAGGGCATCGTCGGCCTTGGACGTGGCGCCGGCCAGCGTCAGGCCGAACGTCAGCGCCAGCACCAGCAACGCGACCGCGCACCACTCGATCAGCAGTCGCCGGAACAAATTCTACTGCCTGCGCGGTCGAGAGGGATCGGTGATCGTCAGCTTCTCGGGATCGGTCCACGATTCGGTGACTTCGCCACCCTCGATCTGCACCAGGCCCACGCGCCAGTAATAGATGCCGCCGGCCAGCCGCCGCAGGGTGAGCGTATCGTGTGCGAGTGCCACTTCGTCGACCATCAGCGCGCCTTGCGGCGTGTCACGCATCAGCTGGAAGCGATACCGGCGCGTGCCGCTGCCGGCCCCCGACCAGCGGAAGCGATATCCGTCCTCTCCGGCCTCGACACTGCCGTGGATCGAAGCGAGTCGGCGCGTGAAGCTATAGGCCTGGGCCATCCCCTCGAGCCCGCTGCGCGCGATCGCGGAGACCCGGACGAACAAATTGCCGTTGGGGATGTCGGGCAGCGCGAACACCCCATCGTCGGAGAATTGCTCGGCGATATTGTCGATGAAGCCGGCATCGGATGCGATCACCACCCGGTAGCGGATCGCATCCGCCAGCTTGCGCGCGCGGAACGCCACGGCGTCGCGCGTCTGCAGCGGCGCCGGATCGTCGAGGTCCGGCGCGCCCAGCAATTTTTCGACGCGCGGTTCGCCGCCTTGATCGAGCGTGGCGCCGAAGCTGCGATCGAGGGCGAGCGCGGTGGGGGCTTCGGGCGCCGAAAAGGCGACGCTCCCGGCTAGAACCTCGGTGGCGGCCGTGCGGCCTGTTTCTTCGAAGGAGACGCGGAATTCGGTTCCGCGCACCGCGGTCATGCTGATCGGGGTACGGATGCGGTATCTGCCGGAAGGTTGTTCCAGCGGCGTGACCCTCGTCTCCAGACGGCCCTTTTCCACGTCGATGCGATAGTCGATCGCGCCGGTGAGCAGAATCCGGCGCAGCTCGCGAATGCGCACGCGGCTCTGTGACGGGATCACCACTTGCGATCGGTCCGCCAGCATCAGCGTCGCGAAGCTGTTCCCGGCGGTGGCGATTTGGGTCCCCTCACCGACAATGGCTCCAGGCGAGGGTGAGATCGTCCTGCCGCCGATCGAAAGGCTGACCGTGCCGCGATAGCTGGCGAGGCGGGCGGGCTCCACCTTGAAGCGCAGCCACTGCCGGGGGATGCGCAATTGCCGGCCGACCGGAAGCCGCTTCGGATTGCGTATCCCGGCGAGCTTGAGCAGCGCCTGCCAACGGCGCTCCGGGACCAGAAAGCTGCGGCTCAGCCGCTCGAGCGTGTCGCCGCGCCGGATGACGTACGAAATCGTCTCGCTCTGGGCAGGCGGGGACGCAACGGCCGCGGTCTGGAGTGCGACCGCAAGAAACATGCTCAACTCTCTGCCCCGAAACGCTCCATGCGATAGCCATAACCGGAAATCGCCACGATGCGGTAGCCGTTCTCCGGAGTCAGCTTGAGCTTGGAGCGGATTCGCGACACGTGCATGTCGAGCGTTCGCGTCGAGAGGTCGGCGGCGCTCTGCCAGATCGTCTCCAGCAGATAGCTTCTGGAAAGCGCGCGGTGCATGTTTTCGAATAGCGTGAGCGCGAGCTGGAACTCCTTCGCACTCAGCGCGACTTCCTCGTCCCCGACACTCACCCGTTCGGTCAGACGGTCGAAGCCATAGGAACCGAACTGTAATACCCGATCCTGCACGGCGGTGGGCATGGCGCGGCGAAGGACTGCCTGCACGCGCGCCACGATCACCGTCGCGGTTTCGGGCTTCACGACATAGTCGTCGGCCCCCGCATGCAGCGCGGCGGCGACGTCGTCCTTGTCGGATCGGCTCGTCAGCATGATGATCGCGGTTGCCCGCGAAACGGCGTCCCGGATCGAGCGCAGCAGCTCCATCCCCGAACTGTCGGGCAGATTCCAGTCGAGCAGGATCAAGTCGAAGGTTTGCCTGCGCAGCGCGGCCAAAAGCGCGGCGCCGGTGCGGAAGCTGATGCAGCTATGGTCCGCGGCGGCCAATGCTGCCGAAGCGAACTCGATCACGCTTTCATCGTCATCGACTACTGCGATTCGCATGCAGGGCCCTTGCGTGATCTCAATAGGGCTCAGCCATGAGCGCCCCAGCCCGGTGCCGTGGATCGGCGACGATGCTGTCGTGTTGCGCCGCGACGAAGGTTCGGATCGCTAGCGCGTGCGACAGGTGCAAGTCGATCGCGTTTCCGGAAAGGCTGCTGCTCTGCGACATGTCCCGCTGCTAGCAACGGGGCGGAAGAGCGACAATCGCAGCCTTGTAAACAGTTGTAACGGCCGCGGTAGATTCGGGCACAGGGCACGCTGCGGAATCGCGGAGGGGTGATCACGGACCTCGGGCGATTGGCCCCGCCCGCCGGGGGGGTCAGGCGGGGCCGCGTGCCCGATCATGCCGTGGGGGAGCATGCCGGAGCGTCGCCCCTCCGGCAGTTGTGGGTTGCTTCGAGAACGAAAGACAATTTACCGCAGGGATTTTTCGAATATCAGTAAAGTGCGGGCTCCGGGACTCCGCAACGGGTAATTTACAACAATTTACATCTCGCTTGCCCGGTCACGGCAATAGAGGTGTCAGCCGGTTACAACTGTTTACTGGTCATCTCATTGCCGAGGCGTAACTTCTCGCCCGTTATGGATCTTGCACCCTCAGACTTTCGCGATGTCAGCCCGATCCTGCGGGTTCTGGTCGTCGAAGATGATCCGCGCATTCGATCGCAGATCGCCGATCATCTGGCACGAAGGGGCCATATAGTTCTGCAAGCCGCCAGCGCGGACGAGGCTTTGGTGCTTCTCCAGCAGGACGGCAGCGCGGTCGACTGCGTCTTCTCGGACGTTCAGATGCCCGGCCGCCATGACGGCGTCGGACTGGCCCGCTGGATATTTCGTCACCGGCCCGGACTTGCCGTTCTGCTTACGTCGGCAAACTTCCGCGTCGAGGATCTCGAGCCGGAACTTCGCGCCGTTCTGCCGGTCCTGGAAAAGCCGTATCGCGGCGAGGCCGTCGAAGAAGGCATGGCGTCGCTGATGGCAACCGCACGATCCAGCCAGTTCCCCCGATTGGCGAACTGACACGTCCATCTCGCCGACCTCCGCCGAATCGCGATGTTCAGGGCGGTCGACGGAGGCTCGCCGCCTTTATCGGCGGTGCGGGCGTCGGGTGGGGCGATGGCGTCACGCTGCGCATCGAGCCGCTCGTCCGGCAAATCTGGTGACGATCGTCTCCCCGCGCCGGCTTCACGGGCTGGCGCAAAACCATTGCCAAGCCCGCGCGCGCCTGAGGGGATGCCCGACATAGTAAGGCGTAAACAGGGAGGCGCTGGTGCGACGAGGCAATCGACGCGGAGCATTAGTGCGGGGAAAGCAGGCCGATCGCGGATATCGTGCGCTGCTGCTGTGCGGGGCCGGCGTGCTGGCATCGGGAGCGGCACAGGCACAGACCACGCCGCCACCTCCGCCGGCAAGCCTGACCGTGGTTGTTCCCGCACCGCCCGTCGCCGAGGCGCCGCCCGGCGCTGCCCAAGCCGCGGCTGCGGCACCGGCGCTGCGCTTCTGGGACGGCGGCGACCCCGCCCGGCATGCCAATGGCGCCATCGACGGCGGCGCCGGTATCTGGAGCGCGACGGCGCCGAACTGGACCGATGCCGGCGGCGCGATCAACGGTCCGATGCAGCCGGTGCCGGCCTTCGCGATATTCCAGGGCACGCCGGGCATCGTGACGATCGACGCCGGCCAAGGCACTCCCGCGATCAGTTCGATGCTGTTCAACGTCAATGGCTATCGCGTGTCCGGCGGACAACTACGGCTCGAGGGCGGGGCGTTCACTTCGATCCGCACCGGTGACGGCATCACCGCGCGGATCGACAGCGAACTGACCGGCGACAGCGGGCTGCTCTACAATGCACTCGGCACGCTGATCCTCGGGGGGAACAACAGCTATACCGGCGGCACCCGTGTCGACGGGGGCACGCTGATCGGCGATACCCGCTCGATCCGCGGCAATCTGGGCAATGGCGGCCACGTGATCTTCGATCAGGCGTTCGACGGTACTTTCCAGGGCGGCGTCAGCGGACTGGCGAGCACCTGGGGGCTGATGACCAAGCGCGGTGCCGGCAATCTGACGCTGGCGGCCGGCAGCCAGCTCGACTGGCGCGTCGAGCAGGGCGGGCTGGTCGCCCGGGGCGGAGGCTTTGGCGGTAATATCGGCGTTTCCGATGGCGCGCGTCTGACGCTCAGCTCGGGAGAAATCGCCGGAGTCGCTTCGACCTATGGCTATGCATTGTCGGGTGCGGGCCGATTCGATGTGGCGGGCAAGGGACTGCTGGTGCTCACTGCCAATTCGGGCAGCTTCGCCGGCCATAGCGAAGTGCGGAACGCGGCGCTGCGCGTCGAGGGTACACTCGGCGGCACGCTTTATGTCGACGGGGGCGGGCGCCTGGGCGGCAACGGCACGGTTGGCGATGTCGCCGTCGGTGACGGCGGGCGGCTGATCGGCACCCCCGGCGAATTCCTCAGGATGGCCTCGCTCGTGCTCGGTCCCGGCGCGATCATCGATGCGCGGTTGGGGACGGTGGCCACTCCGCAACTCTTCTATGTCGACGGCAATCTGACGCTCGACGGGACGCTCAACATCGCCGGCACCGGACCGATCGGTGCCGGGATCTACCGGCTGATCAATTTCGGGGGAAAGCTCACCAATAACGGGCTGGCGATCGGCAGCCTGCCCATGGGCCAGGAGCGCTCGCAGATCTCGATCAGCACGACGATCCCCTGGGCAGTCGACCTCGTCTCCGAAGTCGGCGGCACGCCGATGCAATTCTGGGACGGCAGCGATCCGACGCGCTTCAATGACGGCAGGATCGAGGGTGGACCCGGGGTCTGGCGCAGCAACATTGCCGGCTGGACCGACCGCACCGGCAAGAAGAACCAGAACTATGTGGGGACCGGTTTCTCGGTGTTCGACGCGCGCGGCGGGCAAGTGGTGATCGACGGGGTGGCCCAGACCGGGGGAATGCAGTTCGCCGTCACGGGCTATTCGCTATCGGGAAGCGGGCTGCGGCTCGCGGGCAGTGGAGAGCGCACGGTGATCCGCGTCGGCGATGGCGGCGAATGGGCCTCGACCATCACCGCCGAAATTTCCGCGCCGATCTCCGGCGCCGGCCGCCTGGTCAAGAACGATGCGGGGACACTGATCCTGTCGGGCGTCAACAGCTATACCGGGGCGACCGAAGTCGAAGGCGGAACGCTGGTCGGCGATACCCGATCGATCCGCAATACCTTGCTCAACGGCGCGACGGTGGTGTTCGATCAGCGTGCCAACGGCACTTTCGCCGACAAGGTTCTCGGTCTGCGCGGGAATGCGGGGAAGATGATCAAGCGCGGCAGCGGCGTGCTCACGCTCGCGCGGGAGAGCCGGCTCGACTGGACCGTCGAGGAGGGCCGGCTGGTCGCGCAGGCCGATCGCTATTTCAGCGATGTGACCACCCTGCTGGGCGGCGGCGAGCTCGAACTGGGGGTGCAGAACGATGTCAGCTTCGCTACCGAGTTTCGCGGCAACGGCCGCCTGATCAAGACCGGCAACGGCAGGCTGGTACTGACCGGGCGCTCGCAGACTTTCGCAGGCACCGCGCGGATCGCCGGCGGCGAGTTGCTGGTCGATGGCGCGCTGCGCGGCCATGTCGTCGTCGAGGCGAACGGGATATTGTCCGGCGATGGCCAGGTGGGCTCGGTGCATGTCGCACGCGGTGGAACCATCTCGCCGCGGCCAAGCCCGGCGCTACCCGACGCAGTGACCGATTCGATGCGGATCGATGGCGACCTCACTTTCGAACCTGGTGCACGGTTCGAAGTCGATGTTTACGGCAACGTCCTCAGTGACGTGCTGTATGTCAGGGGGGTCGCGCGGCTGGCCGGCTCGGTCTTCCACATCGGGACCAGCGGCAATTATGCGCCGTCCTCGAGCTATATGATCCTGCTGGCGAACGGCGGGATCGAAGGCCGGTTCGACGGTGTTTCGTCGTCTTTCGCTTTCCTGACGCCGCGGCTCGAATATGACAGCAACTCGGTCAGGCTGACGCTCGATCGCAACGACGTCCAGTTCAGCGAGGTTGCGGTGAGCGAAAACCAGCGCGCGGTGGGGACGGCGTTGCAGACCATGGTCGCGGGGCCGTTATACGATGCGGTGGTCGCTGCCGATGTGCCGAATGCCCGCGCGGCGTTCGACAGCATCTCGGGCGATTTCCATGCGTCGTTGCGCACCGCGCTGGTCGAGGACAGCCGCTTGTCGCGGAGGGCGGTGCTCGGGCGGCTGCGCGGGCCGGCCGGCGAGCCCGGAATATCGGCCTGGGGCGAGGCGATCGGCGCATGGGGACATTATGCCAGCGACGGCAACGCCGCGCGGCTTCGGCGCTCTGCGGCGGGCGGACTCGCCGGGATCGAGGCGCTGGTGCCCGGCGGCGACGTGCGGCTGGGCGTGTTGGGCGGCTATCACCAATCCGATCTGCGCGGCGCGGGCAATGCCGATGTGGATAGCTATCACACCGGTCTCTATGCCGGTGCGCAGTTCGGTGGCCTCTCGGTGCGGACGGGCGTGACGATCGCCTGGCAGGACGTAGCGACGCGTCGCCAGATCAGCGGCGGTGGGCTGCAGGAACAGGTGCGCGCGCGCTACGGCGCCACGACCGCGCAGGCGTTCGGCGAACTCGGCTGGCGCCTGACGCTCGGCCGCGCCGCGCTCGAGCCGTTCGCCAATCTCGCGCATGTCGTGCTCGACGTCGAGCAGGGGGGCGAACGGGGCGACGCCGCGGCGCTCGCGCTGGCGCACGACATCATGACCACCAACTACGCGACATTGGGTCTGCGCGGGGAGACGCTGCTGCCCTTTGGTGGCGGAACGCTGTCGCTGCGGGGTTCGGCTGGATGGCAGCACGTCTTTGGCGATCGCGTACCGAAGGTGGCGATGATGGTGGACGGCGCACGGTTCCAGAGCATCGGCCTTCCGATCGCGGAGGACAGCTTCGCCGGCGATCTCGGGCTTGTCGCGAGGCTCGGCGGACAAGTGGAGCTCGACCTCGGCTATCGCGGCACCCTTTCACGCCGAAACCGGGACCATATGGCCAATGCGGCCCTGACCGTCCGTTTCTGAACGGCCCGCCCGGGCGCTTATTTCACCGGGCGCTTCTCGAGCTTTCGCGCGAGCGTGCGGCGGTGCATCCCCAGCCGCCGCGCGGTTTCGGAAATGTTGAAGCCGGTCGCCGCCAGCGTTTCGTTGATCATTTCCCATTCGTGGGTCTTGATCGAGGAGGCGCGGCTGGTGAGCGGCGCGTCGGGATCGCCTGCCGGCTTTTCGAACGCCGCCTCGATATCGTCGGTGTTGGACGGCTTCACCAGATAATGGCAGGCGCCCAATTTGATCGCCTCGACCGCGGTCGAGATGCTGGCATAGCCGGTGAGCACGACGATCAGCATCGCGGGATCGCGGGCGTGGAGCATCTGGATGCACGGCAGACCCGACGAGGTCGCCAGCTTGAGATCGACCACCGCGCGCTCGGGGACCTCGGCCTCGAGCAACGTCTCGAGCTGCCCGATATCGGCGGCGATCCGGACCCGATAGCCGCGCCGCTCGAACGAGCGCTGCAGCGTGCGCGCGAAGATCGCGTCGTCCTCGACGAGGACCAGGCTCGGCCCGTCCATCTCAGCGCGCCTTCGCGCGAAGCGCGAGCGGCAGCACCAGGCGCACCTCGGCGCCGCCCCCACACGATTGCTCGCCTCCAGCCCGCCGCCGAGCCGCCGCGCGACATTGGTCGCCAGAAACAGCCCGACCCCGTGCCCGGCGCCTTTGGTCGATTGATAGAGCTTGCCGACCTTGGCGAGCGCTTCGGGGCTGAACCCGTCGCCCCAGTCGCTCACTGCGATCACGAGCATGCGGTCCTCGATCTCCGCCGTCAGCCGTACCCCCGCCGGCGAGGCCTCCGCGGCATTGTCGAGCAGGTTCCACACCGCCTGGCGCAGCGCCGCGTCGACCGCGACGACGGCGCCCTCTGCCTTGTCGCGGGCATAATCGAGCGGCACCTGGGGATGTGCCGCCTGCCAGGCCTCGGCGACGGCGTCGAGGAACGGGCCCGCCGCCCGGCTTTCCATCGCCTCGCCGCGCGGTTGACCGGCTGAGTGGAGAATGTCGGAAACGATCGCCTTGCAGCGCTGGACCTCGGCCTGCATCTCCTCGACTTCGGTCGCGAGCACGGAATCGTCGAGGATCGCCGGCATGCGCCGCCAGTCGGCAAGGATCACCGAAAGCGTGCCGAGCGGCGTGCCCAGCTCATGTGCGGCGCCCGAGGCGAACAAGCCCATGCGGACGATGCCTTCCTCCTGCGCGGCATGCTGGCGCAGATCCGCGACATTTGCATCGCGCGCTTGCAGATTGCGGCTGATCCGCGTGATGAACAGCACGAGCAGGCTCGCCACCATGATGAAGCCGACCCACTGCCCGATCGCGAACAGATCGGCGCTGTCGGTGAGCAGCCCCCGTGGGAGCGCCAGCGGCACATAGCTCAGGCTGAGCAGTGCATAACTGAGCGCGGTCGCCGCCACCAGCACCGCCACCGCGGCGGAGGGGAGCAGGATCGCGCCGAGCACGACCTGGAGCAAATAGAGCGAGATGAACGGATTGGTCGCGCCGCCGCTGAAATAGAGCTGGAGCGTGAGCGCCGCCATGTCGAGCAGCAGCGCCACCATGATCTCGCCGTCGTGCACCCGGTGCCGCGGCAGCGCGATCATGCCGAGCAGATTGGCGAAGGCGAGTACGAGGACGATGCCGAGCATCTCGACCACCGGCAGCGGGACCCGCAGCACGAAATGGACAAGCAGGATCGTGGCGGTTTGTCCGGCGACGGCGATCCAGCGCAGCTGGACGAGCTGGCGCATATTCTCCGCCGCCGCGGTCTCCAGCGTGCCCGCTGCCCTGCGGGTCAGGGCGAGGAGCGGCGCGTCCATCAGCGCCCGCCGCGCATGCGCAGCGCCAGCACCGCCGCGGCGCCGCTCAATGCGGCCAGCGCGAACCAGGTCAGCGCATAGACGAGATGGGTGTTGCGGAAGCGGACCATGGTGAGCCCGCCTACCGGATAGCCGCCGGGGTTGGGAGAGGCGTCGGCATCGACGAAGAAGGGCGCGACATTGCCGAGATTGCGTGCGCGGGCGATCGCGGCGACGTCGCGCGAATGCCAGCGGTCGGCCGCCGGGTCGTTCGGGCGCAAGAAGCCGCCCTTCGGTTCGCTCGCCCGCATCAGGCCGGTAACCGTTGCCGTTCCGCCGGCCTGGCCGGCCGATCGCGCCTGCGGTGCGCGGCGCTCGGGCGGAACGAAGCCGCGATTGACCAGCACGATCCCTTGCGGCGTACGCAGCGGGGTGAGCACCCAGAAGCCCGCGCCGCGCTCGGTGAGCGCCTGGACGAGAGTCTCGTTGCCATGGTCGAAGGTTCCGGTCAGGCGCACTCGGCGATATTCCGCGTCCTGCATGTCGAGGCGGGGCCATGCCGCGACCGGGGGCGGCGTGGCGGGCAGGGCGTGGATCCGTGCCTCGACGCGCTCGATCAGGTCGAGCTTCCACGCGCGGCGCTCGACTTGCCAGACGCCGAGCGCCGCGAAGCCGATCGCGGCGAGCAGCGCGAGCGCGGCGAACAGCGCACGGCGGGCGCCGCTCAGGGCTGGGCGCTCATTTCCGCCGAGGGCATCGGCATCATGTTCGAGTTGAGATGGTACATGATCCATAAAGAGCCCGCGATCACGATCAGCACGATCACGGCAGTGAAGGCATAGGCCATCAGCGTCCAGCCGCCCTCGCCGCGGGTGTTGACGTGAAGGAAGCACACCGTGTGGACGAGGATCTGCACCACCGCGAAGGCGATGATCACGATCGCCGTGGTCTGCGCATCCTGCAGTGCGCCGGTCATCACCAGCCAGAACGGCACTGCAGTGAGCACCACCGACAGCAGGAACCCGATCAGATAGCCGCGCCGGGTGAAATGGCCGGGGCCGTCGGCATGATCATGGCCGTGATCGGCGTGTTGGGTGGCGTCGTTCATCGCAGGACCCCGAGCAGATAGACGAAGGTGAAGACGCCGATCCAGACGACGTCGAGGAAGTGCCAGAACATGCTGAGGCACATCAGCCGGCGCCGGTTTTCCGGGTGGAGTCCGCGCTGGCCGAGCTGGACCAGCATCACGCCCAGCCAGATGATCCCGAAGATAACGTGCAGCCCGTGGGTCGCCACCAGGGTGAAGAAGGCCGACAGGAAGGCGCTGGCCTGGGGCGTTGCGCCTTCATGGATCAGATTGGCGAACTCGTAGAGTTCGATGGCGACGAAGCCGATGCCGAGCAGCCCGGTTATCACCAGCCACAATTGCGTGCCGCGAAGCTTGCCCTCCTGCATCGCGATCATTGCGAAGCCGTAAGTGATCGAGGAAGTCAGCAGAAGCGCGGTGTTCACTGCGACCAGCGGCAGCTCGAATATCTCGCGCGGAGAGGGTCCGCCGGCATAAGCGCTGCTCAGCACGCCATAGGTGGCGAACAAGGTCGCGAAGATGAGCGCATCGCTCATCAGGTAGATCCAGAAGCCGAGCAGCGTGCTGCCGCCCGATTCGTGATGATGCGTGTCCTCGATGTCGTAGAAGGACAATTCGGTTGCGTGCGGTTCGGTCAGTGCATCCGCGGCCATGGTCAGGCTCCCGCCGCGAGCAGCTTGGTGCGCGCGTCCTCGCTTTGCGCCACTTCGTCCGCGGGGATGAAGTAATCGCGATTATAGTTGAAGGTGTGGAGGATGCTGACCACCAGCAGCCCCACCGCGGAGACCACCGCCAGCCACCACATGTACCAGATCATTGCGAAGCCGAGCGCCATTGCGAGGCCCGACAGGATCACGCCCGCGCCGGTGTTGCGCGGCATGTGGATCGGCTTGAAGCCGGTGGTCGGGCGCCGGGCGCCGCGATCCTTCATGTCGTACCACGCGTCGAGATCGTGGACCTGCGGCGTGAACGCGAAGTTGTAGGCCGGCGGCGGCGACGAGGTCGCCCATTCGAGCGTGCGGCCGTTCCACGGGTCGCCGGTAGTGTCGCGCAGTTTCTCGCGGTTGATGATGCTGACGGCGATCTGGATCACGAAGGCGAGGATGCCGATCAGGATGATCACCGCGCCGATCGCGGCGATGACGAACCAGATCTGCAGGCTCGGATCGTCGAAATGGTTGACCCGGCGCGTCGTGCCCATCAGCCCGACGATGTAGATCGGCGTCCACGCGACCCAGTAACCGATCACCCAGCCCCAGAAGGTGATCTTGCCCCAGAAGGGGTCGAGCCGGAAGCCGAATGCCTTGGGGAACCAGTAATCCATCGCCGCGAACAGTGCGAACACCACGCCGCCGATGATCACGTTGTGGAAATGGGCGACGAGGAACAGCGAATTGTGGAGCACGAAGTCGGCCGGGGGCACCGCGAGCAGCACGCCGGTCATTCCGCCCACCACGAAGGTGATCATGAAGGCGATCACCCACATCATCGGCAGCTCGAAGCGAATCCGGCCACGATACATCGTGAACAGCCAGTTGAAGATCTTCGCGCCGGTGGGGATCGAGATCACCATGGTGGCGATGCCGAAGAAGCTGTTGACGCTGGCGCCCGAGCCCATCGTGAAGAAGTGGTGGAGCCACACCAGATAGCTCAGGATGGTGATCACCACCGTGGCATAGACCATCGACGAATAGCCGAAGAGCCGCTTGCCGGTGAAGGTCGAGGTGATCTCGGAATAGATGCCGAACGCCGGCAGGACGAGGACGTACACTTCCGGATGGCCCCAGATCCAGACGAGGTTCCAGTACATCATCGGGTTGCCGCCGAGATCGTTGGTGAAGAAGTTGGTCCCCACGTAGCGATCGAGCATCAGCAGCGCGAAGGCGCCGGTGAGCACCGGGAAGATCGCGATCGCCAACACGTTGCTGCAAAGCGCGGTCCAGCAGAAGATCGGCATCTTCATCATCGTCATGCCCGGCGCGCGCATCTTGATGATCGTGGTGACCATGTTGATTGCGGACAAGGTGGTGCCGACGCCGGCTATCTGCAGCGCCCATAGATAATAATCGGGTCCGGTATCGGGGCTGTTCTGCAGGTTGGTGACGGGCACGTAATTGAGCCAGCCGCCGCGCGAAAACTCGCCGACGAACAGCGAGATCATGACGAGCAGCGCGCCCGCGACGGTGAGCCAGAAGCTCAGATTGTTGAGGAACGGGAAGGCGACGTCGCGCGCGCCGATCTGGAGCGGCATGATGTAGTTGACCAGCCCGACGATCAGCGGGATCGCGACGAAGAAGATCATGATCGTCCCGTGCGCGGTGAAGATCTGATCGTAATGATGGGAGTTGAGATAGCCCTCACTGCCGCCGAAGGCGATCGCTTGCTGGAGGCGCATCATGATCGCGTCGGCGAAGCCGCGCAGCAGCATGATGATGCCGAGGATCATGTACATGATCCCGATCTTCTTGTGATCGATGCTGGTCAACCATTCGCGCCACAGCCAGCCCCACAGCCGATATTTGGTCACCGCGCCGACGATGCCGAGCCCGAGCAGGGCGACGACGATGAAGGTCACAAGCAGGATCGGCTCGTGAAGCGGGAAGGATTCGAAGGTCAGGCGACCGAAGATCGTGCGCGCCAGCGATTCGGTGAACATTTAACGCTCCTGGTGCGAATGCGGTGCGGGGCGGGGTTGCGCGCCCGGCGGCGGGGTGAGGCTCTCGCCCGTGTCCTTTTCCTCGCCTTGCTTCATCAGCGCGCCTTCCGGCTTACCTTTTTCAGGCGCGGTGCCGTGGCTGCCGCCCTGCATGCCGTGCATTCCGGTCCCGCACGGAGTGCCGGGCTTTACGCAGCGCTTGAAGATGCGGTCGAACAGGTCCGGCTCGGCTCCCGAGAAATACATTGCGGGTACGCGCTCGGTCGGCTTTTCGAGCTCGAGGAAGCGCGCGGTGTCGAGCGCCGGGCCGCTGGCCTTGACGCGCGCGACCCAATTGTCGAACCCGCCCTGGGCGACGCCGTAGAGCTTGAAGTGCATGTCCGAGAAACCCGCGCCGCTGTAATTGGCCGACATGCCGTCATATTGGCCGGGCTTGTTGAGCACGGCATGCATCGTGCTGCGCATGCCGGGCATGGTGTAGATCATCCCGGCCAAGGTCGGCGCGTAGAAGGTGTTCATCATATTGGTCGAGGTGAGGTCGAAACGCACCTGGCGATCGATCGGGAGCACCAGTTCGTTGACCGTGGCGACACCCTGCTCGGGATAGATGAACAGCCATTTCCAGTCGAGCGAGACGACCTGGATGACCAGCGGCTTGGCCTTGGGGTCGATCGCCTTCTCGGCCGAGATCCGATTGATCGGGCGGAACGGGTCGAGCAGGTGTGTGCTCCACCAGGTCAGTGCGCCCAGGCAGATGATGATGAGCAACGGCGCCGACCAGATGACCAGTTCGAGCGCAGTCGAATGGTCAAAATGCGGGTCGTAGGTCGCGTCCTTGTTGCTCTCGCGATAGCGCCACGCGAACACCACGATCAGCGCCAGCACGGGCACGATGATCAGCAGCATCAGCGCCGTCGAGATATAGATAATGTCGCGCTGCTGGAGCGCGATATCGCCCGCGGGATTGAGCACCGCGCGATCGCACGCCGCCAGGGCGAAAAGCGGCAGCAGGGCAAGGAGCCGGCGTGCTGGTGACAAAGGTGAGTCTTCGCGCATGGCCTCCGCCTATCCCGGCGCGCCCATGCGCCGACATTGGACATTTTGTCCTATCCCCGTCGCGGCGCTTTTCTGGTGCAACGCACGTTCAAACGCAATAACACAGCCATAGGCTGCCGGAGCGAAAAGAATGAGTGCACCGATCGCCGCGTCGAATTCGACGCCCCTCGAACGCGATGCGCGGATCGTGAATGCACGCGATCACAAGATCGCGCCGGGCGAGATCGCCATCGGCGTGATCGTCGGCCGGACGAGCGAGTTCTTCGACTTCTTCGTCTACGCCATCGCTTCGGTACTGGTGTTCCCGTCGCTGGTTTTCTCGTTCGTCGATCCGCTGACCGGCACGCTCTATTCCTTCGCCTTGTTCGCGCTGGCGTTCGTCGCGCGCCCGCTCGGCTCGGCGATCTTCATGTGGATCGATCGCAAGCACGGGCGCGGGGTCAAGCTGACGATTGCGTTGTTCCTGCTCGGCGGCTCGACCATGTCGATTGCCTTCCTGCCGAGCTATAACCAGATTGGTGTCGCCGCGATCTGGCTGCTTGCCTTGTGCCGCGTCGGCCAGGGCGTGGCGCTGGGCGGCGCCTGGGACGGGCTGCCCTCGCTGCTCGCGCTCAACGCGCCCGAGAAGAATCGTGGCTGGTATGCGATGATTCCCCAGCTCGGGGCGCCACTGGGGCTGATCGTCGCGGCGGGGCTGTTCGCGTTCTTCCTGTCGACCTTGTCGAGCGAGGACTTCCTGTCCTGGGGCTGGCGTTATCCGTTCTTCGTTGCCTTCGCGATCAACGTGGTGGCTTTGTTCGCCCGGCTGCGGCTCGTCGCCACGCCCGAGTTCGAGCATCTGTTCGAGAGCCGCGAGCTCCAGCCCGCGCCGTTCTGGGAAACCGTGCGGCTGGAGGGACGGACGATCGCGCTCGGCTCGTTCGCGCCGCTCGCGAGTTTCGCATTGTTCCATCTGGTGACGGTGTTCCCGCTGTCCTGGGTGACTTTGTATCGCGGCGAGGCGGCCGAGCGCTTCCTCGTCATCGAGATCATCGGCGCGGTCTTCTGTGTGCTGTCGATGCTCGCTTCGGGGATCATCGCCGATCGGGTCGGGCGGCGTGCGGTCCTCGGCGTGTCGGCGGCGCTGATCGCCGCGTATAGCGGGTTCGCGCCGCAATTGCTGGGTGCAGGCGGCTTCGGCGAAACGGTATACATGCTCGCGGGCTTCGTGCTGCTGGGGCTGGCGTTCGGCCAATCCTCCGGTGCGGTCAACGGCAGCTTCTCCAGCGAGCGACGCTATACCGGTGCCGCGACCACTGCCAATCTGTCGTGGCTGATCGGCGCCGGCTTCGCGCCGCTCGTCGCGCTCGCACTGGCGAGCACTTTCGGGCTGTGGTCGGTCGGTGTCTATCTGCTCTCCGGCGCGGTCTGCACGCTCGCCGCGCTCGGCATCAACAAGGAATGGGCGCGGCGCACCGAAACGGCGGCAGAGACCGACGGCAGGCCGGCGGGCCAAGCCTGATTTCCACACCCGAAAGCGAGTTTATGGTTCCGGCGACGCTCTTGTCCTTCGCGCTGTTCGTCACATCTGTCGCCTCGCCGCTCCAGGCGGAGGGCAGCGCGAATGCCGACCCGTTGCGCGTCCGCGAAGTCGACGCGATCGAGTGTCGTCTCGACGTGCCCGGCTACAACCAGTTCGCGATGGCGATCCAGGGCGAGGAAGAAATCGCGAAGAAGCGCGGCTGGAAGAAGATCGATTCCCGTAACCCGTTTATGAACGAATACGAGCTGCCGAAGCCGATCATCGTGGCGGGTTCTTACAGCACCACACGGATCGCCTTCACGGCCGACGCGATTCTGGCGATCCTCGATCTGGCGGATCCCGGGGTGATCGCGCGCGATGCGCATATCGAGAATGCGATGAACCCCGAACCGCTGATCGCCGACCTCGTCGCTTCGGGCAAGGTAACCCGTGTGCAGGCGGAAGCCGAGATCAAGTTCCGCAAGTTCCTCGGGGAACGCATTCTCAACGACGTTACCGAGCCGGCGAGCGGCGGCGAGAGCTTTGGCAGCCATATGATCGTGGCGCGCAGCATCTCCAACGCCACCACCCATCCGGGCAAGACCTTCTATGGCTGCGCCTACCGGATGGAATTGCTCGACAAGGACGGGAAGCCGCTTTGACGCGGGGCAAGCCCGGCGCCCGCCGGCACGGCGGCTTCGGCTGGCTTGCGCTGGCGTGGCTGGCGCTCGCCGCGCCGACACCCTCCGCTGCGCAGGCGCGCCCGGCCGACCCCGCCCGCTTCGCCGGTCATTACTACCTCTCCGGCGTCATGGAGACCGGGTCGGAGCTGCTGCTGCGTGCCGACGGGTCGTTCGAATGGTATCTGAGCTATGGTGCGCTCGACCAGGCGGCACAGGGGACATGGCGTGTCGAGGGCGACGCGATCGTGCTCGCTACTGCCCCGGTCCGCACCGACAAGCCGCTGTTCAGCTATCTGGCGACCGAGCCGTGGGGCGCCGAAGCCGAGCAGGAACGCCACCGACGGATATTGGCGGAGGCGGAAGCGATCGTTCGCGCACGCTGTCCTTTCCTTCCGGAGCCCGACGTCGAAGCAATGCTCCCGCCGATGATCGGCACCGTCGGCCCAACGCCCGCGCCCGCGCCGGTGCTTCGCGAACGTGCGGCGGCGGCGTTGCGTGCGGCTGTATCGTCGCGCACCCAGGTCGAGTCGCTCGCGCGTCGCTGGATTTCGGACAATGCGTCGCCCGACAGCGGGGACGCCGGCGTCGATCGCGTGCTGGCGGCGCAGTCCGCCTGGTTGAATGCGCGATACGCCGCATTCGAGGCCGCACGCGAAGCCGGTCTGCCGAAGCCTTTACTGACCGATCCCGTGCTTCCCGGGCAATGCACCCTCCCGGGCGACGAAGAACCCACGCCGCAGCCATCGGCTCGTCAGTTGGGCGTACGCGTGACGGATCTCGCCTCGCAGCAGCCGATGCGCAACGTGCAGGTCCTGCTTCGCTATGCCGACGGAAGTGACGAGCGCTTGACGACGGGAAGCGGCGGCTTCGCGTTCGTAGCTGGCACGGCGGCGAAGCAGGCAACAAGTGCGACGCTGCACATCGACGGTGCGCCGACGAGCGACAAGGCGATTGCTTTTGGCCCGCTCGGGAGCGGGATCGTTCGCTTTGCAGTGGATCTGCAGCAACTGGCCACGCCGGCGTTCACCACCTTTCGCCTGCGCGTCGCCGGCGCCGCGCTCATCCCGGAGAGCTTTCCCAAGGGGCGCTACGAACGGCAGCCGTGACGATCGGCTTTCAGGCGTCTGGCCAAGCCTTGCGCCAATGTGATCCGCGGGTAAGGTCTGCATCCCGGTTCGCCGGCAACGGGAGTTTTCAGGGCATGCGACTCTTCATCTTGCCGATGCTGGCGTTACTCGGCGCGGCACCAGCGCCCGAAGCCAAATGGCAGCGCATCTTCGACGGAAAGACGCTCACGGGCTGGACGCCCAAGATTGCCGGCCGCGCGGTGGGCGAGGATCCGCTGGGCATGTTCACCGTGCACGAAGGCGCGATCCGCGTTTCGCATGCGAATTACTCGAAATTCGAAGGCGAGTTTGGCCACCTCTTCTGGAAGACGCCGCTCAAGGCCTATCGCATTCGCTTCGAATACCGCCTGTTCGGGGAGCCGTTGCCCGGCATCAAGGTCTGGCAGACGAGCAATTCGGGGCTGATGTTCCATTCGCAGGCGCCGGAGACGATGCGGCGCGACCAGGACTTTCCGGTGAGCCTCGAGATGCAGTTGCTCGCCGTCCCGCGGCCGACCGAGGAGCCGAGCGGCAATCTGTGCACGCCGGGCACGACGGTGGTGTTCGAAGGCAAACGCGATCCGCGCCACTGCATCCTTTCCTCGTCGCCGTTGATCCCGCTCGGCCGCTGGACGCGGGCCGAACTCGAGGTGCTGCCCGGCGGCGAAATCACCCAGAGCATCGACGGAAAGCCAGTGCTGCGGTTTTCCGCGCCCGAGCTCGATCCCGAAGACAAGGACGCGCAGCCGCTGATCGCTGCGGCGGGGGGCAAATTGCAGCTTGGCCAAGGCTATATCGCCTTGCAGAGCGAGGGCCATCAGATCGAGTTCCGGAACATCGAGCTGCAGCTTCTCGATTGAACGGCGCTAGCCGTCGACTGCCGCTTCGGCGTCGCTCGCCGGTGTCGCGGGTCGGGCGAGGAAGCGACTATAGGCCCAGCTGATCCCGATCAGTACCACGCCGAGCGCGAGGAAAGACAGGATGCGCAGCATGCCGTCGAGCGCGGCGGCGTCGACGAGGAACACCTTGAACGTCACCAGCGTGAGCAAGGCGAGCCCGGCGATCCGCAGGTCGTAGACGCCGGCGGTGATCCCGCGCCACAGCCAGAACAGGGCCAAGCCGAGCAAAGCGGCCGAATAGCCGCCATTTTCGAGCGTGCCTACCGGGCCGGTCAACATATCGCCATGCGTTGCCTGGCGAACCGTGACGAGCAAGGCGACGACTGTGAGCAGCGCCCCCCCGACGCGGTGCGCGGGAATCCTCGCCACGGTCCACAGCCAGAGGGCGGCCGTGACGGCGTGGACGACCGCGGCGTTGAGCAGCGGAACCGCGCCCACGCCCTGCGGGACGATTGCGGGATTGAGCAGCAGCAGATCGAACCAGGCGATGCGGAACAGTCCGAGCCCGAACAAGACCCTGCCGAGCGACATGAAGCGGCCGCTGCGCAGCAGGTACCACCCCGAAGCCAGGCACGCCTGGCTGAGCAATGCCCGCTCGACGAAGCCGAGGCTCGCGAAATGCTCCGGCGTCGTGATCGTCAGAATTTGCTTGGCGAGCACATAGACGAGCAGGATCCCCACCCCGATCGCGAGGCTGCCGATCAGCCGCCGCGCGCGTCCGAGCTGGCGCGGATCGGGCATAATTCCGAGCAGCGCCGCAGTCGGCAGGGCGAGTGCGGGGAACAGATCGCGCAGTGCGGGGATGGCGAGATACGGCAGTGGATCACCGGCCAGCGACGTAGCGATCAGCTTCGCCAGTTCGGCGAGCGGGAGCGCGGCGGCAATCAGCGCGGCGACATAGGGCAGGGCCGGAAGCGCGAACAGCGCCGGCGCCCGGGCGACCCGTGCCCAGCCGGCGAGGCCGAGCAGCACCAGAGCGAGCGGCAGCGCGAGCCACGCTCCGGGCAGAAACTGGGCAAGGCCGAGCGCGACGAGCAGAGCGGTCACCAGGCTGGCGGCGGTCAGCGTGGGGTCGCCCACCTCGCTCCTCACACGCCAGGCGAGATGGGCGCAGGCCGCGGCGGCAAGCAGCTCGAGCATCCCCCAGGCCTCCGGCGCGAGCAGCGCGGGCGCGCACGCATGTGCGACGAGCAGCGGCCCGGCGGTGCCGCCGAGCGCGAGCACCGCCCAGCTGCGGCCCCGGCTCGCGAGCAAATGGCCCGAAACTGCGAACAACACGCTGGCGACCGCTGCGGCCAGCGGAGTCGCGCTGCGTTCCGGCTGGATCAGCGCCAGCGTTTCGAGCACCAGCAGGAAGCCGAGCGCCGCCAGTGCCGCGGGGAGATAAAGCGATTGTCGCCACGACAGGAACAACGCCGCCGCGGCGAGCACGAGATAGAAGCTCCACGCCAGCGCGCCGAATTCAAGCGAAGGCGCGAGCGCGAGCAATTGAACGAAGCCGGCGACGAGCGGGGCGAGCCGCAGCCAGCGATTATGCGTGCCGGTCGCGGGCAGCGCGGCGCTGGCGCAGACGGCGAGCAGCATGGTGAAGGCGCCGACCGCCGACAGATCTCCGCCGCGCCCTGGCAGCGCCGCGATCAGGAAATTGACCCAGCCGAACCCCGCGACGCTAGCGGCGAGCGCAAGCCAGCCCCAGCCGCGATGGATCGCCAGCCCGAACAACGCCGCGATGAACAGGCCGAGATAGACGAGCAGCGGCCCGATCCCCGCCGCGTCGAACCCCGCGACCAACGGCGCCGCGAAGCCGCCGATCAGCGCCATCACGGCGGTGGGCGGGCCGTGGCGCAGCGCGAGTCCCATCGCCGTGGCCGTGACGATGACAACGGCGACGAACGCCGTGAGCGGCGAAATCAGATGGTAAAGCGCCGCCGCCATGTAGAGCGTGCCGTACAGGCTGGCGATGCCGGCACCGGCGAGGACCTGCGCGACGCGCGGGTCCTCGGCCGTCGCGGGGAAGCGCCGCGCGGCTTCGCTGGCGCCGATCAGCGCGGCGCCGAACAATGCGGCGAGCATCGTGCGCGTGCCAGGGCCGAGCAACCCGCTCTCGATCGAGTAGCGCACGAGGAAGAAGCCCGCGAGGACCAGCGCCGCCCCGCCGATCCAGATCGGCAACCGCCCGCCGATCAGCGATTCGAGATTGACCGAAGGTGGCGCGCGCATGGCGCGTGGCGCAGGCGCCATTTGTGCCGCAGGACGCGCCGCAGCGGCGATCGCGCGTGCTGGCGGCGGAGGCGGGGCCTCCGGCTCCGCACTCGGCACTGCGTCGGCCGCATCCGGCGCGTCGGCCGAAGCAGGTGCGACGAAACGGGACTCGCGCTCCCCCAGTCGCACGACGAGTGACTCGACGCGACGCAACTCCTGTTCCAAAACGGCGAGGCGACGCAGGACCACGAAGAAGGCCGCGCCGACACCAAGGGCGAGCAGGAGCGTGAAGATGTCCACCAGCTTCTCCTTGGCACAGCGGATTCGCGCTGTCGTGGCAAACCAGATGCTCCCCGGGGTCCGGAGTGTCAGGTTTGCGGCATGATGGAGGGAATGTCCGATGATCGTGTTTGGTTCGACGCTGTCGCCTTACGTGCGCAAATGCATGGTGTTCGGGGCGGAAAAAGGACTGGATCTCGAGCTGCAGCCCGCCGGCCTCGGGCGCGGCGGGGCCGATTTCCAGGCCGCCAGCCCCTTCGGCAAGATACCCGGTTTCAAGGATGACGATTTCCTGATCTCCGATTCGTCAGCGATCGTCACTTATCTCGAGGCCAAATTTCCTGACCCCAATTTGATCCCGCTCGAGCCTCGCGCGCGATCCCGGACGATCTGGTATGACGAACTGGCGGATACGCTCATGATGGCGGCGGGCAGCGCGATCTTCGGCAATCGCTTCGTTCGGCCGCGCGTGCTCAAGCAGGAATGCGATCATGAGGCGGCGGATCTGGCTGAGCGCGACCTGTTGCCGCCGCTCTTCGATTATCTCGAGAAGATCATCCCGGCGAGCGGCTTCCTCGTCGAGGACCGGCTGACGCTTGCAGACATAGCGGTGGTGAGCCCGTTCGCGACACTCGGCTGCATCGGCGTGGTGGCCGACGCCGCGCGCTATCCGCGTACCGCCGGTTATGTTGAGGCGATATTGGCGCGCCCGAGCTTCGCGTCGATCGTCGCGAAGGATCAGGCGGTGGTGGCCGCGATGGGCGGTCCGGTGATCGCCGGGCAGGCCGCCTCAGGCGAGTAGCCAAGCCGCGTGTCGGGCTTTAGATGGGCGGCATGCGGTTCGGCTTCATCAAATGCCATGGCTCGGGGAACGACTTTCCCCTGATCGACGCGCGCGCGATCGCGCTGGACGATCGGGATTGGGCGCGGGTGGCGCGTGCGCTCGCCGACCGCGACGGTCCCGTCGGTGGCGACGGGCTGTTGCTGCTCGTTTCCGGTGACGATGGACACGCCTTCGGGATGCGGATGTTCAATTCGGACGGCTCCGAGGCCGAAACCTGCCTCAACGGGCTGCGCTGCGTGGCGCGCGCCGGCTTCGAGGCGCTCGGCATCGACGTGGCCAATGTCAAACTCAAGACCAGCTCGGCCGCAGTTGCGCGCGAAGCGCCGCTTGCGCCGGGGGTGGAGACGGTTCGCACGGTCGTGGGACCCGCCTCGACCGAGCTGGCCGATATCGGTCTCATGGGAGCGCTGTCCGAGCTCCCCAGCCACCGCGCGTTCACTGCAGTGGCGATGCCCAATCCGCATCTCGTGACCTTTGTCGATACGATCGACGAAGCCGAATTGGTGGCGCTAGGTGAATATTGCGAGGCCGGGCCGGCGCTCATCCCGGGCCGGGCCAATGTGTCGTTCGTCGAGCTGCGCGGGCCGGACTTGTTCGTGCGCACCTTCGAACGCGGCGTGGGGCTGACCGACAGCTGCGGCAGCGCAATGGCGGCGTCGGTGCTCGCCGCGGGACTCACCGGGCGGGTACCGATCGGCACCGAAATGCGGGTGCTCAACAAAGGCGGGCTGGTCGGCGGGCGCGCGGCCGCCGATCGCATCGTCACGATCAGCGGCAACGCGACCTTTCTCTACGATGCCAGCGTGGAAGTGGATCTCGCGGGCGAGCGAGCCCAAGACCCGGTAGTTCATGCCCGCCGCGAGGACGAAGCCGATGCCTGGAACGCGGCCGTCGCGGCGCTCGGCTGAACTTGTCACGCCACGAACGGCTGGCTAGCCTGGCCTGACCAGCGGCCGGACGACCGGCGCCCGAGGGGGATTTGCCGATGTCGTGGGTTCGTTCGCTTGCCGCCGCCGCGCTGTTGGCACTGCCGCTTTCGCTCGCGGCGCAGGACGTGCTGCAGCCCCGGCTGCCCAGGATCGACAAGCCGCTTCCGCCCGCCCCCGATCGCCACCCCCGCGCGAACGTGATGCTCGCCGATTATCGCTACGACGATCTGCTATGGGAGAATGATCGCACCGCGCACCGAATCTATGGTCATGCGCTCGAAGCCTATGAGCCGCCTTCGGGTTCCGGGATCGACAGCTGGGGCAAGAACGTCGCCTGGCCGTTCATGGACCGGCAACTCAGGAGCGGCGACCAGCACGGCTTCCACGGCGAGGGGCTCGATCATTATAATGTCGGCACCTCGCGCGGGGCCGGAGGGCTCGGCATCTGGCTCGACAACAAGCTGTGGACCTCGCGCAACTTCAGGAACCATCGCATCCTGAGGAACGGTCCCGACGCCGCCGATTTGGAAGTCGACTACGCGCCATGGCCAGTCGATGTGAACCGCAAGGTTTGGGAGACGCGGCGCTTCACTCTGCCGATGGGCACCCATTTCACCCGCATGGTGTCGACGATCCGCTCGGACAAACCCGGGCCGCTGGTGGTGGGGATCGGAATCGCGCGCAAGCCCACCGGTGCGGAAGGCGAAGTGACGGTCGACAAGGCGCGCGGGCTGATTTCGTGGTGGGGGCCGGAGCAAGGCGATCACGGACGGATGGCGGTTGCGCTGCGTTTCGATCCGGCGATGCTCGTCGACGTCGTCAAGGATGCCGACAATCATCTGGCGCTGTTGCGCGTCACTCCAGGCAAGCCGTTCGTCTATCATTCGGGCTCGGCATGGACGCTCGGCAACGGTGGGTTCCGCACGCGTGCCGACTGGGATCGCTATGCAGCGGCGGAACCAGTGACGTTCGCGGTGCCCAAGGCGCGTTGAACCTCGCCGCCTGACCTCGTTCCCTGCCGCTCAGGGCAGGCAATAATGATCCGCCAGCCGATCGAGCGCGATGCCAAGCACCAGCTTGCCGGCACGGCTCGGCCAGCCCAGTGTCTTCTCCGCCATCGTCAGCCCGTCTCCGGCGCAGACTACCCGCCAGAGCACATCCGAGAGCCCGCGCCCGACTGCCGTCACGGCGGCGTCGAAACGGCGCTTGGCGGCGATCTGCGTCAAGGTCGGATCCAGCGCAGGCCGCGCGCCCCGCGGGGCGCGCGGGCTGGGGTCCCACCGCATCGTCACGCACGGACCCAGCGCGGCCATCTCGTAATCGACCCGCAGCCGCTCGCCCGCCTCGAACTGGCGCGCGTCGACATGCCCCCGCGCGCGCAGCCAGCCCAAAGGCGATTCGGCGAGATTGACGGTGACGCTTCGCCGCGCCCGGCGCGCCGTTTCGCCGGTGCCGATGCGATCGGTTTTCCGTTCGACGAGTTCACGCATGCTGATCTCCTTTTGTTCTATTCCATCCCCTTGCCACGGAGTCCTGTTTGTAGGAAAGAGAAAAAACCATATTGGTTAGGAGTCCGCAGAATGATCACTGCCATTCGGGAGGTTCGGCGCGCCAAAGGGCTAACCCTCGACGAAGTCGCGCAACGCTGCGATCCGCCCACCACCGCGCAGACGATAGGTCGCCTCGAGACCGGCACGCGCACCGTTTCCATCGGCTGGCTGAATCGGATCGCCGCGGCGCTCGACGTCGACACCGCGGATCTGGTCCGTCTGCCCGATCGCCCGGAGATCGCGGTCGCGGCGGTCCTCGACGGCAGCGGTGCGCAGGCACCGCGCCGTCCGGCTTCGGTGGTGCCCCCGCGGAGCGAGCCGGGGATGATCGCCATCACGGTGAGCGGCGGGATCGGCGATTATCGCGCCGGCGACGAGATCTGGTGCAATCGTCTCGCGCCCGGCGCTTATGCCGGCGCGCTGAACCGCGACGTGCTCGTGCCGCGGCCCGCCGGTCGGTTCCTGTTCGGCCGGCTGATCGGGCGCGAAGGCGACAAATTGCATCTGCTGCCGCTCGGCGCCGGCGCGCGGCAGCAAGTGGTGAATGACCCGGCCTGGATCGCCTGTGCGGTGCGACTGGTGCGCGCGCTCTAGCCCCTTGCCGACCGCCGCGGAGAGGCGCAATCTCCGGTCAGAAAAGGGCAATGCAGGAGGGGACTGCAATGATCAAAAGCGCAACGGCGATCGCAGCCGTGCTGGTGTTTGCCGCGCCGGCGCTGGCCGAAGACTGGGATTTCATCCTCGTCAACAATACGGGCAAAACGATCAAGACGGTCGAGGTGTCGCCGGGTGGCGCCGGCACCTGGGTGGCGAACAAGATCGACACCGAGCTCACCAAAGAGGCCAAATCGGTCAAGCCCAACGGCAAGATGACCGTTCATTTCGACAAGGGCGGCGGCTGTCGATACGATCTGAAGGCGACGTTCGACGACGGGAGCTCGGCGGTGTGGAGCGCCATCAACGTCTGCGACAATGCCTATGTGACGGTCAATTACGCCAATGGCACGCCGACCTTCAAGGCAAGCTAGCGGCCGATGCGAGGGAATGGTGGGCGCTGACGGGCTCGAACCGCCGACCCTCTCGGTGTAAACGAGATGCTCTACCAACTGAGCTAAGCGCCCTTGCACCCCGCCGATGCCAAAAGCTGCGCGCGGGGGCAAGGCCCGGTTTCACACGAGCGGCAATCCGGCCCGCTTGACTGCGCTCGCATAGCTTCGCATGCCTTCGATCCCCTTGGGGCTGAGCCCGATATAGGCGCGCCGCCGGTCGGCCGGATCGGCTTGCCGTTCGAACAGTCCGGCATCGTGCAGCGTGCCGATCCAGCGCAGCGCCGTCGTCGGCGGCACCGCCGCGGCGATGCACAGGCTCGACACCGAGACCTGGCGCCGTTCGAGTTGCGCGGCAAACAGATCGAGCAGCATATCCCAGGCCGGATCGGCGAACAGTTCGTCGGCGAAGAACTGCGCCCGCATCCTTCGCGCGCGAATCACCGCGCGGATCTCCGCGGCGGCGATCTCCACCGGTGGCCCGGCCTCGGGACCGCGATAGCCGCTGCCTCGGTCGCGCACCCCTGCGCGCGGTTCGGAGTCCTCGCTGCGAGTCAATCGCGCGAGCGTTTCGGCGATCCGCGCCACTTCCTCGCTCAGTCGACGCAGGCGGACCGACTCGGCCTCGCGGTTGACGTCGTCCATCACGCCGCGGGCGTGCCATCTGGCGGCGGCGATCGCACTGATCCGCTCGGCGCGGGCAGGGCGGCAAAGGATCTGGCTGTGCGGGCCGAGCAACTGGGCGGCCGCCACGTCGATCTGTTCGGGCAGCACCGTCGCGACGACGCCTAGCGAGCGTTCGCGCGCCATCGTATCGACGCGCGCCAGCACGATGTCGAGCAGCGCTTCGGGCGCGCCCGCCGCTTCGATCAGGATCAGATCGAGCCCGTCATAGTTGCTCAGATCGGCCGAAGCCTCGGCGAAGGAGACCGGCTTGCGGGCCTTGCCCCCGGCGAGCTCCAGCGCCTCGAGGGCCTCCGCGGCGGCCTCTGGGCTGTCCGCGATGACCAATGCAATCGCAGCGGCGCTGGCATAGCCGTCGCCGGAGCTTTCGGGGAGCATGGTCAATCTCGCCATCACCTGCCTCAAGTTCGCCTTCTGTTCCGGAGATGCCGCAAGGCCCCGAAACAATTGAGTCCGACTTCCTCCATTTTGGAGGTTATGAGGCGACCCGCGCGACGGGTTGATCGATCAAGCGTCCATTCCGGATCGAATGGCGAGACTATCGAGACTTATTGTCGAAATCCCCCGTCCATCGCTTCTAGTCGAGCGACTTCACGATCTCTTCCACCATCTTCTTGGCGTCGGCCAGAAGCATCATCGTATTGTCGCGGTAAAACAATTCGTTGTCCACACCTGCATAGCCGACGCCGCCCATCGATCGCTTGATGAACAGCACCGTCTTGGCCTTCTCCACGTCGAGCACGGGCATGCCGTAGATCGGCGACGACTTGTCGGTCTTGGCGGCGGGGTTGGTGACGTCGTTGGCGCCGATCACGAAGGCGACGTCGGTCTGCGCGAACTCGGAATTGATGTCCTCGAGCTCGAACACTTCGTCGTAAGGGACATTGGCTTCGGCAAGCAGCACGTTCATGTGCCCCGGCATCCGGCCGGCGACCGGGTGGATCGCGTATTTCACGCGGACGCCATGCGCCTTGAGCTTGTCGCCCATCTCGCGCAGCGTGTGCTGCGCCTGCGCGACCGCCATGCCGTAACCGGGAACGATGATCACCTGTTCGGCCTGTTGCATCAGGAAAGCAGCATCTTCGGCCGAGCCGCGCTTCCACGGCCGATCGGTGGCCGCCGCGGCCGCGCCGCCGCCGCTGTCGCCGCCAAAGCCGCCGGCGATCACGCTGATGAAGCTGCGGTTCATCGCGCGGCACATGATGTAGCTGAGGATCGCGCCCGAGCTGCCGACCAAAGCGCCGGTGACGATCATCGCGGTGTTGTGGAGCGTGAACCCCATCGCCGCCGCCGCCCAGCCCGAATAGGAGTTCAGCATCGACACCACGACCGGCATGTCGGCGCCGCCGATCGGCACGATCAGCAGGAAGCCGATGACGAAGCTCAGCACGGTGATCGTCCAGAATACCCACGGGCTCTGGTCGGTGACGAAATAGGCGATTAGCCCGAGGATGCCGGCGAGCAGCCCGAGATTGATCACGTGCCGCCCGGGCAGCAGGATCGGCTTGCCGCTCATATTGCCGTTCAATTTGAGGAACGCGATCACCGATCCCGAGAAAGTGATCGCGCCGATCGCGATGCCGAGCGCCATTTCGATCCGGCTGACCGGCAGGATGTTGACGAGGTCGGGTCCGTAGATCGGCCGGATCACCTGCGCGATGCCGAACGCGACGGGGTTGAGGAAGGCGGCTGCGGCGACCAGCACCGCGGCGAGGCCAACCAGCGAGTGGAAGGCTGCGACGAGCTGCGGCATCGCGGTCATCGCGATGCGGCGCGCAGTGACCAGGCCGATCGCCGCGCCGATGCCGATTGCGCCGAGGATTTCCGCGACGGTAACGGCATCGATAACACCGCCGAATAGCGGCGGCGTTGGAGCAAAAATCGTCACGTTCGAGTCGATCGGAACGTGGGTCACCAAGGTCGTCACCACGGCAATCGCCATGCCGATCATGCCGAAGCGATTGCCGCGCTGGCTGGTGACGGGGCTCGAAAGCCCGCGCAATGCGAGGATGAAACAGACGCCCGCGACCAGATAGGCCAGCGGCACCCAGGGGCTCACTGCGACGGCATGTTCCATCTCAGCGTACCTTCTTCTTGTACATTGCCAGCATCCGGGCAGTCACGGCGAACCCGCCGAAGATGTTTATGCTGGCGAACACCACCGCGAGCAGCCCGAGCCACTTCGACGTCGCGCCGCCGCTGCCCAGCCCGACTGCCGCCGACGCGATCAGCGCGCCGACGATGATCACGGACGAGATCGCATTGGTCACCGCCATCAGCGGCGTATGCAGCGCCGGGGTGACCGACCAGACGACATAATAGCCGACGAAACAAGCCAGCACGAAGATCGACAGGATCGAGATGAAGTCCATGAAAAATGCCTCAGTAGATGCGATAGGTCGTTGTTTGCACAATACCGAACGGCTGGCTGGGAAATGGTCGATCGACTCGGATCTTGATGCCGGTCTGGTTTGTCGAGAGAATAGTGAACTGTCCCCCGAATGGCGTCCTTGAACCAGGAATTTCCGATCTCTTGATAATAAATCGGTCGCCAAGGGCGCCCATCTTATCCCGCGTACCAAAATTTATCTCGAAGACATGATTGCCGGCTGGATTGGCATTTCCGCGATACTGAACGCCCACAAAATATTCGGCCTTGAAGTCTTCCGGCCGGAGGCGCTTGTAGGGAAGTGGGGTGATCGCCTTGGGTTTTTTCGGACGATTGCCTTGGATCGTCAGCAATCCTTTGGTGACACTCGAAGTCAGAAACATTGCCTCGAACCGCCCATCGCGGTCTGCATCGACAAAGCAGGACTGAGCGTGCCCGATCAGCTTCTGCGAACGGATTTCCGGATCGCAGAAAACGAGCGCATTAGGCGTTCTGATTTCAACGAGCTGGGCAGCGCTCAACGATGCGTCGATTCCGGAAGGCAGATCGCCAGCCGTGAGCTGTGCGACACCCACCGGCATCAGGCGCTGCTGGATGACAAAGTTCTCCCGCACTACCTCCCGTTCTTCGGGCGATACCGGCGCTTCCTCAATCATCCAGACCGTCGTCAGCTGGCGATCGCCGGCGATCGCCGGTGACGCGATAAGCGTCAACGCAGCGGCGAGCCCAAGAGGCGCGCTCACCCGAGCAGCCTCTCGTGCACCACCTTGCCGCCCTGCGTAAGGCGGATTGCATTGCCGATCTCGTCGTCGAGCACCGGCTTGCCCGCTTCCTTGTCCCAGAAGGCGCTCAGGAAGTTGAACAGATTGCGCGCGAACAGCGCCGAGGTGTCCGCCGCCAGCCGCGACGGCACGTTGCGATGGCCGACGATCTTGACGCCGTGGACGATCGCCACTTCGCCCGCGACCGCGCCCTCGACATTGCCGCCAGCCTCGACCGCGAGATCGACGATCACGCTGCCAGGCTTCATGCTGGCGATCTGCGCGTCGCTGATCAGGCGGGGTGCCGGACGCCCCGGGATCAGCGCGGTGGTGATGACGATGTCCTGTTTCGCTATATGCGAGGAGACCAGTTCGGCCTGCGCCGCTTTGTATTCGTCGGACATCTCGGTGGCGTAGCCGCCGCTGCCTTCGCCTTCGATGCCCTTCACATTCTCGACGAAGATCGGCTTGGCGCCGAGCGACTGGATCTGTTCCCTGGTCGCCGCACGCACGTCGGTAGCCGAGACCTGCGCGCCGAGCCGCCGCGCGGTGGCGATCGCCTGCAGCCCGGCGACGCCGACGCCCATCACGAACACCTTGGCGGCGCTCACCGTGCCCGCCGCGGTCATCATCATCGGGAAGGCGCGGCCATATTCCGAGGCCGCGTCGAGTACGGCCTTGTAGCCGGCGAGGTTCGACTGCGAGGACAATATGTCCATCGACTGCGCCCGGGTGATCCGCGGCATCAATTCCATCGCCAGCGCCTCGGCGCCGAGCGCGGCGTAGCGGTCGACCCGCGCGCGCTCGCCGAAAGGATTGAGCCCCGCGACGATCCACGCGCCCTGCTTGAGCCCGGGCAGCGCATCCGGATCGGGACCCTGCACGCCGAGCACGATATCGGCATCGGCAAGCACTTCGCTGCGGCCGCCGATCGTCGCGCCCGCATCGGCGAAACCCTGATCGGCGATCGATGCCGTCTCGCCCGCTCCGGTCTCGACCGCCACGGTGGCGCCGAGCCCGATGAACTTCTTGACGGTCTCGGGAGTCGCGGAGACGCGCCGCTCGCCGGCGGTGGCCTCCTTGAGCACCGCGATCTTCACCTCAGCTGGCGATCATGAAGACGACGAAGGCGCCCACGGCAGCCGACGCGATCGTGCCCCACAGCATGAGTTTGGTGAAGCCGCCATAGGTTTCGGCATGTGCCTGAATGTCGGTGCTGTTTTCGCCCGTGTCGGCCATGCGTCTCGATCCCCTATGCGTAACTTTTGCCGAGACCTTAACCGCCGCGCGGCGCAGCCTCAACCCCGGCGCGGCAAACATCGTCTGCGTCGAGGCTTAAGCGGGCCTTTACCCATGTCGATTATGGGATACGACCTGAATTGGGACAACGGGGACAGACGGATGACGCGCAACGGGCAGCGCCTCCTGATGCTGATCGATGATGAGCCGGCACAACGCCGCCTTGTCGCGGCCATCGCTGCGCGCCGCGGCTGGCGCACGGTCTTCGCGGGCGATTTCGAGACTGCGATCGCGATGCTCGGCACGCCCGATGGCATGGCGCTCGACTCGATCATCCTCGATCATGCCGCGTCCGACGCCGATGCCGCCGCCTTGATCGGCGAACTGCGCGAGCGCCGTCCGCAGCTGCCGATCCTCGTGCTCACTGCCAACGGCTCGGCCGCCGCCGCAGTCAGCGCGATGCGTGCGGGTGCCACCGATTTCCTCGTCAAGCCGATCGCCTCCGAGCGGCTGCTCGCCGCGCTCGAGGTTGCGGCGGGAGGTCTCGCCGCGGGCGAGCTTCGCCCGCTCACCGAGAAGCTGTCGGTCAGTCTCGCTTTCGACGAGATCGTCGGCAGCGCCCCGCAATTCCGCGCCGCGCTGGCAATTGCCGCCAAGGCCGCCCGCGCCCGCGTTCCGGTGTTGATCGAGGGCGAGAGCGGAGTCGGCAAGGAAGTGGTGGCGGAGGCGATTCACGCCGCGTCCCCGCGCAGCCGCAAGCCGGCGATCGCAGTCAATTGCGGCGCGATCCCCGCCAACCTCGTCGAATCGGAACTGTTCGGGCACGAGAAAGGCGCGTTCACCGGCGCGTTCGAGCGCAAGATCGGCCGCTTCCAGGATGCCGATGGCGGCACCTTGTTCCTCGACGAAGTCGGCGAGATGCCGCTCGACGCGCAGGTCAAATTGCTCCGCGTGCTCCAGACGGGCGAGATCCAGCCGCTGGGCGCGCGCCACCCGCGCGAAGTCGATGTCCGAGTGATCGCCGCGACCAACAAGAGCCTGCTTGCCGAAGTCGAGGCCGGGCGCTTCCGCGAAGACCTGTATTACCGGCTCAACGTCGTTCAGGTGACGATTCCTGCGCTGCGAGAGCGTGCGGGCGATATCCCGGCCCTCGCCCGCCACTTGCTTGCGCGAATCGCCGAACAGCCCGGTCTTCGCCAGATCGGCATCACCGACGACGCGCTGGCTTTGCTCGGCAGCTATGACTGGCCCGGCAATGTCCGCCAACTCCAGAACGCCTTGTTCCGCGCCGCAGTGCTCTGCGAAGGCGACGGGCTGACTCGCGCGGACTTCCCGCAGATCGCCCAGCTCGCGGCGGGTCGCCCGGCCGGCAGCGCGCCGCCGCAGCACGGCTCGGGCAATGCCGGGGTCACCTTGTTCCGCCCCGACGGCAATCTGCGCGCGCTCGACGAGATCGAAGCCGATGTCATCCGGTTGGCGATCGGCCATTATCGCGGGCGGATGACCGAAGTCGCCCGCCGCCTCGGCATCGGGCGCTCGACGCTTTATCGCAAGCTCGGCGAGCTCGGCATCGACCAGAGCGCTGCCTGACCGTCTAATGCGCCGGGGACGGCCCAACACGCCACAAGCTGAGCCGCGGCTGCCGGTCCCGTTCTGATTCCGGCAGCCGCTGCTCGACGCCGGCCAAGGCGAGCAATTTGCCCGGATCATAGTCCCCGCGCACGAGCGTGAAGACGCGTCCGTCCCGCACCAGCATCGCACGCGCCGCAGCGGCGTCGACTCGCGGTGCGGAGACGAGGCCGTCGGCCCAACGATCCGGTCCTCCAGCAGGCCGGTCGACGATCACCATGCGAAGGCCAGGCCCGTTGGCGGCTAGATAATGTTGCGCCGCAACGCCCATCGCATCCCCTTGCACCATCACGATGGCGTGCGGATCCATGCGTGCGATCGTGGCAAGCTGCTGCGGCCAGGCTTCGATCTCGCGCTCCGGAAGCGAGCGAAGCACCGCGCCGGCCTGTAGTGCCACTACCAGCAGCAGCAGTCCCAGTCGCATCGATCGCGAGAGCCCGGCAAGCGCCACCGCCAGCAGCACCAACACCGGCCCCGAAGCCCAGAACAGAGTTCGGGGAAGAAATACCGGCAGCGCCTGGCTAAGCGCACAAAGCAGTAGCGGCGCGGCAATCGCCAGGGCTGCGAGCAGCACTATCGCCGGCCGCCGATCGCGCGCGGCAAACCATGCCATGCCGCCCAACGCGGCCAGCGCAAGCAAAGGGGCTATCGCGACCTTCTCGGTGGCGGAATAGAGCGGGAGGTAGATCACCGCAGTGATTTCCAGCGCCGAGATCATGTCGGGTCGAGTAATCCAGCCGAACGCCGCGCCTCCGGCTTGCGCCTGGCCAAGGCTGATCCATGCCCACCAGCTCCACAGCAATGCCACAACCGCGTTCGCCGCCAACCAGCGCAGAAGCGACGGCAAGTCGCGCCGCAATAGCCAGACCATCGCGAGATTGGCCAGCGCGACGAACACCACCATCGTCGTATGCGAATAGAGCGCCGCCAGTGCGGCAAGGACATAGCCGATAAGCGGTCCTAACCGCGCTCTCTCCAGATAGGCTCGCATCGCCACGCAGCCGAACAGCGCCGCCGTCTGCGCCAGGATATAGCCGCGCACCTCTTGGGAGAAATCGACATGTGCCGCCGAAAGGGCGAACAGCAGCGCCGCGAGCAGACCCGCGCGCACGCCGCCGATCCGCCGCGCGAGCCACCACGCCGCGCCGATGCCCGCGGTGCCGATCAGCGTCGACAGCGTCTGCACCGCAAGGTCGCTTTCGCCGAACACCGCCATCCAGCCCTTGAGCAATGTGTAGTAAAGCGGCGGATTGGTCTCGCGCGCCATCCAGCCGCTCCACAACAGTTCCAGCGGCTGGTGCGCGAGTGTGACCGCGGCGATCTCGTCGAACCACAAGGAATAGCCCGCGGTGGCAAGGCGCAGCCCCGCGGCGAATAGCAAAATGGGGATGACGAGCAGGTCGGCGCGGCGCCAGTCCGCTTTTGCAGCGTTCCGCATCAAAACCGCTATCCTCCCATCCCGACCTTGCTGTCGCGGCGGGCGCGCACAGCGTCAAGCGGTTCCGCCTGCCGGACTCGCCTGCCAAGACCCAGGTGGTGAACGCATAAACGCAGAATGACTCAATCTATGGACATTAGCGGCGCTTGAATCCGTCGGTGTGCTCGATAGGCTGGGTTCATGGAACACGTGTATCTTTTGCATCACGTTCGTGAAGACGACGAATATCGAGAAGATGCCAAGCTTATTGGCGTCTATCGAAGCCATGCCAGCGCGAAACACGCGATAGATCGACTGTCATCACAGCCGGGCTTCAGGGATTATCCTGCTGGCTTCGAGATCGGTAAATACGCTCTGGACCAGGACCATTGGGAGGAGGGGTTCGTTCGGCTGATCGGCATCCTGATCCCGATCGAAAAAGGAGGAGCAAAGTCGTGGTGTGCGGTTAAATCTGAGTTACTCGCCGATGGCCGGTTCGAGGTAATCGGACCGATGCCCGATGACGAGATCTGGCGCTACCCACCCGGGACCATCGTACATTGCGAAGTTCAGCAGCGCGAAGATGGCGACGCGCTTGTCGCGGTTTCTCGCGCCTAGATTTACGGACGATCGCTTCCTGCACGCCCGGTCACTCGCGATTTATGAATCTAAGGGCTAGACGATGAGGATGTCCCTTTTCTCTGGCAAATCCATCCTCGTCACCGGCGCTGCTTCCGGCATCGGCCTCGCCGTGGCGCGCTATTGCGCCGATCAGGGGGCGGCACGGCTGATCCTCGTCGACCGCGACTCGATTCCCGCCGACTTCGCGCACGAGGCCGTGGCCGGCGACGTGCGCGACGAGGCGTTATGGGATGCGCTCGATCTGACCGGGCTCGATCATGCCGTGGTCAATGCGGGCGTCGCCGGCGCGGGCGCGATCGCCGAGCTCAGCCTCGAGGCGTGGCGGCACATCCTCTCGATCAATCTCGACGGCGCGTTCCTGACGCTGCGCGCCGCGATGCGCGCGATGCGGGGGCGCGGCGGATCGATCGTGCTCACTGCCTCGGCGGCTGGCGTAAAGGCCGAACCCGGCGTCGCCGCCTACGGCACGTCCAAAGCGGCGCTGATCCACCTCGCCAAGGTCGCCGCGAAGGAAGGCGCGCCGCAGCGCATCCGGGTCAACGCCATCGCACCCGCGGGCGTCGAGACCCCGGTATGGGACGCGATCCCGATGTTCGCGGAACGCGCCGCCGAGGTCGGCCGCGATGCTGCCTTTGCCGAAATGGCCGCCATCGCCACCCCGCTCGGCCGCTATGCCAAACCCGAGGAGATCGCCCGTCAGATCGGCTTCCTCCTCTCCGAGCAGAGCGCTTTGGTGACCGGCACGACTTTGCTCAGCGACGGTGGCTACACGCTCTAGCCCGGCATGCGCGCCACCAGCGCCGCGTCGCGCATCCCGCGCCAAACGCGCAGCGCCTGCGCGGTTTCGAACACGTCATGGACGCGGAGCAATTGCGCGCCCAATTCGGCGCCCTTGAGCGCCACTGCGAGCGAACCGCCGAGCCGCGCCTCGGCCGGCGCTTCGTTGGAGAGCGCGCCGATCATCCGCTTGCGGCTGGCGCCGAGCACGATCCCGCAGCCGATCCCGTGGAAGAGCGCGAGCCCGTTGAGCAACGCGAGATTGTCGGCGAGCGACTTGCCGAAGCCGATGCCCGGGTCGATCAGCACGCGCTCGCGCGCAATCCCGCGGGCGACCACTTCGTCGACGCGGCGCTCGAGCCAGTCATAGACCTCGACCAGCACGTCGCCATAATTGCCCCCGTCATGGCCGGTCTTCGCGGGATCGGGCGAATGCATCAGGACTACCGGGCACCCCGCCTTCACCGCCACGTCGAGGGCGCGATCGTCATAGAGCAGAGCCGAGACGTCGTTGATCAGATGCGCGCCCGCGGCGAGCGCTGCTTCCATCACCGCCGCCTTGCGCGTGTCGATCGACACCGCCGCGCCGCTGCGCGCCAGCCGCTCGATTACGGGAACCACGCGCGCGATCTCGTCGCCTTCCCACACCGCCGCCGCGCCCGGCCGGGTCGATTCGCCGCCGACATCGACGATCGCGCCCCCCGCGACGGTCATGTCGACGCCGACCTGCGCCGCCGCGGCGGGCTCGCCGACATGCTTGCCGCCATCAGAGAAGCTGTCCGGGGTGACGTTGAGGATGCCCATCACCTGCGGCTGATCGAGGCGGACGATGCGCTCGCCGAGCTTGAGCGGCGCGCGCGGCGCCGAGACGCGCGCGGCGAGCGCGTACAGGCGCTCGTCGTTGGGGAGATCGGCGACCGGGATGGTCTGCTGCAGCACACGCCGCCCATCCTGCGCCGCGATCAGCTCATAGGCCGCAAACCAGCCGAGCCCGCCCGCGAGCCGCGCCACCTCGCCATCCCGCCCGACCGGGGTGTCGGCGAAATGAACCGGACGCAAATAGAGCCGGGCGGTGGCGGGAAGATCGATCACGACACCTCCAGGAATGGCAAAGTTGACACGAGATTGACACTATCGACGTCATTTTCCCGTTCTGTATCAATCGCTTGGCGCTAGGCGCTGCGCGTGAACCAAGCAGGCCAAATCCTACATTGCAACCCTAATCACGGTTGCGTCGCCAGCAACCAGGTCTGGCGCAGCGCGTCGATCGGCTTGAGTGCGCCTTCGTCCTCGAAATGCCAGTATGACCAGCCGTTGCACGACGGCGCATTCTGCAGCGTCGCGCCGAGCTTGTGGATCGAGCCCGCGGCATCGCCGCATTTGAGCGATCCGTCGGCGCCGACCACCGCGCGGTGGCGCCGCTTCGAATCGGTGAGCACGGTGCCCGGCGCCAGATAGCCGTTCTCGACCAGCTGGCCAAACGCGACCCGCGGCGCCGCTTTGGGGGCCTGCATCGTGGTCAGTGCCGATTCGTCGAGCGGCAGCGCCGCGTCGATCCGCGCCTGCGCCGCCTCGACATAGACGCCTTCGCGATCGATCCCGATCCACCGGCGGCCGAGCCGCTTGGCGACCGCGCCGGTGGTGCCGGTGCCGAAGAACGGGTCGAGGACGACGTCGCCCTTCTTGGTACTCGCCAGCAGGATCCGGTAGAGCAGGGCTTCGGGCTTCTGGGTCGGATGGACCTTGTAGCCGTCCTTCTTGAGCCGCTCCTGCCCGCCGCAGATCGGGAATTCCCAGTCGCTGCGCATCTGTAGCTCGTCGTTGAGCGTCTTCATGCTGCGATAATTGAAAGTGTAGCGCGCCTTCTCGCCCTTCGCCGCCCAGATCAGGGTCTCGTGCGCGTTGGTGAAGCGGGTGCCCTTGAAATTGGGCATCGGATTGGCCTTGCGCCAGATGATGTCGTTGAGGATCCAGAAGCCGAGATCCTGGATCGCCGAACCCACCTTGAATATGTTGTGATAGCTGCCGATCACCCAGATCGAGCCGTCGTCCTTGAGGATCCGGCGCGCCTCGGCCAGCCATTCGCGGGTGAACTTGTCGTAAGCGGCGAGGCTGTCGAACTTGTCCCATTCGTCGGTGACGGCGTCGACATGGCTGCCATCGGGGCGATTGAGGTCGCCGCCGAGCTGCAGATTATAGGGCGGATCGGCGAAGATCAGGTCGATCGACTTGGGCGGAAGCGCCTTCATCGCCGCGATGCAATCGCCCCGCAGGATGGTGTCGAGCGGCAGCACCGGCACCGGCTCCGCAGCCGTGCGGCCCCGCACGTTCACCTTTTCCAACACCCCCATTCACTCAACTCCCTTGCCCGAACCCCCGTATTCGCGGGTCACGGAGTCCGTCGTCAAGCAAACATTGGTTAACGAAAATGCCTTCTAAAGCACTAACGCCACAGAACATTTGGGCATCCGACCAGATGTTGAGTCAAGAAGTTATCCACAGGCGCAAGCGCTGGTGGTGTGGCACGAAAGACTCAGTTTTCGGGACGGGGGTGAATTTAGCCAACCCGTGCTCCGGCAAGGCCGGAGCGCTGGCGGCAAGCGACCCGCCAGAGGCCAGAGCTCCGGCCTTCGCCGGAGCACAAAGTGATTCGGGTGCCTCATCTCCTCAGACTCCTGCTTTCGCAGGAGCACGGGCAAGGGTCGCTGCCGTCAGGCGGCGGTGCCACCCACCGTCAGCCCCTCGACCAGCAAGCTTGGTTGACCGACGCCCGCGGGGACCGACTGCCCGCCCTTGCCGCACATTCCCACGCCTTCATCGAGCGCGAAGTCGTTGCCGATCCCGGTTACCCGCGTGAGCACCGACGGCCCGTCGCCGATCAACGTCGCTCCCTTGATCGGGCGGCCCAGCTTGCCGTTCTCGATCCGATAGGCCTCGGTGCACGAGAAGACGAACTTGCCCGAGACGATGTCGACCTGCCCGCCGCCGAAGCTCTTGGCATAAATGCCCTTCTTCACCCGGGACATCAGCTCGGCGGGATCGTCCTTGCCGGCCTTCATGAAGGTGTTGGTCATCCGCGGCATCGGCGCGTGTTGGAACGATTCGCGGCGACCGTTGCCGGTGGGCTCGACGCCCATCAGCCGCGCATTGAGGCGATCCTGCATATAGCCCTTGAGGATGCCGTCCTCGATCAGGATCGTCTCGCGCGTCGGCGTGCCTTCGTCGTCGATCGACAGCGATCCGCGCCGATCCATCAGCGAGCCGTCGTCGACCACGGTGACGCCCGGCGCGGCGACGCGCTCGCCGATCCGGCCGGAAAAGGCGCTGGTGCCCTTGCGGTTGAAATCGCCCTCGAGCCCGTGGCCGACCGCCTCATGGAGCAGCACCCCCGGCCAGCCGGGGCCGCACAGCACCGTCATGTCGCCGGCGGGCGCGTCCTCTGCGTCGAGATTGACCAGCGCCTGGGCCAGCGCCTCGTCGATCGCCCGGTTCCACGTCGCGGGCTCGAACAACCGGTCGTAGAGCGTGCGCCCGCCGGTGCCGAAGCTGCCGGTCTCGCGGCGACCGTTGGTTTCGACCACGACCGACACGTTGAGCCGGACGAGCGGGCGGACATCGGTGGCGATGAAGCCGTCGGGGCGGACGATCTCGACCACGCCCCACGATCCGGTGAGCCCCACGGATACCTGCACCACGCGGCTGTCGCGTGCCCGGGCGGCAGCGTCGATCGTCTGGCACAGATTCACTTTGTCGGCGAAAGGCACCAGGTCGAGCGGATCCTTGTCGGTGTAGAGATGGCGGTTATTGCCCTGCGGCGGGGCGGCCTTGCCGGCCTTGCCCGGCTCGATCAGCGTCATCGTCTCGGCGGCGCGCCGGATCGCTTGCGCGCTGATCTCGTTGGCGTGCGCGAACGCCGTGGTCTCGCCCGAGACTGCGCGCAGCCCGAAGCCCGACTGGGTGTCGAAGCTCGCGGTTTTCAGCCGCCCGTCGTCGAAGCCGAACGCCTCGGTCTTGCGATATTGGAGATAGAGCTCGCCATCCTCGGCATTCGCCAGCGCATCGGCGGTCAGCCGGGTGGCGGTTTCGGGATCAAGCTCGCGATAGAGATAGGCGCGGGGATCGGAGGGAATCGGCATACCTCCGATATAGGCGCGTCAGACGCTCGCGCCAGCCGGATGATCGGGCAATTGGCTCTGGTCGGCGCCGTCGGCGGGTCCGCCGATCAGCACGAAGCGGCGATCACAATAGCCGCAATCGACATAGCCGTGCTCGTCGATCTGCAGGAACACGCGCGGATGGCCAAGCGCGGCAGGCACGCCGGGGCCGCTGCCGTCGCAGGCAATGCGGGCGTGGCTGGTGCGGATCGTTTCGGGCAAAGGCGCGGTCATGACTCGCCGATAGCAAGGCCGAAGCGCCCCTTCAATTCCTTCGTCACCCCGGCCTTGTGCCGGGGTCCACTTGTCCGCGAGCGGGAAGAGGGAAGGCTCGATGGACTCACCCAGCCGCATAGTGGACCCCGGCACAAGGCCGGGGTGACGGGATATACTTGGCGAGCTCCGCCCCGCGGCTTAGAGCGCTCCCCATGACTCAGGCCGCGATCGAGATCGACAATCTCTGCAAAACGTACACCGGCGGCAAGCGCGCGCTCGACGGCGTGAGCTTCGAGGTGCCGCGCGGGCAGATCTTCGGGCTGCTGGGGCCGAACGGCGCGGGCAAGTCGACGCTGATCAACATCCTCGCCGGGCTGGTCAACAAGACCGCGGGCCGCGCGACGATCTGGGGCTTCGACGTCGACGCGCATCCGCGCAACGCCAAGGCGAGTATCGGCATCGTCAATCAGGAGATCACCTTCGATCCGTTCTTCACCCCGCGCGAGACGCTCGAGATCCAGGCGGGGCTGTACGGCGTTCCCAAAGCGCAGCGCGATCCGATGGGGCTGCTGCGCGCGGTGCATCTCGAGGACAAGGCCGACGCCTATTCGCGCACGCTCTCGGGCGGCATGAAAAGGCGGCTGATGGTCGCCAAGGCGATGGTCCATTCGCCGCCCGTCCTCGTGCTCGACGAGCCGACCGCGGGAGTCGATGTCGAGCTCCGCCAGCAGCTCTGGGCCTATGTGAAGGCGCTGAACGCCCGCGGCATCACGGTAGTGCTCACCACGCACTATCTCGAGGAAGCCGAGCAGCTCTGCGACCGGATCGCGATCATCAACCACGGCAAATTGATCGCCAACAAGCCGACCCGCGAGCTGGTCGGGATGGCGCAGGAGAAAGTGGTCGAAGTCACCGTCGACCGCGACGTGCCGGTGCTGCCCGAAAATGCCTGTTTCCTGAAGATCGAGCTGAAGGCCGAGCGGACCTTGGTGATCACTTATCGCAAGGACCAGGCGAATGCCGGCGAAGTGCTCGGCGCGGTGCAAAGCGGCGGCTACGGCATCGTCGACGTCTCGACCCGCGAGGCCGATCTGGAGGACGTGTTCCTCAATTTGACTCGGGCAAGTGCCTGAACCAGCGGAAGAGACGATGGCAAACGACCCCCACATCTCCGAAATCCTCGTCATCGGCTCGGGCGCGGCGGGGCTCACCGCGGCGCTCAATCTCGCGGCGCGCTTCAAGGTCACCGTGCTCGCCAAGGGGGCGCTCAACGAAGGCTCCACGGCCTGGGCACAGGGCGGGATCGCCGCGGTGCTCGAGCCCGGCGACACTTTCGAGAACCATGTCGAGGATACGATGGTCGCCGGTGCCGGGCTCAACGATCGTGCCACGGTGGAGATGGTGGTCGAGAACGCTCCCGCGGCGATCGAGCGGCTGGCCAGGCTCGGCGTGCCGTTCAACACCGACAAGGGCTCGCTGCATCTGACTCGCGAAGGCGGGCACAGCCATCGCCGAATCGTCCATGTCGACGACGCGACCGGCTGGGCGGTGCAGGAGGCCTTGCTCAAGGCCGCCCGCGCCAACCCCAACATCACCCTCGTACCCGATATGGTGGTGATCGACCTCGCCACCAGCCGGCACGAAGAGCGCTATTCGGGCGCGGGCAATGTCTGGGGGGTCTACGCCTTCAATCGCGCGACCAACCGCGTCGAATTGTTCACTGCCAACGCCACTGTGCTGGCGACCGGCGGCGCGGGCCGCACCTATCTGTTCTCGACCGCACCCAAGGGCGCGACCGGCGACGGCATCGCGATGGCGTGGCGCGCCGGCTGCCGCATCTCCAACATGGAGTTCATGCAGTTCCACCCGACTTGCCTCTACAATCTCGAGGTCAAGAATTTCCTGATCACCGAGGCGGTGCGCGGCGAGGGCGGCCAGCTCAAGATCCCCGGCACCGGTTACCGCTTCATGCCCGATTTCGACCCGCGGCTGGAACTCGCGCCGCGCGACGTGGTGGCACGCGCGATCGATCACGAGATCAAGCGCCTCGGGCTCGATTACGTCCATCTCGACATCAGCCACATGGGCGCGGATTTCGTGAAGCAGCACTTCCCGACGATCCACGCCCGGCTGCTCGACTTGGACATCGACATGACCCGCGAGCCGATCCCGGTGGTGCCCGCGCAGCATTATACCTGCGGCGGGGTGGTGGTCGATCGTGACGGGCGCACCGATTTACCCAATCTCTACGCGGCGGGCGAAGTCAGCCAGTCGGGGCTGCACGGCGCCAATCGCCTCGCCTCCAATTCGCTGCTCGAATGCTTCGTGTTCGGCGAGGCGGTGGCCAACCACATCGCCGCGAATTGGAGCGATCTCCCCCCGCCCCCGCCGATCCGGCAATGGGACGAGAGTCGCGTCACCGATTCGGACGAGGAAGTGGTGATCAAGCAGAACTGGACAGAGATCCGGCGCTTCATGTGGAATTACGTCGGCATCGTCCGCTCGACCAAGCGGCTCGAGCGCGCCGCGCACCGCATCCAGATGCTGCGCGGCGAAGTGAACGACTATTACGGCCATTTCCGCGTGACCGGCGATCTGATCGAATTGCGCAACCTGCTCGAGAGCGCGGACCTGATCGTCCGCTCGGCGCTCCACCGCAAGGAGAGCCGCGGGCTGCATTACACGCTCGATTATCCCGACACACTCGACATCGCCGCCGATACCATCCTGGTGCCCTGACGCGGCTTCCGGAAACGCCATCTGATCCCGCGCGTTGATGGCGAATGGGCGCGCAAGTTTCCTCTCCTTTCACGATTCGTCGCTATCGTTACCGGATTCGTCGCATCGCGCGGCGATCGGGCTTTGATGCGAGTCGAGTTCGCCACATGTTAAAGGGGGCGCAAAGGGTTGCATTCGTGAAGAATTTCAAGAGTTTCTCGAAAGTCGAGCGGGCATTGACCGTCGCGGGCCTGGGTCCCGCGATGTTGCTCGGTTGCGCAGTGCACGATGATACCCAGCTCGCCGCCTATCTGCCGGCGCCCAGCTACAGCGTGCTGATGCCCTTTCCCGCTGCGGTCGCCGCCCCGGCAAAGCCGCGCCCGCCGGCGCCGCTCGGCCTCGTTACGTCGATCGACAATATCACGCGCAACTTCAACGGGCTGGTTGGCGTCGCGGTGACCAGCATCGACGATGGCTGGACGGCGAGCAACGTCACCGCCAGCCGCCCGATGCCCCAGCAGAGCGTCAGCAAGCTCTGGGTGGCGATGGCGGTGCTCGACGCAGTCGATCGCGGCACGGTGCGGCTCGACGATCCGCTGACCATCACGCGCTCGGACTTCACTTTGTTCCACCAGCCGATCGCGGCTCTGGTCAAGGGCGATGCCGGCTACACCACTACCGTGGGCGAGATCATGCGCCGCGCGATGCAGCTGAGCGACAACACCTGCAACGACAAGTTGCTGCGCCTCGTCGGTGGGCCGCAGGCGGTGCGCGACTTCATCTACCGCAAACAGCTTGGGACGATCCGTTTCGGCCCCGGCGAGAGATTGCTCCAGGCGGGCACCGCGGGGTTGCAATGGCGGCCCGAATATTCGACCGGCAATGCCTTCGCGGTCGCGCGCTCGCGGCTCTCCCCCGACGTCCGGCGCGCGGCGTTCGAAGCCTATGTCAAGGATCCGCCCGACGGGGCCGCGGCGGCATCGATCGCCGATGCGCTGGCCCGGCTGCACCGTGGCGAGCTGCTTTCGGCCAGCTCGACCAATTGGCTGCTCGCCACCATGGGCGGCGCCAAGACCGGCAAGGCGCGCGTGCGCGGCGCGGTTCCGCCAGGCTGGCTCTATGGCCACAAGACCGGCACCGGCCAGGATCTCGGCGGGCGTACCGCGGGCTTCAACGATGTCGGTATCCTGACGGCGCCGGACGGCCGGTCTTATGCCGTCGCAGTGATGATCGGCGATACTTCGCGGCCGATCCGCGAGCGCCAGCTGCTGATGCAGGCAGTGGGGAGCGCGATCGTCGCGCATCACCAGCCCTCGGGTTCGTCCTTCATGACCGGCGGCCGACCGTAACGCTGACCGTCTCGCCCATTTCACCCGTAATCCCGCCGAAAGCCGGGATTCGTGCCGCGCGCCGGCGCTTGCCGCCCGAGGTCCCGGCTTTCGCCCGGATGACGAATTAGAGCGCAAGCAGCGGGGGGCGTCGCGTAGCGTCCCCGACTAGTCCCTCGCCATGACCGATATCGACTGGACCGCCGCCGCAGAGGCACTCGACACCAATGGCTGGGCAGTGCTGCCCAAGCTTCTCGACCCCGACATCTGCGAGCGGATTGCGGTGCTCTACGACGCCCCCGAACATTTCCGCAGCCACGTGATCATGGCGCGCCATGGCTTCGGCCGCGGCGAATATCGCTATTTCGCCTATCCGCTGCCCGAAACCGTGCAGGCGCTCCGGACCCGGCTTTATCCCCCGCTCGCCGCGATCGCCAATCGCTGGCACCTCCGCATGGGGCTCGACCGGCGCTTCCCCGCGTCGCACGCCGGCTGGCTCGCCGAATGCCACGCCGCCGGCCAGACCCGGCCGACGCCGCTGCTGCTGCGCTACGGCCCGGGCGACTATAATTGCCTGCACCAGGATCTGTACGGCGCACACGTCTTCCCGCTCCAGCTCGCGGTGCTGCTCTCGGCGCCGACACGCGATTTCGCGGGCGGTGAGTTCGTCCTCACCGAACAGCGCCCCCGGATGCAGTCGCGCGCCGCGGTGGTGCCGCTGACGCAGGGCGATGCAGTGGTGTTCGCGGTCAATCAGCGGCCGGTGCGCGGCGGCAAGGGTGACTACCGCGTGACGATGCGCCACGGGGTCAGCGCGGTCCATATCGGGCGGCGGCACACGCTGGGAATCATCTTTCACGACGCGCAGTGAAGCGGAGGCTTTGCCCGGCCCCGCGGCTCGGCTATCCCCGCGACGATGCCCCATCTCTATCTCGTCGACGGCTCCGGCTATATCTTCCGCGCCTATCACCGGCTGCCCCCGCTCACCAACAAGCACAATGAGCCGGTTGGCGCGGTTTATGGCTATACGACGATGCTGTGGAAGCTCGTTGACGAGCTCAACAAGGCCGACGGCCCCACCCACATGGCGGTGATCCTCGACAAGAGCGAGCACACTTTCCGCAACGAAATGTACGACCAATACAAGGCGCATCGCCCGCCCGCGCCCGAGGATCTGGTTCCGCAGTTCCCGATGATACGCGACGCCACCCGCGCTTTCTCGCTGCCGTGCATCGAGGAACTGGGCTGGGAGGCGGACGACCTGATTGCCTCCTACACCAAGGCCGCGCTGGCGCAGGGCTGGTCGGTCACCATCGTCAGCTCGGACAAGGATCTGATGCAGCTGATGACCGATCCGTCGGTCGACATGCTCGATACGATGAACAATCGCCGGCTCGGGCCTGCGGACACCGAGGCGAAGTTCGGCGTCGGCCCCGAAAAGCTCGGCGAAGTGCTCGCGTTGATGGGCGACAGCGTCGACAATGTCCCCGGCGTACCCGGGGTGGGGCCGAAGACCGCGGCCAAGCTGATCCTCGAGCATGGCGATGTCGAAGCGGTGCTCGCCGCCGCGCCAGGGATGAAGCCGGGCAAGTTGCGCGACAATCTGATCGAGCATGCCGATATGGCGCGGCTTTCGCGCAAACTGGTCGAGCTGGCCTGTGACGTGCCTTTGCCCGATCCGCTCGACGAGCTCGAACTCAAGGGCATTCCCGACGCGCCGCTGCGCGCGTTCCTCGAGCATCACGGTTTCCGCACTCTGCTCAATCGCCTCTCGGCCGTGGCCGATGCCCCGGTCCACACGCAGGAAGCGCCTGGCTTCGAGGAGGACCCCCCCTGCGAGCATGACGGCTATGAGACCGTCGTTACCGAGGCGGATCTCGACCGCTGGATCGCCGAGGCCACGCACCAAGGCTGGGTCGCCGTGGATACCGAGACCACCGGGCTCGACGCGACGCGCGCGGGAATGTGCGGGATCAGCCTCGCGCTGGCCCCGAACAAGGCGTGCTATATCCCGATCGCGCATGGCGGCAGCGACATGTTCGCCGAGAAGCCGGTCCAGCTCGATGCCGAGCTGGCACTGGCCAGGCTCAAGCCGCTGCTCGAGGACCCGGCGGTGCTCAAGATCGGGCACAATCTGAAGTACGACATGATCATGTTCGCGCGCCGCGGGATCACCGTCGCGCCCTATGACGACACGATCGTGATGAGCTTCGATCTCGACGCCGGGCTCCACGGCCACGGCATGGACGAGCTCGCCGCGACGCATCTCTCGCACAGCTGCATCGCGTACAAGGACGTGGTCGGGACGGGCAAGAAGCAGCTCGGCTTCCACGAAGTCGATCTGCGCGCGGCGACACGCTACGCCGCCGAGGATGCCGACGTCACGCTGCGGCTGTGGCGGCGGTTCAAGCCGCGGCTGGCCTATGAGAGCGTGACCAGCGTCTATGAAATGGTGGACCGGCCGCTGGTCTCGGTGATCGCGGGGATGGAGCGGGCAGGGGTCAAGGTCGACGCGCAAGTGCTGGCCCGCCTCTCGGACGAATTCTCGAAGCAGATCGCCAGCCTCGAAGGCGAAATCCACGCCATCGCCGGGTTCAAGTTCACCATCGGCAGCCCCAAGCAATTAGGGGACGTGCTGTTCGACAAGATGGGGATCAAGGGCGGCCGCAAGGGCAAGTCCGGAGTCTATTCGACCGACGTCAACGAGCTCGAGCGGATCGCCGCGGACAAGGATTCGCCGGGCCGCGAAATGGTGGTCAAGGTGCTCGACTGGCGCCAGCTGTCCAAGCTCAAATCGACCTATACCGATTCGCTGCAGGCGCAGATCAATCCGGAAACGGGGCGCGTCCACACCAGCTATTCGCTGACCGGCGCGCAAACCGGGCGGCTCTCTTCGACCGATCCCAATCTCCAGAACATTCCGATCCGCACCGAAGTGGGCAGACAAATCCGGGACGCATTCGTCGCCGAACCCGGCAATTTGATCCTCGCCGCCGATTATTCGCAGATCGAATTGCGCCTCGCCGCGCACATCGCGGACGTGCCGGCGCTGCGCACGGCGTTCGAAAATGGCGACGACATCCATTCGATGACTGCGATGGAGCTGTTCGGCGAAGTCAATCGCGACACCCGCGGGCGCGCCAAGACGATCAACTTCGCGATCCTCTACGGCATCTCGCGCTGGGGACTCGCCGGCCGGCTCGACGTCACCGCCGATGAGGCGCAGGACATGATCAACCGCTATTTCGAGCGTTTCCCGGGGATCAATTCCTATATCGTCTCGACGCTCGAGGAGGTCCGCGCCAGGGGCTACACCACGACCTTGTTCGGCCGGAAGACGCATTTCCCGCGGATCAAATCGAGCGTCCAGCACGAACGGCAGGGCGCAGAGCGCGCCGCGATCAACGCCCCGATCCAGGGCACCAGCGCCGACATCATCAAGCGGGCGATGGCGCGGATGGGGCCGGCATTGCGTGACGCCGGGCTGCCGGGCGTCCGGATGCTGATGCAGGTGCACGACGAACTCGTCTTCGAGCTGCCCGAGGGCGATGTGGCGGCGGCGAAGCCGGTGATCGAGCGGGTGATGGCCACTGCCGCCGAACCGGCGATCAAGCTCACCGTCCCGCTCGGCGTCGAGATCGGGGTTGGGCCGAGCTGGGGCGCGGCGCATTGAGCGAAGCCGCGTCCACCGACGACATCAACGCCCTCGCCAAGGGCGGCCGGACCAACATCCTCGGCTTCCTGCTGCGGCTCGCTGCGCGGCTGCCGTTCCTGTTCATCGCCGGGCGCGCTTATGGCCCCGACATCGTCGGGCGCTACGCGATCGCAGTGCTGGTGATCGAAGTCGCGGCGCTGCTTGCCACGCTCGGGCTCAAGCGCGGGCTGGCACAGGCTCTGGCCTCGACCGAACGACCACATGCGCATGTCGTATGGGATGCAGTGCTGGTCGCACTGATCGCCTCGGCGATCGCCAGCGCGGTGCTGATCGCCTTCCCCCAGGCGATGTATCCCAACAGCCAGGTCATGGGTCTCGAGCGGCTGCTGCCGCTCGTCGTATTCGCGGTGGCGGTTTCCGACGTCACGCTCGCCGCGCTCGCTTATCGCCACAATATCCGCGCCTCGGTGACCGCGCGTGCGATCGTTGAGCCGTGGACGATCAGCATCGCGGCGTGGGGCTTCTCCTATGTCTCGTCGCGCGACGGGCTGATGTACGCTTATGTGCTGTCGATGCTCGCCGCGCTCGCCGCGTCGGTACTACCCTTTGTTCGCGAATATGGCGTGCCGCGGGGCTGGCATCCGCGGGTGTCCGATATCGTCACGCTGGCGCGTCGCAACGCCCCGCTCGCCGGGGCCGACGCGATCGAATGGGGCACCCGCAACGTCGATCGCTTCATCCTCGCCTTGCTGTTCAGCCCGGCGGTGGTCGGCATTTATTACATGGCGCAGCAGGTCGCCTCGATCCCGCAGCGGCTGAAGTCCAGCTTCGATCCGATCCTCGCGCCCGTGGTCACCCACAGCCTCGCTGAAAATGACCGCAAGTCGGTCGCCAAACAGGTTCGCCAGGTCGGCTTCTGGATCGTCAGCGCGCAGGCCGCGTGCCTCGTCGTCTTCGGGATTCCCGCCGAGGGCGTGATGGGGCTGATCGGCCCGGAATTCGTCGTCGGCGCAGGCGCGATGTGCATCCTGCTCGTCGCCGAAGTGCTCGCCTCGACCGGCGCGGTATGCGAGACGGGCCTGATCTATGTCGCGCGTCACCGCAATCTGGTGATCTCGCTCGCGGTGCTGCTGCTCCAGATCGCGTTGAGCTTCGCCTTCGTCGTTTTCGCGCGGGCGCAGGGCTGGTCCGAGCCGGTGCAGGCGGCCGGCCCGGCGGCGGCGCTCGCCGTGTCGCTGACGATCGGCTCGGCGGCCAAGGCGATCATGCTGCGGCACATGCTCGGCGCGCCGGTGGTCAGCATCCGGCCGAGCTTCTTCGTCGCGATCGGCGCGGCGGCTTTGGTCGGCGCGGCGTTCATGTCGCTGCCGCACCATTATGAATGGGCCGAGCTGAGCCTCGGCATGCCGGCCATCCTCGTCACCTTCCTGTTCGTGATGATCAAGTTCGGCTTCGGGCCGGAGGACCGGTCACTGTTTCGCAAAACGCCTGCAGACGAAGCGACGCTGCCTGCCGAGGAGAAGCTTTAGGAACGCGCGAGTCCTCATCCGCGTAAGAGGCGACAACCTACAGCCCCAGCGCGACCCGTATCGGGGCCCAATCCACCAGTTTGAAGTTCTGCGCGCCGCCTTCGTTGACGTCGTCCTGAACCACCACGAGCCCGCTGCGATAGGGCCCGATCGCCCCGGTCCACGCATCGAGGCCGTCGGTCCCCGTCACTGCGTCGACTCCGCCTGCCGCGGCAACCCGAAAGCGCCCGATATAGCGCTCCGCACCCGACGCGCCGCTGACGTCCCAGACGGCAAAGGCGCTGTCGCCTTGGCTCGACACGAGCAGCAAGGTCCGTCCGCCGTCGTGGATCAGCGTGGTGCCCTCGACATCGGCGATCAGCCGCCCGTCGCCGATGTCCGCGACCAACGTCCGCGTGCCTGCTGCACTGCGTAGCGGATAGCGCCAGACGCCCTTCAACTCCTCGCCGATATAGAGCGTGCCGGTCGCATCATCGATCGTGCAGCCCTCCGACTGCGATCCCACCGCATAGCGCCGTCGCTCGGTCCCGCTCAGGCCGTCCGGCCCGGTTGCCAGCGCATATTCGCGCACCGCTCCGTCCTTGGCGATCAACACTGCGATCAATGTGCCGTCCAGCCGGCCCATGCAGAAGCCATAGGGCTCGATCACGTCGGACTTGATGAACCCCGCCGGCGTCAGTTGCCCCGCGCCGGTGAAGCGATAGAGCGCCACGCCCATCCGCCCGCGGTCCGAAGCGCCGGCGATGAAGCCGTCGCCGTCGCCGCGCAAATCGACATTGTTGAGCAGCCCCTCGGGCAGGAACTGGAGCGACTGGCCGTCGAGCCCGAAGACATAGAGCCCGGCTTTCTTGTCGGTGCCGAGGATGATGCCGTCCTGATGCTTGCCGGCGAAGTCCAGCCCGCCCGCCCGGGTCCAGATCGCGGGATCGTCGGCAGCGTCGGCCAGCTGGGTCGCCACCGCCACGGTCTCGCCGCTAGCCGGCACCTCGACGGTCGGCGCCGACGCCACGGTCGGTGCCGCGACCGGCTGCGGGGCTGTGGCCGGCGTGCAACCGGCCAAAAGAAATGCCGCCGTAACGAAATTGTAGCCGAGCTTTCCCCGCATCTTCACATCCGTCCTGTTGAGCGCCCCGGGAGCGGGGGTCGACGACCCCTTTGTAAGGGGAAAATGACATGATTGTTTCGCACCTGTTGCGCGGGTCGGCGCTGGCGGCGCTCGCAAGCCTGCTCGCCGCCGCGCCGGCGCACGCCCAGGACAGTGGCCAGCCGGTCGCCGAGGCGCAGCCCGAAGCCGAGCAGCGCGCCAACGAGATCCTCGTCACCGGCGAGATCTTCTTCCGCAATCGCACCGCCGACACCAATCCGGTGCTCTCCTATGATCTCGAATATTTCCAGAAGTTCGAGCCGGTGTCGGTCGGCGAGATGCTCAAGCGGGTCCCCGGCGCGACCTTCACGTCCGACGTGCTCGAATATGACCAGGTCCAGTTCCGCGGCCTGCCCGGCGGCTTCACCAACGTGTTGATCAACGGCCGCCGCGCGCCGGGCGGCGAGAGCGACGGCAGCTTTTTCGTCGATCGCATCCCCGCCGAACTGGTCGAGCGGATCGAGATCGTCCGCGCGCCGCGCCCCGATCAACCGAGCGACGGCATCGCCGGGACGCTCAACGTGGTCACCAAGGAAGCGGCGTCGTTCGAGGGGGGCTTCCTCAAGGCGGGCGCTTTGCTAAACACCCGCGACGGCGTGATCCGCCCCAGCGGCGCGCTGGCCTATGCCGGCAAGATCGATGCGGCGACCGATTACTGGGTGGCGCTCAACTATCAGAAGCGCCGCAATCCAAAGAAGAAGGTCTCGTACCGCTTCGACGATGAGGCGACCACGGACGACAAGCGCTTCCCCGGCGATCCCGCGCAGAGCAATTACGTCACCGATCCCGAGTTCAACAATTTCGAGGCGCAGAGCGACACGCGCGACGGCACCGATTTCTCGGGCAATGCCGAGATCACGCGTGAATTCGCCAGCGGCGGCCGTATCCGGTTGAACGGCCTGTTCGTCGATACCGACCGTAAGGAAACCGAAGTCTCGCAGACCTATGATGGCGCGGACCTCGACTATGAGGAACTCGCTACGCAGGTCGAGGACATCAACCAGCGGACCTGGTCGGTCGGCGCCGATCTGCGCCTGCCGCTCGGCGGGTTCGAGCTCGGAGTGGCGGCGGGCTGGAATGCCTACAAGGAAAACACCGATGCAGTCGAAATCAGCGAGGAATTTCCCGACCCCGCCGAAACCGACGAGTCGAGCATCGACATCGACGACAAGGAATGGACCGGCACGATCTACGGCGCGTTCGGCCCGGACGGTGGGGTCAAGGTCAAGATCGGCTCGGACCTGCTGTTCAAGACGCGCGACGGCCTCAACGACGGCACCTTCCTCAGCGGCAGTTTCCGCATCCGGGAAGACCGCTATTCGCCTTATGTCCGTCTGAGCTACGAAGCCGGTCCGCTCAGCATCGACGGCGGCGTGCGCTACGAGATCACGCGCCGGAAAATTGCCGCGGAATCGCTTCCGGGCGCGGTTTCCTATGACGACGAATTGCTCAACCCCTCGCTTAGCCTGCGCTATGCGGCGGGTGCAGGGCAGTTCCGCGCCTCCGTCGCACGCACCATCCGCCGGCCCGACTACGACCTGCTCTCACCGGTCACCGACGAGGGTCCGGGCGACGACGACGTCACCACCGGCAACCCGTCGCTCCGCAACCAGCGCGCATGGGGCGTCGATGTCGGCTACGAGCATCGCATCGGCGGCAGCGGCATCGCCGGGGTCAATTTCTTCTATCGCGACATCAGCGACCTGATCGAGCTGGTCTCGCTTGGCGAAAATCCCGACAATGACGATGGCCGCGCGTTCATCCCGCAGAATGTCGGCGACGGCAAGGCATGGGGCGTCGAGTTCGATCTGTCGGCGCCGCTGACGCTGTTCGGCATGCCCGACACCGGCATATTCGCGAACTACACCTATCTCGACAGCGAGACGACCGACCCCTTCACCGGGGAGAAGCGCCGGTTCAACAACCAGCCGCGTCACGTCTACAATCTCGGCGTCATCCACAATCTGCGCAGCGCCGGGGTGAGCTTCGGCACGACGATCTCGGGGCGCAGCGCGGCCACCGAGAGCAATTTCGATGAGACCGTGCGGCTGCGCTACGATCCCGATCTCGAAGCGTTCGTCGAAAAGCGCTTCGGGCAGAATTTCGTCGTCCGCCTTTCGGCGCAGAATCTGCTCGATCGCGTGAAGTACGAGGATTTCCGCAAATATGACGGCGATTCGCTCGAGGAGATCCTCGAGAACCGCGCCGCCGGCGATCTCGACGAATATGAAATCGAGCGCGAGCATTCGGGCCCGCTGGTCCAGCTGACGCTGCGCGCCGCCTTCTGATCAGGAGAAGCGCCGCTCCCCATGGGGCGGCGCTTTTTCAGTAAGCGCGGGCGACCGCGAATTCGACGGCTTCGACCATTGCGTCCTTCGCCGCACCCGGCGCGAACCCGCCGAGCGCGTCGATCGCGCGCTGGCCGTAATGGCGGGCGCGGGCGAGCGTATCGTCTACCGCGCGGCTGGCGCGGACCAGCGAAATCGCCTCGGCGAAATCGGCGTCGGTGACCCGGCGGCCGGAGATGGCTTCCTTCCAGAAGCCCCGCGCCGCCTCGTCGCCGCGCGCATAAGCGAGGATCACCGGCAGGGTCATCTTGCCCTCGCGGAAATCGTCGCCGGCATCCTTGCCCATCGTCGAGGCGTCCGAGACATAATCGATCGCATCGTCGACCAATTGGAAGGCGATGCCGAGATTGCGGCCATAAGTGTCGAGCGCGGTCTCTTCCGCCTCCGAACGCTCGGCGACCACCGCGGCGATCCGGCACGCGGCGGCGAACAATGCCGCGGTCTTCGCGCCGATGATGTCGAGATAGCGCTCTTCGGAGATGTCGAGCCGGCGCACCGCAGTAAGCTGGTTGACCTCGCCCTCGGCGATCACCGCGCTGGCGTTCGACAGGATCTTGAGCACCTTGAGGCTGCCGTCCTCGACCATCAGCTCGAAACTGCGCGAGAACAGGAAATCGCCGACCAGCACGCTCGCCGGATTGCCCCAGATGATGTTGGCGGTCCGTTTGCCGCGCCGCAGGTCCGACGAATCGACCACATCGTCGTGCAGCAGGGTGGCGGTGTGGATGAACTCGACCGCCGCAGCGAGCTTGTGGTGCCGCGCTCCGGAATAGCCGAGCAGCCGCGTGCTCGCCAGCGTCAGCATCGGCCGCATCCTCTTTCCGCCGCCCGCGATCAGATGCCCCGCGAGCTCGGGGATCAGCGGAATATCCGACTGCATGCGATCGAGGATGACCGCGTTCACCAGATTGAGGTCGTGCGCCACCAGTTGCAGCATCGGTTCCAGCGACGGCTCGGGTTTTTGCCCCAGGCGATGGATGGTAGCGCTCATTGCCGGGGCTCTGGCGCGTGGCGGCGGCAAAGGCAAGGCTTGCGTAGCGTCGCGCCGCAGGCAAAGAGGCCGTCATGCCCGACGAGACGCTCAACCGCTTCCGCCAGAGCATCGACAATATCGATGCCGCACTGATCCACATGCTCGCCGAGCGCTTCAAGATCACGCAGGCGGTCGGTGCCTACAAGGCCACTCACAGCCTGCCTCCGGCCGACCCCACGCGCGAGGAGGCGCAGATCGCCCGGCTGCGCGCGCTGGCCAAGGACGCCGATCTCGATCCCGAATTCTCCGAGAAGTTCCTGCGCTTCATCATCGACGAAGTGATTCGCCACCACGAGCGGCTGCGCGACCAGATATGACCCCCCGGGTCCCCGCCTGCCTGGCCGCGCTCGCGGCATTGCTCGCCGGCTGCAATGCCGTGCCGGACAAGCCAAATCCCGCTCCCACCCATAAGGCCAGGCCCAGGGCTGTCGCGAGCCCGGCGCCCCGCTCTCCCGCCGAACGACTCGCAGATGCGCTGCGCGTCGTGCCACCCGGCGACGGCCGCTATACGTTCGGCAAGGACGACAAACTCCTCGACACACCGTTCGGTCCGGTGCTGCTCCGCCACGGGCATGCCCCTGATGCGGGCCATCCGGAGGGCGGCGTGATCGCGGCTTACTATCTGCGCGAGCAGCAGGGTCGCTTCGAACTCGCCAGGGCGTATCCCGAAGCGGCGATGAGCGGCAGCTTCGGCGATCTCGCCAAATGGTCTGTCTCGGACAAGTTCGCGACGCTGCCGGTGCTGGTGGTCGAGGGCGGCGGGACGTGGCAGGGCTGCACCGTCAGCGACACCGATCTGATCGAGCTGCGCCCGACCGGACCCGCGAGCCTCGCAAGCATCACCACCATTTTCGACGATAGCGGGATGGAACAGGACAATCCGCAATCGCTGACCGGCAGCTTGACCGATATCGTCCGCGACCGCAGCTTCACCGTGCGCTATCAGGGAACCCGATCGTTCGCCGAACGATACGTTCGGCGTGGCGACCGCTTCGTCCTCGAGGGCGGCGAGAGCCAAATTCCCGGCTGCTGACCAAGGGGGGCAAATGCCCGACGGCGACGACTATCTGATCTTCCGCCCCGACCAGGTCGACCTGACGCGCTCGCCGCTCCGGCACGGAGTCGACGAGCCGACGCATGTGCTCGGCGCGTTCAACCCCGGCTTCACGCGGCTGCCGAACGGCAATCTGCTGCTGATGGTCCGCGTCGCCGAAGCGCTCCGGGACCCGGTCCACACCGAATGCGCCCGCGCGATCCGCTGGACACCGGCGGGCTATGTCCTCGATCGCCACCCGGTCCACCGGATCGACATGGACGATCCGCGCCAGTTCGCGCTCAAGGACCGCAATCCGCGGTTGCTCGGGCTGACCTCGCTCTCGTGGCTGCTCCCGGTCGAGCTTGATGGAGAGGGGCGCAACATCGTCGCGATTCACTACGACAAGGCGATCCAGCCCTCGGCCAGCTATATGGATTACGGCGTCGAGGACGCCCGCATCACCAAGGTCGACGGCCAGTATTGGATGACCGCCTGCGGCGTCTCGGCCGAGCGCCACTGCACCGCGATGTACCGCTCGGCGAACGGGCTCGATTACGAATTGCTCGGCATCGTTCTCGATCACCAGAACAAGGACATGATCCTGTTCGAGGGCAAGGTCGCGGACAAGTTCATGGCGCTCACGCGTCCCTTGGGCGAATGCTATTTCGCCTATCCCGAGGACAGCCCCTGGCTGGGCGGACCGTCGATCAACATCGCGCAATCGCCCGACGGGCTCCACTGGAAGCCGCTCGACACCCCCGGCATCCGCGCGCGCAAGGGTACGACGAGCACCCAGCGGATCGGCGGCGGCAGCCAGCCGGTGCTGACCCCCGAAGGCTGGATGATGATCTATCACGGCGTCGAGAAGCGCGGGAGCGTCGGCATCTATCGCAGCTTCTGGGCGCTGCTCGACAAGGACGATCCGTCGCAGATCCTGCGACTGGAGGACGAGGTCCCGCTGATCGAGGCGAACCCGGCGCTTACCGCGGAGATCGCGCATCAGATGTACCTGCCGACGCCGGTGACCTTCACCACCGGCATCGCGGATGCGGGCGATCGCTACATCGTCGCCGGCGGCGAGGCCGACCTTGCCTGCCGGATCACGCACATTCCGAAGGAGCGGTTCCGGTGATCCACATCCTGCCGTGCTTCGGCGAAGGCCGGAGCGCCGTGTCGCAAGCGGTGCATTCTGTTGCCAACGCTCCGGCCTTCGCCGGAGCACGGGTTTGGAGTGCGGACCAATGACCGAACCCCTCTGGTGGCAGCACGGCGTCATCTACCAGATCTATCCGCGCTCGTTCCAGGACTCGAACGGCGACGGCATCGGCGACCTCAAAGGCATCGAATCCCGCCTCGACGACCTCGTCGCATTGGGCGTCGACGCGATCTGGATCTCGCCCATCTATCCCTCGCCGATGGCCGATTTCGGCTATGACGTTGCCGATTACACCGGGATCGACCCGCGCTTCGGCACGCTCGACGATTTCGATGCGCTGCTGAAGGCCGCGCACGATCGCGGGCTCAAATTGCTGCTCGATTTCGTCCCCAACCACAGCTCGGACCAGCACCCGTGGTTCCTCGAGAGCCGCGCGTCGCACGACAACCCGAAGCGAGACTGGTATATCTGGCGCGACCCCGCCCCGGACGGCGGCCCGCCCAACAACTGGATCAGCGATTTCGGCGGCTCGGCGTGGGAATATGACGAGGCCACCGGCCAATATTATTACCACGCCTTCCTCAAGGAGCAGCCCGACCTCAACTGGCGCAATCCCGATCTGCGCCGGGCGATGCTCGACGTGCTGCGCTTCTGGTTCGATCGCGGGGTCGACGGCTTCCGCATCGATGTGCTGTGGCACATGATCAAGCACCCCGACTTCCCCGACAATCCGGCCAACCCGGCCTACACCCCGGCGATGGGCGAGATGCATCAGGTGCTTCAGCTCCACTCGACCGACCAGCCCGAGGTCCACGGCATCGCCGCCGACATGCGCCGCGTCGCCGATGGCTATCCCGAGCGCGTGCTCATCGGCGAGATCTACCTGCCGGTTGATCGGTTGATGGCCTATTATGGCGAAGGCGAACCGGGCGTGCATCTGCCCTTCAACTTCCAATTGATCGATGCGCCTTGGGAGGCACGCAGCCTCGCGGGGCTGATCGCCGATTACGAGGCCGCGCTGCCGGCCGGCGGATGGCCCAACTGGGTGCTCGGCAACCACGATCGCCCACGTGCGGCGACGCGCTTCGGTCTAGCGCAGGCGCGGGTCGCGGCGATGCTGCTGCTCACGCTGCGGGGCACGCCGACGATCTATTATGGCGATGAGATCGGGATGGCGGATGTCGCGATCCCGCCCGATCAGGTGCAGGACCCGCGCGAATTGCGCGAGCCCGGGATCGGGCTCGGCCGCGATCCGGTGCGCACTCCGATGGCATGGGATGACAGCGCCAATGCCGGCTTTTCGAGCGGCACGCCGTGGCTGCCGCTCCATGACGACTGGCAGGTGCGCAACCTCGCCGTGCAACGCGAGACCGCGCATTCGATGTGGCGCCTCTATCATGACCTGCTCGCACTCCGTCGTGCGCATCCCGCGCTGGCGATCGGCGACTGGCTGCCGATCGAATGTTCCGGCGGCCTGCTCGCTTATGAACGCCGTCACCGCGAAGCACGGCTGCTGGTCGTGCTCAACCTCGGCGATACGCCCCAGAGCTTTGCGATACCCGAATGGGCCGAGGGATTGTCGGTTCTGCTCACCACCGGGACGGGCGGCGATCCCGCGGTGCTGGGCCCGAACGAAGGCTATATTCTCGGATGAAGATCGCAATGCTGGCGCCGATCGCGTGGCGCACGCCACCGCGGCATTACGGTCCATGGGAGTTGGTGACGAGCCTGCTCACCGAAGCCCTCGTCGCGCGTGGCGTGAACGTGACATTGTTCGCCACGCAGGATTCGCAGACCGCCGGCACGCTCGCGGGCGTGGTCCCGCGCGGCTATGAGGAAGATCCCGCGATCGATGCCAAGGTCTGGGAATATGCCCACCAGTCGCATCTCTTCGCCCGCGCCGGCGAGTTCGACCTGATCCACAATCAGGCCGATTTCCCCGCCCATGCCTATGCGCCGCTGATCGACACCCCGATGGTCACTACGATCCACGGCTTCTCCTCGGATCGCATCCTGCCGATGTACAAGCCGTTCGAGAACCGCGTGCACTTCGTCGCGATCAGCGAGGCCGATCGGCATCCCTCGCTCGAATATGCCGCGACGATCCACCATGGCATCCGCCTCGACGAATTCCCGTTCGATGCCGAGGGCAGCGACGATTTGCTGTTCTTCGGCCGCATGCACCCCGACAAGGGCGCCGCCGAGGCGATCCATGTCGCGCTCGCCTCGGGCAGGCGGCTCGATCTCTACGGTATCGTCCAGGATCAGGGCTATTTCGACCGCGAGGTGAAGCCGCATGTCGATGGCGAGCGGATCCGCTATCTCGGCCCGGTCGGCGGCGAGCAGCGCCTGCGCGCGCTCGGCAAGGCGCGGGCGTTGCTCCATCTGATCAACTTCGACGAGCCGTTCGGCCTGTCGGTGATCGAGGCGATGGCCTGCGGTACCCCGGTGATCGCGATCAATCGCGGGAGCATGGCCGAGCTGATCACGCCGGAAACCGGCATCCTCGTCCGCTCGGCCGGCGAGGCGATCCTCGCGCTGGCGCAGATCGACGCCATCGACCGCACCGCCTGCCGCCGCCACGTCGAGGCGCATTTCTCGGTCGAGGCAATGGCCGACAAATACATCGCTTTGTACGAGCGGATCCTGTCCTGAACGCCGCCTTGCAATGTAGGATTTCGTCTGCTGCACTCGCCCGCCCTGGGGTGCGCCAGCGCCCCGGCCCGCTCTTTGAAATTGTCGACAAACGCGGGCTAACTTCGCACCGCACCGGCAACTTCCTTCTTTCATACGCGCGAAGATCGTGAAGTTAGGCCTATTCCGCTGCCAACAGCGTCTCCGCCCCGCCGAGGTCTACCGACACCAGTCGGCTCACCCCGCGCTCGACCATCGTCACTCCGAACAGCCGGTGCATCCGGCTCATCGTCGCGGCATTGTGGGTGACGATCAGATAGCGCGTCGCGGTCTCGCGAGTCATCACCTCCAGCAAGTCGCAGAAGCGCTCGATATTGGCGTCGTCCAATGGCGCATCGACTTCGTCGAGGACGCAGATCGGCGCGGGATTGGTCAGAAACAGCGCAAAGATCAGCGCCACTGCGGTCAAGGCCTGCTCGCCACCCGAGAGCAACGTGAGCGATTGCAGCCGCTTCCCCGGCGGCTGCGCCATGATCTCGAGCCCGGCTTCAAGCGGATCGTCCGAATCGACCAGTTCGAGATGCGCCTGCCCGCCGTCGAACAAGGTCGAGAACAGCCGACGAAAATGCAGGTCGACTGCCTCGAACGCCGCGAGCAGCCGCTGCCGCCCCTCGCGGTTGAGCGTGCCGATCGATCCGCGCAGCCGGTTGACTGCCTGCGCCAGTTCGTCGCGCTCTTGCGCGTTGCTGGTGAACGCCGCCTCGAGCTCGGCGAGTTCGGCCTCGGCGACGAGATTGACCGGCCCGATCCGCTCGCGATCCAGGCTGAGCTTCTCGTGCGCGGATGATTCGTCCTGCGGGCTGCGCACGCTTTCCGCCTCGAATCCGGCCTTCTGGGGGAGCAGAGGCGGCGGGCATTCGAAGCGCTCGCCCGAGAGCCGGCCCATCTCGATGCGGCGCATTTCCTGATTCTCGGCCCGCGCGGTGGCCCCCGCTCGCGCCTCGCGTGCTTCGGCCAGGGCCTCATTGGCGGCGCGGACATCGCCTTCGGTAGCACGGAGCGCCGCCTCGGCCTCGCGCTCGGCGGCCTGCGCCGCCGCCGATTCGGCGCGCGTGGCTTCGGTCGCCGCCTCGGCCTGGGCGACGGCGGCGTCCAGCTCGGCGGGGCGCGCCGCAAGTGCGGAGCTTTCCTCCGCCAGTTCGGCCGTGCGCTTCTCCATTTCTGCCGCACGCCGCGCCGCCTCGCCCGCGCGCGACTTCCAGCTGCGGCTCTCGGCGGTAGCGGCGGCAAGCCGCTCGCGCGCCTGCCCGATCTCGCGCTCCAGCGTCCCGCGCTCGCTCCGCGCATTGGCCGCGGCGGCGCGGCGGACTTCCGCCTCGGACGACAGCGCGGCAACGCGCTCCCTCGTGGCCGAGCCGTCAGGCAGCCCGGCCTTGGCATTTTCGGCACGGGCCAGTTCGCTCGCCGCCTCCTCCTGCTCGCCACCGACCCGCGCCCGCCGCGTTTCGAGATCGGCGCGTTGCGACTCCAGCCGTTCGAGCTGCGCAGTGGCACGATCCTCGGCGCGCCCCGCTTCGCGCCCGGCATTCTCGGCATGGTCGAGCATTCGGCGGCATTCGGCGGCAGCGCGGCGAGCCGCACCGATCGTCTCGTCGATCCGCGCCAATTCGGCCTCGGCCGCCTCGACTGCGCGCACCGCCGCGGGCCGCGCTTTCTCGATCGCCGCCAGCCGATTGACGCGCTCGAGCCGCTCGGCGGCAGCGGCTCCGCCCGATTTGGCGACATAGCCGTCCCAGCGCCGCAGTACCCCGGCGAGCGTCACCAGGCGCTGTCCCACCGCCAGCGGCTGGCCGCTGTCGCGCTCCGCCACCAGCACCTGCGCAAGGCGCCGCGCGAGCCCCGTCGGTGCCGCGACGTGCCGTGCCAGCGGCGTCGTATCTGCCGGCGCGACAGGATCGTCAGGCAGCGGCGCTGCGCCCGCCCAATAGCGTTCGGCGCTCGTATCGAGCCCCGTCTCCAGATCGTCGCCCAGCGCCGCGGCGAGCGCGCGCTCATATCCCGCATCGACCTTGAGCCGATCGAGCAACCGATCCTTGCCCGAGGGGCGCGTCGCCTTGGCGAGCACCGCCGCCTCGCTGTCGAGCTGGGAAAGCTCGGCGTGCGCAATCGAACGCGCCGACTGGGCACGATCCCGCGATTCGATCGCGCCACGCTCGTCGGCATCGGCCCGCGCGAGACCGGCGCGCGCCGTCTCGGCCTGTCGCACCGCCTGCGCACGCGCCTCGGCGGCGCGCGCTTTCTCGGCGTTGAGCGGCTCGGCGCTGCCCAGCGCAGCGATCTCGGCATCGACACGCGCCTGATCGCGCGCGGCGCGTTCGGCGCGGGTGCGCGCGGCGATCAGCGCCGCCTCCGCCACACGCGCTTCCGCCGCCTCGCTCGCTTGCGCCGCCAGCGCTTGGGCGAGCGCGACTTCGGCATCGCGCGCCGCGCGCTCGGCCTCGGCAAGCGCGGCATCGAGCGTCGGCATCCGCGCGGTCGCATCTGCGATCCGGCTCTCGAGCGTGCCGGCCTCGTCGGCAAGGCGGGCCAGCGCCTCGGCCGCGTCATGCGCGAGCGCGCCCTCGCGGCTGCGATCGTCGGCGAGCCGGGCCTGCGCATCGCGCAGCTCCCCGATGCGCCGTTCGACCGTGGCACGCTCGCTGCGCAACGTCGCCAGCCGGTGCATCGCCTCTGTCGCACGATCGCGCACCGCGAGCGCATCCGCGCGCACCGCCGCCAGTTTCCCGGCCGCATCCTGCTGGCGCGCCGCCGCGGCGTCATGCGCCTGCGCGCGCTCGGCGACGAGACCCTCGGCGGCGGCAGCTTCCTTCTTCGCCGCATCGGCGGCGGCGGCGGCATCGCGCCAGCGCGCGAAGATCATCCGCGCCTCGGCGATGCGGATACGCTCGGAAAGCTCGCGATAGCGCTCGGCCTGTCGCGCCTGCCGCTTGAGCGCGGCCGCCCGCGCCTCCTGATCGCCGATCACTTCGTCGAGCCGCGTCAGATTGGCTTCGGTCGCGCGCAATTTCTGCTCTGCATCGCGGCGGCGCACATGCAGCCCGGCGATCCCCGCCGCTTCCTCGAGCATCGCGCGGCGTTCACCTGGCTTAGCGGAGATGATCGCGCCGATCCGTCCCTGGCTGACCAGGGCAGGCGAATGCGCACCGGTAGCCGAATCGGCGAAGACCAGAGCGACATCCTTGGCGCGGACGTCGCGGCCGTTGATCCGATAGGCGGACCCCGCGCCGCGCTCGATCCGCCGGACGACTTCGAGCTCATCATCCTCGCCCACCTGCTCGGCGAGGATCGAGACTTCGGCGAAGTCTCGCGCCGGCCGGGTCGCGGTGCCGGCGAAGATCACGTCTTCCATGCCGGCGCCGCGCATCGATTTGGCGCTGTTCTCGCCCATCGCCCAGCGCAGCGCTTCGAGCAGATTGGATTTGCCGCAGCCATTGGGGCCGACGATGCCGGTGAGGCCCGGCTCGATGCGCAGATCGGCCGGGTCGACGAAGCTCTTGAAGCCTGTCAGCCGCAGCCGCTTGATCTGCATCGCCCGCCCCCCTGCGGCTCGGGGCCTTATCGGGCCCCGGCCGCCTGCAGCGCAGTCTCGACCTGCGACCACATCGCTGCTTCGACCGGCTTGCCGTTGATGAAGAAGCTCGGCGTGCCGGTGACGCCATGCTCGTTGGTCGCGTCGGCATTGACCTTGGCGATCGCCTCGATCGTCTTCTGATCGCCCAGGCACTGGCGCGCACGGGCATCGGGGATACCGCGCTGCTTCATGAACTCGATGTGCCCGAGCGCTTCGGCGAAGCCGGCGGCGGCCTGCGGCGGCGGCAGCTGCTGGAGCTGCTGAAGCAGTTGCGGATTGCTCTGCTGCAGCTGATCGGTCCGCTTGTAGAACGCTTCCTGGTTGGCGAACATCTGATCGAGAATCGGGAAGAACGCCTCGGTCGGCGCGCACTGGTTGAGCAGTGCCAGCGACAGATCGGGCGCGCCGTGGACGAGGAAGTCGCGGAACTCGTAGCTCACCTTGCCCGTCGAGATGTATTTCTGGCGGAGCGGCTCCACGCCTTCCATGGCGAAGCGCCCGCAGGTCGGGCAGCTGCGCGAGCCATATTCGAGCAGCTTGATCGGCGCATTCGGGTTGCCCTGGATATAGCCGCCCTCCGCGGTCTTGCTCACCACGTCGACCCACTGCTTGCCCGCGGGCGGGGCGACATTGGCCACCGGCGTGCTCGACGTCACCGGCGCCGAGGCATTGCCGCCTTCGCCGCCACAGGCCGCGAGTGCGAGGAGGGGGAGAAGGGCAATTGCAGAACGCATGGTCTTAAGTCTCCGAAGGAAAAGGGTTCGATCAGCTGTCCGCGGCGCGAAGCTCGGGCTGGAGCTGATCCCAGGTGAAGGCGCGCACGCGGCGGCCGTTGACGAAGAAGCTGGGGGTGCCCTGAACGCCGGCTTTGGCGCCGCCCGCGAACGCGTCGGCCACGCTTTTGATCATCGCCGGATTGGACAAGCAGCGCCGCGCCTGCGCTTCGGGCAAGCCCCGGGTCTTCATGAAAGCGATCATCCCCAGCACTTCGGCGAACTTGGTCGCGGCCTGCGGCGGGGGAAGCTGCTGCCAGCCTTCGACGACCTTGGGTTGCGTCTCGATCAGCTTGTGCAGCGGCGCGTCGAATGCCCGCTGGTTGGCGAACATCTGGTCGAGCACCGGGAAGAAGCGCGCGGGGGGTACGCATTGGTTGAGGAGCGCCAGCGAGAGATCGGGCACGCCGTGGATCAGAAAGTCGCGGAACTCGTAGCTCAGTTTGCCGCTGGCGATCCATTCGCGGCGCAGCGGCTCCATGCCCTCGGCGGCGAACGCCCCGCAGGTCGGGCACGTGCGCGAGCCATATTCGACCAGCTTGATCGGCGCGTTCGGGTTGCCCTGCCGGAACCCGCCTTCCGGCGTTTTGACGACGACATTGACCCAGTTGGCAGCGGGCGCGCGGCGTGCCTGTTGCGCCGCTACCGGCGACCCGATGCCGACCAGCAGCAACAGCGCCGCGGCGAGAAGACGAAATGCCATTTAGTCGATCCTGCCGAGCTTGATGCCTTCGGCCGCCGCGACTCCGGCGGCGAGCGATTCGAGAACTGCCTTGAGTTCGGGGTCGACGATGCCGCGCAGGCTGTCGCCCATCGCCTCGGAAAGCGGCGCGAGGCTGGCCGGCGCTGTCGCTCTGGCCGTGCGCTTGATCTCGCCCTGGCGAATCGCGACGCGGGCCACCGCGGCATAGCCGAAGAAGCGATTGACCCGCTCGATGATCTCGGGAGCGATATGCTGCATCATCGGTGCGTGCGCGCCGCCGACGACGAGGCTTAGCACCCCCTCGGCGCGCTTGCCCTGCGGGAAGCGGATCGATTCGGGCATCGACACGCGGGCATAGCGCTCGCCGACGATCTCGCCCCAGCGGCTGACGATCGCATGCTGAACGAAGCCGAACTTCCGAAATGCGGCGCGGCCGACATCGGGCAGAAGCTCCGAAACCGCGCGCGCGCGGTTCGATCGCGGCGGCTCGAGCTTCGGCTGGCGCGTGGTTGCGCGCTTCGGTTTATCGGAGGCCTTCGTCATTGCCGCCAACCCATGCCATAGGCGGGGCGTGCCCGACAACGTCCCTCGCGCAATCGCCGCCCCTCTGCTCAAATGGTATGACGCCCATGCGCGCGATTTGCCGTGGCGGGCGCGGCCGGGAGCCAACGCGCCCGACCCCTATCGCGTGTGGCTAAGCGAAGTGATGCTCCAGCAGACCCAGGTCGCGAGCGTCATCCCCTATTTCGAGAAGTTCACGGCGCGCTGGCCGAGCTTCGAAGCATTGGCAGCTGCGGAGGATGCAGAGCTGATGGCGGCCTGGGCCGGGCTTGGTTATTATGCCCGGGCACGCAATTTGCTCGCCTGCGCCCGCGAAGTCGCCGCACGTGCGCGCATCCCGGAGACCGAAGCCGAGTTGCTCGGCCTGCCCGGCATCGGCGGCTATACCGCTGCGGCGATCGCCGCGATCGCCTTTGGTCAGCGCGCGGTGGTGGTCGACGCCAATGTGGAACGGGTGGTAACGCGACTGTTTGCGGTGACCGAGCCGCTGCCCGGGGTCCGGCCGAGGATCCGCTCGCTCACTGATTCGATCACCCCCGACGCCCGCGCGGGCGATTTCGCCCAGGCGATGATGGACCTGGGCTCCGGCATCTGCACGCCCCGCGCCCCGCGCTGCCTTGCCTGCCCGTTGCACGGGCAATGCGACGGCTTCGCCACCGGCGCGCCCGAGACGTTCCCGGTCAAGGCCGCGAAGCTGCCCAAGCCGCAGCGCTATGGCACTATGTTCTGGATCGAGCGCGACCACCGCGTGCTGCTCGTCCGCCGCCCGGCAAAGGGCCTGCTCGGCGGCATGCGCGCCTTGCCGACCGGGCCGTGGGGCGATTTGCCGCCTGGCCTCGCCGGCGCGCCGTTCGCGGCCGATTGGCGGCTGCTCGACGCGCAGGTTCGCCACGGTTTCACGCATTTCAACCTCGACGTGGCGCTTGCGGCTGCAACAATCGCGGCGCACACAGACGCGCCGGAGGGCGAATGGTGGCCGGTCGCCGACGTGGAAGCGGCGGGACTACCGACGGTGTTCGCCAAGGCGGTGAGGGTGTTCGGGAGGATGCATGCATAGCTGGCGGATATTCGGATCGATCGCGGCGCTGGCGCTCGCCAGTCCGGCCTGGCCACAAGCGACAGTGCCGCTGCCGTCGCGGACAGACCAAAGTCAGTCCGCAACTGCCGCTGTCGCGAAGCGCTACGTCGCCGAAGGTAGGGTTCCAGGCATCGTTATCCTGAGTGGAGTCGGCAATGCTCCGCCGCGTGTGGTTTCCGAGGGCCGCATCTCGCTCGAGCCGAATGCGCCGGCGGCGGACGTGGACAGCCTGTGGCGGGTCTATTCGATGACCAAGCCGATCACCGGCATCGCGGCGATGATCCTCGTCGAGGAAGGCAAGCTCAAGCTCGACCAGCCGATCAGCGACTTCATCCCCGCGTTCAAGGACATGAAGGTCCTCGTCGATCCTGCCAGGGACCTGACCAGCCGGCCCGCGACTCGCCCGATCACCGTGCGCCATCTGCTCACCCACACTGCCGGGTTCGGCTATACGATCATCACCAAGGGTCCGTTGCTCGACGAGTATAACCGTCTCGGAATCAATCCGGCTGCGGTCAACGCGCTGATGGAACCGAACATGCGCGCGGCCCGGCCCAAGAGCCTCGAAGAGTTCGCCAACCGCGTTGCGACGTTGCCGCTGCTCTCGGATCCTGGTGACAGATGGAGCTATTCGATCGGGCTCGACGTGCTCGGCCGGGTGATCGAAGTCGCCGGCGGCATGCCGTTCGACCAGTTCGTGCAAACGCGCATCTTCGACCCGCTCAAGATGCGCGCGAGTTATTGGACAGTGCCGCAGGACAAGGCGGGCATTCTCGCCACCAACTATATGACGCCCAAGCTGGCGATCGATACCGGCGCCGCCTCAGTCTGGCTCCAGCCGCCGAGCTTCCCTTATGGCGGTGCCGGTCTCGCCATGTCGGCGCGCGACTATGATCGCTTCCTCCACATGCTCGTTAATGGCGGCGAACTGGACGGCGCCCGCATCCTCAAACCGGAGACGGTGAAGCTGGCGATGTCGGACCTCCTGCCCGCGAGCGTCGACCGGTCGACGCTGGCGCATATGACTGCGGACAGCGGGGTGCCGATCGGCTTTGGCGCCGGGGGCTCGGTCTATCTCGCCGACAAGCCCGGCGGGCCCGGCAAAGGCACTTTCGGTTGGGGCGGTGCGGCGGGGACTATCGGCTGGGCCGATCCCGTGCGCAAGCTGCGCGGCGTGGCGATGATCAACACCTTCAGCGACAAGGACCTCAAGCGCGAGGCATCGAAAGCAATCTACGCCGATCTTGCCCAATGAGTCCTGCAAAGTGAAGGCGCCTGGTTTCACCGGCGGAACCATCGATCGTGCCGATCGGGTCCGTCATGATCCCGCACTGCTGCGCGAGGCCGAGGTCGATCCGCGCGCCCGGCTGCTCGTGCTCCACGGGCTTGATCCCGAACTCGATCAAGCCGACCGCCTCGTCTGGACCGCGCTCGACGCCGCGACCACCGAGCGGCTGTTTCTCGGCTTTGACGACGGCGCGCCGCTGTTCGCGGCCGCCCCGCCGCCGGGCCAACCGCTCCCCGGCGGCCGCTCACCTGCTCTGTTCGCGATGCTCGACCGTTTCCGCGCCGGCGACGCGGCGCTCTATGCCGCAGCGCGCAGCCTCGTCGACTGGCATTCGCGACACGGCTTTTGCGCGGTTTGCGGCATCGCCACGGCGATCTTCCGCGCTGGCTGGGCGCGCCAGTGCCCCAACTGCCATGCCGAGCATTTCCCGCGCGTCGATCCGGTGGTGATCATGCTCGCTGAACGCGGCGACAAGGTGCTGCTCGGCCGCCAGCCGCCCTGGCCGGCAGGCCGCTACTCTGCGCTCGCGGGGTTCCTCGAAGTCGGTGAGTCGATCGAGGAGGCGGTCCGCCGCGAGATATTCGAGGAAGCCGGCGTCCGCGTCGGCGCGGTGCGCTATGTCGCCAGCCAGCCCTGGCCGTTCCCCTCCTCGCTGATGATCGCCTGCATCGGCGCGGCCGAGGGCGAGGCAATCACTATCGACACCCACGAGCTCGAGGACGCGCGCTGGTTCACCCGCGACGAGGTCCGGCTGGCGTTGGCCGGCGACCCGGCGGCAACGTTCGGTGCCCCCCCGCCTTATGCGATTGCCCACACGCTGCTGACTGCCTGGATCGAGGGCCGATAACCGGTACAATCGATGGCGCGACGGGATTGGTGCCGGTTGCCCAGGCAGCTGGCTGGTGCCCGCGGCGTGCCTCGCGTCACTCTTCCTCGGGGGCCGCCTCGTCTTCGTCGTCGACGGCGAGGGCGTCGTCCTCGTCATTGTCGAGTTGCTCCTCGATCGCCTCGACGATCAGGTCGAGCTGCTCGAAGCCGGCAGTGAACTCGATCGTTTCGCCGTCCTCATCCTCGAGGTGCAGCGTGTAGTCGCCCGCGCTATCGGGGGTGATCGTGAACTGCGCCAGGGTCCGTGCCATGTCTCATGCTCCTTAGGCTTCGATTGCGCCCAACCCCGCTTTGGGGAATTGGTTGCGCACGATGAGTGAGACTCTGCCGATCCACGCCGTTTTGCCCGAATTGCTCGCCGCGTTGCGCGATGCGAGCAATGCCGTGCTGGTCGCGCCGCCGGGCGCGGGCAAGACCACTGCGGTGGCGCCGGCCTTGCTCGGCGAACCGTGGTGCGCCGGCGAGATCCTGCTGCTCTCGCCGCGCCGGCTGGCCGCGCGCGCGGCGGCCGAGCGGATGGCGGCACTCGCCGACGAGCCGGTCGGCAGGACCTTCGGCTATGCCACCCGGATGGACAGCAAGCGCTCGGCGACGACGCGAGTGACGGTCGTCACCGAGGGCATTTTCGTCAATCGCATCCAGAGCGATCCCGAGCTGGCGGGCATCTCGGCGGTATTGTTCGACGAAGTGCATGAGCGCAGCCTCGATAGCGATTTCGGGCTGGCACTGGCGCTCGACGCGCAGGCGGCGCTGCGGCCCGATCTGCGGCTGGTGGCGATGTCGGCGACGCTCGACGGATCGCGCTTCTCAGGCCTGATGGGCGATGCGCTGGTCGTGGAGAGCGAAGGGCGCAGCTGGCCGCTGACGCTGCGTCATCTCGGGCGGGCGGCCGAGGCGCGGATCGAGGACAGCGTCGCCGCCGCGGTGCGCACCGCGCTGCGCGAGGCGGAGGGCGGGGTGCTCGCTTTCCTGCCCGGCGTGGGAGAGATCGAGCGGACCGCCGAGCGGCTCGAAGGACTCGACGGCGTGGCATTGCACCGGTTGCATGGCAGCATGGAGCCGGCCGCGCAGCGTGCCGCGATCGGCCCGGATCGCGAGGGGCGCCGAAAGATCGTGCTGGCGACGTCGATCGCCGAGACCTCGCTGACGCTCGACGGGATCCGGGTGGTGGTCGATTCGGGGCTGGCCCGGCGGCCGCGCTACGATCGGGCCGCGGGGATGACTCGCCTGGTCACCGAGCGGGCGAGCCAGGCCGCGGCGACCCAGCGCGCCGGGCGCGCGGCGCGGCAGGGGCCTGGGGTCGCCTATCGGCTGTGGGAGGAGGCGGCGACCGCGGGGCTGCCGCGCTTCGATCCGCCCGAGATCCTCGAGGCGGACCTGTCGGCATTGCTGCTCGATTGCGCCCTGTGGGGCGTCGCCGATCCGCGCGAACTACGCTGGCTCGATCCGCCGCCCGAGGCCGCGGTGAGCGAGGCGCGGCGGCGGCTGACGGCGCTCGCGGCGCTCGACGGCGACGGCCGGCCGACAGCGCACGGCAAGGCGATCGCCCGGCTGCCGCTGCCGCCGCGGCTGGGGCACATGCTGGTGCGGGCCGGCGAGATGGGGCTGGCCAAGACCGCGGCCGAAGTCGCGGTTTTGCTCGGCGAGCGGGGGCTGGGCGGCAATGACGCCGATCTCGAACTGCGCTTGCGGCGCTGGCGGGGGGAGCGCGGGCAGCGGGCGGAGAATGGCAGAAGGCTGGCGGAGCGGTGGAGCAAACTCGCTCCCCTTCCGCTTGCTGCCACAGCCTCTCCCGCGAGCGGAGAAGCGTTAGCCACCTGCATTGCCCTCGCTTTCCCTGACCGGATCGCGCGGCGGCGGGATGCTTCGGGCGAGAATTGGGCGTCGGCGGGCGGGCGCGGGTTTCGGCTCGACCCGGCCTCGCCGCTGGCGCGGGCCGAATGGCTCGCGGTGGCCGAGACGCAGGGCATGGCCGCGGGGGCGCGGATCCTGTCGGCGGCGCAGATCGACTATGCGACGATCGAGGCGCTGTTCGGCAAGCGGATCGAGACGCGGCGCAGCGCCAGCTTCGACTCCGCCACCGGGCGGGTCGAGGCAGTGCGCGAGCGGCGGCTGGGGGCGCTGCGGCTGTCTTCAGGGCCGGATAGCGGGCCGGTCGACACCGCCGCCTTGCTGCTCGAGGCGGTGCGCGCGCATGGCCTTGCGCTGCTGCCTTGGTCCGAGACTGCGCAGGCATTGCGGCTGCGGGCGCGGTTCGCCGGGATCGATGCGCTGGAGGATCCGGCTTTGCTCGCCGGGCTCGACGATTGGCTGCCGCCGTTGCTCGACGGCAAGCGCCGGCTCGATGCCGTGGCGGCCGAGGGGCTGACCCAGGCGCTGCACAATCTGCTCGGCTGGGACGGACAGAAGACGCTCGACCGGCTGGCGCCGGCGCGGCTCGAGACGCCCGCCGGATCGAGCCATGCGATCGATTATGGCGCCGAGGCGGGGCCGACCGTCGAAGTGCGGGTGCAGGCGTTGTTCGGGCTCGCCGCGCATCCGATGCTCGGCGACGGCACGCCTTTGGTGCTGAGCCTGACTTCGCCGGCGGGGCGTCCGATCCAGACGACGCGCGATTTGCCCGGTTTCTGGGCGGGGAGCTGGGTGGCGGTGGCCAAGGAGATGCGCGGGCGCTACCCCAAGCATCCATGGCCCGACGATCCGGCGAGCGCTTCGGCGACGCTCAAGACCAAAAAGGCTGATGCAAGGAACGCCGCGGCGCGTTAGAGGCGCAGAGGTCACAAGGAGGCCCAGGTGAAGACTGCCCGTATCTATCAGCGCCCGAAGAACGCGATGCAGTCGGGCCGCGCCCGCACCGATCAATGGATGCTCGAGCTTGAGTCCGTGACTCCGCAGGAAGCCGATCCGCTGACCGGCTGGAACGGCGGCGGCGACACGTCGAACCAGATCCGCATCGGCTTTCCGACGCTGGAGGCGGCGAAGGCGCATGCCGAGCGCGAAGGCTATGCCTATCACGTGGTGCCGGCGCCGGAGCGCAAACTCAAGCTGCAGGCCTACGCCGACAATTTCCGCTGAGCGGAGGGAAAGGCGCACTCGCGTCGCGCGGAATCGGGGCGTTCGGCGATTGCGATCGCTTTCCGAGGGGGAACGCGGAACAAGTAAACGCCGAAGTTGACACCAGGTTGACAGCGTGTCGCTGCTTTGGCCGGTGGATGTCTGCACGTTTGCCGGGCGCGCGCGGGGCGCGGATGTTTCGCGCGGGCTTTTGTCGACGATGCCAAAGAGCGGACCGGTGCGAGTCGCCTTCGGCGTATCAGGCGAAATCCAACATTGGTAGTGCGTGGGCGGGCTGCCGGGGCAAGCGCGTCCGAAGTGGTGCGATCTCCGCTCCTGACCGTCACCCTGGCCTTTTGCCGGGAGTCAGCGGGCGGCAGGCTGTGCGGCCGATGATCGAGGGCACGCCTTGCGTCTACGTCCTCGCGAACCGCTGCAATGGTGCGCTCTATGTCGGCGTGACTTCCAACCTGGTCGGCCGGATGATCCAGCATCGCGAGGGCGCGTTCGACGGGCACACGAAACGCTACCGCATTCACCGGCTGGTCTGGTTCGAGACCGGGGAGTCGATGGAAGGCGCGATCGCGCGGGAGAAGCGGCTCAAGCGCTGGCGGCGCGAGTGGAAGCGCAATCTGATCGAGCGCGAGAATCCGGCGTGGAACGACCTTGCGGTCGGGGCTGGGGCTGGCGCCGCTGGGGGTGTGACGGGCGGCTTGGTGGACCCCGGCACAAGGCCGGGGTGACGGTTTGGGTGTTGGGGCGTCGCTTGCCATCCTTCCCATCGTCATCCCGGACTTGTTCCGGGATCCACGGTGCGCCGAGGTAAGACGGATGCGACGGCACGGCGCGCTGGCGACGTGGCCAGAAGCGCAGATCGAGCGAGAGAACCCTGCGGGGAACGACCTTGCGGTGAAGCCGCTGGCGGTGTGGCGGGTGGCACAGTGGACCCCGGCACAAGGCCGGGGTGACGGGATTTCTTAGTAGTAGCCACTTGTTCTAGAGGCGTCGATGCGTATTGGCGCCGACTCCACGAGGGTAAGCCTGACTTCGCAGCGGGGACAATCTACTACTTCTCCGCCCCTTCCGCGCGAGATCGTTTGCAGAATAGATTTTCGACTGTCTTGATAGCAGGCGGGACATATGCGGTGCCCCGGCTCGCCGTCTGAGACATTCCCCTTTAGCACGTAAGCCATCGCGCCCGTCGGAAACTCCTTGAGTTCGTAGCGCGCTCTCTCCTGCTCCCAATCGCTAACCCGGTTGGCGTCTGCCTCCAGTTTACGGATGCGTTCCAAGAGTGTCGCTTGGGCTTGCTGCGCGGCGAAGGCTTCTTGTTGAGCTGTGAGTATCTTTTCCATGAGCTCGATAGTTGCGAGTTTGACCTTGGCATTAGTGTCAAGAGCTTGGATGCCCTTAGCAATATCCATTGCAGCGCTAAGGCTGGCCAAGGCGGCACTAGCTTCCGTGAGCATGTCAGTTTCCTATTTTACCGGAGCGCGCCTACTCCGCCGCGATTCCCGCCTTCGAGAACATATCCCCGCCAGCATCCGCCGCGTCGCCCGCATCCTCGTTCGCCGCCGGGACCTTGGCCTTCTGGCGCTTGTCGAACGAATCCCACACTTCGTTCCAGCTGCCCCGCGTCGCGCCCTTCGAATATTCGGTCGCGCGCTGTTCGAAGAAATTGGCGTGCTCGACGCCGTTGAGCAAAGGCGCGAGCCAGGGGAGGGGGTGCTCGTCGATCATGTAGATCGGCTTGAGGCCGAGCTGGCCCAGCCGCCAGTCGGCGATGTAGCGGATATACTTCTTGATCTCCTTGGGCGTCATGCCGGTCACCGGGCCCTGCTCGAAGGCGAGATCGATGAACGCGTCCTCGAGGCGGACCGTGGTCTGGCACATGTCCATGATGTCGGACTTGACCGACTTGGTCAGGCAGTCGCGCTCGCGGGTGAAGGTGTGGAACAGGCGGATGATGCCCTCGCAGTGGAGGCTCTCGTCGCGGACCGACCACGACACGATCTGGCCCATACCCTTCATCTTGTTGAAGCGCGGGAAGTTCATCAGCATCGCGAAGCTGGCGAACAGCTGGAGCCCCTCGGTGAAGCCGCCGAACATCGCCAGCGTCTTGGCGATGTCCTCGTCATTATCGACGCCGAACTGCTGCAGATAGTCGTGCTTGTCCTTCATCTCGGCATATTCGAGGAACATGCCGTACTCGCTCTCGGGCATGCCGATCGTGTCGAGCAGATGGCTGTACGCCGCGATGTGCACCGTCTCCATGTTGGAGAAAGCGGCGAGCATCATCTTGACCTCGACCGGCTTGAACACGCGGCCATATTTCTCGTGGTAGCAATCCTGCACCTCGATATCGGCCTGGGTGAAGAAGCGGAAGATCTGGGTGAGCAGGTTGCGCTCGTGATCCGACAGCTTCTGCGCCCAGTCGCGGCAATCCTCGCCGAGCGGCACTTCCTCGGGCATCCAGTGGATCTGCTGCTGGCGCTTCCAGAACTCATAGGCCCAGGGATATTCGAACGGCTTGTAGGTCTTGCGGGCTTCGAGAAGGGACATGCGGGTTACTCCGGACGAATATTAAGAGGATCGCCAAACAGGATCGTGGCGTGGGCAAGGGCGATGGTGAGCATGAAGGCACCAAGCAGGCGGTAGAACAGGGGTCGTGCACGCGGCCCATCGAGCTTCGGCCAGATCAACAGAACGAGGCCGCCGGCGCCGAAAAGCAGAACAGCAAATACGCGAACAACGGCCTGAGCGACCGGGGCCGCGCGCAACCAGGCGCTAAACCCGGCGAGGTCGGATATCGCAAGGAAGAGTATAACCCCGACGAACCCGCAGACCATCGACCGAACATCGGAGTTCCTGAAGACGCGAATCATGCCGCCGCCTCCATCATCGTCGCGACGGCCGCGAAGCCGCCGAGGAACAGGCCGAGCGCGAACAGCATCATGCCGGCGATGCGCAACGCATAGCCGGTCGCCTCTGCATCGGGCAGGCGCAGCGCGCGGCGGGTGAGGCCGGGACGCACCAAGGTCGTCAGCCCGAGCGCGCCCGCGGCGCCGGCCAGTCCGGCCATCAAGGCGAGGCTGCGGGTCATTCGTGGTCGATCACTCTGGTGCGCTCGCGGATCACGCGGTCGCGATAGACGACTTTCCGGCCGCGATTGGCGCCGACGCCGAACACCACGATCCCGAGGAAATAGCCGAAATCATACCAGCCGCCATTATTGGGCACGGCATAGAGGGCGACGTCGGGCATCACGAGGCTGAGGAACCACGCCACCGGGAAGATGAAGCCGTGCCACAGCCCGAGCAGGAAGCCCGGCGCCTGGGGGTTCACGCCGCTGCTCACCTGGGTCGCGCATGCGGCGAGCAGCGCGCATGCGGCGAGCGCGGCACTGTTACGCAGAGGGTTCATTTCCTATCTCCTGCATCGTTCGCCGCGCTTGTGCGTTGCCGAGCCGAACCAACCCAAGGAGCAACCCCATGGCCGATACCAGTGCAATTCAGGAACATATGGAAGTCATCGGCGCCGACGGCGTCCATGTCGGCACCGTCGACCATGTCGAGGGCGACCGGATCAAGCTGACCAAGAAGGACAGCGGCGCGGAGATCGAAGGCGCCGAGGGCTCGCATGCCGGGCACCATCACTTCATCTCGCTCGGGCTGGTCGCCGAGGTCGAGGGCGACAAGGTGCGGCTCAGCGCCAACGCCGATGTGGCGATCAGCTTCGAGGAAGAAGAGGCGGGGTGATCTAGCCTCAAGGCGAGTCCCCCTCACCCTTCCGGCGCTGCGCGCCTCCCTCCCTCTCCCACAAGGGGAGAGGGAATTGGGAGTCACTCCCTCCCTCTCCCCTTGTGGGAGAGGGAGGGGGCCCGCGCCGAAGGCGTGGGAAGGGTGAGGGGGACGTATCATGCGAAGCTTCCCCGCAATTCGGGCGGCAAATTCGTGGCGATCTCCGCCAGCACGCCTTCGATATTCGTCATCACATCATTGTTCCAGAAGCGTAGCAGGCGGTAGCCCTCCGCTTTGAGAAAGGCGGTGCGCATTGCATCGTGATCGCGACGGTTCGCGTGCATCGCGTCGTCGACCTCGACGATCAGCTTTGCGGCGTGCGAGCAGAAATCGGCGTGATAGGGGCCAAACGGCACTTGATGGCGGAACTTCGCCGCAGGGAGCGCCGCTTTGAGTAACCTCTCCACCGGACCGGCATCACGACGCAGTGCGCGCGAGCGCGTAGGTGTAGTGGCAGGAAGCAACTGCCGTTTGGTCAGGCCCGCCGCATTCCCCCTCACCCTTCCCACGCGCTTCGCGCGCGGGCCCAGTGCCGGGTCAACAGCGCCCCGCGCTGTTGAGTGCATGCCGGGGGCATGCACGACCCTGCACTCCTCTCCCACAAGGGGAGAGGGAGATTTGAGCGATCCTGGGTGACCTACCCCTGCCACCTCACTGGCACGCCAGACATTCGTCATAGTCCGTGCTCTCGCCCAGATTGAACTGCGGCTTCTCGATCGTGTTGTCGGCCTCGACCCCGCCTGCGAAGCCGGCGCGCTGGACGCTCTTCGAGCGGAGATAATACAGCGACTTGATGCCGAGCTCCCATGCGCGGAAGTGGAGCATCAGCAGGTCCCATTTCTCGACATCGGCCGGGATGAACAGATTGAGCGACTGGGCCTGATCGATATAGGGCGCGCGGTCGCCGGCGAGCTCGAGGATCCAGCGCTGGTCGATCTCGAAGCTGGTCTTGTAGCAATCCTTCTCCTCAGCCGAGAGGAAGTCGAGATGCTGGACGCTGCCGCCCTGCTCGAGGATCGTGTTCCACACTGCGTCCGAATCCTTCGACTTCTCCTTGAGCAGCTTCTGGAGATACGGATTCTTGACCGAGAAGCTGCCCGACAGCGTCTTGTGGGTGTAGATGTTGGCCGGGATCGGCTCGATGCACGCGCTGGTGCCGCCGCAGATGATCGAGATGCTCGCGGTCGGCGCGATCGCCATCTTGCAGCTGAACCGCTCCATCACGCCCATGTCGGCAGCATCGGGGCAAGGGCCCCGCTCGACCGCGAGCTGCATCGAGGCTTCGTCGACCTGCCCCTTGATGTGCTTGAACATCTTGAGGTTCCACGACTTGGCCATCGCACCCTCGAACGAGAGCCCGCGCGCCTGCAGGAAGCTGTGATAGCCCATCACGCCGAGACCGACCGAGCGCTCGCGCATCGCCGAATAAGCGGCCTTCTCCATGCCGGGCTCGGCGCGCTCGATATAGTCGCTCAGCACATTGTCGAGGAAGCGCATCACGTCCTCGATGAAGCCCTTCGCGTCCTTCCACTCGTCCCACGTCTCGAGGTTGAGCGAGGACAGGCAGCACACCGCGGTACGCTCATTGCCGAGATGATCCTTGCCGGTGGGTAAGGTGATCTCGCTGCACAGGTTCGAGGTCGAGACCTTGAGGCCGAGATCGCGGTGATGCTTGGGCATGTTCGAGTTCACGTGATCGGCGAACACGATGTACGGCTCGCCGGTCGCGAGGCGCGTCTCGACCAGCTTCTGGAACAAGGCGCGGGCATCGACCTTGGCGCGCTCCGAGCCGTCCTTGGGGCTCTTGAGCGACCATTCAGCGCCGTCGCGGACGGCTTCCATGAACGCATCGGGGATGAGCACGCCGTGGTGGAGGTTCAATGCCTTGCGGTTGAAATCGCCCGAGGGTTTGCGGATTTCGAGGAATTCCTCGATCTCGGGATGCGAGATGTCGAGATAGCAGGCGGCCGAACCGCGGCGCAGCGACCCCTGGCTGATCGCGAGAGTCAGCGAATCCATCACCCGGACGAAGGGGATGATCCCGCTGGTCTTGCCGTTGAGGCCGACCGGCTCGCCGATGCCGCGGACATTGCCCCAATAGGTGCCGATGCCGCCGCCGCGCGAGGCGAGCCAGACATTCTCGTTCCACGTGTCGACGATGCCGTTGAGGCTGTCGGGTACCGAATTGAGGAAGCAGCTGATCGGCAGGCCGCGGCCGGTTCCGCCGTTCGACAGGACCGGAGTGGCGGGCATGAACCACAATCTCGAGATATAGTCGTAGATGCGCTGGGCATGCGCGGCATCGTCGGCATAGGCCGAGGCGACGCGGACGAAGAGATCCTGATAGGTCTCGCCGGGGAGAAGATAGCGGTCCTTCAGCGTCTCCTTGCCGAATTCGGTGAGCAAGGCGTCGCGGCTGTGATCGACCTCGAGCGGCCAGGCGCGCGGGTTCACCGCATGCGAATCGCGCACGGGTTTTTTCGGTTTGGCTGCCTTGGCTTCGGCAGGTGCGGGGGCTTCGGCGACGGTGTCGTTCACGCTGTTTTCCGTGTCCCTGAATTCCATGTCATCCGACCCTTTTTCGACTCTGCACGCGCCTCCTTCCGGGAGGCTTCGGTGCGACTCGGGGCGGCTCGGCGATAGTAGTCATCGCCACGGCTTCGCGCGAGAACAAAAAACGAACTCAGCGCCGGCAGCCGGGCACGACAGAGCCTCACCGCATATGGGTATGCGGGGGTGCTTCTACCAGTGCTTGAGCCTGCCCCTTAGTCTTACCACTACAGATTGTGCCAAACCGAGTCCGGGCACAAGGGGTTAAATCAGCCCTTTACCAAACGGTTCATCGCTAAAATGACTCGGCTCGCAGTGGCCCCGAACCTGCGACGCATGGTCAATCCTCGGGTCCCTGAAAGGCAAGAGAACACAGCGCGAACCGAAAAAATATTCCGGGGAGGAATCGGTGGACACAATGGGTAGTGTTCGGGGGTAGTGTTCGGGCGATCGGCGGGCGCCTTCGCGATATGCCGCCGGCAGTCGTTCGACGAGCGACCGGCAAGATCCTCGCGGTCACCGCGCCCGCTTCACGCGTCACCCCGGCACAGGGCCGGGTGCGAGTTGGCGCGAATGCACCCGGGACTTTTCGGCATGGGTGTTGCGCTCTAGGACTATGCGCCTGATTTTTGGGGGGACGGCGCATGCGGATGGGCTTGCTGGCACTGGCGTTGATGGCGAGCGCCCCCGCGACGGGGCAGGACGGAGCCGTGGACGTCGCCGAGAAGTCGATCGACGAACTCCGTGCGATGCTCGCGGGCGGCACCTCCAGCGCGCGGCTGACCCAGGCGTATCTCGACCGGATCGAGGCGATCGACCAGAACGGCCCGACGCTGCGTTCGGTGATCGCGATCTCGCCCAACGCGCTCGATCAGGCGCGGGCGAGCGACGTGCGGCGCAAGGCGGGCACGCTGAAAGGGCCGCTCGACGGCATTCCGGTGCTGATCAAGGACAATATCGACACCAAGGAACTGCCGACCACCGCGGGCAGCCTCGCGCTGGCCGACAACCGCACCGGGCGCGACGCGCCGATGGTGGCGCTGCTGCGTGCCGAGGGTGCGGTGATCCTCGGCAAGACCAATCTCAGCGAATGGGCGAATATCCGCTCGAACCATTCGATGAGCGGGTGGAGCGCGGTCGGCGGGCTGGTCAGGAACCCCTATGCGCTCGATCGCAGCGCCTGCGGTTCGTCCAGCGGATCCGGCGCGGCGGTGGCGGCGAGCCTCGCCGCGGTCGCGGTGGGGACCGAGACCGACGGATCGGTGGTCTGCCCCGCATCGATGAACGGGCTGGTCGGGCTCAAGCCGACGCTCGGGCTGGTCAGCCGCACCCATGTCGTGCCGATCAGCCACAGCCAGGACACGCCGGGGCCGATGGCGCGCAGCGTCAAGGATGCGGCGATCCTGTTCTCGGCGATGGTCGGCAGCGATCCGAAGGATGCGGCGACCAGGGGCGCCGACAAATACCGCAAGGACTATGCCGCCGGGCTTTCGGCGGAGGCGCTGCGGGGTATGCGCCTCGGCTTTTGGAAGCCCGAGATGGATCGCGAACTCGCCGCGCGCTTCGACCAGGCGCTGGACGAGCTGCGCGGCGCCGGGGCGATCCTGGTCGAAGTGAAGATGCCCGAATTGAAGGGGCTCGGCGATGCCGAGAGCGAAGTGCTCTACACCGAATTGAAGGACGATCTGGCGGCCTATCTCGCGACCACGCCGGCGTCAGTGAAGGTGCGCACGCTGGCCGACGTGATTGCGTTCAACGAAGCGAACAAGGCAGTGGAGATGCCGTTCTTCGGGCAGGAGAGCTTCCTCAAGGCGGAGAAGACGCGCAGGACCAAGGACGCCGAATATCTCGGCGCGCGCGCGAAATCGCTTCGGCTGGCGGGAGTCGAAGGGATCGACGCGATGCTCAAGGCCGCGAACGCGCAGATCCTCGTGACGCCGACCTATGGCACGCCGTGGCTCAGCGACCCTGCGCATGGCGACCAGTTCAGCGGCCCTTCCGCGAGCAAACTGCCGGCGGTTTCGGGCTATCCGCACCTCACCGTGCCGATGGGGCTGGTCGAGGGCGGGCTGCCGGCGGGGCTGTCGTTCATCGGGACGGCCTATGCCGACGAATTGCTGCTCAAGGCGGGTTTTGCCTATGAACAGGCGACGCAGGCACGGGTGCCGCCGCGCTATCTGCCGAGCGCGCCGGCCGAGCTGGGACCGCAGACGCTTCGGTGACGCAATATCCTTCCGCGGAGCTTTCGCGCATCGGGAGATCTGACGCTTATCTACTGTCGAGCTCGAGCAATTCTGCGCGGACATGGATCGCCCCGAGCGACATGCGCACTTCGATCAGGAAATAGATCAGGCACGTCATCAGCAGCAGCATCGAGACGACGAAGGCGACCGCGACGATTCCGCCGACATGAAGCCCGAACAGCCGCGAGACGAACATCAACGCAACGACGAAACAAGTGGCCAGCGCGCTGGAGACGCACAGGAAGATCGCCATGTTGATCACCGAGATGCGCTTGTCGATCAGGCGCAGTTCCCAGACGTGGCGATCATGCTCCGGCCCGGTCGAGCGCGGATGGATCTCCTCGAGGGTGCGCGCCCGATCGACGATCCGCGCAAGGCGGGCGACCATCACGTTGAGGATCGCGCCGATGCCGGCGAGCAGGAACACCGGCGCGATCGCGCTCTGGATCGTGTCGGCGACGGTGGAGAGATAGGGGCCTGACATCATGTGCCGGTTATGACGGGCTGGCGCGGCGGAGCGCAAGCGGGTTAGGTAATCTACCGGTTGGTAACCGATCCGGGCGTAAGAACGGGGGATGACCAAGCCGATGCCGCTCGACGATTTCACGCGCCTGCCGCCCGTACTGACGGTCGAATGCGTCGACGGACTGGCGGCGAGCATCGATTCGGTAGCCGCCCGCGCGGCGCCCTCGCACCGTTTTCTCCGTTATGGCTGGTTCGCGGCGGCGCTGCAGGCCTATGGCGGCGCGGCGCGGACGCTCACCGTGGCACGCGAAGGCGAGCCGGCGGCGGCGCTGCCGATCGTGCCGATGGGTCCAGGCTGGCTGCGGCTCGCGACAGCGCCCGGATGCTATTGGCCGTTTCGCAGCTTCCCGGTGCGTTCCGACGCCGGGATCGAAGTGGCCGAGGCGCTGCTCGCCCGGCTGGGGCGTGAGGCGAATGCCTTGCGGCTGGGGCCGGTCTATGACGGCGATCCGGCGCTCGAGCTGCTCCGCGAGGCCGCAACGGCCAAGGGCTGGGCAGTGCTCGACCGCTTCGTCGCCGAAAGCTTCCTGCTCGATATCGCCGCGTCGCAAGCCGATGGCGGCTGGCCGCGCAACTCGACGCTGCGCAAGAATCGTTTTCATGAAAAGCATCTGGGCGGGCACGGCGAACTCGACTGGCGCTTCGTGTCGGGGGCGGACTGGGACATGGCCGCCTTCGACGCGCTGGCCGAAATCGAGCGGAAGAGCTGGATCGCCGCGCGGACCGACGGATCGGACGCCAAATTCACTGAGGAAGGCCATGGCGGCTTCTGGCGCGCGGCTTCGGCCGATCCGGTGATTGCCGGGATGATGTGGGCGGCGGTGCTGCGCGTCGACGGCGCGCCCGCGGCCTTCTCGTTCGACCTCAATGCGGGCGCGCTCAAATATGCGATCGCCAATAGCTACGATCCCGCCTTCGCCAAGCATTCGCCGGGCAAATTGCTCTATTATCGCAACCTCGTCCGCGGGATCGAGGACGGCATCACGACCGTCGACTGGGGCGCGGGCGACAGCGGGTACAAGCGCGTGATCGGCGCCGAACGCGGTCCGGCGATCCGTGACTGGCTGTTCGTGCGGCCGGGGCTGCCGGCGTTGGCGGGGCGGATGCTGCGCGGGATGTGGCGGCGGAGCGGACACAAGCAACCCTCTGTCACCCCGGCCGAAGTGCCGGGGTCCACCGATCCGGACGCGAGCAGCTAGAGGCGCTATCGCCTCGCCCAGCCGCACAGTGGACCCCGGCACTTCGGCCGGGGTGACGGTAAATAGTCAGACCGCGAACGCCTCGGCATCGATCGAATAGAGCAGCTCCGCCGGCGCCATCGCTGCGGCCTTGAGCCCCATGGCCTCGGGGACGATCTGCTCGACGTAGAAGCGCGCCGCGGCGGCCTTCATCTTGAGGAAGGCGGGATCGCCCTCCGACCGCGCGGCGACGCGGCCCTGATGCTCCATCAGCCAGCCGCAGGTGGCGACCGAGAGCATGGTCAGGAACGGGTAGCTTGCCGCGAGCCGGTCGTCGGTGTCGGCGCCGAGCAAATGACGCCCGACTTCCTCGCACGCGTCGATCAGCCGGAGCAACTCGGCATCCTCGGCCTCGCGGCGCATCTGATCGAGCAACGCGAGCAAGGTGCCGCCATTGTCCATGCCGAGCTTGCGGCCGACGAGGTCGGCGGCCTGGATGCCGTTGGTGCCTTCGTAGATCGGGGTGATGCGCGCGTCGCGGAAATGCTGGGCGGCGCCGGTCTCCTCGATATAGCCCATCCCGCCATGGACCTGCACGCCGAGGCTGGCGACTTCGTTGCCGAGATCGGTGCCGTGCGCCTTGGCGAGCGGGGTGAGCAATTCGACGCGGGCCTGCGCGGCCTTGTCGCCGGCACGGCCGCGGTCGAGCTGGCCGAAGGCGTAATAGACCAAAGCGCGCGCCGCCTGGGTCTGCGCCTTCATCCGCAGCAGCATGCGGCGGACGTCGGGATGCTCCACGATCGCGGCGGGCGCGCCGGCGCGGACGCCCTGGACGCGCTCACGGGCATAAGCCACGGCGCGCTGGGTGGCGCGCTCGGCGACTTGCACGCCCTGCAGGCCGACATTGAGCCGGGCATTGTTCATCATGGTGAACATCGCGCGGATGCCGCCCATCTCGCCGCCGATCAACTCGCCGATGCAATCGTCATGATCGCCGAAGCTGAGCACGCAGGTGGGCGAAGCGTGGAGCCCCATCTTGTGCTCGATCGAGACGGTGCGGACGTCGTTAAAATCGCCGGGGGTGCCGTCGGGATTCAGCCGGTATTTGGGGACGAGGAAGAGCGACAGGCCCTTCGTCCCTTCGGGCGCGTCGGGGGTGCGGGCGAGGACGAGATGGACGATGTTGTCGGCCATGTCGTGATCGCCGAAGCTGATGAAGATCTTGGTGCCTTTGATCCGGAACGTGCCGTCGCCGACGGGCTCGGCCTTGCTCTTGAGCGCACCGACGTCGCTGCCTGCCTGCGGCTCGGTGAGGTTCATCGTGCCGGTCCATTCGCCGGTGGCGAGCTTCGGGAGATAGAGGGCTTGCTGCTCGGGGGTGCCGTGATGCGCCAGTGCCTCGATCGCGCCCACCGTCAGGATCGGCGCGAGCGCGAAGCCCATATTGGCAGTGCCGAGCGTTTCGAGCACCGCGATCGACAGGCTGACCGGCAGGCCTTGACCGCCATATTCAGCGGGCGAGCCGATCGTGCCCCAGCCGCCTTCGACATAGGCCTTGTACGCCGCGGCATAGCCTGCGGGCATCGTCACGCCCTGCTCACTCCATTTGGGGCCATGGGTGTCGCCCAGCCGGTCGAGCGGCGCCCATTCGCCCGCGGCGAACAGTCCCGCACCTTCGAGCACTGCGTCGGTGATTTCGCCGGCCTCCGCGCTGATCTCGGACAGGCGGACGATGGACTCGAGCACGAAGCGCTGCTCGGCGATGGCGGGAGTGAACATCAGGCCTCTCTTGTCGTCTTGTTTGCCGCGCTATAGCGCCCGTCGGGTGAGCCCGACAAATCCCCGCATCTTACCCTACGGCGCGGCCGCGATCGCCGAGGCCTGCGCGGTGATTCGCGCGGGTGGCTGCGTCGCAGTGCCGACCGAAACGGTCTACGGGCTCGCCGCCGACGCAAGTGATTCGCGTGCGGTGGCCGGGATTTACGCGGCCAAGGGGCGGCCGAGCTTCAACCCGCTGATCGTGCATGTGCCCGATCTCGAGGCGGCCGAGATCATCGCGATGTTCGACGATGCGGCACGCGACCTGGCGCGGCGCTTCTGGCCGGGGCCGTTGACGCTGGTGCTGCCGCTGCGTGCCGGGGCGGGGATCGCCTCGCTGGTGACCGCGGGGCTCGACACGATCGCGATCCGCGTGCCCGATCATCGCGCGATGCAGGCACTGCTCGACGCGACCGGGCTGCCGCTGGCGGCGCCGTCGGCCAATGCCAGCGGGTCGATTTCGCCGACTCGGGCCGAGCATGTCGCGAAGAGCCTGGCCGGGCGGATTCCGCTGGTGATCGACGATGGGCCGACCTCTGCCGGCATCGAGTCGACGATCGTTCAAGGGCAGACGATCCTGCGGCCGGGGCCGCTGAGCGAGAGAGATTTGTTCTCCGGCGAAGGCCGGAACCCTGCGTTACAGCGCGAATCGCTCGGTGACGCAACGCTCCGGCCTTCGCCGGAGCACCGGGTAGTGGCGCCCGGACAGCTCGACAGCCACTATGCTCCCGGAAAGTCGTTGCGGCTGAACGCGACGGTGCGGCGGGAAGGCGAGTGGCTGATCGGGTTCGGGGCGGTGCCGGGGGACGATACGCTGTCGATCCGCGGCGATCTGGTCGAGGCCGCGGCGAATTTGTTCGACGCCCTGCATCGCGGCGATGCGTCGACAGCGGCAGCGATCGCCGTGGCGCCGGTGCCGGAGACGGGAATCGGCGTGGCGATCAACGACCGGCTGCGAAGGGCGGCCTTTCCCAAATAGCCGTCATCCCGGCGAAGGCCGGGATCTCAGGCAGCCGTCCGCTCGCAGCCTGAGGTCCCGGCTTTCGCCGGGATGACGTTCAGGCCGCAGCGCCTTCCTTGAGCCGGTTGGCGAAGCTCTTGCGCAGTTTGCGCAGCTTGGGCGGGATGACTGCCATGCAATAGGGATTACGCTGGCCTTCGCCCTGCCAATATTCCTGGTGGTAATCCTCGGCGGGGTACCATTCGGACAGCGGCTCGATCGTCGTGACGATCGGCGCAGGCCAGTCGGCCGAGGCACGCGCGATCGCAGCCTTTGCCTCGGCCTCCTGTTCGTCGGAATGCGGGAAGATCGCGGAGCGGTACTGGGTGCCCACGTCATTGCCCTGGCGGTTGAGCTGGGTCGGATCGTGGGTCGCGAGGAAGATGTCGAGCAGATCGCCATAGCGGATCTGATCGGTGTCGAAGGTCACCCGGATCGCCTCGGCATGGCCGGTGTCGCCGCCGCAGACCTGCTTGTAGGTCGGATTGGGCACATTGCCGCCGATATAGCCGCTCTCGACCTTGCTCACGCCGACGACATCATTGAACACCGCCTCGGTGCACCAGAAGCATCCGCCGGCGAGCGTCGCAGTTTCGACTGTCATTTCGATCTCCTTGTCGCGGTTAAGATAGGTTGGGGTTGGCTGAGCGCAATCGCCGCTATAGGCGAAGCGCCAAAGGGAGATCCGAATGCGCGACGGGTGTGTGCTGGTGACGGGCGGAGCAGGCTATATCGGCAGCCATGCGGTGCTGGCTTTGCTCGATGCGGGCTGGAAGGTCGTGGTGGTCGACAACCTCGTCACCGGGTTCGATTGGGCGGTCGACAAGCGCGCGAAGCTGGTCGTGGCGAACATCGACGACGAGGCGACCATTCGCGCGACGATGGGCGACAATGGCGTGACTGCAGTGATGCATTTCGCCGGATCGGTAGTGGTGCCCGAGAGCGTCAGCGACCCGCTCAAATATTACCGCAACAACACCGTCGCGAGCCGATCGCTGATCGAGAGCGCAGTGGCCTCCGGGGTGAAGCATTTCATCTTCTCCTCGACCGCGGCGACCTATGGCATCCCCGAGCAGGTGCCCGTCTCCGAGGACAGCCCCAAGGTGCCGATCAATCCGTATGGCATGTCCAAGCTGATGACCGAGTTCATGCTCCGCGACGTCGCCGCGGCACACCCGATCAACTATTGCGCGCTGCGCTATTTCAACGTCGCGGGTGCGGACCCGCAGGGCCGCAGCGGCCAATCGACCGCGGGCGCGACGCATCTGATCAAGATCGCGGCGGAAGCGGCGACGGGCAAGCGCGACGCGGTATCGGTGTTCGGCACCGATTTCGCCACCGAGGACGGCACCGGGGTGCGCGATTACATCCACGTCACCGATCTCGCCGCGGCGCATGTCGATGCGCTGGATCTGCTGATCGCGCGGCCGGAGGAGAGCCACACGATGAACGCCGGCTATGGCCGCGGCTTCTCGGTGCTGCAGGTGCTCGACGCAGTGGATCGCGTGACCAATCGCAAGATCGAGCGGCGGCTGGAGGGGCGCAGGGCGGGGGATCCCGACGCGCTGGTCGCGGACAACAGCAAGATCCTGAGCGCCCTGCCGTGGCGGCCGAAGCACGACGATCTCGAGGGAATCGTCAAGGATGCGCTGGCGTGGGAGCGCAAGCTGGCCGAGCGCGAGGGCTGACGCGGACGTCGATGATGCCGACATGACTCCGCACGAGAAGGTGTGGGTATGGGTGGCAAGGTGGGGCACGCCTGAGAAAAGCCGTTCCGCCGGAATGGCTCGTAAGCGCGGACATGCGTTAGCTTGTCACCCCGGCACAAGGCCGGGGTGACAGGTTGGCTAGGTCGTTTTGCGGAACAACTTCAGCTCGACACCCCACCAGAGCAGTGCCCAGCAGCTGCCGAACGCCCAGCCGGCGAGGACGTCGCTGGGCCAGTGGACGCCGAGATAGATGCGGCTCACTCCGATCAGCCCGACCAGCAGCATCGCCACTGCGATCACGAACCCGCGCATCCGCCAGCCGCGAACCAGCGGGAAGAGCAGGGTCGCCAGCGTGAGATAGACGATCGCGCTGTTGGCGGCATGGCCGCTCGGGAAGCTGTGCGACGTCTCCTCCATCAGCCGGTCGACCAGATCGGGGCGCGAGCGGGCGATCAGCGCCTTGACGAAGGTGACCGCCAACCCGCCAAGGCTGGTCGCGGCGACGACGAGCAGGGCCGAGCGGAAGCGCCGTTGCAGCATGAGGAAGCAGGCCGTGAACACCACCACCATGGTGAGCACGGTCGAGCTGCCCAGCGCAGTCACGTCGCGCACTGCCGACGGCAGCCAATGCGGACCGAGCGGCTGTTCGGGGTGGCCGGAGACGCGCATCGCTAGCATGATCGCGCGGTCCATCTCGGCGACGTCGTCGTCCATGATCGCGTGCCCGAACCAGACCAGCCCAAGGAGCAGCAGCGCCACCGCCGCCAGCGCGACGATCGGCCAGGGGATACGCCGCGACGATGCGGCTTCCGATTTGAGCGCGACGACGGGCTCGGGGGGCGGAGTCTCCATCCGCCCCTAATGCCGCATCGCGCCTAGAGTTGCACCCTCAGCGTCGCACGCAGGTCGCGGCCGGCGAGCGGGGCATAATCCTTGAGCACGCTGGTGTGGCGGCGCGCCTCGACGTCGAAGATATTGTTCGCCGACAGCATCAGGCTGGTGTTCGAGCCTGCGCCGAACGGCTTCCACGAGACCGACGCGTTGACCAGGGTGAAGCCGCCGGTCCTGGTCTCGAAATCGGTGACTCGGTCCTGCTTGAAGCTGTGCTCGACCTCGATGCGACCGGTGAGCGCGTCCGACTGCGCCTCGAGTCCGCCCATCACGCGCAGCGGCGGAATGCGCGGGACCGGGCCTTGATCGACCAATTCGGCATGGACGAAATCCGACAATGCGTCGGCATTGATCGCGAAGCCGCCGAGTTGCGCGAGCCGCGCCGAGCCCTCGACTTCGAAGCCGTAATAGCGGGCATTGGCCTGATTATATTGGAACACCGGCAGACCGTCCTCGATCGCGCCGGTGGGGGCATCGTAGATATAGTCGGTGAACCAGTTGTAATAAGCGGCCGCCGACAGACTCCAGCCGTCGCCGCTGCCCTTGAGCGTGCCTTCGACGCCCCAGGCCTTTTCGGTGGTGAAGTCGGGGTTTCCGATCTCGAACGCCTGGGTGCCGGCATGCGGCCCGTTGGCGAACAATTCTTCCTGCGTCGGCGCACGTTCGCTGCGCGACACATTGACGCCGAGACGCAGGTGCTCGGCCAGCGCATAGCTGGCGCCGAGCGAGGCAGAGAGACTGTCGAAGCTGCGATCGAGCAGCGGATTGCCGATATCCTGATCGGCCTGCGCGCGCAGGCCGTTATGTTCGTAGCGCAATGCCGCTTCGGCCTTGAGCGCGCCGAAATCGAGCGACTGGAGCGTGAACAGGCCATATTGGCTGCTCTCGGTGCGCGGCAGGAACTTCTCCTCGCCGACGATGCGGGTGTTGCGGGTCGAGAATTGCCCACCGGTGACGCCTTCCCACTCGCCATGGGTTTCCTGGACCAATTCGAGCCGGCCTTCGAAACCCTGGCTGTAGAAGGTGGTGCCGACTTCGCCGGTGTCCTCGATCTCGCTGTGCTGATAATCCGCCGCGGCGAGCCGGACGCGGATCTGGTGGATGCCCGCGGCCTCGGTGGTGATGTCGCCGCGCACGTCGAAACGAGTCTGCTTGGCGTGCAGCTGGACCGCTTCGGCTTCGACCGACGGATCGAGCGAATAGCGGATCGGCACGCCGTAGAGGCTGTCGTAACGCGAGACCGAGAAGCCGAGGCTGCCGCGATCGTCGACGATCGCCGCGCCGCCGGCAATGTCCCAGGTGCGCGCAGCGGTGTTGGGGACCTCGCCCTTGAGGTTCGCGAGTGCCTGGATGTCGGGATCGGCGCTGGCCGCGGCCTGCGCGCGCAGCGCGGGGGTCAGCACATAGCCACCGCTGCGCAGGTCACCGGTCTTGGTGTAGCTGCCATCGGCGTGGACGACGAGCTTGCCCGCGACCGGCACGTCGGCGACGCCGGTGATCGAACGCTCGTCCGATGCGCTGCCATAGGTTGCCATCCCGTCGAAATGGAGCGGGCTTTCGGCCATGCGGCGCGGGATACGGCTGTCGATGACGTTGACCACGCCGCCGATCGACGAGGGACCGAACAGCAAGGCCGAGGGGCCACGCAGCACTTCGATACGGTCGGCGGTGAGCGGGTTGATCACTGCGGCGTGATCCGCCGAGGTGTTCGATACGTCGATGCTGCCGATTCCGTCGATCAGCAGCCGCGCGCGATCTCCGGTGAAGCCGCGCAGCACCGGGCGCGAGGCATTGGGGCCGAACGAGGTTGCCGACACGCCGGGCTGCGACGCGAGCGTCTCACCGATCGTCGGGCGCATCTCGCGAGTCAGTTCCTCGGCGGCGAGGACCGCCGTGCCGCCGAGCACGTCCGCAGTGGCGCGGGCGCGCGTGCCGGTGACGACGATTTCCTGGTTGGGCTGGGCGTGATCGCGGTCCTGCCCGGGGGTCGTAGGTGCGTCGGCCGGAGCATTGGCGGTGGCGTCAGGAGCTGCCTTCTCCTCGGCATGCGCTGGCAAGGCGACGAAGGCGGCAGTGGCAAGCAAAAGACTACGCAGCATGGGATACCCCGAACAAGAATGTGCTGCGGCGCGGTAGCTGAGATGATATAAGGTATCAAGAGTGTTCGATGTGACGGAAGCGTGGTTCAGCGGAATGCCATCGTGCCTCGTTGCGCGAGGGACGATGGCACCACATCAGAAGCGGAAGTTGAGCCAGCTGCCGAAATAATGTGAGTCGGCGACGCCGACACCTTCGAGGACATCGCCTGCTGCAAAATACTCCCAGCGCCCGGTTAGCGAGAGACGCGGCGTGATCTTCCAGCTCGCCTGGAGATGCAGCGCGTCCCCGATATGATCGCCGACGATCCGTTGGGTTCCGGCATAAGCGGTGCCGGCACCCCGATAGACCGCGTCGGTCTCGCTCGGGCGCCAGCTGCGCTGATACTCGACGGTCACGTCGAGCGTCCTGGCGGGCGAAACGGTGAAGTTGGGCGACACCTGGAACAGATTGGTGGTCATCAGCGCGCCCTGATAGCTGTAGGCTACGCTGCCGGCGGTGACCGGACGCGCCGCATGAATCGTGCCCGTGCCGAAGCTGCCGCCGCCGCTCCCGTAATCGAAGTGCACGCCCACCTTGGGCGCCCAGCCCTTCTTGTTCAGGACATAGGTTTGCGCGGCGGCTACGCTCCATGCGCTGATCGCACGGCCAGCGAATTCGCCGGACTGATGGGCGGCGGTCCAGTCGAGCGTCAGATCGCCATAGCTGCCCCACAGCCGCGCACCGTAATAGCGGCGAATCTCGCGGGCGGTGATGCTGCCCCAGCGCTGCTTGTCGTTGCGCTCACGCCAGACGAACGGATCCAGAAACAGCTTGTGGGTCTTGTCGTCGCGCAGCACCACACCTGCGGTCACGCCCGAGAACCGGGTCTGGGCATCGGGGATGTCGTCGCTGAGGCCTTTGGTACCGAGCTTGACGTGCTCGAAGTCGAACAGGTCGACGCGGAAGGCGCTGAGCTGTGCCCAGCCGCGCAATCCCTGCTCGACAGTGCGGATCGAGTTGTTGTCCTTCTGCTGGACAAGCGTCGAGGAGCCGTCGGTGAATTCCTGCCGGCCGTAACGCGCGCCGAGAGTCACCGGGCCGATCGTGCCGCCGACTTCGCCGAAGAATTGCTGTGCAAACAGGTCATCGCGGAACTTGGCAGTCGGCGTGCCGTAATTATGCCCGGCAAGGCCGCCATGCGCGAGCTCGCCATAGAAACGCAACGGCCCGACATGAAGGTCGGCGCCGCCGACGAGACGCAGCTTTTCCTCGACGCGATATTCCGAGTCGACCATGCCGGGATTCGAATAATAATCCGCCCTGAGCCGGACTTCGCCCGACAGGGTCAGATAGACATCGCCCGCTGCGTCGATCGGCAGGTATTTGAGACGATCGAGGAAATCTTTGCGCTTCTTCGGATCGCGCATCATCCGCCAATCTTCGGCCCAGCGCGATAGATTGTAGCCGCCGAGCTTGATGCCGTGGCCATCGGCCTGGCGCGGATAGGCGCGGACCGCGGGATTGGCGGGCGCGCGCTCGGGCGTTGCCTCGCTTGGCGGGGTGGCGGGCTGCGCTGGGGGCACGTCCTGCTTCTTGCCCGGCGTCTCGGACGATCCGTTATAGGCCGCGATGACCAGAATCTCGTTTCCGGGCACGGCCGGATCGGTCGAGATCGGCGTGAATGTCTGCGCGGCGGCAGGCGCAATCGTGAGCGCCAGCAGCGAGACACCGAAAGCGAGGCGGGTGAGGGGACGGAGCATTGGTATTTCCAGCTAGGGCAGCGGGAGCCGTGCACGCCGCGCACGGCGCATCCGGGCTACCGAGTGGGTAGAGAGGGCGCTCCGTCCCTGGCGGCGCGCTGCGGAAGAGATCGGGCTGGCTAGAAGCTGGCCCATTCGGGTTCGGCGCGACTCGCCGCGATGAACGCGGGAGCCGCCCGTTGCGCCGGCGGGCTCGCTTTCGCTGCGGGGCGTTTGACGGTCGTCCCCACATTGAAGCGCGCCGACTGACGGGTGAGCGCGACGACTTCGCCGGCGAGATTACGCGCCGCCGCGGACGTCTGCTCGACCATCGCCGCATTCTGCTGGGTCGACTGGTCCATGACGTTCACTGCGGTGGCGATCTCGCCGATCGTGGCGGATTGCGCGCGATTGTCGCTCGCCATCGTCTCGACGAACTGGTGGACCTGCTCGACGCTGCCGGTGATCTCGGCCAGCGCGGCATCGACCTTGAGCACTGCGTCGACGGCGGAGCGGATCTCGCTCTGGGTGGTGGAGAGCTGCTCGCGGGCGCGCTTGGCTTCTTCCTCGGCGCGCATCGCCAGTGCCGAGACCAGATCGGCGACCACGGCGAAACCGCGGCCCGCCTCGCCGGCGCGGCCGGCCTCGACCGCGGCGTTCATTGCGAGAACGCGGGTCTGGAAAGCGATCTTGTCGAGGCCTTCGATGACGTCGTCGATGCCCTGCGCGCTGCCCGAGACGCGATCCATCGCCGAGGTCGCTTCCTCGGCGGTGGCGCGGCCCGAGCCGACGATCCCGATCGCCTGCTGTGCGCGGTCGACGGTGCGGTCCGCCGCTTCGGCGCTCGACTTCAATCGGGCGTTCATCTGAGAAAGTGCCGCGGACGTCTCTTCGAGGCTGGCGGCGTTGCTCTCGGTGCGGCGCGCGAGGTCGTCCGAGGCGGCAGCGATCTCGCTCGATCCGCTCTCGATGCTCTGCGACGCGTCGGCAAGCGCCGCGATCAGATCGCGCAGATTGCCCAGCGCAGTGTTGAAATTGCCGCTTAGCGCCGCGTAAGTGGGCGGAACGTTGCCCGAGATGGTGCCGGTCAAATCGCCTTCGGACAGCGCCTCGAGCTTTTCGGACAGCAACGCGACGATCGCCTGCTGATCGGCGTCGGCCTGTGCCTTGGCGGCTTCCGCCGCGGCCTTGGCGATGGCATTGTCGCGGAAGATCTGGAGCGCACCGGCCATGTTGCCGATCTCGTCGCGGCGATCGGCGCCCGGGATTTCGGCCCTGGTGTCGCCGTCGGCGAGGGTACGCATCCGTACCGTGATCTGGCCGAGCGGCGCGGTGATCGAGCGGCTGATCACGAGGATCAACGCGGCGAGGCCGAGCAGGACGAATACCACGACCGCGCCGAGGCGCATTGTCGCGTCGTTCACCGCGGCGCGGATCTCCGAATTGAACACGCCGGTCGCGATCACCCAGCCCCACGGCTTGTATCCGCGGACATAGGAAATCTTGGGCTTCGAGCCTTTGCCGTCGGGCAACTCGTAATTGTACGAGATGAAGCCGGCGCCGTCGGATTTCACGGCCTCGACCATCTCGCGATAATGATGCTTGCCGTCGGCGTCGGTGCCGTCGGCGACGTTCTTGCCTTCCTTCTCCGGCTTGACCGGATGGAGGATCATGTTGTGATCGGTATCGAGGATGAAGAAATAATCGTCCTTGCCGAAGCGCATCGACCGGATCGCGTCCTTGGCGGCGGCCTGCGCCTGCTCGCGCGTCATCCGGCCCGCCCGTTCCTCGGCCTGAAAGCGGTCGAACTGGCTATAGGCGACGTCGAGCGTCTGCTTCGTGCGCTCGTCGAAGCTCTGGGTGAGCGCCGCATCGAGGCGGCCGATCGACAATGCCAGCACGAGCACCAGCCCCAGAAGCGAGGCCGCACCGATCATCAATATACGCTTGCCGATATTCATGCGCGCAAGGAACGCCATCACTCTATCTCCGGACCTTCATCCAGTGATTATAGAGGGTTCGGCGGCGGCGGCCCGGCGTTAGGGGATTCTCCTTACGCGGCAGACCGCGCGGATCGGCGCATCTGGCGGAGGCTCGAACCGCTTTTCGCGCCGCGGGATCTAGCCAGCTGCGAGCACCACTTCGGCGACGCGCCGCTTGCCGCCGCTGCGCGCAAGATGGACGTACACGTCGACCGTGCTGCGAACATAGTGACGCACGTCCTCGCGGCCGAGCTGGGTGCCTGCCTGGAGCACCAGCAGCACGATCTGCTCCACTGCGCGCTCGGCCGAATCGGCGTGGACCGAGGTCATCGAGCCGGGGTGCCCCGTGTTGACCGCGCGCAGGAACGCATAGGCTTCCTCGCCGCGCAGCTCGCCGAGGATGATGCGATCGGGGCGCATGCGCAGCGACGCGGCGAGCAGATCGGTGGCGCTCACCCGCGCCTCGCCGAGCGCGCCGCGCACCGCGAGCAGCCCGACCAGATTGTCGTGATGCTGGTGAAGCTCGGGGGTGTCCTCGATCAGAATCAACCGCTCCTCGGCGGGGATCTCGCGGATCAGTGCGTTGAGGAAGGTGGTCTTGCCGGTCGACGTGCCCCCCGACACGAGGATGTTCTTGCGCGCCCGCACCGCCGCCGCGAGCATCCCGGCAATGTCCCCCGCGGCGAGCATTTCCGCCAGCCGCGCGCTGACCGCGTCGCGTTCACTGCCGTGGCGGGTCGCATCGAACGCGCCCGCCGTTTCATAGTCCGCGAGCGACAGATCGGAAGTGACATGTTTGCGGATCGCTATCGCCATCGGTCCGCGGGTCGCCGGCGGCGCGGCGATCTGCACGCGTGCGCCGTCGGGCAGGCTGGCGGAGAGCAAGGGGTGCTCGCGGCTGATCCCCTGATGGGAGAGTGCGGCGATCTGGCGGGAGAGCCGCTCGAGCGTCGCATTGTCGAGCGCGGGGGCTTCGTGCCGCTCGATCGCGCCGCCCAGCGTCTCCACCCAGATTTCGTGTGCACGGTTGACGTAGATGTCGGTGACGTCGGGCCGCGCGAGCATGCCGGTCAGCGGCGCCAGGTAGGAGCGAAGATAGACCTGCCCCTCGCGCTCGGCCGCGGCGCCGGTCATCGCCCCTCGACGCCGGTGAAATCGAGATCCCGGGCGACGAAGATCGAGATGCTGGTCGCCGCCTTGACCTTGAGCGTCGGCCGGATTTGATTGGGAAAGCGCATCACCCCGCCCTGAAGCCCGCCGCCTGGGAGGAGGACGACGGAGGAATCCACCGAGCGCGAGGCGAGATTGACGCCCACGTCGAGCGCGGATTGCAGAATCGCCCCTGCGAAGCGCTCGAAGAAATGGGTGTTCACGCTGGCCCGGATGCCGCCGCGTCCGAGCGTATCGCCTGCCGGCGAGCCGATCGCGATCGTCGCGCCGTCGGGGCGGATCAGCCGGATCCAGTTGACCAGCATGCGGTTCTGGCCGGCTTCGGCGTCCGAGCGATATTCGCCGATCAGCCGGCTGCCGCGCGGGATGAGCACCCGGTTGCCGTCGAAGCCGCGAACGTCGCGTGAGACGATCGCGCGGGCGAGCCCCGGCCGCGTCGAATCGAGCGCGGTCTCGAGCACTGCGGGGATCAACGTGCCCTGCGGCACCGTCGTCGCGCGATTGGCCAGCACGCCGGCGCCGGCACGCGCGCCGGCGAGGCTGCCGCCTGGATTGCCGAGCGGCGACATCTGGACTTGCGGTCCGCCCTGCGCATTGGGGCCGGCCGGCGCGGGGCCGGTGGTGTCGATCACCAGCGCCGGTTCGGTCGTCGCGCGCCGCGGCGGCAACGGCGCGGGTGCCGGCGCGGCCGTCGGCTGGGGGACGTAGATGACTTGCGGCGATGGCGGGGGTGGGGCCCGGTACGTCGGGGCCGGCTGCACCACCGTCACCGGCTGAATGACGGGCGGTGGCGGCGCGGGCTCGGGGGGAACATATAAAGCGGGCGGGGGCGCCGGCGTGGTGACGAGGTCGGCGGAGCGCGCGCGCACCGCGGGCGCCGTCAGTGACCGGCGCCGGGCGTCGAGCGCGACGAACAGCAGCAGCCCGACCAGCGCGACGCCGAGCATGATCGCCCAGACCGGCGGTCCCGATCGCGGCCGCGCGACTGCCGGAAGGACAGTGGCTTCGCTGGCCGTGCGGGGGTCGGTGGAAGGTGCCGTCGCCATCAGCGGCCCCCGGCCGCGACGCGCACGGCGGTCGCCTTGCGGTCGTCGATGCGGAAGATCAGCTTCTGCTGGACGCTGTCGATCACCATCCGGCCCTCGCGCATCATGCCGTTGACCAGCGTCTCCTTGCCCGCGTCGTTGACGGCATAGATCGCCGGCAGTGTGCGACCCGGCGGCCATTCGATATAGGTATGGGTGCCGTCGTCGTGCATGCCGCTCGGGATCAGCGCCTCGCTGCCGCGCATCTTGTAGCGACCGGTTTCGGTCTCGGCGGCGGTCTTCGCCGGATCGGGTGACGGATCGGGATAGCGAAAGCGCAGGGCATAGGCCATGTCGAGCGTCGGCCCGGGCAGCGGCACCAGCTCGAATGAATAGAGCCGCGCATCGGTGACCACCGTCATGTTGGTCGTCACTCCTTGCTGCACTGCCTTGACGAACAGGCGATCGCCGCGGCGATTGGCCGTGACTTGCCACGCGCCGCTGTCGCCGACCGCGACATTCTCGATGCGCTCGTCCGGGGCGAGCTCCACCACCACCTGATAGCCTGGCGCCGCGCGCAGGGTGAACACCGTGTCCGGACTATATTCGACCGACTGGAAGCGCGGATTGGGCGGGAGCGGGGGCAATGCGGACTGCGCCAGTGCAGCCGCGGGCGCGAAGATCAGCGCGATGACCAACCACCGTCTCACAACTCCACCTCGGGCCGGGCGGGACGCGGCGCCGGCTGCGGAGTCGCGGGCGCGAGCGGGGCCAGAGTCGCGCGGGGCTGCGGCATCGCGGTCGGGCCGGGTTCGGGGGGCGGCGGGGCTTCGGCGTTGCGCTGATAGCGCGTCACTTCGAAGCCCAGCGGGTTCACGAAGCGATCCTCGAGACTCATCGGCTCGCCCGCGTAACGATAGCGGATCACCGATACCCAGGCCCGCGGCGGCTCGGTGCGGCCGCCCGCATCGCGCCGGATCGTGTCGAAGCGGACCAAAGCCGCGTTCTGGCCGAGCGGCGACACGCTCTTCACGCGCGTCTCGATCACCGTGCTGCGGGGGAGCCTGGCCAACGGGCTGTCCGGGTTGGAAGCCTGGACACTCGCGACATAGGCCGTGCGCGCGTCGCCCTGCGACCACAAGGAGACCTTGCGGTAATTGGCCTGTACGGCGGAGATGTCGAAGCTCTCGCGCGCGATGACATATTGGACGAGGAAGCTTTGGGTGAGTGCGGTGTTGCCACTCACCTGCTGCGGGTCGAGCGGCTTGAGCGCCTGGACGAAGCCGGTCTGCTTGTCGACGAGCAACGTATAGGGCTCGACCGTCTTGAGCGGCATCAGGAGCAGCAGCGCGAGCGCGAGCATCAGCGCGACCGCAGTGGCGATGGCTGCAACGATCCACGCGGCGCGGCGCGAGGCACGCAAGGTCGTTTGCCGGTCCTCCGCCCAGCTCCCGGCCTCGCGATAATAAGCGTCGAGCGCTTCGCGCGCCTTGTTCTTCATGCGTTGCTGTCCCTTCGCGCCGCACCCGCGGAGACCCGGCTCTGGGTTCGACGGCGGTGGCTCTGGCCGAGCGGTGCCGGCGCCGCCGCCGGCATGTCGCGCCCGGTGGCGGTCTTGATCGCAGCCTGCGCCGGGATGCCGCCGACCCCGGTACCGGCAGCCGCTGCCTCACGGCGCTGGCTATGCGCCACGGCCTCGGCCACCGCGGCGGCGCGCGACAATTGCTCGGCGGGGGTGTGCGCGTGGCGTTCGGCGAGCGGCGCGCGGGCGCGACTGTCGGCGCGAAGATCGGCGATGATCTGTGCCGGCACGGTCCGCCAGCGCGGCGGCAGGCGGAAGGCGACGGCCAGTCGCGCCGCCATGCCGAGCCCGGCGACCAATGCCAGCGCGAAGGCGGAAGTCACCGCCAACAGCTCGGTCGGCGCGCCGCCGATCGGCAAGGTCGCCTCGCGCCGCGCGATCAGCTCCGTCAGCCACGGTTCGAGCAAGGCAAGCTCGACCGCGAGCAGCAACGTCGCGGCCACTGCGCCAAGCATCGCCGCAGCGAGCGCGCGTATCCACCCGTCGAACAGGCCGCGCGTCGCCTCGAACAGCAGGAAGGCTACGAAGAAGGGGCCGAGCGCGAGCAGCAGGCCGGCGAGTAGCCGGACCGAGGCGAAGGCGGCGATGGTGGCGGTCAGGAACACCCAGCGTGCGGTGCCCAATGCAGTCGGGCCGAAGATGGTCTGCGGATCGCGCTGAGGCGGCGGCACCACGACTTCGCGGCCGTCGACGACGCGGATCTCGCCGGTCGTGTTGACGGCGGCGATCTCCAGTCGCCCAAGTGCGAGCAAGGCCTGATCGACGAGCTCGAGTCGCGTGGCCATGCCGCCGGTCGTGCCGGGGAGGCCGGCCGGCGCGCCAACGCTGGAGACCAGTTCGGCGGGTCCATGGAAGACGGTGTCGTAGAGCAGGGTCCGATAGGCCGGCCAGCTGGTCGCCATCGCCAGCACGATGCCGACTTTGACCAGAGCGAGTACGCCGTCGCGCATCCCCGGCGTTTCGCCCAGCAGCATGCGATAGCCGACGAACGCAACGAACAGAGTGAGCAGCCCGGTGAGAAACAGCGACAGCGGCGATCCTGGCGCCGACAGCGCCTGATAGCCGGCAGCGCCGAGCGTCTGGGCCTGGCAGTCGACAAAGCCGAGCACGCTCTGGAGGAACGCGTCGTCGACCACGCCGGGGCAGGGAATGCTCATGCCACTTCCAGCAGGCGCGGCAGCCAGTCCGCCGGATCGTCGCCGCTGGTGGCGCGGATGTCGTCGAGCAGCCGGACGGTGCGTTCGCGCCCCGACAGGATGGTGAGCAGGTCGCGCTCGCCGGTCAGGTTGAGCCGGGCGACGACGCTCTCGTTGCCATGCTTGATCAGGAAGCAATGGGCATTGTCAGGAAGCGTGCGGATCAGCTCGAACTCGTGCGGCGTCAGGCCGAAGCCGTGGACATAATCGTCGGCGCGCGCCTTCGGGTTGGCCATGAAGATCTGGGTCGCGGCCTGTTCGATGATCGCGCTGGCGATGCGGCTCTCGAGCGCGTCCTGCGCGCTCTGGGTGGCGAAGCCGACGATGCCGTTCCTTTTGCGGATCGTCTTTTCCCAATCCTTGATCCGCCGGACGAAGACGTCGTCGTCGAGCGCCTTCCAGCCCTCGTCGACCACGATGATCGCCGCAGTGCCGTCGAGCCGCTCCTCGACCCGGTGGAAGAGATACATCATCGCCGGGGTGCGCATCGCCGGATCGTCGAGGATCTGGGTCATGTCGAAGCCGACCGTGTCGGCGGTGAGATCGGTCTCGTCGCTTTCGTTGTCGAAAAGCCAGGCGCGTTCGCCTTCGCCCCACCACGGGCGCAGCCGCGCCCACAAATCGGCGCCATGCGGACGGTGGCCGCCACGGAACAGTTCGGCGAGGTGGCGCAGGCGCCTTTGCTCGATCGGCTGGCCGAAATTGGCGTCGATCGCGTCCTTGATCCGCGCAATCTCTTCGATGTCGGCGCCGCCCGCCAGCAATGCGATCCAGTCGATCAGGAACTGGCGGTTGGCGGGATTGTCGTCGATCTGCAGCGGGTTGAGGCCCGAAGGCGTGCCGGGGCGCAGCAGATCGTAGCGGCCGCCGATCGCGCGCAGAAATAGCTCGGCGCCGCGGTCCTTGTCGAAGAAGATGATCCGCGGGGCGAATTTGCGCGCCTGGGCGAGGAGGAAGTTGAGCACCACGGTCTTGCCCGATCCCGACGGCCCGATCACCGTGAAATTGCCGAGATCGCCCTGGTGGAAATTGAAATAATAGGGACCCGCGGCGGTGGTCTCGAGCAGAGTCACCGCATCGCCCCAGTGATTGCCGGCGGCACGCCCCTGCGGCAGATTGTGGCCGCTGGCGAACCCCGCGAAATTGCTCGTCGAGATCAGGCCGCGCCGTGCGATATATTTGAAATTGCCGGGGAATTGCGCCCAGAACGCCGGCTCGAGGGCGATCTCCTCCCGAACCGCGATGATCCCCATATCGGCGAGCACCGCCTGGACCTCGGCGACGCCTTCGTCGACCTGGGCCGGCGTGCCGCCCTGCACCGCGATCGTCATGTGATGCTCGCCGAAACCGGCGCGGCCGGCGGCAACATCGTCCTTGGCGCCGGACAGGTCGGCGCGCAGGCTCACTGCCTCGTCCTCGGCCGAGCGCATCCGCCGGAGCGCGAGGTTCATCTTCGACAGCGCCGCCTGCCGTTCGACGAAGCCGAAGCTCTGCGCGACGGTCAGCTCGAACGGCAGCCGCAGCAGCTCGTCGAGCATGCCGGGCGCGGTCTGACCGGGATAGTCCTTGATCGAGATGAGCCCGGTGAAGCTGCGCGCCAGCGTGCCCGTCGGGCCGAGCTCGACCGTCTCCTGGCCGAAGCTCACCCGGCGATAGGGCAGATAGGCGCCGAGATCCTGCAGCGGCAGCAGCACTGGCCGCACCTCGCCATTGTACAGCGACGACAGGAATTCGAGCGGTTCCGAACAGGTGCCCTGCGGCGTCTGATAGACGCCGAGCAGCCGCGGGTCGTAGCTGCCCAAAGCCGCGAGCAGCGCATCGCGGGCGACGTCGAGCTGGCGCAATTCATGTCCGGTGCTCGCCTCCGTCGTGCCGCCGCGCAGCCGGTCGAGAAGGCCGATGCGACCCGGCAACGGGCGCCGGACGAGGGTCAGAAACAGGTCGTTGACGTACAATTTTTTCTGCGCGAGCCGCGCGTTCCACGTCGCGTCAAGCCGGGCCGAAAAGGCGTCGGGGAAATCGGCGGTCAGCCCCGCATCGACGCGCCGCCGGACGACATGGCTGTAGACTGCGAAGCGCGACGACCCGATCGACTGGAGCATCGCATCGCGCAGCCGCTTGCGATAGTTGATCTCATCGGTGTCGGCGGTCTCGAACAACAGGCCGCGCAGGTGGAGCACCTGCATCAGCAGCCCGTCGCGCGTCTCGATCGTGCGATCGTCGACGTGCCGGGCATAAGGCAAATGGCGCCCGGCCGGCGCCTCGCGCCGCACGACCCCGGGATCGCTGGTCAGGGCCGGTAGGAGTTGCATCGCCAGATCGCATAGTTGCGTACCCGCGGGCAGCGGCCGAGCCGGGTCAGCCACAGATCGAAGAAGCGCGGCTCGCGCAGGCAGAGGATCACGCCCGCGAAATGAATGGCGAGCGCCACCACGACTGCCCAGGGCGACTTGAAGATCAGGAACAATTCGGTCGCGATGACCGCATTGGCGATGAAATAGCTGTAGGTGACGCCCGCGAACATCTGCGGACGCGTGAGCGCGACGAACAACTGGTCTTGCTCGAGACCGTTCATCCTATTGTCCCAGTTGCGCGGTCGACTGGATCCCGGCGACGATGCTGGCAGCGCCGAACAGGATGAAGCAGCCCAGGATAACCGTTGCGCCATAGCGCCAGTTGATCCGGCCGGTGAGCATCAACAGCCCCACCGTGGCGACCGCGATCACCGCCACGACGGTTGCGACCGTTCCCAGCAACGTCCCCTCGAGCCAGCGCACCGCGGACACGATCACGCCCGATCCCGCGGGATCCGACAGCGAATCCTGCGCGGCGGCGGGAAGCGCCGAGGCAAAGCTCAACAACGCGGCCAGATATGGCCAGACTGTCCGAAATCGCACTTTGCCTACCCCTCGAATCCTGCCCCAACAATGCGATTACGCCAATATTTTGCAACAGGCGAATGTTCAGCCCGTTTCACGGGACGGGCCGGTACGCGCGAAGACGGCTTCCGACGGCCGATCATTCTAGCTTCGCCGCCGTGTTTTTCGCCGGGCTATTCGCCCGGGAGGCGCACCGCCGAACCGACGGCAAAGATGATATCGCGAGTCCTAGACGGCATTCGAACGGAAATAGAGCCGGGACGCAAGAACTGGACGAGAGCACCGGGCACCCCGGCTGCCCCTTTCGGAAGGGCCCGGAAACGATGCGGCCACGCCCCGGTCCCATTCCCGGTGGCATATCGCTTTCGTTCATCTAACCGTCGCTAGGGGGACAGCCGTCGCCCCGGCAACGGACAGCAATTCATGCCGGGGCGGCTACCGCATGATTCCCTTGCGGCTACCGGCCCGCGGCAGCCTCTCCTTGCTGGTGAGGCGATATTCAGGCGTCAGGGCGTGCGGTGAACCGGTGGTGCGACACGCAATTGTCGTCGACCAGGTCCCAATCCACATCGATGCCGAGGCCCGGACCGGTTGGCACGTGGATATTGCAGTCGGCGTCCATCAAATCGCGCAGGCTCTGCTTCATCGGGACCTGGAAGGTGTCTTCGGGAACGAACAGCTCGAAATATTCCGAATTGCGCACCGCGCAGGCGACGTGGAGGTTGGCCACGTCCATCGGCCCCATCGTCGTGGTGTGCAGTTCGCAGTTCATCCCGTGCGCTTCAGCGAGGTGGCAGACCTTCAGCGTGCCGGTGATCCCGCCCTTCCACGACACGTCGGCGCGGACCATGTCGACGGCATTGTCGCGGATCGCTTGCGCTACTCCCCACGGGCCGCCGCGCGTGGTTTCGGTGCCGACGATCGGAATATCGACCGCGGCGCTGAGCTTGGCATATTTGTCGAGCTCATAGTCGCGGAACGGTTCTTCCAGCCAATAATAATCGAGGCTTTCCATGTGCCGCGCGACCTTGATCGCTTCGTGCAGGGTGTATTCGGAAACCGGGTCGCTCATGAGGATCATGTCGGGGCCGACTGCCGCGCGCACCGCGGCGTGGATCTCCATGTCCATGCCGCTGGGGCCGCACGGATGAACCTTGTACGCCTTGAAGCCGCGCGCCTTGTAGGCCAGCGCCTCGCGCACATAATCGTCGACCCCGGGCAGCCACAGGCTGCTGGCATAGACGGGCATGCTGGTGCGGTAGCTGCCGATATATTGGTGCAGCGGCAGCTCGGCGGTGCGCGCCGCGGCGTCCCACAAAGCCACGTCGATCGGGCCGGGGAGGAAGACCGGGAAGAAGGCGCCGTGGCGGTCGATGTTCCAGAAATCGTGCCAGATCTTCTCGCGGTCGTGGATGCTGCGCCCGAGGATCACCGGCGCGATCACGTCGGACAGATAGGCATCGGTTACCGCGCCCGATCGCGCCGCCCAGAAAGTGGCGATGCCTTCGATCCCGTCCGACGTAATGATCTTGCCGACGCCGTAGCTCCACGGCATCGGTGCTGCGCCCTGCCGGTCTTCGTCGAACAGACCCTTGGGACGCTTGCAGATCCAGGTCTCGAACGTCTCGATGCGCATCGCGCATTCCCCTCCCGATAAAACTTGTCTTACAGGATAGGGCGGCTACATCCGGCTCACAACATCAAAATCAGGGGAGTGACCGGTGGGCGCATCGCCATTGCTGCTGGCCAATGCCGAGTTCGGCCGTCGCGCCGTGACGCTCGGGCTCGGCGCCGCCTTCGCCACCGCGGCGCTGCCGGTGCGGGCGAGCGGGGCGCTCCGCAGCTTCCACGACGTGCGCGATTATGGCGCGAAGGGCGACGGCAGGGCGATCGACAGCGCGGCGATCAACCGCGCGATCGCCGCCGCGGCGCGGGCAGGGGGCGGCACCGTGATCGTGCCCCCGGGGCGCTATCTCTGCTTCTCGATCCGGCTGAAGGACAACATCACTTTGGTATTGTCCGCCGGATCGGTGATCGTCGCCGCCGATCCGGATACGCATGGCCGCCATTACGACCTGCCCGAAGGGGCCTTCGAGGAGCAGTTCACCGATTTCGGCGTGTACCATAACCATACCAGCCTGATTTACGGCGACGGGGTCAACAACGTCGCGATCATCGGCAAGGGGCTGATCCACGGGCTGGGGCTCGAGCGCGAAGGGCCGGGACCGCGCTGGCACGGCATGCCCGGTTTCCGGTTGCCACAATCGCTGGGCCTTACCCCCGAGCAGGCGCGGCTGACCGATCCGGCTGAGCGCGAGCAGCAAGGGCGCGGCAACAAGGCAGTGGCGTTCAAGGAAAGCCGCAACGTGCTGCTGCGCGACTTCACCGTGCTGCAGGGCGGCCATTTCGCAGTCTATGTGCTGGGCTGCAGCAACGTGACGATCGACAATCTGACCGTCGACACCGATCGCGACGGCATCGATATCGATTGTTGCCGCAACGTCCGCGTCGCCAATTGCATCGTCAATGCGCACAAGGACGACGCGATCTGCCTGAAGAGTTCGTACGCGCTCAATCGCCGGATCGTCTGCGAGGACCTGACGGTGATCGGGTGCAAGACCAGCGGCTATGCGCTGGGCGCGATGTTCGACGGGAGCTATCGCAAATCCGATTATGTCTCGACCGACAAGGTCGGGGTGCTCGGCCGGATCAAGCTCGGTACCGACAGCGTCGGCGGCTTTCGCAACGTGTTGGTGACCGACTGCACTTGCGAGAACAGCCGCGGCTTGCAGATGGGCGCGATTGACGGCGGCACGCTGGAGGACGTCACCTTCTCCAACATCACGATGCGCAACATCGTCAACCACCCCTTGTTCGTCCGCCTCTCCGCCCGCCAGCGCGCGCCGGAAGGCGCGCCGGTCGCGACGGTGCGGCGCGTGCGCTTCTCGGACATCAACGTATCGGGCGCCGACGGGCGCTATCCGTGCGGCGTGGTCGGGATCGAGGACAAGGCGATCGAGGACGTCACACTGACCAATGTCCATGTCCGCTGTTCGGGTGGCGGCACGCCCGAGGATGCGGCGCGCATTCCCCCGGAGCGGCGCAATTCGAGTCTGGAACCCAGTTTCATGGGAACGTTGCCGGCATTCGGGCTCTACGTCCGGCACGCACGCGGCGTGGCGGCGAAGGATGTGAGCTTCACCACCGACCAGCCCGACGCACGACCCGCGATCGTGCTCGACGATGTGGCCGGCGCGCAGATCCATGGGGTGCGCGCATCGGCGCCGGCCGCGCTTGCAGTGAAGGCGACCGGCAGCAGCGACGTGCAGATCGGCAGCGTCGCGTGGATCGGCTAGCCGTTCGGGCCATCGTCGACGAGCGGACCCAGGATCGCGTTGATCGCGTCGTCGAAATGCTGCGCCATCGCCTGCCCGGCCCGGCCGGGATCCTTGTCGATCACCGCCTTGACGATCTCGACGTGCAGGTCCTGAACGCGCTGGAGCTTGGGCGTGGCCGCCCAGCGTTCGAGCCCCTCGAGCATCGACGCCTGGATCAGCTGGCGGAACGCCTCGATCAGCAAGGGATAGAGCGGGTTGCCGGTCGCCTTGGCCAAAGTCATGTGCAGGCGCATGTCGAGTTCGGCGTAGCGATCGGCGTCGCCGAGCAGCCCGGCCATTTCCTCGATGATCGCCCCGAGCGCTGCGGCCTCCGCATCGGTGCGGCGCGATGCGGCGAGGGTGACCATGGTGATCTCGATACCGCGACGCATTTCGAGGATGTCGGGCGCGCCCGCCTGGCCAATCAGCACGGCGTTTTCGATCACGCGCGAGATCATCTCGCCGTCGACCGACACGATCGTCGCCCGCTTGCCGACTGCCATTTCGACCAACCCGGTGCCCGCCAGCGCGCGCATCGCCTCGCGAACCACGGGGCGGCTGACGCCCAGAGTGGTGCTGATCGCTGTCTCGCTCGGCAGTTTCGATCCAGGGCGCAGGCGCTCGGTCGCGACGTGATCGCGGAGATATTCGATCACTAGATCGACCAGTCCGCTTTTCGAAGGAACGGTCACGGTTTCATTCGCGATCGCCGGCAAATCATCTCTCCCCAGAGCGCGCCGTATGCCCAGCCTGTCTTACCGCATTAGCAGCGGCCCAGCGTGCGCAAAGCAAAAACTGGCTTGCCTTGCTTACTCAAATGCTCCAAACCTGTAATACAGGATGGCAATCGCGTCGTGCGGAAATTGCGGTCCGGAGAGGAAGCAACCCCCATGACCCCCATCGTCAGCGCGCCAGCCGCGACGATCACGGCGCCGGCTGCGAAGCCCGCGGGACGGTATCGCTGGGTGGTGGTCGCATTGCTCTTCGCATCGACCACCATCTGCTACATCGACCGGCAGATCTTCGGCCTGTTGAAGCCAACGCTGGACGCTGAACTCGGCTGGTCCGAAACCGAATATGGCGACATCGTCGCCACTTTCTCGCTGATGTATGCCTTTGGCTATCTGTTCGGCGGGCGGATGATGGATCTGATCGGCGTGCGGCGCGGGCTGGGTCTGGCGGTCGCCGGCTGGAGCATCAGCGCGGCGCTGCACGGGCTGATGTCGAGCGTGATCGGATTCAAGTTCGCGCGCGGCGCGCTGGGCCTTTCGGAAGGCGGCAATTTCCCGGCGTCGATCAAGGCGGTGCGCGAATGGTTTCCCGCCAAAGAGCGCGCCTTCGCGACCGGCCTGTTCAACGCCGGCAGCAATATCGGCGCGATCGTCACGCCGATCTCGCTGCCGTTCGTCGTCGCATTGGTCGGCTGGCGCGCGGCGTTCCTGATCGCGGGGGCGCTCGGGATTATCTGGCTGGTGCTCTGGCTGCGCTTCTACGAAGTGCCCGAGCGGCAGCGTCGCGTCTCGGCCGAGGAACTCGCTTATATCCGCAGCGGCGACGAACCGAGCCCGGAACGCGTGCCGTGGCTGTCGCTGCTCCGCTATCGCGGCACCTGCGCCTATGCTTTGGGCATGCTGCTGACCAGCCCGGTCTGGTGGTTCTATCTCAATTGGGTGCCCGGCTTCCTCCACACCCGCTTCGGCATGAACATGATGACGTCGATCGCGCCGCTGGTGACGATCTATCTGGTCGCCGATGTCGGCAGCATCCTTGGCGGCTGGATCTCGTCGCGGCTGGTGCAGGGCGGGATGCCCGCAGTGCCTGCGCGGATCGTGGCGATGGCGTTGATGGCGGCGTGCACAATGCCGGTCGTGTTCGTGTCCGGCGTGTCGAGCATGTGGAGCGCGGTGCTGCTGATCGCGCTCGCCGCGGCCGGGCATCAGGGGCTTTCGGCCAATCTCTACACGATCGTATCGGACACTTTGCCCGCCCGCGCGGTGAGCTCGGTGATCGGCATCGGCGGCTTCGCGGCAGGCATTTGCGGCATGTTCGTCGCGATGGCCGTGGGGCGCATCCTCGATGCCACCGGCGGCAACTACATGGTTCTCTTC